>CAKSWG010000027.1 GCA_934511465.1 uncultured Faecalibacterium sp. | reverse complement strand
TTTGCAGGCTCTTTCATCGTACTTCATGTTTGTGTCCTTTCCGCCTTACGGCACCTTTACAGTTGTGACCTTTGTGATACGGTCTTTTTTCTGATAAGGTTTCGGACACACCGCGGTTTAGAAGGAGCCGGAGCTTGTCGGGGCAAGGCCCCTCCATCTTGCTGGCGCAAGACCGCTCTGCCGCTTAAAAGCCCCACTGGGGCTTTCATTGCTGCACAACCGCGGCATTCTCATTTCCGAAGAAAACAAAAAATCCGAACCCTTCTCCTATTGAGAAAAGGTTCGGATTTTCATGGTTTGGTGCGGATAAGAGGACTTGAACCTCCACCGAGTTGCCCCGATTAGAACCTGAATCTAACGCGTCTGCCAATTCCGCCATATCCGCATATTCGGTTGTGTTCGTGAGCTGTGACACTCGGAACGATAGTTATTATACCAGATATGCCGGAATTGTCAAGCATTTTGGACAAAAAACTTTTGTATTTTTATAAAACGTCATACTTTCGTGCAAAAGTCCGCCGCAGGCTGGTTTTCCGGCGGCGAGGCGGGTGTGAATTTGTCCGTCTTTTCATTTTTGGGGCCTTCGTCCCATTTATCTGCATCCGTGCCGCCGGGCACATCCGGTCAGCCTGCGCGGCCCCACACCAGCCACAGGTAGACGTAGCCCGCCAGCACCGCCGCCAGCGTAAAGGGCACGCCGATGCGCAGAAAGTCCCGGGTGGTAACGGTCTCGCCGTTTCTGCGCAGGATGCCGATGGCCGCAATGTTGGCCGAAGCACCGATGGGGGTCAGGTTGCCGCCCAGCGTAGCGCCGGTGAGCAGGCCGAAGTAGAACACATACGGCTCCATGCCCACGCCGTCGTTCATCAGTGCGGCGATGCCTTGCACCACCGGCAGCATGGCGGCCACATACGGGATATTATCGATGAAAGCCGACAGCACCACCGACACCACCACCAGCAAAGTGAACAGCCGGAACGGGCTCTCGCCTGCCACGGCGTGGAAGAGCACCGCTGCCGCGTCAATGACGCCCGCCGCGTGGATGCCTGCGATCACGATGAACAATCCGAACAAAAGCAGCAGGGTGTCGCAATCCAGCTCGGCTGCAATGTGTGCCAGCGGCTTTGCGGACCTTGCCCTCACACAGGCCCGTGCCGTGCCAAACAGGCACAGCCCCATGCACACAAGGCCGCTGCGCAGCTCGTACAACGTGTGCAGCGGCCCGGCGGCGGGCGCCGGCAGGAAAGACGCCGCGATCAGCAGGCCCACGGTGAGCAGCATCAGGGCCGTGGGCACATCGTCCTTCACCTCGGTCTCCACCTGCGCGGTGATGGGCTGGGTCTCGCGGCGGAACAGCCACAGCAGCACCGCCAGCGACGCCAGTGCGCCCAGCTCCACGCCCCAGAAGATGCCCGGACGGCCCCGCATCCAGAAGAAATCGAAGAAGTTCATATCCGCAAAGCTGCCCAGCAGGATGCTGGTGGTATCGCCCACCAGCGTGGCCGCACCTTGCAGGTTGGAGGCCACTGCAATGGCAATGAGCACCGGCACCGGCGAGATGTGCAGCTTGCGGGCAATGGCAAGGCCCACCGGCGCCACCATCAGCACGGTGGCCACATTGTCCACAAAAGCGCTGATGAACCCGGCAAACAGTGCCAGCATACACACGGCCCAGCGCACATCCGGCACCCGGACAATGAGCATCTCGGCCAGACGGGCAGGCATTTTGCTCTCGATGAACAGCGCCACGGTGCCCATGGTGCCCGCCATCATCAGCAGCACGTTGTAATCCACGGCTTGCAGCGCGGCGGGCAGCGAAAACGCAAAGACCCCTGCCTCGCCCAGCAGGATAAACACCGCTGCACTGCCCAGCGCCACCCACGGGCGGTACGGTTGCAGCCAAAGCATCAGCACATAGGTAACGGCAAACAGGATCAGCGCAAGTATCATTCTGTGATCTCCCCGGTGCGGGCGTCCTCGTCGATCATGCGGTAGCCCACGCCCAGCTCGTTGAGGATGTAGGCGTTGCTGCCCGGGCGGCTGCCCAGCTTTTTGCGGATGTTGGCCATGTTTACTTGCAGCTTTTTGGTGCTGCCGATGTCGGTATCGCCCCAGATGGCCTTGACGATGGCCGCGTAGGTCATCACCCGGCCCGCATGCTGCGACAGGAACGCCACGATGTTGTATTCGGTCTGGGTCAGCTTGATCTCCTGCTCGTCCACGAACACCTTGCGGCGGTCGTAGTTGATGCGCATGCCCTGCGCGCGGAACTCGCCCGCCGGGGCACCGCCGCGCACGGCGCTGTAACGGCTCAGGCGCAGCGCGGCACGCACGCGGGCCAGCAGCTCGCCGGTGCCAAAGGGTTTTGTGATGTAATCGTTGGCGCCAAGGTCCAGCGCCTCGATCTTATCCATCTCGTCCGTGCGGGCCGAGAGCACCACGATGGGGGTCATATATTTCTGCCGCACGGTGCGGATGAACTCCAGTCCGTCCCGGTCCGGCAGGCCCAGATCCAGAATGACAAGGTCCGGGTTGTGGGAGGCGAACAGGGTCAGGCCCATGGTACAGGTGTGGGCCACCAGCGCCTGATAGTCGTTGGTGGTGAGCAGCGTCTCAATAAAGCTGCAAATGTTCGCTTCGTCCTCCACGATCAGCACCTTGAATTTGTTATTGCTCATCTTCTGCATCCTCCAGTTCAATTTCTTCGGTCTCCAGCCAGAAGCGGATGGTGGTGCCCGCGCCTGCATGGCTCTCGGCCCTGATCTCACCGCCGTGGGCCTTGATGATGGCCGCGCACACCGAAAGGCCGATGCCCATGCCATGCTTGCGGCTGTCCGCCGGGGCATCCGGGTCCGGCCCGCCGGTGCCGGAGAACAGCTTTTTGAGCCGGTCCTTGGGGATGCCGCAGCCGTCGTCCGTCACCTCAAACACCGCGCGGCTGCCCACCGTAAACACCTTTAACGTAAGCTTGGTCATGCCCTCGGCGTGGAGGGCGGCGTTTTCCAGCAGGTTCATGAGCACCTGCTGGATGAGCATGGAGTCCATGGGGATCACGATAAAGGCGTCCGGCGTTTCCAGCTGCACCGGGATGTCCGGATACCGCTTGCGGAACTTGACCACCACCGCGTCCAGCAGTTCGTCCAGCACGGTGGGGGTCTTTTGCACCGTCACCTTCTCGCTGTCGATGCGGGTGACGGAAAGCAGGTTCTCCACCATGCGGTTCAGCCATTGGGCATCGCTACACGCTTCGCTCAGCAGTTTGATGGTCTGGGCTTTCTCCAGCGAGTCGTAATTCTCGATCACGGTAGAGCAGGCGCCGTAGATGGACGTGAGCGGGGTGCGCAGGTCGTGGGAGACCGCACGCAGCAGGTTTGCGCGCATCTTTTCCTTTTCGCTTTCCATGCGCAGCTGCTCCTGTTTTTTGATGCGGGTGGTCAGGGTGCTTGTCATGATGGACACCGCCAGCATCACAAGGCCGGAGAACAGGTTTTCCGACAGGGTAAAATTGAAAGCGAAATACGGCGAAAGGAAGGCAAAGTTCACGGCCAGCACGCTGACGAGTGATGCAGCCACGCCCCACGCATAACCTTCCGTACACATAGATGTGATAAATACTGCCAGCATAAAAATGAGCATGGCAACGCCCTCAATGCGGCCCATAATGGCCTGCGTCAGCATCACCATGGCATAGGCAGCGCACAGGGCCAGCAGCATCACCACGGCGTCGTGCAGCAGTGTTCGTCTTTTCATGCACATTCCCCTTCCCAAACAATATGATGCTCCTTTCGGATTATACCATAGGTGCACTAAAGATACAGCAAAAATCCTTTGCCGTAAAGGGGGAGTTGTCTCCCGCGCCGGCTCCCCGGCAAGATGCGGGGACCGGGATTTGACACTCCCCCTCCCCCGTAGTAGAATAGCCTTATCCGCGTTTTATCTCACTGGATCAGGAGAATGACAGATGCTTTATTTTGAGAACGACTACTGCGAGGGTGCACACCCCGCTATTTTGCAAAAGCTGGCCGAGACCAACTTTGAAAAGGTGCCCGGCTACGGCACCGACCCCTACTGCGCCAGCGCAAAGGCCAAGATCTGCGCCGCCTGCGGCTGCCCGGATGCAGATGTGTACTTTATCTCCGGCGGCACCCAGACCAACGCCATCGTCATTGCGTCCATGCTGCAACGCTGGCAGGGCGTGCTGGCCGCCGCCACCGGCCACGTTGCCGCCCACGAAGCCGGTGCCATCGAGTACACCGGCCACAAGGTCATCCCGCTGCCCGCCCACGAGGGCAAGGTGAGCGCCGCCGATGTGCACAGCTGGTGCGCCACCTTCTACGCCGATGCCAACCACGACCACATGGTGTTCCCCGGCATGGTGTACATCTCCCACCCTTCCGAATACGGCACCCTGTACACCAAAGCAGAGCTGGAAGAGCTGCACGCCGTGTGCCGGCAGTACCACATGCCTCTGTTCATGGACGGCGCACGCCTTGGCTACGGCCTGATGGCCAAGGGTACCGACGTCACCCTGCCCGACATCGCCCGCCTGACCGATGTGTTCTACATCGGCGGCACCAAGGTAGGCGCACTGTGCGGCGAGGCTGTGGTGTTCCCCCACGGTGCACCGGCCCACTTTATGACCATGGTCAAGCAGCAGGGCGCGCTGCTTGCCAAGGGTCGCCTGCTGGGCTTGCAGTTCGACGTGCTGTTCACCGATGAGCTGTACACCCGCATCAGCCGCAACGCCATCGACACCGCCGACCGCCTCAAAGAGGGCCTTGCCGCCAAGGGCTACCGCTTTTATATGCAGTCGCCCACCAATCAGGTGTTCCCCATTCTGGCAAACAGCCAGCTGGAAGCGCTGGAAGGTAAGGCGAAGTTCGGCTTCTGGGAGAAGTACGACGACACCCACACCGTGATGCGCATTGCCACCAGCTGGGCCACCCGCATGGAGGAGATCGAGCAGCTGATCGCCCTGATGTGACCCTGCCGAAGATTTTCTGCCGATTTTATGCAGGATATCGATTGCAATTTTCTTCACGATATGGTATCTTTTGGGTGTACCACATTGGGTTCGGAGACGGACGGCTGCACTGCGCCGCCGCTTCCTGTAAAGTGATTGGAAGGAAGGTATTTTACCATGGGCTTTTTTGACAAGCTGTTCGGCGGCAAGGCCGAAGAAGAAGAGACCGCTAAATTTTTTGGTCAGAGCAAGACGGTTCTGACGCCGCTGCGCGGCAAGGTGCTGGCACAGGCCGACATCCCCGACGAGACCTTTGCACAGGGCATCCTTGGCCCCGGCTGCGGCATCGAGCCCACCGGCAAGACCGTGTACGCCCCGTTTGACGGCACCGTGAATCAGGTAGCTTCCACCCTGCACGCTGTGGGCCTGACCAGCGAGGACGGCATCGAGATCCTGATCCATGTTGGCATGGACACCGTGGAGATGCAGGGCAAGGGCTTCAAGGCACTGGTGAAAGAGGGCGACAAGGTCAAGGCCGGCACCCCGCTGCTGAAGATCGATCTGGACGCCATCCGCGCCGCAGGCCATCCCACCGCAACCGCCATCATCGTGACCAACGGCGACGACTTGGGCGAGCTGAAGATGCTGGCCGAAGGCGATGTGCTGGCAGGCACCCCGCTGTTCAAGTTCTGATTTTAAATGCCTTCCGCTTCGCTCTGGGCATATTCAGAGGGAAAATTATTTTTAAATTTGCAGATCCGAAAAGCCTGCGGGCTTTTCGGATCTGCTTTTTCACGGGAAGGGTCGTTCAGATTCACGGCATTTGCTGTCGCTGGCTCCCTGCGGGAGCATCCGCGTCAACAGGTAAAAACACACGGTCAACCCGTACGGCACGTCGCGCAAGCGACTCTAAATCGGCGTAACACAAAAAATCCTTTAGCGGAGCGACTTGGATTTTTTGTATGGAGCCCAACTGCTTTGGGGTCTAAAAGGGGCGTGCAGCCCCTTTTTCATGGATCCAGCGCGTTGAAATCGCTGGTTGTTTTCTGGTTCTCTTTTGCAACCAAAAGAGAACAAACCCGGCGGCGATGCTTTTTGCAAAAGGCATAAAACGTGCCCCACACGACCACGTTCTGCACAGGAAGCATTCCAAACGCAAACAAGCCAGCCCCGACAAGTTCCGCGGGGCTGGCTTTGTTTGCAATCTTAAAAACTTATCCCTTCACCGGCTGATATTTCAGCACCTTGCGGGAGAAGTGCCCGTCGAAGAACTGGATGAAAGGCCCAAGGCAGAAGGCGCACACAAGGGTGCCCACGCCCACAAGGCCGCCCAGCAGCCAGCACAGCAGTGCGCACAGTGCATCGGTGAACACGCGGCACCCGAAATACGGGAAGGGCGTGTGGTCCCGCAGGCCGAGGGAAAGGTAATCATACGGCGCAATGCCGAGGTCGGCCGTCTGGTACAGCGAGACGCCCAGCGCCGTTACTGGCACAGCCACAGCCATCCACAAGAGCTGCACCGGCAGGCCCGCCGCCTCTGCCGGGCCAAACAAGGCCGCGATGGGGTCGTAGAACGCAGTGACGATGAAACCGATGCCAAGGCCGTTGACAAAGGTGCCAAGGCCGATGTACTTGCGGCCAGACCAGAACTGGATGATGAAAAACAGCACGTTGATGCAGATGTTCTCCACGCCCAGTGAAATGCCCAGCAGCTCTGCCAGCCGCATGTTCAGCGCACTGATGGAGTCGTTGCCAAGATGCGCCTGCTTGAACAGCGCAATGCCAAGGGCAATGATCACAACGCCTGTCACCATGCCGGTGATGCGCCGTACCGAGGGGGTCTGCCGGGTCTTTTCCATGGTCCTTCTCCTTTTTTGCACCAGATGCGGTTTTGTTTGTGGAAAACTTATTGGGTCAGCCGGGCCTCGATGGCAGCTTTGTCCAGCCCTTCGCCGATCACGATCAGCACGTCCTGCCCCTGCGGGATGGGGGCCAGCGTTCTGCCTGCGGCGGTGGCGTTGAGCTCCAGCCAGCCGGTTTTGCCCTGCGGGTCCGGCGCAAAGCCCTTTACCCGCAGCACATGGCCGCAGGCGGCATCCGCAAACAGGCGGTCCGCTGCCTGTTGCAGCCCGTCCAGCGTGAGGTGCTTTTCCAGAAAGCACAGGGAGCCGAAGGCTTCGTGCTCGTCAAAATGCAGCTTCTCACAGCTGGCCTGCTTGTGGCCGCAGGCGGCGATGGCGGCAAGGTCCGCATCGGTCAGGCCGGCCCAGTCCTTGGTGAGGATCTCCTCCGGTGCAAAGCGGCGGGAGCACTTGCAGCCTTCCAGCGCGCGGGCAAGGTGGGCCACGGCGGCAGCCGTCTGCGCCTGCCCGGCCTGCTGAGTGCGGCTTACCAGCACCCGGCCCGCATTGGCCGCCTCGGAGGCCAGCACGTACTCCGCCTGCGGCGAGAGCTGTTCCGGCAGCATGGCGTCCACAATGGCGATCACGCTGCCCAGCCGGTACCAGCGGTCCAGCGGGTCGTCCCGCAACACGTCAAAAAACTCGTCCACATCAAAAATGCCGCTGGGCTCCACCACCACGCGGTCGAACCCGCGCATGGCCATGGCGATGAGCTTGGTGCGCATCCGGCGCTGGTGAGTGTCGCAGTCGCACCCGCCGCTGATGGTCTCAAGGTCGCAGTGCGGGCCCAGCAGGTCCTGTACCAGCATGGCATCCACGTTCACGGCGCCAAAGTCGTTTTCCAGAATGCAGACGTTGTGGCCCTGTGCCACAAGGTACCGGACATACCGGCGCAGGAACGTGGTTTTGCCTGCGCCCAGAAAGCCGGTGATGAGGTCTACCTGTACCATACAAAAAAGCACCTCCCGTGCTGTTATTTTTCGCACCACCAGTATACCGCAGCGTGCGGCAATGCGCCAGTGGCGGAAGGAAAAATTCTTCGCTTCTGGTCAGCGGCCACTATTTTAAATGCCCTCCGCTTTGCTCTGGGCATCAATAGCGGAAAATTATTTTATATATTTGCGTTTGTCGCGCTCTGCGGAGCGCTCCAAACACATTTTTCACCGCAGGGGCCGCAGCGGCAAACGGCATCTTGCTGCTGTCGCCTTGCGGAAGATACCAAAAAAGTCCCGCATTTCTGCGGGACTTTTTATGGTTGGTTTCAGCCGCTGTCGGAAGCGGAGTGGCACGCGGCGATCACCTGCCGTGCGGCGGGGGCGATATGCGCCGGGATGGCGGCGGGCTTTGCAAGGAAGAAGCCCTGTAAGGCGTCCGCGCCCAGCTCGATCACCTTGCGCATCTCGGCGGCGTTCTCCACGCCCTCGGCAATGATCTGCATGCTGCGCGGGTGGGCATAGGCCACGATGTTGCGCACGATCTGCTGCTTGTCCGGGTCCGTATCGATGTCGCGGATGATGGCGATATCCACCTTGATGAACCGGGGCGAAAGCTCCAGCAGGTGGCCCTCGTTGGAGTAGCCGCTGCCGTAATCGTCCAGCGCAAACATGCCGGAGAAGCCCGGTGCATGGCGCTTGGCCTCCAGCGCTTCGCGGTTCATCTCTTCTTCCTCGGTGATCTCGATCACCATCTGGCGGCGCAGCGCGTGCCAGCGGGCGTCCATGTACTCGCTGTCCTCTCTGGGCAGGCTGATGCTTGCAATGGAGTTGATGAACAGCAGCGCATCGCTGCGCACAAGGCCCTCGGTGCGCAGGTGGTCGAAGGTCTCCAGAGACTTGAAGAAGGTCAGCCGCTCGATCTCATACAGCGCGCCCTGCTCCTGCGCCAGCTTCATGATGGTGGCGGGCGAGCGCAGCGACTCCATATCGGAGCGCATCAGGGCCTCGTAGGCCATCACCTGCCCGGTGCGGACCGAGAAGATGGGCTGGAACACATAGTACACCCGCTCTTCGGTGAGCAATTGCTGGAAGTCGCGCCGCAGCTGTGCGGCCTGTGCTTCCCGCTTGTACACCTCCATGCTGAACTCTTCCAAGTGGCCCTTGTTGGTGCGCTTGACCTGATACAGGGCAAAGTCGGCGTACTTTTTGAGGGTGTCCATGTCGGTGCCATCGTCCGGGTACCATGCCACACCGCCGGAAATGCTGATGCGCAGCTCGCTGCCGCTGGGCAGGATGGCCACGCTCTGCTGCATGGCATCGCTCAGGGCGCCGACCTTTGCGCGGATGGCGTCGCGGCTTGCGTAGCCGTAGAACAGCAGCATGAACTCATCGCCGGAAAGGCGGGCCACCACCGTGCCGGTGGGGGTGTTCTCGGCTAAGCACCGGCCTGTGCGGTGGATGTACTGGTCGCCCCAGTCGTGGCCATAGGTGTCGTTGATGTGCTTGAGGTTGTCCAGATCCATCATCACCAGCGCGGCAACGCCCAGCTGCTGCGGGTCCGCAAACAGCTCCGCGCACACGCGGTGGAAGGCCTGACGGTTGTACAGGCCGGTGAGGATATCGTAGTCGCGCTCGTGCTCGATGCGCATGCGCTCCAGCGTGGCCGCAGTGACGTCCTCGGCCAGCCCCACCTGCGTAAAGCGGTCGGTGGTGACGCGCAGCATGATGTAGCGCGAGGTGCCGTTCTGCCGGATGGTGAGCAGCTTGTCGCCCTCGGCGGTGGTGGAGCAGGGCCGCACCAACTGGATGCGGTTCAGCTTTTCCTCAAAGCGGCGCACGCTCATGTTCCTGCTGTCCGCCTCCGGCTCGCCCAGCAGGGCAAAGAAATTATCGGTGGCATACACGCTGCCGGTGTCGAACCGCAGCTCGTAGCCGCCCAGCTCCACGCTGGCCATATCCATGATGCGCAAAAACTTGGTGGAGTTGTTCACCAGCTCGCTGTTCAGGCTGGTAAGGGCGTCGGCCAAGCGGTCCAGCTCCCGGATCTTGGTGCGGGAAAGCTGCGGGAACTGCTTTTTCTCCTGCCCTTCCACCACTTCGGTGTACAAAAGCTCCACCGGGCGGGCCAAGTTGCGGGCCACGATCAGGCTGCCCAGCGCGCCCAGCACCAGTGTGGCCACAATGGCAACGGTGAGCATTCTGCGCACATTGTTGGCAAACTCAAACAGCACCCGGCTGCTCACCGTGCCGATCAGCATCCAGCGCTCGTTTGCGAAGGGCGCGTTGCGGTTGTACAGGGAGATGGGCTCCATCACCGCGTAATACCGTTTGTCGCGCAGGGTCAGCCAGCACTCGCCGTCCCGGATGCTGCAATCCATCATGCCCGCCGGTGCTTCCATGGCGGTCACGTCCTCGCTGGAGGTCACGGCCTTGCTTACCACAAAGTCCTGCGCGTCCTCTCCGGCGGTGGTGGACACCAGATAATAGGTACCGGTATTGCCGTCTTGCAGCTCGCCGTAGGGCAGCTTTGCCTGCAAGTAGCTGATCAGCATCTCCACGCCCACCACGCCGTACACGGTGCCGTCCGGCAGGATCAGCGGCTCGGAGTAGGCAATGGCCGTGCGGTCATCGCCCACCATTTTGTAGGCGCTGGTGGTCCAGCGGCCATAGTCCTCCTCGGCCAGCCGGGCCTTATCATCATACGCCTGCAAATAGGGCGTTTTTAAAAAGCCATTGCCGCGCAGGCCCTGATAGCTGAAGGTGGGCTTCCAGCTTTTATCGGTGGTGATGCCCAGCGTTTTGACCACGGCGGCGCTGCCACGCTCGATCATCAGGTCGGCATTTTCCTCCGAGGCACGGGCGTCCGGGTCCAGATCCCGCAGGTAGATGCCGGCCATGGGGGTGCCCACCTCTTTGGTGCGCAGGTTCTGCGTGTTCAGCACCACAAAGATGCCGCTCACCGGCCTTGCGCGCAAGGTATCCACCAGCTCCGGCGCAATGGCCGCCAGCAGTGCGTCGCTGGCTTCGCCGGCGGTGTTCAGGTCGTTCAGCGCAAGGGTGCCGTTTTCTACCATCGCAAGCACGGTATGGTCGATCTGGTTGGAAAGCTCGGACAAGTCCTGCGCTTTCTGCATGGTGTCCTGCATATAGGCCACACGGTTGCGCACCTGCATGGAAAGGATGTACTTGGCGGACTGGTTCAGCCTGCCGGTCACATTGGTGATGCTGATGCTGGCCACCATCAGCACCACTTCCACCACCAGAATGATCATCATGGCGGTAAAAATGCTGCGGAAGATGGGCCGGCCCTTTTCACGGCTGGCCGTCTTTTTGGCTGCGGTCTCTCTTACGTCCAGCATCGCACTGTCCCCTTTCCCGTGTGGACAATGGCTTTTCAGCCCTCGTACTGCGCAAGCTGTGCGCAGATGTCCTTGTACCATGCCTCAAAATGATCGTCGGTCAGGAACGCGGCCTCGGCATCCGCCGCGCTCTGGCCCGCAGCGATGCGCTGGGCCACGGTGTCGCGGTCGGCGGCGGCAAGGTCGCTCAGGCCGTACTCCAGCACTTTGCGGGCGGCGTTGCCGCTGGCAAAGGCATGGGGCGTATACAGGCGGCTGCCGTTTACGGTATCCACCGCGCTGGTGAGGATCTCTTCCATATTGCCGGTCAGCTCCAGCCCGCTGGAGAGGATCCGCTCCATATCATTGGCTTCCTTGGTGACGGGCAGGTAGCCGGAGCCCACCGAAAAGGTGATGTTGTTCTCCGGCTGGATGAACCACTTGAGGAACTCCACCGAAGCCTTGAACTCCTCTTCCCTGCCTGCGGTCACGACCATGCCGGCGCCCTGCTGCACAGCCACGGCTTCGCCGTTTGCAAACTGCGGGGCGGGCAGCGCCTTCATGCTGATCTCGTGGCTCACGTTGTCGTCGGTCGTCACCTGCTTGGGGAAGAAGGTGGCGCTGGAGCAGGAGCCCACACAGCCCAGAATGTTGCCGGTCTTGATGTCGTCGCTGCGGAAGCGGCCCGTTGCGGCAAACCAGCCCTTTACGAAGGGCACGTAGTAGTTATCCCACAGCTTGCGGGCCACATCGTGGCTGAAGTTGACGGTCATTTTGCCGTCCTTCACCTCAAAAATGGTGTCGCCCAGCTGCTGTGCGCCCACCAGCATGTAGTTGGCCATGGCATCGCGGCCAAACAGGGCCTTACCATCGTCCGGCGCGGCGGTCTGGGCATCGGTCCAGTTGTAGTATTTTTCGGCGGCAGCCACCAGCCCTTCTATGGTGGAAAGGTCGCTGTAGCTGGCACCGGTGGCAGCGGCAAAGGCCTGCC
Source organism: uncultured Faecalibacterium sp. (assembly GCA_934511465.1). Classification (GTDB taxonomy): domain Bacteria; phylum Bacillota; class Clostridia; order Oscillospirales; family Ruminococcaceae; genus Faecalibacterium. The sequence goes on along the minus strand of CAKSWG010000027.1, from coordinate 12,945 downwards.
AGTCGGTGTCATTGAACAGCATCACCTCGGTGGATTTTGCCACCGGGAAAATTTTTACGCTGCCGCTGCCCGCAAAATCGCCCTCGGAGAGGTAGCCGTCGATGAACCGGGCCTTCTCGTCGTCGGTCAGGTAGGGGGCAAGGTCCACCACCATGCCCAGCTGGTCCAGCGCATAGGCGGTGTCGGCGTAGGCCGAGAAGATGTTGGGCATGGCCGCCGCACCCACCTTGCCATCGGCGGCGTCCATCACGCTCTTTTCCAGATCGTTGACGCTGCCCTGACTCTCGGTGGACACCACGATGCCCTTTTGGGCACCCACGGTCTCGTTGAACTTGTCCACCAGCTTGGTAAAGCTTTCCAGCTGGTCGCCGTTATAATAGGTCCACACAGTGATGTTCGTTACCTGCGCGGGCTTTGCGGTCTGGCTTGCACCGCCGCCGCAGCCCACACAGCCAAGGGCCAGTGCTGCTGCACACAGCCCGGACACCACTGCTTTGAGATACTTTTTCATTCCGTTTTTCTCCCTCTTTGGGTACTCCCCGCGGCGGGACCTCCCCCACTGCAACTCTTTCCCACTATATCGAGTTTATCATACCACCTTTTGCCAGAAACGTAAACAACATCCCGCAAAAAAGCATCACAATTACAAGAAAAAGAAAACACGTTCGGGCTCTTTGCCGCAAACGGGGCGGCAGAGTTTCGCGTCCGGCAGCTTTGCGCGTGAACCATTGCAAAGGGGGGTGCCGTTATGCGGTCCTACCATTTGTTCGGGCCGAATGCAGGGCAACAAAAAAAGCACCTTGAATCACTTCAAGATGCTTGGTGGTTGCGGGGGCCGGATTTGAACCAACGACCTTCGGGTTATGAGCCCGACGAGCTACCAGACTGCTCCACCCCGCGATATTTTCTTTTCAGCTCTCAGCGGCTCTCGCTGACTGCTCAAGTATAATACCACAGGGCGGGGTGGATGTCAACCCTTTTTTGAAAAAAGTTTTTGTTTGTGAATTACGATTTAAAATAGCCGCCGCTTCGCTCTGGCTATCTTCAGCGGAATTTCTTTTTAATATTCGTGTTTGTCGCGCCCTGCGGGGCGCTCCAAATACATTTTCCACCAGAGGGGCCGCAAAGGGCAACGGCATTTTCTCCGGTCACTTGCTTCTGTGTTTCTTTTTCCGGAACGCAAACCATGCACCGGCGGCAGCTGCAAGCACCACCAGCGGCCATGCGCCGGCAAGGGCAACAAGGACCCGCTGCGCGCCGCTTACAAAGTTCTGCCAGCCGCTGGCAAGGGCGCTGACAAAACGGCTGCCGAAACTTTCGCGCGGGGGCGAGTAGGTGCTCACCTCGCTCAGGCTCACGTACACGGTGCATTCCTCCACCTGATCGTTGTACCAGTCCATCTGGCTCTGCCAGCTCTCGATCTGGCTTTGCACGTCGGTCAGGCTGGACTCGATCTCCAGCAGATCCGCAAGGCTCTCGGCCTGCTGCTGCAACTGCTGCAAGCGGGTGCGCTGGTTCTTGAGGTTTGCAAGCCGCGCCTCCACGTCCATGTACTGGGCGGTGACGTCGTCGGCCTGCTGGTTTTTGTAGATCACATTGCCTGCCTCGGCCACCGCGGCAAGGAAGCTTTCGTAGTTTGCCTGCGGCACCCGGCAGGTCAGGCTGACGCTGCGGCTGTCGTCGGCGGCGGAGTACTCGCTGCTGGACTCCATGTAGCCGCCCGCTTCGGCAAGGGCCGCGTCCAGTGCAGCGCGGGCTGCATCGTAGTCCTTGCTTTCAAGGCTCAGGTTGGCGGTGTAGATGATCTTTGCGCCGGTGCTGGCCGTGCTGCGGGCCGCATCGTCCGCCGAGAAGGCGGAGACGCCGTTATCGGCGCTGCTTTCCAGTGCCATGGTGTCCAAGCTGTAGTCCGCAGCGGCGCGGTCCACGCCGCCTGCCGTCATCGCGGCCGCAGTGCTGTCCGCAGAATAATAGGCCGCCGGTGCGCTGCTTTTGGCACCAAGGCCGATCATGCCGGTGGCAAAGGCACCGTAGCCCACCACGCACACGGCCAGACAGGCCGCCAGTGCTCCCATCTGCTTTGCCGGGAAACGGATGGCTTTTTTGTGCTGCATCGGTGCGGGCGCAGCGGGTGTGAGCATGGGCTGGTTCTTTTCTTCTTCGGTCAGCTGGTCTGCCAGGGCCAGCAGTTTTGCTTTCAGATCGTCCGGTGCGCGGAGGTCGTCCGTCTCCATCTTGTACTCATACCACCTCATCTTCGATCTCCTCCTTCAGCATCGTATGTAACTGTGTCCGCGCGCGCCGCAGCCAGCTGAGCACCGTGTTGGGCGGTGCTCCCAGCATCCGCCCGATCTCCGCTGCCGTGTAGCCCTCGTAATAATGCAGGTAGATGGCGTTGCGGTAGTTCTCCGGCAAAGCGCGCACCGCGTCTAGCACGCTGCCGTCCTCAAAGGCTTCCGGCGCGGGCAGGTTCTCGTCCAGCTCGGTGTCCTTCTGGCGGGCAGCGCGGGTCACATCGCGGCAGCGGTTGATGGCCACCCGCAAAAGCCACGCCTTGAGGTGTTCCTCGCTCTCAAAGGTGCCGGTGTAGTGCAGGAGTTTTTCGTAAACATCCTGCACCACGTCCTCGGCGTCGGCGGTGCAGCGGCTGTTGTGCACGGCGGCGCGGTAAACCGCATCGCTGTATTTCTGCACCGCCAGCGTGAATAATTCGTTTCTGGTCAGCTGTCCCATCATCTCAAGCTCTCCTTCAGCGCCTGTACAGGGCTGGAATCCGTATTCCACGGGGACATTCACCTCATATACGGCTGAACGCCCCCATAGATTGCATCCACTGGAAAATTTTATGAAAAACCCTGCGCATGCAGGCCATCTGCTATTGCTGAATTAAAAATAGTATTACATGAAATATTGTCCGGATCGTCCGGGTTGCGGCACGCGGCGGCCATTTTAAGTCGTTCTCTCACCGGCGGTAGACCCGCTGCAAAAGCGCCACCCGCTCGGCCAGAAAGGTCTCCGCCTTTGGGTGGTGCAGCCAGCACTTGCCTGCCGCCGTGTCCACCAGCTTTTTGCCCAGCGCCGCAGGGTCGGTGTCGGCCAGCAGCACGTCCTGCATGGTAAGCTGCACGCTCAGCGCCGCAGGCGTGTCCGGCAGCGGCGGCAGCGGGTCCTCCCACACAAAGGGCGGCAAAAGCTGCACTGCCACGGTGGTGCGGGTGCATTCTTCGGTCAGCAGCAGCGCGGCGGGCGCGCCGTCCGGCTGCACGTGCAGGGTGCTGTACAACAGCTGCAAATTGCCCCCGGCCAGCAGCCGGGTGTCCCCTTCCTGCCCGGTGGGCGAAAGGCGCAGGCAGGCCCGGGCTTCATCCGGATCGATCCACCGGGCCGGTGCCTGCACCCGGGCATACAGCGCCGGCAGCGCAAAGCGGCCCGCTTTGTCCAGCGCGTGCTGCAACAGCAGGTAGAACTCGGTCAGCGGGTAAGCCGGGTCCGGCTGCGGCATCCCGAAGTCGGGGCGCGATACGTGTCCTCCACCCATAGGGGACCCTCCTTGTTTTTCTTGACAAGCCGTATAAAACAGACTATACTATCAATAGAAAAGGTGCTGCCCGCAAACGGCGGCCACCTTACCGGCAATTAGAGTTCTGAAAAGAAAAGTAACCGCTTGGGTTTGGTAGGCACAAGGCGGTTACTTTTTCTTTTTGTCCTTCTGATCCTTGGCAAGGGTCCATGTGACCTGAAAGGTCACAAACACCACGTTGACCAACAGCGCCAGCAGCGCTACGATCACCGTAAAGATCTCTGCTGTGGACATCCGGCATCCCTCCTTCCGCCTAAGCGTCCGGAAGTATGTACTTTTACGAAAAAGCCGACCTCCCGGCATTCTGTGAAAACAAAACCTGCCGGTATGGGGTCGCCGCCTGCGTTTTATGGACAGCACCAGTTCCGCCGCCGTTTGGGGCGGCATTTTCATTTTAGCATATTTTCCGGCACAACACAATGCCCCGGCCAGCGTACTGGTAATTGTAAACCCCTCTGCAACTTTATTGTTGACCATCTGCCGTCTGCTGCGCTATACTCGGGCACAGATGCCTTGTAAAATTTTGAACAGAGGGGAATTTCATTCTATGAAAAACAACAAACTGACCACCTACCAGATGGCCGTCACCGCCGTGATGGCCGCCGTGATGTGCGTGCTGGGCCCGCTGACGGTGCCCATCGGGGCCGTGCCCATCTCGCTGGCAAACTTTGTCATCTGCCTGACCGCATGGCTGCTGGGCCCCAAGTTCGGTACCCTGAGCGTGGCCATCTATCTGGCCATCGGTCTGGTGGGCGTGCCGGTGTTCTCCGGCTACGGCGCGGGCATTGCCAAGCTGGCAGGCCCCACCGGCGGCTATCTGGTGGGCTATCTGCTGCTGGCCTTCATCGGCGGCATGTTCATTGAAAAAAGCAAGGGCCAGCCGGTGGTCTCCGCCCTTGGCCTGATTTTGGGCGACGCCGCCTGCTACGTGCTGGGCACGGCATGGTTCGTGTTCCAGATGCAGTGCGAGCTGGGCTATGCGCTGGGGGTGTGCGTGTACCCGTTCATTGCGCTGGACCTCGCCAAGATCGTGGTGAGCTGCATCGTGGGCGCGCTGCTGCGCAAGCGTCTGGAGCAGGCCGGTGTGCTGAAACTACAGAATGCAGTTTCAGAATGATGTGCCTGCGGCAATGATGTGCTGTGCAATGATGTTGTTCCTACGGAACAAATGATGTGCCTGCTGCGCAGGCATGGACTGGGCCGGAAGCAGCTCCTTTTGATGACAGATGCTGCTATGGGTCACGGTTCCTGTGCATGAAAATACAAGCCCGGAAGGTCCACAGACTTTCCGGGCTTGCTTTGTTTAAAAGTTATTTTTTCTACTGAGGATGCTCAGAGCATCGCAGAGGGCATTTTGAATGCTCCCGTCTCCGGCATTGCCGCGCAGCGGCACATCATTTTGCGCCCGGCGCAAACATCATTGCGCAGCACATCATATTCCGCACAAGCGGAATCCATCATTTCTCGTAACCAAGGGTCGCCGCCATGACGGCCTTGATGGTGTGCATCCGGTTCTCGGCTTCATCGAACACGATGCTCTGGGGGCCCTCGAACACTTCATCGGTCACTTCCATGGCATCGCGGCCAAAGCGCTCGCCCATCTCTTTGCCCACGGTGGTCTTGTGGTCGTGGAAGGCGGGCAGGCAGTGCATGAACACCGCGTGGGGGCCTGCAATGTCCATCAGCTGCTGGTTGATCTGGTAGGCGGCAAGGTCGTTGATGCGCTCGGCCCAGACCTCCACCGGCTCGCCCATGGACACCCACACATCGGTGTACAGCACATCGGCACCCTTTGCGGCCTTGGCGGGGTCCTCCTCAAAAGTGAGGGTGGCGCCGGTCTGGGCAGCAATGGCCTGACACTGGGCCACAAGGGCCGGGTCCGGCTGGTACTTTTTGGGGGCGCAGGCGGTAAAGTGCAGGCCCATCTTGGCGCAGCCCACCATCAGGCTGTTGCCCATGTTGTAGCGGGCATCGCCAAAGTAGACGAAGTGGATGCCCTTCAGGCGGCCAAAGTGCTCCCGGATGGTGAGGAAATCCGCCAAGATCTGGGTGGGATGGAACTCGTTGGTCAGGCCGTTCCACACCGGAACACCGGCGTAGTGGGCCAGATCTTCCACGATCTGCTGGCCGTAGCCGCGGTACTCGATGCCGTCGAACATGCGGCCCAGCACCCGGGCGGTGTCGGCAATGGACTCCTTTTTGCCGATCTGGCTGCCGGAGGGGTCCAGATAGGTCACTTCCATGCCCAGATCGTGTGCGGCCACCTCAAAGCTGCAACGGGTGCGGGTGGAGGTCTTTTCAAAGATCAGGGCAACGTTTTTGCCCGCAAGCTGGTCATTGTGGCGGATGCCGGCCTTCTTTTTCGCCTTCAGGTCGGCGGCAAGGTCCAGCAATTCCTCGATCTCGGCGGGGGTGTAGTCCAATAGCTTCAAAAAGCTGCGGTTTTTCAGGCCCATTGTATATTTACCTCTCTATGCAAAGCTTTGTGTATATTTATGCGGAGTATGATACTATTATAATACGTTCTCTCCGGGCGGTCAAGAGGGACACGGCCATCTTGACAAACCACGCTGCTGCGAGTATACTACCAATAGGAAAGGTGCTGTCCGCATGGTCAGCTCCCTCTGGCTAGTCAATAAGAAAATGACCGCACGAGTTGGTAGCTGGGGCGGTCATTTCTTATTGTTATGGATCTCTTTGAAGATCGTCCAAGAAATCTGAAAGGTCCCGTAGATTGCCCCGCCCAGAAGGCTGAGCAGCACTGCGATTTCCGACAATTCCATGTACATTCCCCCTTCCGCGTTTGCGAACGGGAGAACAAACAATAAGTTTTTACGTCCCCCGGACGCTTGCCGGAGGGAACTAGACCACCTGCACTTGCAGACAGCACCTTGCCGCCTTTGGGCGGCTTTTTTATTGTAACATATACCGGGGCAGATTACAACGTTTGTTTACAGTCCCAGCTCCGCCTTGCGCCCGGTGGGCCGGTAGGGCGTCAGCTTGACGCCCGCCTTTTGGAACATGAACCGCGCGGCCACGCTGGAGTCGCTGTCGTGGTACTTGTCGCCGTAGTACACCACCTCGGCAATGCCCGACTGGATGATGGCCTTGGTGCACTCGTTGCAGGGGAACAGCGTCACGTACACCCTTGCGCCCTTGAGGTTGTTGTGGGCGCTGTTGAGGATGGCGTTGAGCTCTGCGTGGCACACGTACATATATTTGGTATCCAGCGGGGCACCTTCCCGCTCCCAAGGCATGTCGTCGTCGCTACAGCCGATGGGCATACCGTTGTAGCCCAGAGACAGGATCTTGTTTTCCGGGCTGACGATGCACGCGCCCACCTGACTGTTGGGGTCCTTGGAGCGCATGGCCGTGAGCAGGGCAATGCCCATGAAATATTCATCCCAGTTGATGTAATCGGTGCGTTTCATCCGCTGTATCTCTCCTTTGCCGCGTTTGTGTTCTGAAGGCATTGTACCATACCTTTGGCCCGATTACAATTGCACTGTGCACAAAAGCGCACCGCTGCGGCAAAGATTCCTTGCCAAACGTCCCCAATTTTCCGGCAAAAACTTTGTGCACTTTATGCCTTGACTTTTTTCGGGGGGGGGGTAACATTAAGCTGTACAGTTTGTACCGGAAAAGGGGTTTTCGGCGCGGACGTCCGAAACGCTTTGGAAAGAAATTCTAGGAGGAATTTACCATGAAGCTTTTCAAGAAAGCACTTGCCGCTGTGCTGCTGGGCGCAATGGCACTGACCATGACCGCCTGCTGGGGTGCTCCGGCAGCCGGCGGCAGCAAGACCAGTCAGGCTGTGGCTGCTGCTGGTAAGACCAATACCTATTCTGAGGAGTCTACTAAGGCCCTGAATGCTCTGGTCAACGTTGTCGCAGCTGAGGATTCTGCGGATGAGGCTGTCAAGCAGTTGCAGGAAATGAAAGAGTTCTCCTTTGCTTCTGCAACCGCGTCGGAAGATGCCAAGTATGACCTGTACATCTGGACGAACGGCATTGATAAGAAGTCCCCTTTGACCGGCAAGTATCCGTACCTGCACAAGCTGACGAATACTCATGTCAGCCAGACTCAAATGATGCGTCTGCTGGCCAAGGAGTTTATTGCACAGGGCAACTTCAAGGGCACCTCTGAGGACTACCAGCACCTGAAGCAGAGCTTGGCCAACGCTAAGAAGGATGTTGGCATTACCATCACTAACGTTCAGGGCACCGATGTGCTGGTCGTTGTTGTTGAAAAGGGTGATACTGTCAACGCAGTTTACCGCGCCGATGCTCCCACTCCTGCTGAGGGCACCACTACCACCAAGTAATTCCCTGCTCTAATAAAAACTTTACCCCGCCGTGCCTTTGCCCGGCGGGGCTTTTGTTTTGCCTTTTTCTGCGGCCCGCCCCGCTTGACAAAGCCCAAAAAATCAACTATACTACAAACAGAAAAGGTGCTGACTGCAATGGTCAGCTTCCTCTGGCTAGTCAATAAGAAAATGACCGCTCAGTGTTTGGAAGACTGTGGGCGGTCATTTCTTATTGTTATGGATCTCTTGAAAGATTGCCCATGAGATTTTAAATGTAATCCCAACCGTGCCGCCAATGACGACAAGCAGCTGCAAAACATCATTCAACGCCATGATGCATCCCCCCTTCCGCGTTTGCGTCCAGGAGGAACAAAACAACAAGTTTTTACAGCCCCCGGAGCTTTTCCAGAGGGAGCATGACCACCTGCAATGCAGACAGCACCTTAGCACCGCCTTGCGGCGGCATAATCAGGATATCATATTTTTCGGTGGAATGCAAGAATCACACTGTCCCGGCTGCACGATGCGATGTGCAGCCGGGGCTTTTGTTTTGCCTTTTTCTGCGGCCCGCCCCGTTTCCCTCCCCCCTGTCAACCTGCACAAAACATTGCCCCGAAGTTTGGCGGCTGATTCGGCAGAATTTTCAAACGAAATATTTAAAAATCGTTTTCGCCGTGGTATTATATTTGTAAAATATGCCACAAAAGCGGAGAGATGCTCCGTGCGGCGGAAATGAGGGAAAAACCGATATGAAATACGCAAGCAACAACATCCGCAATATCCTCATTGCCGGTCATGCCGGCAGCGGCAAGACCACGCTCACCGAAGCGCTGGTCTATTTTTCGGGCGCTGCCGAGCGTATGGGCCGTGTAGAGGACGGCACCACGGTTTCGGACTTTGACCCCGAGGAAGCAAAGCGCAAAGCCAGCCTGTCGGCATCCGTAGTGCCCGTGGAGTACGAGGGCATCAAGTACAACCTGATCGATGCGCCGGGTCTGTTCGACTTCGAGGCCGGCGAGTATGAGGGCATCCGCGCCGCCGAGAGCGTGCTGGTGGTGGTGTCCGGCCGCAGCGGCGTCACCGTGGGCGCCGAGAAGGCCTTCCAGCTGGCCCGCAAGAATAACAAGGCTACCATGGTGTTTGTCTCCAAGTGCGATCTGGAGAACGCCAACTACTTCAAGATCCTTGAGGATATGAAGATCAAGTTCGGCTCCACCGTCTGCCCCTGCGTGGTGCCCGCCAAACTGGACGACGGCACCCCCGTGTACATCAACCTGTTCAGCCAGAAGGCCTTCAAGTACGAGGGCGGCAAGCAGATCCAGGTGGACCTGCCGGACATCGGCCACCGTTTCCAGGGCCTGATCGAGGCCATGAGCGAAGCCATCGCCGAAACGGACGATGAGCTGATGGAAAAGTTCTTCGGCGGCGAGGCCTTTACCACCGAGGAGATCGTGGAAGGCATGCGCAAGGGCGTCAAGGACGGCCTGATCACCCCCGTGTTCTGCGGCAGCGCCGTGAACCAGCAGGCGCTGGATATGCTGCTGTTCAACATGCACAAGCTGCTGCCCAGCCCGGAGCACGAAGCCAGCACGCTGGCCGAGGATGCCGACGGCGAGCCGGTGGAGCTGCACTGCACCGTGGACGAGCCCACCGCAGCCTACGTCTTCAAGACCGTGGCCGACCCCTTTGTGGGCAAGCTGAGCTACCTGCGGGTGGTCAGCGGCAAGGTGACCGCCGGTGAACCGCTGACCAATGCCCGCACCGGTGACGTGGAAAAGATCACCAAGCCCCTCACCGTCATCGGCAAGAAGCAGGTGGACTCGGACGGCATCATTGCCGGTGATATCGGCGCCGTGGCAAAGCTGGTAAGCGCCAAGACCGGCGACACCCTGTGCGACGCCGACCGTGTGGTGAAGCTGCCGGCCCCCGTGTTCCCGCAGCCCAGCCTGTTCATGGCCGTCACCGTGGCCAAGAAGGGCGACGAGGGCAAGATCTCCAGCGCACTGGCCCGCCTGATGGAAGAGGACCCCACCCTGAGCTACCAGAACAACGCCGAGACCCATCAGCAGGTCATCGGCGGTCTGGGCGAGCAGCATCTGGACGTGGTAAAGGCCAAGCTGAAGAACAAGTTCGGCGTGGAGATCGGTCTGGAAGCACCCCGCATCGCCTACCGCGAGTCCATCCGCAAGGCCTGCCAGAAGCAGGGCCGCCACAAGAAGCAGACCGGCGGCCACGGCCAGTTCGGTGACGTTATCATCAACTTCGAGCCCTGCGACAGCGAGCAGGTGGTGTTTGAGGAGAAGGTGTTCGGCGGCAGCGTGCCCAAGAACTTCTTCCCTGCCGTGGAAAAGGGCGTGCGCCTTGCCGCCGAAAAGGGCGTGCTGGCAGGCTACCCCGTGGTGGGCCTGAAGGCCACCCTGCTGGACGGCAGCTACCACCCGGTGGACAGCTCTGAAATGGCCTTTATCATGGCCGCAAAGCTGGCCTACAAGGCCGCCATGCCCGAGGCCGGGCCGGTCATTCTGGAGCCCATCCACACCCTCAAGGCCCATGTGCCGGGCGACAACACCGGCGACATCATGGGCGATGTGACCAAGCGCCGGGGCCGCGTGCTGGGCATGGAGCCGGACGAGGACGGCTTGCAGACCATCATTGCCGAAGTGCCGCTGGCAGAGCTGGCCAACTTTACCACCTTTATCCGGCAGACCACGCAGGGCCGCGGCTGGTTCACCACCGAATTTGCCCGCTACGAGACCCTGCCCGAAATGCTGGTGCCCGCCGTGGTGGAGCAGGCCAAGAAGCTGGGCAATCTGGACGAAGCCGCCGACGACTGAGCGCGCACCAACTCCCCCAGCCGCCTGACCGGCGGCAGCCCCCTCCGCCATTGCCGCGCAGCGGCACATCCTTGCGCAGGCACATCATTTGTTCCACAGGAACAACATCATTGCGCAAGCACATCATTTTAGACATCACCCCGACCCCCGTTGACACTTTTCCCTCTGTCAGCGGGGGTTTTTGCGGGCCATTCCAACGGCAAATTGTTAATTTTTATCTGCCCGCTTGACTTTTGCGCGGGATTGCATATACTAGAGGTAGGCTATGTGATGATATGCCGTTCATCATGGATTTCCACGCAAAAAAGAACCCCATCCGGAGTTGCCGCTCCAGATGGGGTCTTTTTGTTAGTGCTTACTGCCCTTGCACATCAGGCTGTCAAGCCACTTGCACAGATAATAGGCTACTACCTGTGCTCCGACAGACTGAAAAAATGTGATGATAGTGTTCATGGACTTCCACCTCCTTTCCGCGACTGGGGGATCGGAGAAGGGCCGCAGTGCCAGTATAACACAAGCTTTGACCCAATACAACAAAAAGCCCCCGGTACTGCGAATACCGGGGGCTTCGTGTTTTAGTGCTTGGGGAATGCCTTGTTCCACGCGCGGATCACGTTATACTTTGCCACCCGCTTGTCGGGCTTAAAGGTGCCGCTCAGGTAGCCCTGCTCGGTGCACCACTGGGCCGCTTTGGCGGTGGCGGCATCCACATCCGCAAAGGCGGGGGCATTGGCCGGTTCCGGCTGGCCTGCGGTGTTCCACAAAAGCAGGGCCAGCTGAGCCTGCGTCTTGGGGATGGCTGCGCCCTCGGGCAGCAGGTTGTGCAAAATGACCCGGGTGGCCACCTCGTAGCCGCCCCACAGGGCCGCGCTACCAATGGCCACGGCGGCAAGGGCACCGCCTGCGTCACCGGAAGCATTGCCCGCGTCGCCGTCGGGCTGCGGTGGCTCCAGCGTGCCGGGAACAACAATGTAGCCCTCTTCGTCGGTCACTGCATCGGTATCAAACAGGTCCGGCTTGTAGCGCAGGTAGCCATCGGTGGTCAGGCCGCTGGTGTCGAACCGGCTCAGCCCTCCTTCGCTCAGATAGCCATCAAAGGTCACCTTTGCGTCGCCGGACAGCACGATGGTTTCCTGCCCACCGATGCCCTTGGTGGTCACTTTGCCGCCGGAAATGGTCAGGCCCTTATTGCTGCACAGCGCGTCCGCTTTCACTTCGCCGCCGCTGATCTGGATGCTGCCGCTCTCGGCGTAGAGCTCGCCGCCCTTCGCCTGCACACTGCCGCCGGAAATAACGATGTCGCCATCGCGGCTGTAAAGGGCGCGGTGCCGGAAGGTGGTGATGAAGGGGTCGGTGTTTTCAACAGTCTCTGTTATCACGCTGCCGCCGCGGATGAAGATGTCTTTGCTCGCATAAAGCGCATCGTGGTAGTCGACGTAATATCCCTGAGTGGTCGGCGCGAGCAAGACATGGATGCTGCCGTCGTTCAGGGTGATGGTGTCCGCCGTGATGCCGCTTTGCAGGGCCATCGTGGACCCTTCGGCAGCAGCCATGTCCACGCTGCCGCCGTTCATGGTAAAGCTGCCGCTGCCGCTGCCGTAGATGTCACACACAGAGATGCCGTGGCCGCTGCGGATGTTCAGCGTGCCGGTGCCGCCAAGGGTAAGGCTGCCCTTCTCCGCGGCGATGCAGCGCCTATCCGGGATGGTGAGGGTGTTTTCGCCGCGCAGCTCCACCGACACGTCACCGCCGATGCGGATGCAGACGTCGCTGGTGGAAGAGACCTCCGGCTTGGTGTCCAGCCCCTCCAGCGTCACGGCCACCGGCGCACCGTACCCCCTCAGGCTGATGAAGGTGGCACCGCTGCCGGAGAGGACAGTCTCGTCGGTCTCCGTGTACTCGGACGAAGAGCCGTCGTTGCTTGCATCTACGCCAAACAGCTCCACGGTGCGCCCGTCGGCGGTGCCCGTCACGTTGATGGAGTAGACCTCTTTGAAGCCCGGCTGATTGCTGATGTTCCACGTTTCGGCCAGTGCGGGCATGCACAGGCTCAGGGTCATGGCCCCCGCCACCGCCGCTGCGGCCAGCTGTCTTGCAAGTTTGCGTAGTTTCATGGTACAACCTCCTTTTTCCCCTCGCACTTTTACGGGGGGGGGGTATACATTATTACGCTTTGATTATCTCACACTTTACCGGATTTTGGAAGCAAAACTGCGTGAAATGCC
>CAKSWG010000026.1 GCA_934511465.1 uncultured Faecalibacterium sp. | reverse complement strand
TGGCGGCTCTTGCCCACGGCCACGCTCTGGAACAGCTCGCCGATCTGGTAAAAGATGATAACGGCGCAGCCCTCCACGTAGTCGCCCAGTGCAAAAGCGCCCACGGTGGCCACGGCCATCAAAAAGCACTCGTCAAAGGGCTGGCGGTTCTTGATGCCAAGCAGTGCCTTGCGCAGCACGTCCCAGCCCACCACCAGATACGGGATGCAGTACAGCGCCAGCTCCACCGGCGTGGGGAACTGGGGCAGCAGCTTGAGGATGAGCACCAGAACCAGCGCAATGAGGATGCGCTTGAGGTTCTTTTTTTGCTTCTTGTTCATACAAAAACTCTCCTTTTTGCGGGATGCTGGGCCGCATACGCTGCGGCGGGCGGGGGATTTCAACAATTTTTCCCCATAAAAATGGATATTCCACGGTTTTACCCGTGTTTTCCACGCAGTTTTTCAGCCGAAAAAGCACTTTTCCACGTATGTTTTGCTGCTTTTCCGCAAACGGTGTTGAAAACTGGGTGGAAACTGTTGAAAACCGTAAAATTTTTCAACACAAAAATGCAGGAAACCCTCTCCGTCTTTGCTTCGCAAATCCACATTCCCCTTTTTGTCGCTGCGCGACATCCGTTCCCCTCTTTGTCACCTACGGTGACATTTCTCCCCGGTCGGGGAGAATCTGTCCCGGAACGGGGGAAGTCTTTCCTCAAAGGGGGAGGTCTTATACAGCGAACGATACCGTATAATAAAAGCTCTCCCTCTCGGGAGAGCTGGCATCGCGCAGCGATGACTGAGAGGGTTGGCTCCCCTGTTCTCAGATGTCAAAGATCTCGCAGTCGTCCTCCACCTTCTTGCAGGCGGCCAGAACGTTCACCATGGTGTCGTGGGGGTCTGCGCCCTCGGCAAACTCCACCTTCATCTTCTGGGTCATGAAGCTGACGGTGGCACTTGCCACGCCTGCGACCTTGTTGGCAGCGTCCTCCATCTTCTGTGCGCAGTTTGCGCAGTCCACTTCGATCTTGTAGCTCTTCTTCATCGTCAATACCAGCCTTTCTTGGAATCACTCTTCGATATGATCCATCCCCATGGAGAGGATGCTGCGCACATGGTCATCGTCCAGTGCGTAGTAAACGGTTTTGCCCTCGCGCCGGAACCGCACGAGCTTGGAATCCTTGAGCACCCGCAGCTGGTGGCTCACCGCCGACTGGCTCAGCTGCACGGCGTTTGCAATGTCCTGCACGCACAGCTCGTTGTCGTGCAGCGCGTACAGAATTTTGATGCGGGTGGAGTCGCCGAACACCCGGAACAGGTCGGCCAGCTCGTACAGCACCTCGTCGTCCGGCATATCCAAGGCCTCCGGCTGGGCTGTGGGCAGTGCATCTTTTGTTTCCGCCATGTTGGCACCTCGCTTTGCGCTGGATTTATATGAACGTTTGTTCATGTGCTCATGGTAGCACGCAGAATGCCCCTTGTCAAGGCTTTTTTTAAAGATTTTCGGCATCTGCTCTGGATTGATGAAATCTGCCTTAAAACGCAGAAAATTTGCGTTTTTGAATCGCAAGAAGGGTGCAGATTAGAGGGCGGCAAAAACAAAAAAGAGCATTGGGTAAAAAAGTGCCGCCCGGCGTGTGCAAAAGCCGGGCGGCAGTGTTTTTCAGGTTCAGGTTTCGTTTTGCGGCTGTTCGTTCAGCGGCTTTTCCAGATCGTACCATGCCTTGATGGCCTGCGGGCGGAACACATAGCGGTACGGTTTGAAGGTGACTTCCTCATTGCCGTCCTTGTCGGTCTTGTGGTAGTCCTTCATCAGGCCCTGCTCCACACACCAGCGGGCCGCAGCCTGCGCATCATCGTCGTCCTCGTCAATGTCGGGGTACAGCGCGGTGCTTTCCGGCTGCGGGCAGTCGGAAAGCTTCCACAGAGCAAGGGCAAGCTGGATGCGGTTTTGCGGGATGAAGCCGTAGAGGTGGTGCAGCCACGCATGGGTGCCCACAAGATAGGTGGCGGTGCCGATCACGGCACCCGCGATCACAGCGCCTGCGCCGCTGCCGCCATCGGAAGGCATGTCCGAGGTATCCGGCTGTCCGGCATCCTTCAGGGTAAATGTGACCACCACATTGCTGGCGGGCATGGTAAAGGTGCCATCTTTTACGGTGACAGGCTTGCCGCCCGCATCGGCCACGACCCACTCGCCAAAGGCTTTGCTGCCGTCAGCAGGCAGAGCGGAGGCGTTGAATGCAATGGACACAGCCGCGCCCTCGGCGGCGGACTTGACCTGATTACCGCCCACGGTAACGGTCACGGCGTCTGCCGCAATGCCCTCGGGCGGGTCTACAGTAAGGGTGTACTGCGGGATGATGTTGACCACCGGTGTGACCTTTACCGCGTGGCCGGGCATGGTAAAGGTGCTGCCGTTAATGTTCTGGCCGTCTACCTGCCAGTTTACAAAGTCGTAAGCGCCGGTGTAGGTCAGGACGACGTCCTTGTTCTCAATAGCATAATCAGAGGAGGCCGTGCCGTCGGTCACGGCAACATGGTATGCCTTGATGGTGCTGATCTCCACATCATTGCCGGGCATGACAAAGGTAGTGTTGCGGTCGCCCTTGTTGCCATCAAAGCTCACGCCTTGGGACTTGGAATCCCAGCCTGCGAAATGCACGTCCTCGGTGTCCGGGTCGGCCTCAATGGTCACCGTTTCGCCCTTTTTGGCTTCGGTCACGGTGGTGCCGCCCACGCTGGCTGTGCCGCCGTTTACCGTAATGGCCGAGGGTTTGCGGTAGCTGGCCACAAGAGCCATATCTTGGGTCAGTGCGTTCACCACATCCACGGGGGTGCCGTTGTGGTCAGGGGTGTAGCGCGCGCCGGAGGCATCTTTGTACCAGCCGTCGATCTTGCTGCCGGTGGTGCCGTAGGTCTGCCCCATGGCTGCGGCGTCCAACAGGGTGGTGTTGGACATCGAAGAGCCGAGGTAAATGTCTGCACCCTGTGTGGCGGCAGTGTTATTGCAGACCGCGCCGCTGGTAAAGGTGAGTATTTGATCATTGTAGATGCCGCCGCCGTTGCCAGCGGAACAGTCTGTGATCGAGCCGCCGGTCATGTTCATCGAGCCGCCGTCAGTAAAGGCACTGTCGCTGTTAATATAGATACCGCCGCCGCTGCTTGCGGAACATTTTGTGATCGAGCCGTCGGTCATCTTCATGCTGCCGCTGTAGACATACACGCCGCCACCTTTAATGTCAATGTCGCTGCCCGAGGTACCGCCGGTGCCCCCACACCCGGTAATGCTGCCGCCGGTCATGTTCATGCTGCCGCAGTTATTGATATACACGCCGCCGCCCGCTAGCCCACGGGCATCGCCGGTGACCTCACAGCCGGTAATGCTGCCGTTTTTCATCTCCAAAATGCCGCTGTCGCTAGTGATATACACGCCGCCGCCGCGGGTTGCCTTGCAGCCGGAGATCGTGCCGCCGTTCAGCGTCGTAGTCGCGTTGGAAATATTAACGCCGCCACCGGAGCGGGCGGAACAATGTGTGATCGAGCCGCCGGTCAGCTCAAACGTGCCCTGAGCGAACACGCCGCCGCCCCAATTACTGGCGGTGCAGCTCTCAATGCTGCCGCCGCCCATGGTCAGGGAGCCGGAAGAATCAATGTAAATGCCGCCGCCCGACCTGTAACTTCCGACTGCCTTGCAGCCGGAGATGGTGCCGCCGTTCAGAACAACTGCGCCCGCAGCATAGATGCCGCCGCCGTCGCTAGCGGAACAGTCTTTGATCGTGCCGCCGGTCATGGTCATCGTGCTGCCGCTGCCAACATAAACACCGCCGCCGCTGCCGCTGCCGGCAGAGTTCGTAAAGTTCTGGATGCAGCTGTTCTCCTCCATCTTCAGGGTGCCGCTGCTCTCCACGGTGACACCGGGGGCGCACCTGGTCTGGCTTTGGCCGTCAAGGCAGACGTTGGACAGCGCAAGCTCTGCCCCGGAGACCTTCAGGGCACCATTGCCTGAAAATGTGATGGTCTTTTCTTTGCCTATGATCTTGACGGTGTGACCCGCTTCAAAAGTGACCGCATCGGTCACCGTAATGTTGTCATTCAGAGTGATCCAGTGCAGGTCACCGGAGGCGTCAGCGTTGATCGTGGTAACTGCGGAGTTAAACTCTGCGGTAGTGGATACAGAATGCTCCTGAGGTGAAGAATAGGTGCTCAGAAGGTCATTCTGCTCGTCCACCGTCTGTGGTGCCGCAGGGTTGGGAAACATACCCCCCCCCGTATCAGCAAAGGCCGAAACAGGGCAGACGCTCAGTGCCATGCTGAGCGCAAGGAGCATACTGAGGATGCGTTTTGTCATGGTGGATTCCCCTTTCAATATTATATTCCGTGCATTTTCCGTGCGTTTCGCAAAGGCGAAAAAACACAATACTATTATGTAAAAAATATCATTTTTAAAGCCCAAAAGCAAGCAACCCTGCGTGAAATGCCCTTAAATCAGCGTGAAGTGACCGTTTTGCCCCCAAACAAAGCGCACCCTGCGCCCGAAAACACCGAAAATGGGCAAAAATAGGGTGCGTTTTGCCGCAAAATGTGGTATGTTATAAAGGTATTCATCAAAACTGCGCCGTGCGGCGCACAAGGAGGGAAATGTATATGATACTGGAAACCGGGCTCCGCGGCACGCAGAGCGTGGCCGTTACGGCGGCCAACACTGCAAAGACCATGGGCAGCGGCACGCTGGAGGTGTTTGCCACCCCCGCACTGGTGGCGCTGGCCGAAAAGACCTGCTGGATGAGCGTGGCCGAAGCACTGGGCGAGGGCAATGGCTCCGTGGGCACCAAGCTGGAGCTGGAGCACACCGCCCCCACCCCTGTGGGCATGACCGTTACCTGCGAGAGCGAGCTGGTGGCCGTAGAGGGCCGCAAGCTCACCTTCAAGGTGTCTCTGCACGACGAAAAAGGCCCTGTGGGCGGCGGCACCCACGAGCGCTTTGTGGTGAACGACGCAAAGTTTGCCGCCAAGGCAGAGGCGAAGAAGGGGTAAAAGGCAAACGGGCTTGCCCTCTCAGTCACCTTCGGTGCCAGCTCTCCCAAGGGGAGAGCCCTTGGCAAAACCGGGAACTTTACCGTACTGCCAAAGGCTCCCACTTTGGGGAATCTGTCGAGCGTATGCGAGACTGAGAGGGCGAGGACGCTGACCGAAGAAAACTATTCTTCATCCACTTGCTCTGTTTGCTCCAATCGTATTGGCGGCAAGTCCGCCTCCAGCAGCTGCTCTTCGGCACGCTGCTGTGCGTCCTGCAAAAGCTGTGCCGCCTGCACACTGGCGCGGAACAGCTCCAAATACATCGCTTTATAATCCGGCGCGGCGCACACCCCCCTGCATTGCTGTGGGGATAGTTTTTCCCGCACAAAGAGGGGTATGCATGGCCGGAAATTTGAAAAATGAGGAATCCGTTATGAAAAACAAGAACCTTTCGTGGTTTGCGGCCCTGCTGGTGTTTGCCCTGCTGCTGTGGTGCACAGCGGCAACACCCGGCAAGATCGCAGACCCTTCCACCTACACCTGCGCGGTGTACAGCACCATCTTTTCGCTGCTGCCGCCGGTGATCGCCATTGTGCTGGCGCTGAACACCAAGGAAGTGTATACTTCCCTGCTGGTGGGCATCGCATCCGGCGCGCTGCTGTATGCCAACGGCAACTTGGAGCTTGCCATCAACACCCTGTTCTTCAACGAGGACGGCGGCATGATCGCCAAGCTCTCGGACAGCAGCAATGTGGGCATCCTGGTCTTTCTGGTGATGCTGGGCATTCTGGTGGCCCTGATGAACAAGGCCGGCGGCTCGGCTGCCTTTGGCCGCTGGGCCTCCACCCACATCCACACCCGTGCCGGTGCGCAGTTTGCCACCCTGCTGCTGGGCGTGATGATCTTTGTGGATGACTACTTCAACTGCCTCACCGTTGGTTCTGTCATGCGCCCCGTCACCGACCGGCAGAAGGTGTCCCGCGCAAAGCTGGCCTACCTGATCGACGCCACCGCAGCCCCGGTGTGCATCATTGCGCCGGTGTCCAGCTGGGCGGCTGCGGTCACTTCCAGCGTGCCGGAGGGCTCCGGCATCAACGGCTTTACCATGTTCCTGCGCACCATTCCCTATAACTACTACGCCCTGCTCACCCTCGTGATGAGCCTGTTCCTCATCTTCACCGGCACCGATTTCGGCTCCATGAAGCTCAACGAGGACAACGCGAAAAACGGCGACCTGTTCACCACCGAGGATCGTCCCTACGGCAACGATGTGGACGACGGCACCGATACCCGCGGCCATGTGGCGGAACTGATCGCCCCGGTGCTGGTGCTGATCGCGGCCTGCATCTTTGGCATGATCTACACCGGCGGCTTCTTTGAGGGTGTGGACTTCGTTACCGCCTTTGCGGACTGCAACGCCTCTGCCGGCCTTGTGCTGGGCAGCAGCATCGCACTGCTGTTCACCTTTGTGTTCTACCGCGTGCGCAATGTCATGACCTTTCAGGACTTTGCCGCCTGCATCCCCGAGGGTTTCAAGGCCATGGTCAGCCCCATGCTGATCCTGTCCCTTGCATGGACCCTTTCCGGCATGACCGGCCTGCTGGGCGCAAAGTACTATGTGGCCAACCTGCTCAACGGTTCTGCCGCGGCGTTGCAGTACATGCTGCCGGTGATCATCTTCTTGGTGGCAGTGTTCCTTGCCTTTGCCACCGGCACTTCCTGGGGCACCTTCTCCATCCTGATCCCCATCGTGTGCCATGCCTTCCCGGATGGTGAGATGCTGGTCATTTCCATTGCGGCCTGCCTGTCCGGCGCCGTCTGCGGCGACCACTGCTCCCCCATCTCGGATACCACCATCATGGCGTCCGCCGGTGCCCATTGCAGCCATGTGAACCATGTTTCCACCCAGCTGCCCTACGCCATTACGGCGGCCGCCTGCTCTGCTGTCTGCTATGTGATCACAGGCATTGCGCAGGCTTTTCTGGGTGCCAACGGCAGCCTGTTCACCTCGCTGATCCTGCTGGCCGTTGCCATTGTGGTGGAGCTGGCTGTGCTGAGCGTGATCCGCGTGCGCACGAACAAAAAGGCAGCAGAATAAATTTGCGCAAAAATTCCGCAGTTTCGCTTTGCGCCGCAGGCAAAACGTGGTATACTTAAAGAAAATGAACTACCGGAGGCGCACGACCCATGCTGGAACAAGCATTTCAGGACGTATACACCAAATTCAAGCTGCATTTTTACCAGAACGTTTTTCAGCGCTTTGCCACCCGCGAAGCTACGCTGACCACGGTGGAATCCTTCTGCATGGAGGGCATCATGGCCATGGGCGAGCCCACCATTGCCGAGTTTTCGCGCTTGATGCAGATCTCCACCCCCAATGCAGCGTATAAGATCGGCAGTCTGGTAAAAAAAGGCTATGTGGAAAAGATCCAGTCCACCACCGACCGGCGCGAGTATCACCTGCGCCCCACGCAAAAGTATATCGATTACTACAACATCAGCTATTCCTACCTGCACACCGTGGTGGAGCGCGCCCGCGAGCGTTTCTCCCCGGAGGACTGCGCAAAGCTGGAAGAGATGCTCACCATCGTGAGCGAAGAGCTGATGCCGGAACTGGACCTGCCAAAGAAGGATGCAGAGTCAAAACCACCGGCTGAGCCGGTGGCTTGAGTAAGCCCTAGAAGGGCATAATACTAGCAAAGCCCCTTAAGGGACCACGAATGGGTCTGTCAACTGCATTCCTTTCTCGTGGCAGGCCCCTCAAGGGGCCCTTTTATTTACGCCTTAGTTTCCTTGCTACCCGTAAACGGGTCCACGAACTCCTTAAGGCTCAACTGATCGGCAATCTGGTCCTGTTGCAGTTGATTTTTAATGTACTCTTGGATTTTCTTTTTGTTCTTTCCTACCGTATCCACGAAGTATCCCCTGGCCCAGAAATGCCGATTGCCATACTTATACTTCAGATTTGCATGTCTGTCGAAAATCATGAGACTGCTCTTTCCTTTGAGATATCCCATGACGTAGGAAATGCTGTACTTCGGTGGAAAACTTATCAGCATATGGATATGGTCAGGGCAGGCCTCCGCTTCAATGATTTCAATACCTTTTTGTTCGCACAACTGGCGCAGTATCTGCCCTATATCCTTTTTGATCTGACCGTAAATTACCATTCTCCGATATTTCGGTGCAAACACTACATGGTATTGACATCTCCACGTGGTATGGCTTAAACTATCTACGTCTTTGTTATCTTTCATTTCAAAGATAAACCTCCCTGTTCCTAGAATGTGGTTGGCAAACCCACACTCTATTCTACGGGGAGGTTTCTCTTTGTCTAGGGCTAAAGCCGTTTTTATTCCACCAGCAGAGCTGGTGGTTGTCGCTCGCTCAAGCTACCCAATAAGCAAAAAACCTCCCGGCCGCTGGCCGGGAGGTTTTTTGTGTATCGTTACTTCTGCTCTTTATCCACCACCTGGATCTT
This sequence comes from uncultured Faecalibacterium sp., assembly GCA_934511465.1. Taxonomy (GTDB): domain Bacteria; phylum Bacillota; class Clostridia; order Oscillospirales; family Ruminococcaceae; genus Faecalibacterium. The sequence goes on along the minus strand of CAKSWG010000026.1, from coordinate 19,403 downwards.
GCCCTTCTTCCACAGCACATAGGAAGTCAGGATGCCGATGGGCAGCATCACGATGATAAAGATGCCCACAAGGCCGCCCAGCACGGAGCCGTAGCCTGCAAGACGTGCGGCGAGGGAGAGCACCGTCATGATCACCAGCACCGGCAGCACGCCCTTGATGCCGCCCTTGACCACCTTGCTGCCGCTGGCAGAGCTGGCAAACAGACCCAGCGCCATGGAGCCGAACAATGCCGGCAGCAGGTAGCCGGAGGCTATTTTGACGGCGGGCAGCTCGAACACCGGGCTGATGAAGGAGGCAAACACCGCCGCCAGCGTCAGGATGGCGACCGTCATGAGGGAAGAGACCGCCACGGCCACCGAAGCAATGGCTTCGCCCTCCGGGGTGTTGGGCTGCTTTTTGGTCAGGTTCATGGCGTTTGCCGCCACCGGCAGCTTTAAGTTCATGATGTTGCCGGTGATGAAGGCCAGATACGCCGAGCAGCCCAGAATGGGCGTGTAGCTGAGCGCTTCGGAGAAGCCCACCGGGATATAAATCAGAAGGATGGAGAAGGTGTTCACGTTGAACACCTCGCCCAGAGAGGGGATGCTGTCGTAAGCGGCCAGCACCACAAAGGGCAGCGCCACCATGTAAATGAGGGCGATCAGGGTGCCCACACGGCCCCAGCGGTGCGCCCAGCTCTGGAAGGAGTCCATTCTGGTCTCGGTCTTTGCTTTGCTCATGTCCGTGCCCTCCTTAACCGAAAATACGCACCCATGCCAGCGACGAGACAAGCCCGCCCAGCATGGAGAATGCCATCACAAAATTGTTCAGCCACGCAAGGCCCGGGCGCTTTGCCAGCACGCCCACACCCACCGCGATCACAAGGCCGGTGATCATCACGGCGGCCTGCACGTTGTCGGTGAACAGCAGGATGGGGATGTACACCGAGAACATCACCAGCATAAACACGCCGGACAGCACGTTTTTCCAAGTGCTTCCGCCGTTTTCGGCGGCGGAGCGGTCCACGCTTTTGCACAGCTTTTTGCCAAAGGGCAGCAGAATGAGGAAGCCGCTCAGCATGCCCACGCTCATCAGGATCATCACTACGCCAAACTGCCGCCCGGTGGCGCTTTCCAGCATTTCAGCGGAGGAAGCATAGCCCAGCACCTGCGCAATGGAGCTGGAGATCATGGTCTCGTAGGAAAGGGACCCAATGACCGACAGCCGCCACCATGCCCACACGCTGCCCAGCACCGCAATGAGCACGAACAGGCCCACCACGATGGAAAGACTGGGCACGATGGAAAACACAAGGCTGGATTTGATCACATTGCCCAGCTCTTTGCGGGTGATGCCCAGCTCAAGGCAGTGGTCGTAGGCCTTTTTTAAGTACACCAGCGAGAACGCCGCAATGTACACAAGACCGCCAATGACCAGCGCCAGCAAAAGCGGGCTCTGGATGATGTCCTTCATGCTTGCCATAAAACTTCCTCCCTCATACAAACAGAACGAAAAAAGGCGGGTGCTTTTGGCCCGCCGTCTTTGCGATACGGACAGGATACCGGAAAAAGCAGCATCTGTCAAATGAGTATGACTAAAGCGCGGACGGCGTTTTGGGGATATTTCTGGTGGGAGAAGCCGCAAAGAGCCTTTACTGCATTAAAATAATAAAGTACTGACCGCTGGTCACTTTGCATCCGTTAAAAATTGCATAAAATTTAAAGAAAAAATCTGTCGTTCTGCCAAAAACAATGGCGCACCGGCCCTTGCAAACGCCGCGAAACCTGTTATAATACATACATCTACATATCGTAAAAATGGGTTGGTCCGCGGCATGGTGGCTGTGGACAGGACCCTGTACTTTTTGAGGGAAAGACCAATGGAATATGCAACCGGACAACAACTCACAAGGCAGCAAAGCCCCGTCTGGCGGGCGCTGCGCGCTGCTGCGCCCCAGACCATCCCGGTGCTGGCGGGCTATTTTGTGCTGGGCCTTGGCTACGGCATCTATGTGCAGTCGCTGGGCCTGCCGGTGTGGATGCCCATGCTCATGGGCACCGTGGTGTACGGCGGCTCGCTGGAATTTGTGCTGGCAAGCCTGCTGCTGGGCGCGTTCTCGCCGCTTTCGGCCTTTCTGATGGCACTGATGATCCAAGCACGGCACCTGTTTTACGGCCTTGCCATGCTGGAACGCTACAAGGGCTATGGCCTGCGCAGCTTTTATATGATCTTTGCCATGAGCGATGAGACCTTTTCCATCACCTGCTCGGCTGAGCCGTCGGCAGGGGTGGACAGGGGCTGGTTCATGTTCTTTATCACATTGCTGGACCAGTTCTACTGGGTAGCCAGCGCAGGCCTTGGCGCGGCGGTGGGGTCGGTGCTGCCCTTCAGCACCGAGGGCGTGGATTTTGTGATGACCGCCATGTTCACGGTGATCTTCCTCAACCAGTGGGAGAAGAGCCGCCAGCACTACAGCGCCCTCATCGGCCTTGCGGCGCCGCTGGTGTGCCTTGTGATCTTTGGTTCCGGCAGCTTTCTGCTGCCCTCCATGGGCTGCATCCTTGTGCTGCTGCTGGCCCTGCGCAAGCCCATTGAAAAGGCCGAGGGCACCGCGCCGGAAACGGATCAGGATCATGAGGAGGTGGGCGCATGACCGCACTTCAGATGGGCCTGACCATTGCGGTGTGCACTGCCGCCACCATGCTCACCCGCTTTCTGCCGTTCGTGGTGTTCTCTTCCAAAGACCAGCAGCCGCCGGAAGTGGTGCGGTATCTGGGCCGGGTGCTGCCCGCCGCCATCTTTGGCATGCTGATCGTCTACTGCCTGAAAAATGTCACCCCCTTTGCGGGCAGCCACGGCATCCCGGAGGACATTGCCCTGCTGGTGACGGTGGGTCTGCACAAGTGGAAGCACGAGACCCTGCTCAGTGTGGCCGGCGGCACGCTGTGCTATGCGCTGCTGGTGCAGCTGGTGTTCTGAAAGAAAAAGGACACGGCATGCCGTGTCCTTTTTGCATATCTGATTTAGTGGTAGAAGGTATCAAAGTTCACCTGACGGTAGAACCGCTGCTGCAACTGGTCAAAGCTGTCGCAGTTCTGGGCCAACAGCCACATGCTCTTGGTCACAACGGCCTCAATGGTCATATCGTGGGCCTCCAAAAAGCGGAAGCGGTTCTTCACCCGCTTGCCCACCTCGTACACGCCCACGTCGCTGCCCTCATAGGTGACCTGCGTGGTCATGATAAGCACCTTGTGGGTCTGGTCGTAGTCGCCAAGGCCCTCGGCAAAGGCATCCATCAGCCGCTGCGGGATGCCGCCCACGCCAAAGCTTTCCACAATGACGCAGTCGTACAGGCGGAAAATTTCGGGGATGAGCTCCGGGCTCATACCGGGCGTCAGCTTGAGCAGGAATACCTTGGGGTCCAGCACGCGGCTGAACTCCACCGGGCCGGTGGGCCACGGCGACGGGATATACCGCACCAGCCGGTCGCCCTGCACCAGCGCCAGCTCCGGGAAGTTGACCGATGCAAAAGCGTCGTAGCTGATGGTCTTGTTCTTTTTGGCGCGGGTGCCGGCGATCACATGCCCGCCAAACACCACCATCACACCGCGGCTGCCCTGATCCAGTGCACAGATCACGCTGTCGCGCAGGTTCTTCTTGGCGTCGGTGATCTCGTTGGAGATGGGCTGCTGTGCGCCCGTGAGGATGATGGGCTTATCCGCGTTCTGGATGAGGTACGACAGTGCCGCTGCCGAGTAGGCCAGCGTGTCGGTGCCGTGGCAGATGATAAAGCCATCGTACAGGGCGTAGTTCTCCTGCACGGCCTTGGCCATCATAAGCCAGTGCTCTTGGCCAAGGTCGGTGCTGTCGATGCTGCACAGGGCCAGCGTTTCCGGGGCGCACAGGTCGTTCAGCTCCGGCAGGTGGGCCAGCAGCTCCTCGCTGGTGAGCACGGGCTTTAAGCCCTGCTGGGTGCGCACGCTGGCAATGGTGCCGCCGGTGGTGATAAAAAGAATACGTTGTTTGGTCATAAAAGAAGTCTCCGTGGCAGAAAGATCCGATAACTGAACCAGTATAACATACTCTTTTCCGCTTGAAAAGTGGCCAGCTGCCGCAAAACCGCATTTTTTGCGACCCGGTCACAGAAGTTTGGGCGGATTTGGTGTATACTAAAGAAAATGATAAAAGGAGAATGTTATGCCCAATATTGTCATCATCGGTTCCGGCCCGGCGGGAGTATCCGCCGCGCTGTATGCCGTCCGCGCCGGAGTGGACACCACCATCCTGACCAAAGGCCCCGGCGCGCTGGACCGTGCCGAAAAAATTGAAAACTACTACGGCTTTGCCCAGCCCGTCTCCGGCGCGGAGCTGGAACGCCGCAGCATCGAAAACGCAAAGCGTCTGGGTGTGAATGTTGTCACTGTCGAAGCCGTGGGCCTGACCTATACGGATAAACTCACGGTAGAAACAGTGGGCGCGGATTACCCTGCGGACGCTGTTATTCTGGCCACGGGCGCTTCCCGCGCGGTGCCGCGCATCCCGGGCCTTGCCGGGCTGGAGGGCCACGGCGTGAGCTTTTGCGCCGCCTGCGACGCCTTTTTCTACCGTGGAAAAGATGTGGCAGTGCTGGGCAGCGGTGAGTATGCCCTGCACGAGGTGCAGGCCCTGCTGCCGGTGGTGAAGAGCGTCTCCCTGCTGACCAACGGCGCCCCGCTTGCAGCGCAGTTCCCGCCGGAAGTAAAGGTATACCCGCAGAAGGTGGACGCCATTCTTGGCGAAAAAGTGGTCACAGGGGTGCAGCTTGCCGGCAGCGAACCACTTGCCGTGAGCGGCGTGTTCGTGGCGCTGGGGGTGGCGGGCAGCACGGCGCTGGCCCGGAAGATCGGCGCGGAGGTGGAAGGCAGCCGCATCATAGTGGATAAAACCATGCAGACCACCGTGCCCGGCCTGTATGCGGCGGGCGACTGCACCGGCGGGCTTTTGCAGGTGGCAAAGGCCGTGTATGAGGGCGCGCTGGCGGGCACCGAAGCCGCCAAGGCCCTGCGGAAAGGATGAATGGAATGACGGAAAAAGCGACCGACCACCGTGGCTGTCTTGCCAAAGGCTTTCCCTTCTGGAACGACCTGACGCCGGAGGAGCAGGACATGCTCTGCCGCTACACCCGTCCGGTGCACTACACCAAAGGTGCCCGGGTGCATAGTCCGCTGGAAAGCTGCGTGGGCATCCTGCTGCTGCGCGCGGGCCAGCTGCGGGCCTACCTGCTCTCGGAGGACGGGCGGGACGTGACCCTTTACCGCCTGTTTGGCGGCGAGGTGTGCATCCTGTCGGCCTCCTGCGTGATGGACTCGGTGAATGTGGACCTGTACATCGACGCCGAAGAGGACACCGAAGCCTATTGCATCAGCGCGGGCGTGTTCCGCAAACTGATGCAGCAGAATGTGTATGTGCGCTGCTATGCGTATCAGTTGACGGCGGAGCGCTTTTCGGATACCATGTGGACCATGCAGCAGGTGCTTTTTATGAGCGCGGACCGGCGGCTTGCCATCTTTCTTTCCGACGAGCTGGCCAAGACCGGCGGCAGCGAGGTGCGCATGACCCACGACCAGATGGCAAAGTACATGGGTTCCGCCCGCGAGGTGGTGAGCCGGATGCTGAAATACTTTGCGCAGGAGGGCTGGGTGCGCCTGTTCCGCGGCGGTGTGGAGGTGCTGGATAAAAAGAAAATTCAGCAGCTGGCAAGAGGACAATAATAAAAAAGACGATGTGCACAGCACATCGTCTTTTTTATTACATATCAGCCTTTGCAGCCCTGCTCTTCCCAATCGCCAAAGTCACTGGCTTCGGCAATTTTGGTGGGGTCGAACTTGCCGTTTTCATCCTTGGGGGCTGCGGCGGGGCCGGCCTCCACAGGGTTCGGGTTTGGCGCTTCCGGGTCGTGCGCCGGCTTCTCGCCGCCCTCTGCGGGTCCTGCCGGGGCAGCGGCTTCTTCGGCGGGCTGGGCAGCAGGTTCGGCAGGTGCTTCCGGTGCTTCGGCAGCGGCCTCTGCGTTTGCCTCGTCTGCCGCCTTTGCCTCGCCCTCGGCGTAGGCTTCGGCGGTCTTTGCGGCCTCCTTGGGGTCCAGCTCGGCGTCCTCGGGGAATTCCACTTCCTCTACATGGAGCGGGTCTTTCTGGTTCAGGATCTTGTCCAGTGCCACGATGGCAGCACCGGTAACAGCCACCGCAGCGGCCGTGCCAAGGATACGGAACAATGTTTTCATGCCGGAACCTCCTTAAGAATTCGGTTTGGGTTTAAGAGAATGTTACCACATCGTTCAGCGGTTTTTCGGCGGGTTCCACCGAGAGGGCGGTCAGCACCGGGCCTTTGCCGCGGTAGATGTTGTGGAACTTGTAGCCCACCTTTGCGGTCACGCGCACCCATGCGCGCTGCTCCAGTGCCTTGTAGCCGTCGTAGCTGCACGGGAAGCCCACGAACTGGATGTCCTGCACGCAGCAGGTCATGGCAAAGCGGCCGGGCACGAAGCTGTTTTTGCCGGCACGGTTGGTCTGACATACCTGTGCAAGGAATTTGACCGTTTTGCCGGTGTACTTCTGGGGCTCGTCCTGACAGTCCATATACCAGATGCCAAAGTCATCGTCCTGAATTTCGATCACGTCCGCGTTCACATCAAAGGGCAGCGGGTCCGGGATATCATCGTAGGCCACACTGCCATCCTTGAACTCATAGGCGATGTCGCACTTGCGGGACGCCTGACGCACCAGCTTGTGCAGCTCCTGCCGGGCGGCGTCGTTGTTCACGGCCTCGGCGCGGTTGAACACGATCAGCTCGCTGCGGGCGATCTTGTCCAGCAGCAGGCTGCGCATGGAGTTGTCGCGGGCGTAGGTGAGGGCAGTGGTGCCGTCGGCAGTGGCGATGCACTGGTACACGATCCAGCTTTCCGGCAGAGCCTCGGCAAGGTCTTGCAGCAGCCACATGCCGTTGTACTCGATCACCACACGGCCAGCGCCGGATTCCCGTTCCAGCTTTGCAAGGTTCTGGGGGTTCAGCTCGGCCTTGTCCTCGATCACCTTGACAGTCACGCCGGGGAAGGCGAACTTTTTAGGATCATACTCTTCTTCGCCCTCTTCGCAGATCAGCAGCAGGGTCTTGTCGCCGGAGTCGAAGTTGGGGTCTTCAAAGGTCTCCTGAATGAACTTGGTCTTGCCGCTTTCCAGAAAGCCCACAAACAGGTAGACCGGAATTTCTTTTGCCATAGGAATGGTTTCTCCTTTTTACTTTAAGCTCAGCAGCCGAACAGCTGGGCAATGGCCGTTTCGTTCAGCTTGGAGCCGATCACCACCAGCTTGCCGCCCACATCGGCACCGCGGGCGCGCACTTCCCATTCGCCGGGCACGTAGTCGAACTCCAGCCAGCCGTCTGCGCCGCCGTTCACGATGCCCTTGCTGCGCAGGATCATGCCGTAATTGCCGGTATCCAGCTCGGTGAGGGCGTGCTCCACTTCTGCCTTGGTGAACTTGCGGGCCGTCTCCACGCCCCAGCTGGTGAACACCTCGTCGGCGTCGTGGTCATGATGATGGTGGTGATGGCCGCAGCAGCAGTGGCCGTCGTGGTCGTGATGATGCTCGTGCTCATCCTCATCATCATCGTCGTCGTCATCGTGGTCGTGATGGTGGCCGCAGCAGCAATGGTCGTGGTCGTCATGGTCGTCATGATCGTGGTGATGATGGTGCTCATGCTCATCGTGGTCATCATCTTCATCATGATCGTGGTGATGCTCGTGCTCATCCTCATCGTCGTCATCATCATCGTGGTCGTGATGATGGCCGCAGCTGCACACACCGTTCTCGTCATAGTGGTGATGGTGGTGGTGCTCTTCTTCCTCGTCCTCGTGGGCGTGCTCCTCGTTGGCCTTTGCAGCCATGGCGATCAGCTCTGCCTTGAAGTCGTCCTTGGTGGACATGGCCTTCAGGATCTGCTCACCGGTCAACTCGTCCCATGCGGTGGTCACGATGGTAGCGGTGGGGTTTTTCTCGCGCAGCATGGCCACGGCAGCGGCGACTTTCTCCTCGCTGGCGGTCTGGGTGCGGCTGAGCAGGATGCAGCTTGCGTGGCTGATCTGGTCGTCGTAGAACTCGCCAAAGTTCTTCATATACATTTTTACCTTGTTCACATCGGCCACGGTGACAAAGCTGTTCAGCTGCACATCCAGATGCTCGGCCACGCCTTCCACAGCGCGGGTCACGTCGGACAGCTTGCCCACGCCGGAGGGCTCGATCACGATGCGGTCCGGATGGTACTGCTCCACCACCTGCTGCAAGGCGGTGCGGAAGTCGCCCACCAGAGAGCAGCAGATGCAGCCGGCGTTCAGCTCGTTGATCTGGATGCCGCTTTCCTTCAGAAAGCCGCCGTCAATGCCGATCTCGCCGAACTCGTTCTCGATCAGAACGACCTGCTGGCCGGCAAAGGCCTCTTTGATGAGCTTTTTGATCAGCGTAGTCTTACCGGCACCCAGGAAGCCGGAGAAAATATCGATTTTGGTCATGATTCAATTGCCTCTTTCTTTTTAGCGCAAAGAGCCGCAGAGTGCTGGCTCAAATATCTTACATTCCTATTATAACAAGGCTGTCAATGGGAAACCGGCCTTTTTCAAGAAAAAATTGTAACTTTTTTTGCAAGAAAGTTGCGTTTTCAAGAAAAAAGAAGAAAACAACTCCTTCAGTCACGGCTGTTGCCGTGCCAGTGCTCCCAAGAGCGGACCCTCTCAGTCTCACTGCGTTCGCCAGCCGTTCCCCTTTCTGGCTTTGCCATCTTCCCCCGGCCGGGGGAAGTCGTTCCACTCAGGGGGAGCTTTTGCCATCTGCCGATAAGTGGAGTAAAACCTCCCCCTTTCGGGGGAGGTGGCATCGCGCAGCGATGACGGAGAGGGTTCAGCCCCCCTGCATTGCAATCTTTTTCCCGGAATGATACAATAGGACACAGAAAAATTCCCTGCCGCCGGGGGCTTTTCCGGCGGTCCGGCCATAGAAAAAAGGAAGCTGTCATTATGAGCATGAATACCGTACCCGAGCGCCTTGCCGCGCTGCGTGCCGCCATGGCCGCAAACGGCGTGGCTGTTTATCTGATCCCGGTGGGGGACCCCCATGCCAGTGAGTACCTGCCCGCCCACTACACCAGCCTGACCTGGTTCTCCGGGTTCCACGGCGAGAACTCCAGCCTTGTCGTCACCCGTACCGGGAGCGCTCTGTGGGCCGATGGCCGGTATTTCGTGCAGGCGGAAAAAGAGCTTGCCGGTACCGAGATCGAGCTGCAGCGCATGGGGGAACCGGGTGTGCCCACCGTGGAGGAATACTGTGCCAACGCCCTGAACGAGGGGGAGACGCTGGGCCTGTGCGGCCTGACCGCCAGCACGGCCCTCGTGAACGGCCTGAAAAAGGCATTGGAGAAAAAGGGCGCTTCCATCCGGACGCTGCGCCTTGAGGACGAGCTGTGGACCGAGGGCCGCCCCGCCCTGCCGGACACCCCGGCGTGGATCCTGCCGGAGGAGTATGCGGGCTTCTCCCCCGCCCAAAAGCTGGAACAGCTGCGCGGCAGGCTCCGGAAACTGGGCTGCACCGCGCAGTTCGTGGGCAAGCTGGACAATCTGGCATGGCTGCTGAATCTGCGCGCCATGGACATCGAGTGCACCCCCTACGCTGTGGCCTACTGCTACGTGACCCCGGACCGGGCGGTGCTGTTCATCAACACAGCCCGCGTGGCCCCGGAAGCCCGGGCAGAGCTGGAAGCAAACGGCGTCACGCTGGCGGAGTATGATGATGTGCTGTCCTGCCTTGCGGCCGAGACCGAGCCGCAGACCGTGCTGGCCGAGACGGCCACCGTCAACTACGCCGTGTATCAGGTGCTGGAACAGAATGCCGCCCTCACCGTGAAGGACGGCACCGACCCGCTGCTGCTGATGAAGGGCGTGAAGAACGAAACAGAGCTTGCCCACACAAAGCAGGCCCATATCCGGGACGCTGTGGCTATGGTGCGGTTCCAGATGGAGCTGGAAAGCCGTCTTGCCGCCGGTGAGACCCTGACCGAACTGACCGTGGACGAGATCCTGCACAAGTACCGCAGTGCGGACGATAAATTCCTTGTGGAGAGCTTTGGCACCATTGCGGCCTACGGCGGCAATGCGGCCATGATGCACTACCACGCCACCCCGGAAGATCACGCTGTGCTGGAAAAGAAGGGTTTTCTGCTGGTGGACAGCGGTGCCACCTACATGGACGGCACCACCGACATCACCCGCACCTATCCGCTGGGTGAGCTGACCGAGGACGAAAAGCTGTTCTATACATGGACGCTGCAAAGCCACATCGATCTTGCCAAGGCCATCTGGCTGGATTACTGCGAGTGCAAGATGATCGACACCATTGCCCGGGAGCCGCTGTGGCGCCACCTGATCAACTACCGCTGCGGCACCGGCCACAGCGTCAGCTTTGTGGGCAATGTGCACGAAGGCCCCCACAGCCTGCGCGGCACCAACTCCGTGCTCATGCGCCCGGGCATGGTGGTCACCGATGAGCCCGGCGTCTACGAGACCGACCTTGTGGGCGTCCGCATCGAGAACGAGCTGGTGTGCGTGCACAAGGCGGAGAACCAGTACGGCACCTTCCTTGGCTTTGAGCCGCTGATGTTCGTGCCCATTGCCACCTCGCCCATCGTGCCCGGCGTGCTGGACAAGGACGAGCTGGCATGGCTGAACGATTATCACCGTACGGTATTTGCAAAGCTGGCCCCGCACCTGAACGACGAAGAGCGCAGCTGGCTGGCCGAAAAGTGTGCCGCCATCGGCTGCTGATGGGATAAGACCAAAACACCCGGGGCCGTGCAGGAGCCAGAAGCGGCTCCCGGCGGCACCGGGTGCTTTTTGCAGTGTTACAGTTTAAGGCCGGCGGGTGTGGGCACATCCAGCGGCGGCAGGGTGAACTCGTTTTCGCCAAAGGGGGAGCGCCGGATGGCAGCCCGCGTTTCGCGGTAGATGCCCAGTTCCGAATAGATGGCCTTGTACAGGCGCATCACCCGCCGCCGCAAGGCAAGGATGTCGGCGGTGGTCACCATGGAGTGGGAGACGCTCTGGGTGTTTTGCAGGTAATAATAGCCGATGTCCGGTATGGAAACGGCGGTGTGCACAAAGCGCAGATATTCGGTGTTGAACAGCTGGTCCTCCGCAAACAGCTCTTTGTGGAACCGGACGCCGTGTTCCAGCAGCACATCCCGGCGGTAGAGCTTGTTCCACAGTACACCGTAATAAAAGGTGTTGGGTTTCTGGATCAGCTGCCGGGCGTACTGCGGCCCGGTGTACACACCGGCGGGCAGGTAGCCGTAGGCGCGGGTGCGGGGCGCGTTGCGCTTGAGCACGGTGTTCACGGCCTTTTCCCACGGGCGGATGTGCTCCACGTAATTCTCCGGGTATACCATCCAGAACGGCGCGATCACAAGGTCGGCGGCGTGGGCCTCGGCGGCCATGACCAGTTTCTCGGTAAAATCCGGGGCCAGCCAGTCGTCACAGTCTGCAAACTGGATGTACTTGCCGTGGGCAAGGCCGATGCCCCGGTTGCGCGTTTCGGCGGCGCCGGTGTTGGGCTTATCCAGCAGGGCAATGCGGTGGTCCTTCTCCGCAAGGCGGGCGCAGACGGCAAGGGTGTCGTCGGTGGAGCCGTCGTTCAGCAGCAGGACCTCGATGCTTTTATAGGTCTGTGCGCAGATGCTTTCCACACAGCGGGCAGCACAGTCTGCTGCGTTGTACATGGGCACGATGATGCTCACAAGGGGAAAATCCATGGTGTCTCCTTTTTTCAGATGCGGCTGTGGGTGCGGGCAACGGCGTCGGAAAGTTTCTGCACCGGGCCGCTGGGCAGCGGGCTTTCAAACAGGCTCAGATAGATGCCGCGCAGCCGCAGGCGGAACTTGTTGTACACGCCCAGCTGCTGGCACATGGCTTTGTAGGTGTGGTACATCCGGCTGCGGTGGCGCAGCATATCGGCTGCGCTTACCTGCGTGTGGCATACGCTCTGCGGGTTCTGGATGTAACAGTAGACGGCTTCATCGATGGCGGCAAAGCGCTGTGCCACCTGTAAATACCGGGTGTTGAACAGCTGGTCCTCGGCGTACACCACATTCTCGAACCGGATGTGCGCCATCTGGATCAGGTCCCGGCGGTAGAGCTTGTTCCACAGTACACCGTAATAAAAGGCGGCGGCGTTGCCGGTGAGCTGCCACAGGTAGTCCACCTTGTTGTACACGCCGGCGGGCAGCAGGCTGTATTCCCGGGTGTCATAGCCGCCGTCTTTGCGGGGCACCATCATCCGGTAGGGGGCCAGCACAAGGTCCGCGCGGCTGCGCTGGGCCGCCGCCACAAGATTTGCGGTGCAGCCCGGCAGCAGGTAGTCGTCGCTGTCCGCAAACTGGATGTACTCGCCGTGAGCAAGGGCGAGGCCGCAGCTGCGGGTGTCCGCTGCGCCGGTGTTCAGCTTGTCCACCACACGGATGCGGGCATCGGCTGCGGCAAGCTGCCGGCAGACGGCAAGGGTGTCGTCGGTGGAGCCATCGTTCAGCAGGAGGATCTCCAGCTCCTGGTAGTTCTGGGCGGTGATGCTCTGCACGCAGCGGCGGATGCAGCCGGCGGCGTTATAGGCGGGCACGATGACACTGACAAGCGGCTGCGGCATGGCGGGGTCCCTCCGTTTTTGGTTTGTTCGATGCAGCGAGGTTTCATTTATCATACTCCAGCCCTGCACAAAAATCAAGGCAGACGGCTGGCAGAAAGGAGAAATGCCGGATGGTCTTTCACATTGCGGTGTGCAGCCCGGACGCAGCGCTGCGCAGCGGGCTGGAACGCCAGTGCATGGAATATTTTGCCCGGCGGCAGGACGCCTGCATCGTGCAGCAGCTGCCGGACGCCGATGCCCTTTTGCGCCGGGACGCCGAGGGCGAACGGTTCGATCTGTATCTCATCGAACTGGCAGCGGTGGCATCGCCCGAGGGTCTTGCGGCGGCCGCTGAGCTGCGCCGCCGCGGCCGCCGTGCGCCGCTGGCCTTTGCGGCCCGCACACCGGCCCACGCCTACAGCGCCTTTAAGGTGGACGCCATGCAGTATCTGCTTTTGCCGGTGCACCAGCAGGAGCTTTCGGCCCTGCTTGCCCGCGCCACCGAGCCGGAGTACGGCCCGGCCCTCACCGTGGCCACCGCCGAGGGCCTGCGGGCGCTGGCCTATGCCCGGATCGAATATCTGGAGTGCACCCATCACGTGGTGCACTTCCACCTGCTCAGCGGCGAGGACGTGGTGTCGCTGTCGCTGCGGGTGTCCTTTGCCGAGGTGGCAAGGCCGCTGTTGGCCGACGGGCGCTTTTTGCAGCCCCACCGCTCCTATGTGGTCAATCTGGCGGCGGCCCGGCTGCTGACAGCGGGCGAATTGCAGATGCAAAGCGGTGCCCGCATTCCCATCCCGCGCGGACACGAGGGTGCCGTGCGAGAGGCGTTCCGCCAATGGTCGGACCGGTAAGCCTCCAACGAAAAAGAGCCGCTTTGCGCGGCTCTTTTTTATGTGCAGCCGGAGCGTGCGGCTCAGGCTTCCTCTTCTTTTTTACGTTTTTCCTTCTCGGCGGGGTCCAATACGCCAAGGCCCCAGCGGTTGGCCATATCCATGATGATCTTCTGGGGCGAACCGGCGGGATACGCATTCTCGGAGAATGCGGTCAGGAACTTGTACAGCTGGGGCTGGACTTTATCGTACAGGCCCAGCTTTGTGTAAAGCTCTTTGTAATAGCGGAACACTTGCAGCTTATTCTGCACGATGGAAGCCAGATTGATCTGGGTGTGGCAGATGCTCTCGGGGTTCTGCACATAGTGGTAGCCGGCCTTGGGGATGGAAACGAACACGTTGGCGTACAAAATGTATTCCAGATTGAAAACCAAGTCCTCGGCCCAGCGCACCTCGCTGGTGAACTGCAAATTGTTGTCCATCAGGATGTCGCGGCGGTAGAGCTTGTTCCACAGCACGCTGTAGAAGAAGGACGCCGGCTTTTCCATCAGGCGCAGGGCAAAGGTCTCGCGGTCGTAAATGCCTTCGGGCAGAAAGCCGTATTCGTGCACTTCATCGGGACGCTTTTCTTCAATGCCAAGGTTCTCTTGCAGGTTTTCCAGTGCCTGCGTGGCCTTGGAGGAATTTGCCGGGATCACCATCCAGTACGGCGCGATCACAAGGTCGGCGCTGTTGGCTTCGGCGGCTGTTACCAGCCGCTCGGTAAAATCGGGGTCAAGATAGTCGTCACTGTCCACAAACTGTACATACTTGCCTTTGGCAAGGGTCATGCCGCAGTTGCGGGTGTCCGACACACCGGAATTGGACTTGTCCACCAAAACGATGCGGGCGTCCTTTTCACGGAATTGCTCACAGACCGAAAAGCTTTCGTCCTTGGACCCGTCGTTTACCAGAATGATCTCGATATTTTTCCACGTCTGCGCACAGATGCTATCCAAGCAGCGGGCAACACTATTCTGCACATTGTACACTGGCACGATAATGCTGACGAGTGGGTTGTTCATGACGGAGGGTCTCCTCTTTCGGATGTAATACCTATAGGATCTATAGAAAATAAGTGAAATTCTTTTAAAACCGGGTAAAAATGGGGGCACTGCCCCCACGGGCAGTTCTGTTTATAATATCATACTCTTCTTGACGGTAAAATGCAAGTGCAATTCACCCGGAAGCGCAAAAAGAACCGCACGCTGCGGCCCTTTTTTCTCACACGCGCTCCCAGTCCAGTTTGTCCCACCGGGGCAGAAACTGGCTGCACACGCGGCGCATCGCGGGCTCGTCCGCCGCAGAGGCGGCATCTGCAATGCCGATCACGTAGTACCCGGCTTTGTGGGCAGTGGAGGCGGCGTACACTGCATCCTCGCACACCGCACAGGCGGCAGGATCAGCCCCGCCAAGGCGGTGCATGCATTCAAAGAACACCTCCGGACGGCTTTTGTGCAGCGCACCCTGTGCCTCCACGATGAAGGAAAAATACTGCGCTACGCCCAGCCGGGTAAGCACGGTGCGGCACTGGTCGGCCCATGTGTTAGAGCAGATGCACATGCGCGCGCCCTCGGCTTGCAGCTTTGCCAGCATCGTGCGTACGCCGGGCTTGAGCTCCACGGTCTCGTATAATTCGGCGATCACCTCGCGCATCACGGCAAAATAGCTCTCTTCGGTCAGGGGCAGCCCGTACTCCCGGATGAGGTACTGTGCACCTTCCTGCATGCCCATATCCAGCAGCGTGGCGCGCAGGTCGGCGCGCGGGGTGCGGCCATAGCGGCGCAGCAGTGCATCGGGTGCACCCTCCCACACCACGGTCATGCTGTCGGTCAGGGTGCCGTCCATATCAAAGATCCATTGCCTGCAATGCATGAGAATGCCTCCTTTAAAATCAGCCTGACAAGTATACCATGTTTCTTAGCCGGGAGAAAGCCTTTAATTTACAAAAAACGGAAGAAATTTCTCCGGAAATATGCTATAATCTGAACAAAACCGGAACCAATTCCAAGGAGGCGGATGCAATGGAAGAACGCAATGCACCCTGCAAGGCGCTGGTGCTGGCCGGCGGCGGTGCCCGCGGCAGCTATCAGGTGGGCGTATGGCGCGCCCTGATGGAGCTGAACTGGCACCCGCAGATCATCACCGGCACAAGCGTTGGCAGCCTGAACGGTGCCATGTTCGTGCTGGACCAGTACGAGACGGCCCGGGATATGTGGCTGACCATCCGCAGCCGGGACGTGATGGAGCTGCCGGAAGAGGATGCCGACCTCTCGGCCCTGCACCAGTTTTTGCGCAGTGTTGTCAAGGCCGGCGGCATGGATGTGACCCCGCTGGAAGAGATCGTGGAGCGGGTGCTGGACGAGAACGCCCTGCGCGCCGCGCCCATCCGCTTTGGCCTTGTCACTGTGGAGCAGCGGGGGCTCAAGCCCCGGGAGCTGACGCTGGACGAGATCCCGGCAGGCCGGGTGAAGGACTACCTGATGGCTTCTGCCGCCTGCTTCCCTGCCCTGCGGGCGCGGGAGATCGACGGCATAAAGTTTCTGGATGGCGGCTACAGCGACAACATGCCCACCGGCCTTGCCAAAAAGATGGGCGCGGATGAGCTGGTGTGCGTCGATCTGGAAGGCGTGGGCATCACCCGCCCCAACCTCACCGGCCTGCCCACCATCATGGTGCGCAGCTACTGGGAGCTGGGGGACATCCTGCATTTTGACCCGGACACCGCCCGCCGCAACATCGAGCTGGGCTACTACGACACCCGCCGCGCTATGGGATATCTGCGGGGGTGCGCCTATGCGGTCTCCTGTGACGCCCAGAGCTGCGCGGACGCTGCTGCCTTCCATGCAAAATTTGAGCGGGTGCAAAAGCAGGTGCGGGAGAAATACCCCGTTACCCTGACGGCGGACGCCGCTTTGCTGCTGGCCAAGATGAAAGATGCGGACCTTGCCCCGCTGGAAGCTGCCGCCGAGGATGTGGGCGTGAGCCCTGCCGGCTACTATACCACCCATACCCTGTGCGACGCATTCCTTGCAAAGTGTGATCAGGCACGGATGCAGAGCTTTGCGCCGCTGTTCGAGGGCAGCGCCGACGCCGCGCGCGCAGCGCTGGCGGCACTGCTGCCCAATACCTTTTTGCAGGCGCTGGTGTGGCGCACCCTGACCACGCCGGACGCCGCGCTTATGCCGGAGGTGACGGAACATGAAGGTGTATAAAGGCGTCTGCGCTTCGCCGGGCCTTGTGCTGGGACAGGTGAGCCGGTTGGAGCACCATGTGGAGACCGCATCGGTGGGGCCGTTCAACCCCGCGCGGGAGCTGCAAATGCTCACCGACGCCATCCACACCGCACAAAGCGAGCTGGAATCCATGGCGGACCGCGCCGCGCCCAGCGAGCAGGCCATTTTTCAGTTCCAGAGCATGATGCTGGACGACGAGGGCATGATGAATGAGGTGCGCTTTTGCATCAATGCGGGCATCGGTGCAGCATCGGCCATGAATCAGGTGGGCAAGCGCTACGCCGACCAGCTGGCCAACATGAAGGATAACCCCTACATGCAGCTGCGCAGCGTGGATATTCTGGACGCCACCCGGCGGGTGATCAACATCCTTACAAACCGCCCGCGCATGTGGCTGGCACTGGACCACCCGGTGATCCTTGCCGCAGAGCGGCTGATGCCCACCGACCTGTTCAGCGTGCCGTCCGGCATGATCTTGGGCATCATCACCGCCGAGGGCAGCGGCCAGAGCCACGCCGCCATCATTGCCCGGGCAATGAACATCCCCGGCATCGTGCAGGTGGGCCGCGATTTTCTGGACGACTGCGATGGCCGCACCGTTATTCTGGACGCCACCGGGGGCCAGTGCACACTGGACCCGGACGCCATCGTCCGCCAGCAGGCCGAGACCCGCATCTGCGAGTTGCAGCGTGAGAACGAAGAACTGGGCCGTCTGCATGTGCTGCCCAACAACACCAAGGACGGCCAGTCCTTTGAGCTGCTGGCCAACTGCTTTGGCCCGGAGGATATCGACACGGCCATGCAGTCCGGCGCCCGGGGCGTGGGCCTGCTGCGCAGCAGCTACATGATGCTGCCGGGCCGCATTCTGGACGAGCAGGAGCAGTATTTCTTCTATTGCTCCTGCCTTGCCGCCGCCAAGGGCTGCCCGGTGACGGTGCGCACCTTTGATTTTGGCGCTGACCGCACCATGGCCGACGCCTATCAGGGCCTGCAATCCTCCAAGCTTGGCCTGCGGGGCATCCGCAACAGCCTGCGTCAGCCCCGCCAGTTCGAGACACAGATCTGCGCTCTGCTGCGTGCCGCCGCGCGCGGCCCGCTGCGGGTGATGTTCCCCATGGTGACGGATGTGGAAGACTGGGACGCCGCCATGCGTGTGGTGGAACGCTGCCGTGAGCATTTGCGGGAGCGCGGCGTGCCCTTCGACGAGGAGACGCAGTTCGGCGTGATGCTCAGTGTGCCTGCCGCCTGCCTGACGGCGGAGGAGTTCGTGGCACACGGGGTGGATTTTCTGGTCATTGGCACCAACGACCTGACCCAGTACACCCACGCAGCGGACCGCGAGCTTGCCAGTGCTGAGCACTACTACCGTCCGGCCAGCAAAGCCATGAAAAAGCTCATTGCCATGGTGCTGGACGCCGCAAAGGAGAAAAGTGTGCCGGTGACTATCTGCGGCCTTGCGGTGGGCAATCCGGTAAATACGGTGCAGTATCTGCAAATGGGCCTGCGCAGCTTCTCGGTGAGCCCGCAGAACCTGCTGAACACCAAAAAGACCCTGCTGGAAGCGGAAACCGGATCTTATTGAAACAGATAGCAAAAAAGCAGCTGCAACGCAGCTGCTTTTTTGCTGATATCCGGAAATTTTTTTGAAAATGCCCGGTGCGGAGGATCATTCCAGATCCCCGGTCAGGGTCATGACGGACGCCAGCACGGCCAGCGGGGCGGTCTCGCACCGCAGGATGCGGGGGCCAAGGCCCACGGTCTTTGCACCGGCTTTGGCAGCCATTTCGGCTTCCTCGGCGGCAAAGCCGCCCTCGGCACCGGTCACGATGGCAATTTTTCGCTTTCTGCCGTCGGCAGGCGCGGTCTCTGCCAGCAGCTGGCGCAGGGGCGCACCGCCGCACTCGTAGCAGAACAGCACAAGGTCGTACTGTGCAAAGGTGCGGCACACGGCCCCGAAGTTCGGCAGCGGCAGGGCCACATCCGGCAGAACGCCCCGGCCGCACTGCTTGGCGGCTTCCGCTGCAATGCGGTTGTAGCGCTCGTTTTTCTGCTCCTCTTTTTTGGGCGCGGCCACGCAGTACCGGCTGAAGAAGGGGATGAAGTGGGCTGCGCCCAGCTCCACGCCGTGTTTGATGATCTGCTCCAGCTTGTCCTGCTTGGGATAACCGGCCAGCAGGGTCACTTCCACGCCGGGTTCGGCGGCGCTGGGATAGCCCGGCTCCACCCGGAACTCCACGCACTCGTCCCCAAAGCCGGTGATGGTGGCGGTGTATTCCACGGCGTTGCCGTCGCATAAAATAACAGTATCGCCCAGCCTTGCGCGCATCACGCGGGCAAGATGGTGGGCATCGGCCCCGCGCAGGGTGGCGGTGCCGTCAGAGATCTCGGTGGTAAAATAACGGTGCGGCATAAAATCTCCTTACGCTTTCTTGCAGACGATGCACTCCCAGCCGCGCTTCTCCTTCACTTCCACAACGGCAAGACCGGCCTTTTCCAGGCCTGCGATCACTTCATCCCTGCGGCTGTCGATGATGCCGCTGGCAATGAAGGTGGCACCCTCCGCCATCAGGCCCGGCACGGCAGGAGCCAGAGACAGGATGGCGTTGGCCACGATGTTGGCGGT
>CAKSWG010000025.1 GCA_934511465.1 uncultured Faecalibacterium sp. | reverse complement strand
GTTATACGAAACATTGCTTCGATTGAATAACCTGACATTCAATGATGTGTAAAGAGAGGTGCAGCCATGACCGCCGTAATCTACGCCCGCTATTCATCCGATAGCCAGCGCGAAGCGTCCATTGAGGGACAGCTGCGCGACTGCAAGGACTACGCCGAGAAGAACGGCATCACTGTGGTCGGTACCTACATTGACCGTGCCTACTCTGCCAAAACGGATGACCGCCCGGACTTCCAGAGAATGATCAAGGACAGTGCAAAGAAAATCTTCGATGTAGTTCTGGTCTGGAAACTCGACCGCTTTGCCCGGAATCGTTACGATGCCGTGAACTACAAGTACCAGCTGGAAAAGAACGGTGTCCATCTGGTGTCTGCCATGGAACCCATTTCGCAGGGGCCTGAAGGCATTATGGTGGAGAGTATGCTTATCGGCATGGCGGAATACTATTCCGCCGAACTTGCGCTGAAAGTGGCGCGCGGTGAGCGCGAAAACGCCCTCCAGTGCAAGTATAACGGCGGCATCGTCCCGCTGGGCTTCACCATTGGCAAGGAGGACAGGCTGTACCATATCGACCCGGAGACGGCTCCCATCGTGCAGGAGATCTTCACCCGGTACGCCAATGGCGAGCCTGCCGAGAAAATCGCAGCATCCCTGAACGAGCGCGGTCTGCGCACCCGTACTGGCAAGCCCTTTGTCAAGAACAGCTTCTTCCAGATTTTCAGGAACCGCCGTTACATCGGCGAATACCGCTATAAGGACATCGTGACACCGGGCGGCATTCCTGCCATTGTGGACGAGGACTTGTTCAACCGGGTGCAGCAGCGTTTCGAGCAGAACAAGATTGCCCACGGTCGCCCTGCAAAAGAGGATGTGAGCTATCTGCTGACCACCAAGCTGTTCTGCGGCAAGTGCGGTACGCTCATGGGCGGTGAAAGCGGCACAAGCCACATGGGAAGCACCTACTATTACTACAAGTGCGGCAAGGCCAAACGCCACGGAAAGGCGCACTGCGACCTGAAAGCCATCCGCAAGGAACCGCTGGAACGATTCGTGGTGGAAACTGCTATTAAGGTGATTTTCAGCGATGAAATCATCGAACGGCTGATAGATTTGATTATGGATGCCCAGCAGCAGGAGAATACCCGGCTACCTGTCCTGAAAGACCAGCTGCGGGATACAGAGAAGCGGCTGGCAAATCTTCTGGAAGCCATTGAACAGGGCATCCTGACCCCGACCACCAAACAGCGGTTGGACGAACTGGAAGCCCGGAAAGAAGCCCTGAACACCAGCATTCTGGAAGAAGAACTGAAAAAGCCAGTCCTGACCAGCGAATGGATGCGGTTCTGGTTTGAAAAATTCCGCAAGGGTGACATGAGAGACATGGAACACCAGCGGCAGATCATTGATACCTTTGTCAACTCGGTCTACGTCTTTGACGACCGGGTCGTGCTCAATTTCAACTTCACGGACGATTCCAAAACGGTCACCCGTGAGGAAGTGTTGGGTTCGAGTGCTGTGGAGAATGCTCCACCAATGGAAAACCTCTGACATCTGTTAGAGGTTTTTTGTTTTATCTGCGGCAAAAGAGGAGATACGGCAATGCTGAAACAAACTGCGCAGCAGTCTGCAAAACAAAGGGTCGGCTGGATCGACCTTGCAAAGGGCGCTGCGATTCTGCTTGTGCTCTGGGGCCATGCGATGCGCGACCCGATGCGCGTGGAAAATTGGGCGCTCGATTATTCCTACCGCGTGATCTACACGTTTCACATGGCGTTCTTTTTCTGGCTTTCGGGCTATGTGTATCGAATGACGAAGGGCGAGCCTACCCTGGCAGCTGTGCGCCTTTTTTTAAAAAAGAAACTGAAAAAACAGCTGCTGCCCTGGCTTGCATATTCGCTGTGCTGCTATGCTGCATTTGCTGTGGCACTGCGCATTCCGGCTGCGGCGAGCATTCTTGCTTCGGCCGGTTACGGCGGCGGTGTGTCTTTGCCATTTTTTCTGCTGCGCTGCTTCCAGGGTGATAACATCTATGCGTTTCATCTCTGGTTCATCTATACCTTGTTTTTGATTGCAGCGCTCGTTGCGGTGGCCGAATGCGCTTCGGTGCGCTGCGGCGGGACGGCAACGGCCGCAAGGGGCGGCCTGTTTGTACTGGCCCTTTTGGGGGTGGCGCTGGTGCGCATGGAGCTTCTGCCGCTGGGCGGCTGGGCCGGTCTTGCGCGCTACGTCTGCACATATCTCCCGTTTTATCTCCTGGGAATGTGGATGCAGGGGATGCACCTTGCCCGGAAATGGAAACTTTGCTGGTGCTTTGCGGGGCTGACCTACATTTTTATCCGGGCGTCTTTCTTTTCCGGCTGGGCAGGTGATGCCATTCAGGCCCCGTCCGTGCCGGCAGAACTGCTGCTCCGGTATCTGTCTTACCTTTTGCTGCCCGGCGTGATGCTGGCGTTTTGCAGCCTTTGCAGACGGCTCCATGCAGGTGCAGCTGCGTTTCTGGCCGCACTTGGCCGCTCGTCGTTTACGATCTACCTGCTGCACCAGCCGTTTTGCTGTGCGTTTCTGGGCAGCGCCCTGTACACAAAACTCGGCCTGCCTGCGCTGGTTGTCATTTTGATCTGTTTGGCGGCCAGCATCGTGCTTCCGTTGATGGTGGAACGCGTCACGGCGCGGTTCCCGGTTCATTTATAAAACAAAAAAACGCCCCGCCGGGGCAGGAGAAAAGGCTTCTCCGCCCGGCGGGGCGTATCGTTTTTTATAAGAGCTGTTTACTTTGCAAGGCTGCGCAGTACGCTCTGGGCGGTGGATACATCGGAATCGGCCAGCGTATTGTAGGCGGTCATGATATCGCGGATGGCTTGCAGATTGTTCTTGGTCAGGGTGTAGGTTTTGGTGGAGCCGTCTTTGCCGGTAAAGGTGGCAGTGACACTCTTGGCAGCCACCCACTCGTTCAGGTAGTCGGCATGCTCATCGATATCAAAGAACTCAAAATCGAACCATGCTTTCAGGTCCTTGTCGTAGCCGCCGCCGTACTGGTCGTCACAGGTAAAATCGTAGTAGCTGTCCTTGGTCTCCACGCGGACAGACGTCAACTCGATCTTTTTGCTGTCAAAGCAGCTCATGCCCAGTGTGATGTACACGGTGGGGTCGTCCTGTGTAACGAACAGGTACGGGTACAGGCCGCAGAAAGCACTGCCGAGACTTGCATCCTCGTAGGGCGAATCGATCTGCCAGCCTTTGGCGTCCTTATCGTAAGTGACGGTAAGGCTGGAAAGTGCCGAGCGCAGCTGCGCCTCTGTGGCAGAATTGACGGATGCGATCGCCGCTGTGGCCGGGATCTCGGCAGGAGAAAGGGCAAAGGCGGAAGCACCGCCCGCCAGAAGAGCGGCAGTGCACAGACAGGCTGCACAGCGCTTAAAAAATCCGGTCAGCTTCATAAGACAAACTCCTTTCAGTGGAAAAGCGAATGTGTTTTTCTGTCTGAAAGGATAGCAGGTTTTGCCCGGCCGGGCACAGAACCGACACGAAACGACCGGTTATTGCCGTCAAACGACCCTCTTATACCTGATGTGCTTCCAGCCAGTCGGTCATCTGCTGGGCAATGCCCTTGATGCTGCCATCCTCAAAGGGGACTTTCAGGCCGGCAGTCTGGAGCAGTTCGGTGTAGCTGGCTGTACCGGCGCGGCGTACAAGGCGCAGATAGCGCTGCCATGCGTCCTTGTGGTCGGTCAGGCTCAGCAGGAAGAATTGCAGTGCGGCCATGGTGGAAAGGCAGTAATCGATATAATAGAACGGGCACTCATAAATGTGCAGCTGACGCTGCCAGCCGGCGCCGCGGCCATAGAAAGGCAGGCCCGCAAAGTCGATCCACGGGCGGTACTTCTTTTCCAGCTTGAGCCACTCGGCGTTGCGCTCGTCGGGGGTCAGGTCCGGGTTCTGGTACATGATGTGCTGGAACTCGTCCACTTCGCATCCGTAAGCAAGGAACACAAAGCTGTCCTCAGCGTGCAGCAAAGCGTATTTGCCGGTGTCCTTGCCAAACAGCAGGTGATGCCACGGCGCGGTGAGGAACTCCATGGCCATGGAGTGGATCTCGGCGCTCTCCATGCCGGGGCATTCCAGATCGGCGGGGATGGCGGGATCACGCTCGGCCACATAGCCCTCAAAGGCATGGCCGCATTCGTGGGTCAGCACATCCACATCGCCGGAGGTGTTGTTCCAGTTGGCAAAGATGAAGGGGGCCTTGTAGCTGGGCAGGCTGGTCATATAGCCGCCGGACATCTTGCCGGGGCGGCTTTCCACATCGAACAGCTCATTGTCCTGCATAAAGTCGATGAACTCCGCCGTCTCGGGGCTCAGCGCGTGGTACATGGTGCGGGCGGCATCCATGCGGGCCTTGTAGCCGGGGATGGGCTTGGGGTTGCCGTCTTTGAACATGATGGGCAGATCGGTGAAGGCAGGGTGTTCAATGCCGGTGCGCTTTGCGCGCATGGCCATTACTTTTTGCAGCTGGGGCACCACGTCACGGGCTACCTGATCGCGGAATTTCCGGATCTCCTCCGGGCCATAGCCGATGCGGTTCATACGCACGTAGGAAAGCTCGCTGTAGTCGTGATAGCCCATCACCTTGGCCTGCGCGTTCAGGTTCTGTACGATCTCGCCGTACAGCTCGTCCAGCTCGGCGCGGTGGGCGTCAAAGTAACCGGCCTCGGCCTCGTAGGCGGCGCGGCGCACGGCAGGGTCCAGATCCTCCTTGTAGGGGCCCAGCTGGGGGATGGTGAGCTGCTTGCCGTCCAGCTCCACCAGTGCGCCGCCGTAGATCTGCTGGTAGCGGCTCACCAGCGCGTTGAACTTCTGCTGCAACTCCACGGTGCGGTCGTCCATGCTGAGAACGGCGTTCTTCATGCCGGCCACGCAGGTGGTGCCAAACTTTGCTGTCAGGGCGTCCACATGCGGGTTTGCGAGGAAAGCACGGCTGATCTCCACGCTGGCGTTGGTCACGGCTGGGCCGTTGGCATCAAAGAAGTCCTGCTCGGCCTTCCAGTAGGCATCGCGGGTGTCGCAGGTATAATGGATGTTGGCAAGGTTTGCGGCGGTGTTGTACTCCGCAAAGGCTTCGCTCTGCTCGTAGTAGAGCTTGACAAGGGCGCCGCCGTCCGGCGCGGCAGCGGCCTTTGCGGCCAGCTCTTTGCAGCGGGCCAGCAGGGCGTCGATATCCGGGCGGGTATAGGTCATTTCGCTGAATTTCATGGGGGAACATTCCTTTCCGGGAGAAAAACTCCATTTTTAAGGTTAAACCCATCTTACCACGTTCCACGCCAAATGAAAAGGGGAGCGGGGCTGAAACACGGCGACTGCTATGCACAACTGCCAAAATTTAACGATGCTTTTTGGCAAAGCTGTCTGTTTGAGCGATTGCAAGCGGGCAGAAAAAGGGCTATAATAAATCCATCAACAGAGTAAGACCATGTGCGTTAAGTGCCGCATCAACGGGGAGTTGTGCTGTGGACGAAGGTGTACCCGCGGTGCATGGTCTGCATCCCGCTGCTGCATGGACTTGGGTGCAGGCGAGACGGCTTGCGTCCCGCCCGGAAGTGAAAGTTGTTGGATTCACGCCCTCCTTTGTGCGGTTTGTCACAGGGAGGGCGTTTTTGTTTGTGCAGACCGCCCACCCGGTATTCCTTTTGCAAGGAGGACAGTTGATATGAACAACTCGAAAAATTCCGTCCGTACGCTCACCATGCTGGCCCTGCTGGTGGCAATGAGCATCGTGTTCAGCCGGGTGCTGAGCATCTCCACCGGCTTTGTGCGGTTCAATCTGGGCAGCCTGCCGGTGCTGCTGGCAGCGCTGCTGTTCGGCCCGGGAGCAGGCTTTGCCGTGGGCGCTGTGGCCGATATGATCGGCGGCGTGCTGGCAGGCTACGCCATCAACCCGCTCATCACGCTGGGCGCGGGTGCCATTGGCCTTGTGGCGGGCCTTGCATGGCAGAAGCTGCCCGGTCTGCGCACCGGCCTGCGGTTGCAGATCAGTGTGCTGCTGGGCCACTTTGTGGGGTCCATGGTGATCAACTCGCTGGCCCTGCGCATCTTCTACGGCTATGCATGGAGCGTGCTGCTGGCCCGCATCCCGAATGCGATCGTGCTGGCGGCAGTGAACACCGTGCTGCTGCGCATCCTGCTGGAAAACCGCAGCCTGATGAAAATGGTAAAGAAATAAAGGCTTCCCGCACAGAGCGTAGTCGCGTTGGGCTCCATACAAAAAATCCAAGCCGCTACGCGAAAGGATTTTTTGTGCTGCGCCGATTTAGAGTCGCTGCGCGACAGCCGCAGGCTGACAGCAGCATATGCAGTTGATCGTTACGACCCCTACCCGTGAAAAAGTAAATCCGAAACGACCGCAGTCGTTTCGGATTTACAAATTATAAAAATATTATTTCCGCTGATATTGTCAGAGCGAAGCGGAGACAATTCTAAATCGTGATCTCAAAAAGAGGCAAATACAATGAACTACGAACAGGCAATGGAATACATCCATGCGGTCCAGTGGGCCGGCCATAAGCCCGGCCTTGCCCGCACCCGCGCCCTGCTGGCTGCGCTGGGCGACCCGCACAAACAGCTCAGATTCGTCCATATTGCAGGCACCAACGGCAAGGGCAGCACTGCCGCCATGATGGCCAGCTGCCTGCAAGCGGCGGGCTGCCGGGTGGGGCTGTACACCTCACCCTTCATCAACCGCTTCAACGAGCGCATCCAGATCAACAGAGAACAGATCCCGGACGAAGCGCTGGTGCGGCTGGTGGAGCAGGTAAAGCCTGCCGCTGATGCCATGGCCGATGTGCCCACCGAGTTTGAGATCATCACGGCGCTGGGCATGCTTTATTTTGCACAGCAGAAATGTGACATCGTGGTGCTGGAGGTGGGCCTTGGCGGCACGCTGGATTCCACCAATGTCATTGATGCCCCGGAATGCGCGGTGATCACGGCACTGGGCATGGACCACGTAAAGGAGCTTGGCCCCACCATCGCAGACATTGCCGCAGCCAAGGCAGGCATCATCAAGAAGGGCTGTCCGGTGGTGAGCTATGGCGGCGTGCCGGAAGCGGACGCTGTCATTCGCCGCGTCTGTGCCGAAAAGCACGCCACATTGACTGAGGTGGATTTCAACAAACTGAAATACGACGGTGGAGACCTCGACGCCGTAGAATTTGACTTTGACGGCCTGACCGATGTGCACCTGCCCCTGATCGGCAGCTACCAGCCCCGGAAT
This sequence comes from uncultured Faecalibacterium sp., assembly GCA_934511465.1. GTDB lineage: Bacteria > Bacillota > Clostridia > Oscillospirales > Ruminococcaceae > Faecalibacterium. Next base: position 21,293 of record CAKSWG010000025.1, on the reverse strand, counting down.
GCGGCGCTGGCGGTCACGGCTCTGCGGGTGATGCGCACTCATGGCTGGAACATTCCGGAAAGCGCCATCCGCACCGGATTGGAAACGGTCAGCTGGCCGGGCCGCTTTGAGCTGCTGCGGCACACACCGGCCTTTCTGCTGGATGGCAGTCACAACGCCCACGGGATGCGGGCCACGGTGCAGAGCCTGAAAGACCGTTTCCCGGGGCAGAAGTTCGTGTTCCTCGTCAGCATCATGGCAGACAAGGATGTGGACGAGATGCTGGCGCTGCTGGCACCGCTGGCGGTGCGGTTTGTGGCGGTGGCGGCGCATACGCCCCGGGCAATGCCCGCCGAGGTGCTGGCAGAACACATCCGGGCCTATGGCTGCACAGCGGAAGCGGCGGTTTCCATTGAAGCGGGCGTGGCCCGGGCAGTGGAACTGGGTGGCAGCGGCCCGGTGTGTGCACTGGGCACGCTGTATTTCTCCGGCGATGTGCGGAAAGCATTTGCGGAACTTGTGAAGGGCTGAAGATTTAAAATGGCTCCGCGTGCGCTGCGCCATCATCAGCGGAAAAATATTTTTATATTTGCAAATCAGGAAGATCTGAGGGTCTTCCTGATTTGTTTTTTCACAGAAAAAGTTGCTTCTTGTGCAGAGAGCGGTCGCGTGGGACAGGCTTTATAGCTTTTATAAAAATCATCGCCGCCGGTGACGCTCCGCTGGGCCAGAGGCAGGGAGGGGTGTTTCGAGTCCCCCCTCCCTGCCTCTGGACTCCACCCACCCCGCAACGAGAAAGGGGCTGCACGCCCCTTTCAGACCCCAAAGCTGTTGGGCTCCATACAAAAAATCCAAGTCGCTCCGCTAAAGGATTTTTTGTGTTGCGCCAATTTCAAGGCCCCTCAGTCGCTGCGCGACAGCTCCCCGCAGGGGAGCGAGCGCCAGCAGATGCAGCTACTCGCCACGACCCTTTCCCGTGAAAAAGCAAACAAGCCAGCTCCGCAGGGGGTGGCTTGTTTGCAATAAAAAAATAATTTTCCGCTGAAAATGCCCAGAGTGAAACGGAGGGCATTCAAATGGTCAGGCCTGTGATAGCACAGACAAAAAGAAAAAGCGGTGACTCGTGCAGGTTGAGTCATCGCTTTTCTTGCCCTTTGCAGGGCAGGCAGGGTAAATGATAAGAAGGTAAATGAAGAAAATAGCAATTTTTAGAACAAAGGCTTTCAAGGTGAGCGCAAAACCGCTCTGAGAGATCATGTATCCAACTGCATGCCTTTGTTGGATACAACATACCACTTTTCCAATGAAATTACAAGCCCTTTTTTCGATTTTTCACCAACAATCGTGCGAAAAAACGCATTTTTGGAGAAACGCACAAATTTAACGAAAAGTTCCCGGCAAACTGACGAACAAGCATAAAAATGCCCGCGCAGGGCCGGAGCGGCGGCGAAAAAGGCGCAGGATGCGACAGTTCTTTACAAGAACCGGCCTGTGTGTTAAGATGAATACATTCAATGGGAAGTCTGCCCTGCATGCGGCAGACAGTGCGCGCGGGCAAGGAGGCCCGGCGCCGGGAAAGGAGAGCAGCCATGGAAAATCAGGCGGTGAGCGGAACAAAAAAGCCGCTCTTCGGAGGGCGGAAGCCGCTGTTCACACAAAAGGAACTGCTGCTGCTGACCGGCCCGCTGCTGGTGGAGCAGCTGCTGGAAGTGACGGTGGGCATGGCGGATACCATGATGGTGTCCCGCTGCGGCGAGGCGGCCATTTCGGGCGTCAGCCTTGTGGATATGATCAACAACCTCATCATCGTGCTGTTCGCGGCGCTGGCCACCGGCGGCGCAGTGGTGGTGAGCCAGTTTTTGGGTGCACGGGAGCAGAAGGAAGCCGATGCAAGCGCAGGCCAGCTGATCCTGCTCAGCGGCGTGTTCGGCTTGCTGGTGGGCGCGCTCTGCTTTGTTCTGGCCCGGCCCATGATCCGGTTGTTTTACGGTGCCATTGATGCCGATGTGCTGGACGCCAGTGTGCTGTACCTGCGCATCATTGCCATCAGCTATCCGTTTCTGGCGCTGTACAACGGCGGCGCGGCGCTGTTCCGCAGCATGGGCAACTCCAAGATCTCCATGCAGATCAGCCTGCTGATGAACATTATCAACATCGTGGGCAATGCGGTGTGCATCTTTGGCTTCAAGATGGGCGTGGATGGCGTTGCATGGCCCAGCGTGGTGTCCCGCGTGGTGGCAGCTGCCCTCATTCTGCGCAAGTGCTACCAGAAGGGCAATGCCGTCACGGTGCCCAAGACCACCCGTCTGGATGCAAAAATGACCCGCCGCATTCTGGGCATCGGCATCCCGTCCGCTTTTGAGAACAGCCTGTTCGAGGCCGGACGCATTCTGGTGGTGAGCATGATCTCCACCTTCGGCACGGTGCAGATCGCGGCCAACGCCGTGGCCAACAATCTGGACGGCATGGGCGTGATCCCCGGCAAGGCCCTCAGCCTTGCCATGATCACGGTGGTGGGCCGCTGCATCGGCGCCCGTGACGACGAGCAGGCCATCTACTATACCCGCAAGCTGACGCTGTGGTCCTACATTACAATGGGGCTTTCCAACGGTGCCATTTTGCTGTTTTTGCATAAGCTTATCGGCATCTATGCACTGTCCGGCGAAACGATGGTGCTTTCCGAGCTGCTGGTGCGTATCCACGCGGCCTGCGCCATCCTGCTGTGGACGCTGTCCTTTGTGCTGCCCAACGCCCTGCGCGCGGCCAACGATGTAAAATTCACCATGGTCGTTTCCATTCTCAGCATGGCGGTGTGGCGTCTGGGCTTCAGCTATCTGCTGTGCGTAAAAATGGGCTGGGGCGCTGTGGGCGTGTGGATCGCCATGATCATTGACTGGATCTGCCGCGTTACCTGTTTTGTGCTCCGCTTCCGCAGCGGTGCATGGAAAACCAAATATCAGGCATAACATAAAAGGAGAAATGCATGAAACTGATCAGCTGGAACGTCAACGGCCTGCGCGCAGCCCTGACCCACGGCTTTGCCGAGAGCTTTGCGCAGCTGGATGCCGACATTTTTTCGGTGCAGGAGACCAAGATGCAGCCCGGACAGGCAGATTTTGCGCCCGAAGGCTATACCGAGTATACTTACTCGGCTGAGAAAAAGGGCTACTCCGGCACGGCCTGCTGGTGCCGTGAAGTGCCGCTGGCCGTGACCATGGGCATCGGCGTGGAGCAGCATGACCACGAAGGCCGTGTGCTGACGCTGGAATATCCGGCGTTTTGGCTGGTCAACTGCTACACTCCCAACAGTCAGGACGGTCTCAAACGGCTGGACTACCGCATGGAGTGGGAGGACGCCTTCCGCGCCTACCTGCTGGCGCTGGATGCAAAAAAGCCGGTGATCCTGTGCGGCGATCTGAACGTAGCGCACAAGGAGATCGACATCAAAAACGACAAAACCAACCACATGAGTGCAGGCTTTACCGATCAGGAGCGCGGCAAAATGACCGAGCTGCTGGACGCCGGCTTTGCCGACAGCTTCCGCGTACTGCACCCGGACGAGGTGAAGTACAGCTGGTGGAGCTACCGCTTCCATGCCCGTGAGAAGAATGCGGGCTGGCGCATCGATTACTTTATCGTATCCCGCCGCATTGCCGATAAGATCCGCACGGCGGAGATCCACAACGAAATTTTCGGCTCCGACCACTGCCCGGTGGAGCTGGACATCGACCTATAAGGAGGAGCGTATGCTCAAAAGCTATCTGCTGGTGTTTTTTATTTCTATGGTGCCCATCATTGAGCTGCGCGGCGCCATCCCCATCGGGCTTGGCATGGGGCTGCCGGTGCTGCCAACTTATCTGGTGTGCGTCATTGGCAACATGATCCCGGTGCCGTTCATCTATCTGTTTGCCCGCAAGTTCCTCATTTGGGGCTACCACAAGCCCCTCATCGGGCCCATCTGCCGCTTTTGCATCAACAAGGGCGAAAAAGGCGGCCGCGCACTGGAAGCCAAGGCGGGCCGCGGCCTTGTGCTGGCACTGCTGCTGTTCGTGGGCATCCCGCTGCCGGGCACCGGCGCGTGGACCGGCACGCTGGCAGGCTCTATTCTGGATATGAAGTTCAAGGATGTGGTCAAGGCCTGCGTGGGCGGCGTGCTGCTGGCGGGCATCATCATGGGCCTTGCCAGCGCGGGTCTGCTGGGCGCACTGAGCACGGTGTTCTCGGTGGGCTGAGCTGCCCCGCAGGAAAGCACAACAATTGACAATGGCATTTTGTCCCCGAGTGTGCTACAATAAAAAGTGTTTTGGAACCGGCGGCGCTCAAAGCCCCCGGACAGAAAGGAACGAGAAAACATGGATCAGGCACTGAATCAGAAGATCGACGCATACATTGCGCAGAACAAGGAGCAGCTGCTGAAGGATATCGCCGCACTGGTGGCCATCAACAGCGTGGAGGGCACCCCCGAGGAGGGCGCACCCTTCGGCGCAGGCCCCCGCGCAGCACTGGATAAAACGCTGGAGCTGGCCGCAGGCATGGGCTTTGCCACCCGCAACTGCGAAAACTACATCGGCTATGCCGAGCTGGCCGGTAAGGATACGGAGAAGTATCTGGCCACCATCTGCCATGTGGACGTGGTGCCCGTGGGCAACGGCTGGACGGCCGACCCCTTTACCATGCGCATCAAGGATGGCTGGCTGCTGGGCCGCGGCGTTGCCGACGACAAGGGCCCCATGGTGGCTACCCTGTATGCCCTCAAGTTCCTCAAGGAGCAGGGCTATGAGCTGCGCTACCCCATCCGCGCACTGGCAGGCACCAACGAGGAGACCCACATGCAGGATGTGGACTACTACCTCAAAAACTACCCGGCTCCGGTGTTCTGCTTCACCCCGGATGCCGAGTTCCCGGTGTGCAACGGCGAGAAGGGCCTGTTCGGCGCCAAGATCGTCAGCCCGGTGTGCAATGGCGTCATCGTGGAGATCGAGGGCGGTGTGGCAAATAACGCCGTGCCCGACCGTGCAAGTGCGCTGGTCAGGACCGATATCTCCAAGCTGAAGAATGCCCCCAACATCACGCTGGAACCGGAAGGCGACGGCGTGCGCATCCGCGGCTGGGGCAAGTCCGGCCACGCAGCCATGCCGCAGGGCACCGTGAACGCCATTGGTCTGGTGGTGAACTACCTGCTGGACAACGGCCTGTGCAATGAGACCGAGCGCACCTATCTGGAGGCCGTGCGCAAGCTGCACGCTTCCACCGCCGGTGAGGGTCTGGGCATCAACTGTGCCGACGGCCCCTTTGGCCCGCTGACCGTGATCGGCGGCCGCATCTACATGCAGGATGGCCGCATCTACCAGACCATGGACAGCCGCTTCCCCACCTGCACCAACGGCAAAAAGATGACCGAGCAGATCCGTGCAGCCCTCGGCGATGGCGCTGAGCTGCGCGATGTGACCGCTGCAGAGCCCTTCTATATTGAAGCCGACAGCCCCGCCATTCTGGCCTGCATCAACACTTACAACGAAGTGACCGGCGAGAATGCCAAGCCCTTCACCATGGGCGGCGGCACCTATGCCCGCCACTTCCCCTATGCTGTCAGCTTTGGTCCCGAGCATGTGGACCTGCCGCTGCCGGAGTTCGGCGGCCCGATGCACGGTGCCAACGAAGCTGCCCCCATCGACAAGCTGCTGGAGGCCGTGAAAATTTATATCATTGCTCTGCTGCGCCTTGAGGAGATCGACTTCTGATGCAGCAAGTGAATGTGCTTGTGATCGACGGGCAGGGCGGGGGCCTTGGCAAACAGCTGGTGGCGGCGCTGAGCACGCAGTGCCCGGAAGTCCGGCTCACCGCCGTGGGCACCAACAGTCTGGCCGCAAATGCCATGCGCAAGGCGGGTGCCCCGCGTGCCGCCACCGGTGAAAATGCGGTGGTGGTGAACTGCCGCAGCGCGGATATCATCGTGGGGCCCATTGGCATCGTGATCGCAGACGCTCTGCTGGGCGAGATCACCCCCGCCATGGCCACAGCTGTGTGCCAGAGCAATGCCACACGGGTGCTCATCCCGGTGAACCACTGCGAAAACTATATCGTGGGTGTGCCGGAGCAGCCCATCAGCGATCTGGTGGCCGCTGCGGTGCGGAAGGTGAAGGCCCTCTGCGCCGGGGAAGGCTGCGGAAAAAGGGTTTATTGAAAATGCCCTCCGCTCTCGCTCTGGGCATGATTCAAGGAATTTATATTTTATAGTTGCAAGTCGGAAAACCCTGCGGGATTTTCCGACTTGCTTTTTCACCGGAGCGGGCGCAATGAAGAAGTGGCCTGTTTCCCGGCTGTGCGGCTGTTTCCGCAGGAAACGAGCACAGACAGATCAAGTTTCCCTCTTGGACCCTTTCCGTGAAAATGCAACAGCGGACAGCCCGCAGGCTGTCCGCTGTTGCTCTATTATAAAAATATTCTTCCGCTGAAGATGCCCAGAGCGCAAGCGGAGGGCATTCTGAATCGTTACGACTTCTGCCGTGCGGCGATCTGCGCTGCCGTGGGCGGGGTGTCGCCCTGCGCAGCGTTTTCCAGTGCGCCGAGGCGGCGGTCCAGATCGGTCAGGCGCTGGGCTACGATATCCGGCAGATCCTGCTGATCCAGATCGTCCGCCGGGTTCACGGCCTTGTTGTTGATGCGCACCACCTCGGCGGGCACGCCCACGGCGGTGCAGTTGGCGGGCAGATTGCGCAGCACCACGCTGCCTGCGCCGATGCGGGAGTTGTCCCCGATATACACCGGGCCAAGGACCTTGGTGCCTGCACCGATCAGCACGTTGTTGCCCAGAGTGGGGTGGCGCTTGCCGGTGTCCTTGCCGGTGCCGCCCAGAGTGACGCCGTGGTAGATGGTGCAGTTGTCCCCGATCTCACAGGTCTCACCGAACACGATGCCCATACCGTGATCGATGAACAGGCATCTGCCGATGGTGGCACCGGGGTGGATCTCGATGCCGGTGCGGCGGCGTCCGTGCTGGCTGACCCAGCGGGCAAGGAAAAAGCGCTTATGCCGGTACAGCCAGTGCGCAATGCGGTGATACACCAGAATGTGAAAGCCCGGATACAGCAAAATGACCTCCAGCACGTTGCGTGCAGCGGGGTCCTTGCGCTGGATGTTCCGCGCGTCCTCCAACAAACCCATGGGAAAACCCTCTCTTTCCTGATTCCGATGAAGCTGCTCTGAAAAAATCACGCCTCTGCCATGAAAACAGCCTCTGACTCTTTTGACCATATTATAATAGCACACCCGGACGGGAATGTACAGCAATATGCTAGGAATTGACATGACTAACCCGGAATCTGGCAGGGAAAAACTGCTTTTGGGTAGAGTAGCTAAAATTCCGGGAGGGAAGCGGCAAACCTTTTTGCAACAAAATATATGCGGAAGCATTGACACATTTCGCGCTTCTATGCTAAAATATTATGAAAAGATTCCAGACTTATAAAAGGAGACAGCACCATGCAGAAAAGCGCGATGTGTACCAAACTGAACAAGCAGTTCGCATCCGGTTTTGCCGTGGGTTCGTTGTTTCCTTTTTTTGCAACGTGAGCTTTTCCCTTTGCGGGGAAAAGTTTTTTTTTGCCCGTATGCCGGAAAACACCAAAAATAAACCTGAATGCAGGAGGAGACCGCGATGCTGCTTGTAAACGCCGTGAACACCGAAGGACGCCCGCTGGAAGTATATGTGAAAGATGGCAAGATCGCCGCTGTGGGTCAGCAGCTGGAAGCGCTGGCCGGGGAGAACGAAACGGTCATTGATGCCGGCGGTCTGACCGTGCTGCCTGCCTTTGTGGACCTGCACTGCCACTGGCGCACGCCAGGCTTTGAGTACAAGGAGGATGTGGAGACCGGCAGCCGCGCCGCCGCCGCAGGCGGCTATACCTTCGTGAACCTGATGCCCAACACAAAACCGGTGTGCTCCAGCGCGGTACAGGCGTTTCTGGTGGAGCAGAAAGCTGCCGAGGTAGGCCTGTGCGATGTGAACCAGACCGTCTCCATCACCGAGAACTTTGACGGTGTGAGCATCGACCACCTCAAGACCCTGCCTGCCGGTGTGAAGTTCATCACCGAGGACGGCCACGGCGTGCAGGACAATGCCACCATGGCAAAGGCTTTTGCCATCTGCACCCAGAAGGACATCACCGTGATGAGCCACGCCGAGGATATGGAGATCAGCCCGTGGGACTACCGTCTGGCCGAGGACATCGAGACGGTGCGCAACTGCTGGCTGAGCGAATACTATCAGACAAAGCTCCACATGTGCCATGTGTCCACCCGCGGTGCGCTGGATGCCATCCAGATGGCAAAGCTGCGGGGCGCACCCGTCACCTGCGAGGTGACGCCGCACCACCTGTGGTTCACCAATGACACCTGCGACTACCGCGTGAACCCGCCCATCCGCACCGCTGACGATGTGCAGGCGCTGGTGGACGGCATCCGCAGCGGCATCGTGGATGCCATTGCCACTGACCACGCGCCCCACTCCGAAGAGGACAAGCTGAAGGGCATGGCAGGCATGGTGGGCAGCGAGACCGCTTTCGGCGTCTGCTACACCAAGCTCTGCAAGCAGGAGGGCCTGCCGCTGGAAGTGCTGGTGCACCTGATGAGCACCCGCCCTGCGGAGATCCTTGGCCTTGCCAAGGGCCAGCTGGAGCCGGGCTACGACGCGGACTTTGTGCTGGTGGATCTGGATACCCCCTATACCGTGGACAAGGACAAGCTGCATTCCAAGAGCCACAACACCCCGTTCGACGGGGCCCAGCTGTTTGGCAAAGTCTGCGCCACCATCAAGGGCGGCAAGCTGACCTATCAGGCAGAGAACTGAGAAAATGTTTCACAAAACAATAGGATATAAAACAGATAAGAGAGCAAACAGGAGGAACACCCAAATGACCAACATGGATAAACTGTACGAAGCTGTGGAAGCCCGCGGCCCGGTGTGCGTGGGTCTGGACACCGACTTCAGCTACCTGCCCGCCGATTTTGTGGACAGCACCCTGTCCCGCGGCGAAAACATCGTGCGCTTCAACAAGAAGCTCATTGACGCCACCAAGGCCGTGGCAGGCTGCTACAAGGTGCAGATCGCTTACTACGAGTCTCTGGGTCTTGAGGGCATGAAGGCCTACGCCGACACCCTGAAGGCGGTGCGCGAGGCAGGTGTGCCGGTGATTGCCGACATCAAGCGCGGCGACATTGCCAAGACCGCCGAGATGTACGCCATGGGTCACTTTACCGGCGATTTCGAGAGCGATTTCGTCACGCTGGCACCCTATATGGGTCTGGATTCCATCAGCCCCTACCTGCCCTACGCCGAAAAGCAGGGCAAGGGCATGTTCGTGCTCTGCCGCACCTCCAACGGCGGTGCCAAGGACTTTGAGTACGAGAAGCTGGCCGACGGCCGCCACGTCTACGATCTGGTGGGCGACAAGCTGAACGCTCTGGGCAAGGACTACATGGGCGAGCACGGCTACTCCTCCATCGGTCTGGTCATCGGCGGCACCCACATCGAGGAGGCCACCGAGATCCGCGCAAAGTATCAGGACAGCTTCTTCCTGATCCCCGGCTACGGCGCACAGGGCGGCAAGGCCGAGGACATTGCCCAGTATCTTACCAAGGGCAACGGCGGCGTGGTCAACTCCAGCCGCGGCATCCTGCTGGCCTACAAAAAGCAGCCGGGCACTGCCTTTGACGAAGCCGCTTACAACGAATGCGTGAATATGAAGGAGGCCATTGCTCATGCGTGCAGCCTGCTGTGAAGCCACTGTCCTGCGCAATGAGGTCATTGCCCCGGACATCCGTCTGCTGACGGTGGTCTGGCCGGACCGCGACCACGCACCCCACGCAGGCCAGTTCTTTACCCTGCGTGCATGGGGCGCAGACGAAGCCCCCTTCCTGTCCCGGCCCATCAGCGTGCACCGCTGGAACCCGGACAGCAGCACCATCGAGTTTCTGTATCAGGTGGTGGGCGAGGGCACGGAAAAGATTGCGCAGCTCAAAATGAAGGATACCTTCCAGCTCACCGGCCCTATGGGCAACGGCTTTGATGTGCCGGATATCCTGAGCAAGTACAAAAAAATCGCTGTGGTGGGCGGCGGCATCGGCACCGCGCCCATGTTCCAGCTCACCCGCGAGCTGGCAGCGGCAGGTGTGAAGCCGGATGTGTTCTTCGGCTTCCGGGATGCCCCCTACTGTATGGAGGAGTACCGCGAGATCGCAAACCTCGTCAAGGTGTCCACCGACACCGGCGCGGTGGGCTTCCACGGCTTTGTCACCCAGCTGTACGACCCCGCCGACTACGACGTGGTGCTGGTGTGCGGCCCCACGGTCATGATGAAGAACGCCGCCCGCCTGTGTGCTGAGAAAGGCACCCCCTGCTTTGTGAGCATGGAAAAGAAGATGGCCTGCGGCATTGGCGCCTGCCTTGGCTGCACCTGCGAGACCAAGGGCGGCGAGGGCAAGAGCGTGTGCAAGAACGGCCCGGTATTTGATGCAACGGAGGTGTTCTTCTGATGGCAGACCTGAAAACCAACCTGCTGGGCTTTGTGATGAACAGCCCGGTCATCGGCGCGTCCGGCACCGTGGGCTACGGCGTGGAGTACGAAGAGCTGGCAGACTTTGCCAAGATCGGCGGCATCTCCGGCAAGGGCCTGACCCTGCACGGCCAGTACGGCAACAAGGGCGAGCGCCTGTGGGAGACCCCCTCCGGCCTCATCAACAGCATCGGCCTGCAGAACCCCGGCGTGCAGCACTTCATTGACGTGGAGCTGCCCGAGATGCTGGAACTGAAGCAGAAGTACGGCACGGTGGCCATTGCCAACCTTGGCGGCCACAGCGAGGAAGAGTATGTGGAAGGTGCCGCGATGCTGAGCGACAGCGCAGTGGACATCGTGGAGCTGAACATCTCCTGCCCAAACGTCAAGGTGGGCGGCATGGCCTACGGCGTCAAGGCCGCGGCTGCCGGTGAGGTGGTGCGCATGGTGCGCGCTGCCTGCAAAAAGCCCCTGATGGTCAAGCTGAGCCCGCAGGCCGAGAACATCCCCGAGATGTGCAAGGCTGTGGAAGCCGCCGGTGCGGATGCCATCAGCCTGACCAACACCTTCCAGGCCTGCGCCATCGATCTGGAAAAGCGCCGCCCGGTGTTCAACAACATCTTTGCGGGCCTGTCCGGCCCGGCGGTGCGGCCCATCGCCCTGCGCATGGTGTGGCAGGCCGTGGGCGCTGTGAACATCCCGGTGGTGGGTCTGGGCGGCATCGCCACGGGCCGTGACGCACTGGAATTCATCATGGCAGGTGCCACGGCGGTGCAGGTGGGTGCAGCAAACTTTGCCAACCCCCGCGCCATGGAGACCATTGCGGACGAGATGGCCGCATGGATGGACAAGAACGGCGTGAAAACGCTGGACGAGATCCGCGGATGTGCCCGGAATGCTGAATAATCCAATTGATATACCAGCATAAATCCTGATTTATACGCATAAAAACAAAGTTACTGCATAAATTTGCAAATCACGCAAAAGCGTGGTACAATACCGTTCAAAAGACATTTTTATAAAAGAGAGGGAGAAGTACAATGAGTGAAGCACTTGAGATCCTGAAGAGCTGTGACGCGTTCCTGGAAGGTCACTTCCTGCTGTCCTCCGGCCGCCATTCCAGCGCATACTGCCAGATGGCTTATCTGCAGCAGTATCCCGACCGCTGCGCCGAGGTCATGAAGAGCGTGGCAGATAAGGTCAAGGAAATGGACGTGGATGTGATCGTGGGACCTGCCATGGGCGGCATCGTCTATGCCTACGAGCTGGCCCGCCAGACCGGCAAGCGCGCCATCTTCACCGAGCGCGTGGACAATGTGATGACCCTGAAGCGCTTCGCCATCCACCCGGGTGAGAAGTGCCTCATCGCTGAGGACGTGGTCACCACCGGCATCTCCTCTCTGGAGACCAAGCGGGTCATTGAGGAGAACGGCGGTATCTGCGTGGGCATCACCTGCGTGGTGGACCGCACCAAGCCCGAGGCTCCGTCTCCCATTCCCATCGTGGCAAGCGCCCTCAAGCTGGACCTGCCCAACTACGCACCGGAAGAGTGCCCCATCTGCAAGGAGGGCAAGCTGCCGCTGGTGCATCTGGGCAGCCGCAAGATGAAGCAGGAAGCAAAGCAGACCCTGTAATGTGTTGAAACGAGGAAAACTATGAACGCATATCTTCTTTTGGCAAATGGCATGGTCTTTGCCGGCCAGTCGGTGGGTGCCGAGGGCGTCACCGTGGGCGAGGTGGTCTTTGCCACCGGTATGGTGGGCTTTCAGGAGACTCTGACCGACCCCAGCTACTACGGCCAGATCATCACCCAGACCTACCCCCTTATCGGCAACTACGGCATGAATAAGGACGACATGGAGTCCGACCGCATCTGGGCAAAGGGCTACATCGTGCGCGAGGCCTGCACCACCCCCTCCAACTGGCGCTGTGAAGAGACGCTGGACAGCTTTTTGAAAAAGAACAACACCATCGGCATCGAGGGCATCGATACCCGCCACCTGACCCGCATCATCCGGGAGAGCGGCGTGATGAACGGCGCCATCCTGACCACCTTTGACCCCGCCGACCCGGCCAACAAGGCCGAGACCGAGGCTCTGCTGGCTCAGATCCGCGCCTATGCCGTCACCGATGCGGTGAAGAACGTGACCTGCGCTGCCCCCGAGGTGTTCAATCCGCAGGGCGAGACCCATATCGTACTGATGCACTACGGCTGCAAGCGGAACATTGTGCGCTGCCTTGTCAAGCGCGGCTGCAAGGTGACCGTCATGCCCGCCTTTGCAACGGCAGAGGAAATCAAAGCTCTGAACCCGGACGGCATCATGCTGTCCAACGGCCCCGGTGACCCCGCCGAGCCGGTGGAGGTCATCGAGAACCTCAAGCAGATCTTTGCACTGAACATCCCCACCTTCGGCATCTGTCTGGGCCACCAGCTGAGTGCTCTGGCAGCGGGTGCCAAGACCATGAAGCTGAAGTACGGCCACCGCGGTGCCAACCAGCCTGTGACCGACTTTGAGTCCGGCCGCACCTTTATCACCAGCCAGAACCACGGCTACGCTGTGGTGGGCGACGAGCTGCCCGCCGAGATGGGCGAGGTGGCACAGGTGAACGCCAACGACGGCACCTGTGAGGGCATCAAGTACAAGAAGTGGAACTGCTTTACCGTGCAGTTCCACCCGGAAGCAAACGGCGGCCCCAAGGATACCGAGTTTCTGTTCGACCGCTTCCTGAACAACGTCAAAGCAGCAAAAAAGGAGGCACGCTGAAATGCCGAAGGACCCTAGAATCAAGAAGGTGCTGGTCATTGGCTCCGGCCCCATCATCATTGGTCAGGCTGCGGAGTTCGACTACTCCGGCACGCAGGCCTGCCGCGCCCTGAAGGCAGAGGGCATCGAGACCGTTCTGCTGAACTCCAACCCCGCAACCATCATGACCGACCCGGATGTGGCCGACCATGTGTATATCGAGCCCATGACGCTGGAAGTTGTGGAGCGCATTCTGGATATTGAAAAGCCGGACTCCGTGCTGCCGAACCTCGGCGGTCAGATGGGCCTGAACCTGTCCATGGAGCTGGCCCGCTCCGGCTATCTGGACCGCACCGGCATCCGCCTGCTGGCCTGCAAGCCCGAGACCATCGACCGTGCCGAGGACCGCGAGCTGTTCAAGGAGACGATGGAAAAGCTGCACCAGCCCATCATCCCCTCTGAGGTGGTGGAGACGTTGCAGGATGCGCTGGCCTGTGCAGACCGCATCGGCTACCCGGTCATTGTGCGCCCGGCCTTTACCATGGGCGGCACCGGCGGCGGCATCTGCGAGACCCGCGAAAAGCTCATCGAGATCGGCACCAACGGCCTGCGCCTTTCCCCCATCCATCAGATCCTTGTGGAAAAGTGCATCGCCGGCTGGAAAGAGATCGAGTACGAGGTCATGCGCGACCACAAGGGCAACGTGATTACCGTGTGTAACATGGAGAACCTTGACCCCGTGGGCATCCACACCGGCGACTCGGTGGTCGTGGCTCCCTCCCAGACCCTGACCGACCACGAGTACCAGATGCTGCGCACCGCTGCGCTGGACATCATCACCGAGCTGGGCATCGAGGGCGGCTGCAACTGCCAGTTTGCTCTGAAGCCGGACAGCTTTGATTATGCGGTCATCGAGGTCAACCCCCGTGTGTCCCGCTCTTCCGCACTGGCCTCCAAGGCCACCGGCTATCCTATTGCCAAGGTGGCAACCAAGATCGCCATCGGCTACACGCTGGACGAGATCACCAACGACGTCACCGGCAAGACCTGCGCCTGCTTTGAGCCTGCGCTGGACTACATCGTGGTCAAGTACCCGAAGTGGCCCTTTGATAAGTTCGTCTACGCCGACAAGTCTCTGGGCACCCAGATGATGGCCACCGGCGAGGTGATGAGCATTGGCAACAGCTTCGAGGCTGCCATGATGAAGGCAGTCTCCTCCATCGAGCTGGGCATGGACACCTTGACCCACAAGCCCTTTGAGGAGCTGACCGATGACGAGATCGTGGCCCACATGCATGTTCAGGACGCCGAGCGTGTGTTCTGCGTGTACGAGGCCCTCAAGCGCGGCATCGACCACCAGACCATCTACCGCATCACCAAGATCGACTGGTGGTTCCTCGATAAGATGCAGCACTTGGCAAACCTTGAAAATGGTCTGGCCAAGTGCAACGGCGTGCTGACCGAAGAGCAGTATAAGACCGCCAAGAAGTACGGCTTCCAAGATAAGACCATCAAGCGTCTGGCACAGGTGGACAAGCTCCCCGTGGAGAATTACCGCGCCGGTTTCAAGATGGTGGATACCTGCGCTGCCGAGTTCTCGGCCAACACCCCTTACTTCTACTCCACCTACGACGGCGACAACGAAGCCGCTGAGTTCATTGCCGAGAAGGAAGCCGAAGCATCCGCCAAGGGCGAACCTAAAAAGAAGAAGGTTCTGGTCTTTGGCTCCGGCCCCATCCGCATTGGTCAGGGCATCGAGTTCGACTACTGCTCGGTGCACTGTGTGTGGACGTTGAAGAAGCACGGCTGCGAAGCCATTCTGGTCAACAATAACCCCGAGACCGTCTCCACCGACTTTGACACCGGCGACCGCCTGTACTTTGACCCGCTGAACCCGGAGAGCGTGGACAACATCATCGCCACCGAGAAGCCGGACGCCTGCGTGGTGCAGTTTGGCGGCCAGACCGCCATCAAGCTGGCAAAGCACATGGACGAGATCGGTCTGCCCATTCTGGGCACTCCGGCGGACGCCATCGATGAAGCCGAGGACCGTGAGCGCTTTGACGAGCTGCTGGAGCGCTGCAAGATCCCCCGTGCACCGGGCCGCACCGTGTTCAATCTGGACGAGGCGCTGGCTGCCGCCGATGAGATCGGCCTGCCGGTGCTGATGCGTCCCTCCTACGTGCTGGGCGGACAGAACATGATCGTGGCCTACACCAAGGCAGATGTCATTGAGTACATGGGCGTCATCACCGAACATGTGGACATGGATCACCCTGTGCTGCTGGATAAGTACATTCTGGGCACCGAGTGCGAAGTGGACGCCATCTGCGACGGCGAGAACTTCCTGATCCCCGGCATCATGGAGCAGGTGGAGCGCACCGGCGTGCACTCCGGCGACTCCATCTGTGTCTACCCGGCACAGCACCTGACTCAGGCCGAGATCGACACCATGGTGGATTACACCGGCCGCTTTGCCCGCGAGCTGCATGTCACCGGTCTGGTGAACGTGCAGTACGCTGTTTCCAACGGCAAGGTGTACGTCATTGAGGTGAACCCCCGTTCCTCCCGTACCGTGCCGTATATCTCCAAGGTCACCGGCGTGCCCATGGTGGATCTGGCTGTGCGCTGCTGTCTGGGCGAAAAGCTGGCAGATATGGGCTACGGCACCGGCCTGCACCCCAACGCACCTTATGTGGCCGTCAAGGTGCCGGTGTTCAGCTTTGAAAAGCTGCACGGTGTGGATACCCAGTTCGGCCCCGAGATGAAGTCCACCGGCGAAGTGCTGGGCATTGCCCCCAACTACCACGACGCCCTGCTCAAGGGCCTGATCGGCGCGGGCTACACCTTCAAGACCCCCGGCCCCGCAAGCTGCTGCATCTTTACCGTGAAGGACAGCGACAAGCCCGAGTTCGTGGACATTGCATGGAAGCTCAAGAGCATGGGCTACAAGCTGTACGGCACCTCCGGCACCTGCGCATGGCTCAACAAGCACATGGTGCCCTGCAACGAGGTGCGCAATATGTCCGGCGAGTCGCCCAACATCGTGGACCTGCTGCAAAGCGGCTTGGTGGACTATGTGTTCTCCACCAGTGCCAAGGGCCGCGACCCCAAGCGTGACTCGGTGCGTCTGCGCCGCAAGGCCGTGGAGCTGAGCATCCCCTGCATCACCGCCGTGGACACTGCCAACGCGCTGGTGAACTGCCTGCGCAGCGACCACAGCTTGGAGAACATCCCGCTGGTGGATATTGCCACCCTGTACCACCGCAAATAATTACCCCTGTAATTACCCGCCAGACTGTTTGTTTGCAGCGCCCGCCAAAACGGCGGGCGCTGTATTTGTGAAAGGCAGACAGAGAATACAATGGTTCGTGCGCAATAAATGACGTTTTGTGCGCAATCTGTCGCAAACAGTGCGTGAATTATGTTATACTCAACAACGCAAAATTTGCCAAAAGACGTTACTTTTGGACACTCCAGGAGGATATAGATACATGACCCGTTCCCAGATGATCGAGACCGTGGCACGCAAGACCGGCTTTACCGAAGCACAGGTCGAAACCACGATGGATGCAATGTTTGATCAGATCGCTGACTGCCTGCGCGCAGACGAGAAAGTGACCATCGCAGGCTTTGGCCGCTTTGAGATGCGGCCCCGCAAGCCCAAGGCTTACACCAACCCCAAGACCAAGGTCTCCAGCCGTCTGGAGTCCACCTCCATCCCCGGCTTCAAGGCCAGCGGCCGCTTCAAGCAGAAGCTGGAAGCAGGCAAGGCTGCCAAGACTGAGGAAGCTGTCTGATTCTCAAATCAAATGCAAAGAGCTGTGCCCTCCACTCGGGGCGCAGTTCTTTTTGTTTGCTGGATATGCGGGCAAGAGAACGATTTGGAATGCCCTCCGCTTTGCTCTGGGCATTTTAAGCGGAATTTTATTATAATTTGCGATTCGGGAAAATCTGCGGATTTTCCCGAATCGCCTTTTCATGGGGAGGGTTGTAAAGGCAGTCAGCATTTGCTTTCTGTCCCGCTGAAAAAAGATAACCTTCCCGCAGTGCCGCGCTTCCGCAGGAAGCGGCACTGCAAATACCGTTTTCCTTTACGACCCCTGCTGTGAAAATGGAATATCGGAACGCCCGCAGGCGTTCCGATATTCCGAAATTCAAAATTATTTTCCGCTGATTATGCCCAGAGCGTAAGCGGAGGGCATTCTAAATCGTCCCGCTCTGTGCCTAGCGCACGGCATCTTTTTGTTTCTCTGCTGACAAGCGCGGCATTTCATGCTATACTGGGTTCAGAATATAAAAGGACAAAGGAACGGAGAATCAGATGCTTTACAGTGAACTGCAATGCAGCCCGGCCATCCACAAGGCTGTGGAGCGCATGGGCTTTGCCGAAATGACCGAAATTCAGGAAAAGACCATCCCCGTCATGCTGGCGGGCCATGATGTGATCGCAAAGGCACCCACCGGCACCGGCAAGACCTGTGCCTTCGGCATCCCGGTGGCGGAGCATATCCAGCCGGAAAACAAGTACCCGCAGGCTGTCATCATGGCCCCCACCCGGGAGCTTGCCCAGCAGATCGCGGAAGAGCTGACCCAGCTCACCTATTTTATGCCGGAGGTGCAGGTGGCCTGCGTGTATGGTGGTGCCAACATGGAAAAGCAGGCAAAGCGCCTTGCCGAGGGCTGCCAGATCGTGGTGGCCACGCCGGGCCGCCTGATGGACCACTACAAGCACCGCAATATCGACATCTCCCATGTGACCCAGATCGTGCTGGACGAGGCCGACGAGATGCTGAACATGGGCTTCTATAAGGATGTGCGGCATATCATTGAAATGATGAAGGCCCGCAAGTCCCTTTCCATGTTCTCGGCCACCATCAGCCGCGAGGTGATGGACATTGGCTGGCTGTACCAGCACAACGCTGAGGAGATCACCGTCCAGCCCCGGGAGGAGAGCCAGCCCAAGATCACCCAGTATATGCTGGAGACCTCCGGCCGCAACAAGCTTTCCGACCTTGCACAGATCATCATTGGTGAGAGCTACAAGCGGGTGATGGTGTTCTGCGATACTAAGTTCAACACTGCCACTCTGGCCAACCAGCTGGCACGGCTGGGCTTCTCGGTGGATTGTCTGCACGGCGACCTCTCCCAGAAGGAGCGCAACCAGATCATGCAGAACTTCCGGGACGGCAAGCTGGCCATTCTGGTAGCCACCGACGTGGCGGCCCGCGGCATCGATGTTTCGGACGTGGACGCCGTCATCAACTACGATGTGCCCAGTGAGAACGAACATTACACCCACCGGATCGGCCGCACCGGCCGTGCCAAAAAGGAGGGCGTGAGCTACTTGTTCTATGTGCCGGAGGAGAAAAAGCGGGTACAGGAGCTGCTGCGCCTGACCCGCAATACCGACCTGTGCACCCCGGTGCACTTCGACTTCAACCATGAGCACATCGTGGTGGAGGAAAAAAAGGACAACGCCGACCGGTTCCAGATCAAGTGTTACTTCTGATAAAATAATAACTCCTTCAGTCTCGCATTCGCTCGCCAGCTCCTTCAAGAAGGAAGCCTTTGGCAGTGCGGCAAAGTTTTATGTTTTGCCAAAGGCCCCATCTCCGAGGGGGCTGTCTGCGAAGCAGACTGGGGGAGTCTCACTTTTCTATTAAAACCTATTGACCTTCCCCTTTCTGGAAGGTGTAACATAGGCACGTAAGGAGGCACCGGAGCCATGAAGATCAACGAAGTGGAAGCCGCTGTGGGCGTGACCAAAAAGAACATCCGCTTTTACGAGGAGGAGGGGCTCATTACCCCCGGCCGCGAACCGGGCAACGGCTACCGCAGCTACTCGCAGGCAGACGTGGAGCGCCTGCGTCGCATCAAGCTGCTGCGCAAGCTGGATGTGCCGCTGGCCGAGATCCGGGAAATGCTGGAAGGGCAGAAGACGCTGGCTGAGGGTATGGGTCAGCAGCTGGAACGTCTGAGCACCCGCCGCAAGGATCTGGACGAAGCCATCGACTTCTGCACCGTATTGGAAAAGGCTTCCGGAAACCTTGAAGAACTGGATGTGGAGCAGACGCTTGCGCGCCTTGCTGCACGAGAGGAACAGGGAGTGACCTTTGTGAACATTGAACGCACAGACCGAAAAGGCGAGCGCATCCGCGGTGCCTGCATCGGCGCTGCTCTTTTTGTGGCGCTGATGGCTTTTGTGATCGCAACGATGGCGTGGGCCTTTTACAGCGACCCGCAGGAAGCGCCGCCGCTGCCGCTGCTCATTGTATTGTTCGGCATCCCGGTGGGGTGCATCGTGGGCACGCTGAAGGTGCTGCTGGAACGCATTGAAGAGATCGGAAAGGGAGAAGAAGATGCTTATCGTAACTATTAATGAGGTGCCCGGCAAAAAGCTGGAAGCGCTGGGTGTGGTGCGCGGCAGCACGGTGCAGAGCCGCAATCTGGGCCACGATCTGATGGCAGGGTTCCGCACGTTGGTGGGCGGTGAAGTGACCGACTATGCGGATATGCTCACCGAAGCCCGGCAGATCGCCACAGGACGCATGGTCAAGGATGCAGAGGCCCTTGGAGCGGATGCAGTTGTAGGGATGCGCTACGCTTCCGCCAGCGTCATGCAGGGCGCGGCAGAGGTCATTGCTTATGGAACGGCGGTGAAGTTCGTATGACCACAAAAGAAAAGCAGGGCTTTGGCCTTTATTTCCTGTTAGCGTTTGGTCTGGCATGGCTGTGTCAGGTCGGCGGCTGCATGGCGCTGCTGCAAAAGCAGAATGCCGTGCTGTATCAGCTGGCGCTGGTCGCCACCATGCTCTGCCCGCTGCTGGCAGTGCTGCTGGTGCAAAAGGTCTTTCAGCGCCAGCCCACCGGCATCGGCTGGAAGGTGCAGGGCAGGCGCCGCTGGTGGCTGGCGGCGTGGTTCGGCCCGGCGGTGTTCACGGTGCTGGCGGCAGTGCTCTATTTTGCGGTGTTTCCGCATCGGCTGGACCTCTCCGGCAGCTGGCTGGCAACGGCCTACGGCGGCGAGATGGACGCTGAGACCCTGCGCAGGGAGCTGGGTGTATCCAACCTCAGCTACATGCTGGAAACGGGTCTGTTCGCGATCACGCTGGCTCCGCCCATCAACATGCTGGCCGCTGTGGGCGAGGAAGCCGGCTGGCGCGGGTATATGATGCCCCACCTGAAGGAGCAGCTTGGCCTGCTCAACGGCCGCCTGCTGGGCGGCGTGATCTGGGGTGTCTGGCACTGGCCCATCATGCTGCTGACCGGCTATGAATACGGCACAAATTATCTGGGTGCACCGGTGCTGGGCCTTGTGGTGTGGTGTGTGGTCTGTTTTGCCCTCAACACCCTGTTGGATTGGCTCTATGAAAAGACCGGCTGCATCTGGGTGTCTGCCATTGCGCACGGCGCATTCAATGCGGTGGCAGCGCTGTTTGTGGTTCTGACGAACCCCGCAGACAGTTATTACAATGTATTGGGCCCCATGCCCATTGGCCTGATCGGTATGCTGCCCATGCTGGCACTGGCCGTCTGGCTGACCCTGCGGCAGATGAAGCAGGAAGAGAAAACCGAATGAGAAAAACAAAACTCCATGTCTGTACCAGCCCGGCAGCAGATATGGAGTTTTGTTTGTACTTCATAAATGGATGCCCCAAAACGCAGGGGGGACTTATATATAGTATGTATAAATAGGAAGAAAGTATGAATTGTAGCCAAAACGATCCTTGTTTGCAATGAAAAACTGGGCCTTGTATACAAAGAACGAAAAATGCCGAAAAAGTTTGAAAAAAGGCTTGCCAAAAGGGGTTGAATGTGGTACTATATGTGAGCGCCAAGCGCTGAGGCAAAAGAATGACTTCCAAAACCTCAGCAGGAAGCCCTTGAAAAGAACCAATGAACGTCAAGAAAAACGGTTAGCGCCGAGAAACTTCAAGATGTCCAAGTTCAGAAAGTTCAAAAGCTTCTAAAAAATAAGGCTTGACAAAAAACCACTTCGGTGGTAAAATAAACA
>CAKSWG010000024.1 GCA_934511465.1 uncultured Faecalibacterium sp. | reverse complement strand
TTTCATCCAACCGGCATCGTTGCCGGCGGCACCGCCGCAGGAGCGTTTTCCCCTGCGGCGGCTTTGCCGTTTTTAGAGGTAAATAAAAAAGAGGACAATTTTATGGCAGAACAACTCTGGAAGGGCCGTTTTTCCAAGGCCGTGGATTCCCGCGTGAACGACTTCAACTCCTCCATCCGGTTCGACCAGCGCATGATCGCGCAGGATATGCGCGGCAGCGGCGTCCATGCCGCCATGCTGGCAAAGCAGGGCATCATCTCCGAAAAGGATTGTGAGGACATCCTCAACGGTCTGGCTTCCATCGCCGACGATCTGGCAGCCGGCAGGCTGGAGATCGACCCGGGTGCCGAGGATGTGCACACCTTTGTGGAGCAGACCCTCACCGCCCGCATCGGGGATGCGGGCAAGCGGCTGCACACCGGCCGCAGCCGCAACGATCAGGTGGCACTGGATATCCGCCTGACCCTGCGGGACTACAGCCGCATGCTGCAAGGCTACATTGTGGAGCTGATCAAGGTGATCTGCAAAAAAGCCGCCGAGAACACCACCGCCGTCATGCCCGGCTACACCCATTTGCAGCGCGCCCAGCCCATCACCTTTGGCCACGCCCTGATGGCTTATGCCTCCATGCTGCTGCGGGATCTTGCCCGCTTTGAGGACGCCACCGCCCGCATGGATGCCCAGTGCCCGCTGGGCTCCGGCGCTCTGGCCGGCACCACCTACCCGCTGGACCGCCAGTTCACCGCCGAAAAGCTGGGCTTTGCGGCACCCTGTGCCAACAGTCTGGACGGCGTGTCCGACCGCGATTTCTGCATCGAGCTGGCCAATGCCATCTCCATCTGCATGATGCACCTGTCCCGCCTTTCTGAGGAGATCATCCTCTGGTGCAGCTGGGAGTTCAAGTTCATTGAGCTGGACGATGCCTTTACCACCGGTTCGTCCATCATGCCCCAGAAGAAGAACCCCGACGTCACCGAGCTGATCCGCGGCAAGACCGGCCGCGTCTACGGCGACCTGAACACCCTGCTGGTGATGATGAAGGGTATTCCGCTGGCCTACAACAAGGACATGCAGGAGGACAAGGAAGCCATCTTTGACGCAGTGGATACCCTTGAGCTGTGCCTCAAGACCGTGACCCCCATGCTGGACACCATGAAGACCCTGCCGGCCAACATGCGCCGCGCCGCCGCCAAGGGCTTCATCAACGCCACCGACTGCGCCGACTACCTCACCAAGAAGGGAATGCCCTTCCGGGATGCCTACAAGCTCACCGGCTGCATGGTGTCGGACTGCATCGCAAAGGACAAGACTCTGGAAGAGCTGACCCTTGACGAGTTCAAGGGCTACAGCAGCCTGTTTGAAAAGGATATCTACGAGGCCATCGATCTGGTCAGATGCTGTGAGGGCCGCACCAGCTACGGCGGCCCCAGCGAAGCCAGCGTGAAGAACCAGATCGAGCTGGCCGCTGCACAGCTGAATGCCTGGGAGGCGAATAACGCATGAGCGTGAAAGTTTTTATTGATGGCTCCTCCGGCACCACCGGCCTGCGCATTGCCGACCGGCTGGCTGCACGCCCGGAGATCGAGCTGCTGTCCATTTCCGCAGAGGGCCGCAAGGATGTGAACGAGCGGGCAAAGGTGATCAACTCCGCCGACCTCGCCTTCCTCTGCCTGCCGGATGCGGCATCCAAAGAGGTCATGCCCCTGCTGCGCCCGGACGTGAAGGTGCTGGACACCTCCACCGCCTTCCGCACCGATGCCGCATGGGACTACGGCTTCCCGGAGCTGGCGGGCCAGAAGGAAAAAATCAAAAATTCCTGCCGCGTGGCAGTGCCCGGCTGCTATGCCAGCGGCTTTATCAGCATTGCCCGCCCGCTGGTGGAGCTGGGCCTTGCACCGGCAGAGTATCCCTTCAGCTGCACCGGCATCTCCGGCTACTCCGGCGGCGGCAAAAAGATGATCGCCGAGTACGAGAGCCCCGACCGCCCGGCGCACAGCAAGCTGGATGCGCCCAAGAGCTACGGTCTGGGCCTTGCCCATAAGCATCTGCCCGAGATGCAGAAGATCAGCGGCCTTGCCCACACCCCCATGTTCGTGCCGGTGGTGTGTGACTACTACTGCGGCATGCAGGTGCTGGTGCCGCTGGACCTGACGCTGGCGGGTACCACCGCCGAACAGGTGGCTGCAGGCATTGCCGGGTACTATAAGGACGCCGCCACCGTCAAGGTGCACGGGCTGAACGAGACCCTGCCGGAGAACGGCCTGTACTCGAACGCCATGGCCGGCACCGACCGCATGGAGCTGTACCTGACCGTGAACGCCGCCGGCGACCAGATGATGCTGGTGTCTGTGTTCGATAACTTGGGCAAGGGCTCCTCCGGTGCCGCCGTCCAGTGCATGAACCTGATGCTGGGCCTGCCGGAGACCGAAGGATTGGAATAAAGATGGCTCGCCCTCTCAGGCCGCGAAGCATTGACGGAGAGGGCGAGGATGCTATAGGGAGGGTATCATTATGCAGTATAAGGAAGTTGCGGGCGGCATCTGCGCGCCCAAGGGCTTTGCGGCGGCTGGCGTGCACTGCGGCATCCGCGCAAACCATGCAGAAAAATACGATCTGGCACTCATCAAGGCGGACGTGCGCTGCGCCGCCGCCGGTGTGTACACCACCAACAAGGTCTGCGGCGCACCCATCAAGGTGGACCGCGCCCACCTGAAGGACGGCTATGCACAGGCCATCCTTGTGAACAGCGGCAACGCCAACACCTGCGCCGCCAACGGCGTGGCTCTGGCCGAAGAATGCTGCGAGCTGGTGGGCAGAGAGCTGGGCATCGACCCGCAGGACGTGCTGCCCGCCTCCACCGGCGTCATCGGTCAGCCCATGGTCATCGACCCCTTTGCCCGGGGCATTCCCGCCGCCGCCGCAAAGCTGGCTGCGGACGAGCAGGGCAGCGCCGATGCCGCCACCGCCATCATGACCACCGACACCCACAAAAAGGAATACGCCATCCGGTTCGAGCTGGGCGGCAAGGTGTGCACCGTGGGTGCCATCGGCAAGGGCAGCGGCATGATCGCCCCCAATATGGCCACCATGCTGGCCTTCTACACCACCGATGCCGCAGTCTCCCCCATCCTGCTGGAAAAGGCCCTCAAGACCGTGGTGCCCGGCACCTACAACCAGATGAGTGTGGATCTGGATACTTCCACCAACGATACCCTCATCATCATGGCATCGGGTCTGGCAGGCAACACCGAGATCTGCGAGGAGAACGCCGACTACCACGCCTTTGTGGCGGCGCTGACCGCCATTGCAGAGCACATGTGCGCCGAGCACGCCGGTGACGGCGAGGGTGCCACCCACCTCATCACCTGCGAAGTGACCCATGCGCCGGACCTCAAGACGGCCCGCGCTGTTTCCCGCAGTGTGGTGTGCTCCAACCTCTTCAAGGCAGCGGTGTTTGGCCGCGACGCCAACTGGGGCCGCATCCTGTGCGCCATCGGCTACACCCCCGGCGATTTTTCCATCGATAAGGTCTGCGTCTGGCTTTCCAGCAAGGCCGGTGAGGTGTATGTGTGCGAAAACGCCGCCTATCACCCCTACAGCGAGGAGGAGGCTGCCAAGGTGCTGGCAGAGCACGATGTTCTGGTCAAGGTGGACATGGGCACCGGCGATGTATCCGCCAAGGCATGGGGCTGCGATCTGACCTACGATTACGTCAAGATCAACGGCGACTATAGAACATGATGTGCCCGGTGGGCAATGATGTGCTTCGCACAGCGAAACATGAGGCGTGCGCGTAGCGCACAATGAGGAAATGCCAACGGCAGATATCCCAATGCGCGCAGCGTGCATCATTCCGGCGCAGCCGGAACATCATTGCGCAGCGCATCATTTGCCGGAAACCGGCAAACATCATTTCTATGGCAAGGAGAGTATATGAAAAACGAAGAAATGGCGCGCCTTTTCTCTGAGGCGACACCCTACATCCAGAAGTATCACGGAAAGACCATGGTCGTGAAATACGGCGGCAATGCCATGATCAACGAAGAACTGAAAAATGCCGTCATGAACGATCTTGTCACCCTCACCCTGCTGGGTGTGCGCGTCGTGCTGGTGCACGGCGGCGGCCCGGCCATCAATGAGATGCTGAAAAAGGTGGGTGTGGAAAGCCATTTCGCAAACGGTCTGCGGGTGACCGACGACGCCACCATGGAGATCGTGCAGCAGGTGCTGGCCGGTAAGGTGAACAAGGATCTGGTGGCAAAGCTGCGCGGCCGCGGCGTGGGCCTGTGCGGCATGGACGGCCAGATGCTGCGCTGCACCGAGCTGGACCCCCAGCTGGGCCATGTGGGCGAGATCGTGCATGTGGACGCAACCCTGATCGCAAGCCTGCTGGACGGCGGGTTTATTCCTGTTATCGCTACGGTGGGCATGGACGATCTGGGACAGGCTTACAACGTGAACGCGGACACCGCCGCTGCGCAGATCGCGATTGCGCTGAAAGCGGAGAAGCTGGTATCCATGACCGATATCGCGGGCCTGCTGCGGGATAAGGACGACGAAAGCACCCTCATCCCCGAGGTGGAGGTGTCCGAGATCGAGGGCTACAAGTCCGCCGGTGTCATTGCGGGCGGCATGATCCCCAAGATCGGCGGCATGGCCGACGCCATCTATCAGGGCGTGCACGAGGCGGTCATCATCGATGGCCGGGTGCCCCACTCCATCCTGCTGGAGCTGTTCTCCAACCGCGGCTCCGGCACCCGCTTCTACCGCCGCAGCCACCGCGAATAAGCGCATTTACAGCTTTTATCTTGCAGGCCGCGCTGGATTCTGATACACTGGTGACAGAAACAGCGCTGGGCTGAAAAACAGGAGGAGCTTATGAAACGGATGCGGGCAATGGCACTGCTGCTCACAGCAGCTTTTTGCAGCAGCATGGTATTAAGTGCTGCTGCGGCAGGCACGGTCTCCGGGCGGGAGAACGGCATTTTTGGCAGCATCGGCCAGACGCTTTTTGACGAGACGGAGTATCATGACAGCGGCAGCATGTCCATGCCGAAGCTCAGCGTCGAAGAGCTGCAGCAGTTCATGGCGGAAAATCCGACAAAGCTGCAGGGAGACGTCTACGACGAAACACCCAGCTGCGAAGCCCCCTATGCCACCGGCAAGGTGAAGCAGGAGGTGCTGCAGCAGGCAGCGGATCGGCTGAATCTGCTGCGCCGCATTGCAGGGCTTCCGGCGGCAGAGCTGACCTCCGGCCTTTCGGAGAATGCCCAGTACGGCGCAGTGATCCTTACCAGGATCGGTAAGAACACCCACACGCCGGACAGGCCCGGCGATATGTCACGGAAGTTCTATCAGGAAGCGTACAGCGCCACTTCCAGCAGCTGCCTTGCGCATATGGGTACGAACTATACGGGTCTCCACCCGGAGAAAAAGACGCTGGACGGCCCGGCAGACGCTGTGGACAAACTGATGGAAGACATGCTGGTGCCGTCTCTGGGCCACCGCCGCTGGCTGCTCAGCCCGCGCATGGGCAAGACCGGTATCGGCTATGTGGGCAGCATCACCCTTACAGGAAACTATACGGCCCGCGTGGAGGAATACACCCTGATCAAGGTGCAGGACAGAAGCGCTTCCTGCAATGACTACAACTTTATCGCATGGCCGGCGTCCGGCAACTTTCCGGCGTCGCTGTCCGGTGCGGTGTGGAGCATCAGCCTGAACCCCCAGAAGTTCCAGCAGCCCAAGAGCGGCAGCGTGACCATTACGGTCACCCGCCAGAGCGACGGCAAGGTCTGGCATCTTGATAAACTTGGCGGCGAGGATGGAAGCCTGATCGTGGATAATCAGACCACGGACGATTACCTTGGCTGCCTGATCTTCCGCCCGCAGGATGTGCTGAAAGATTCCCCGGATAATCTCTGCCACGGGCTGTATACCGTCCGGGTAGACGGGCTGGTATCCGCCAGCGGAAGAAGTGTGAATACCTTTGAGTATCAGGTGAACTTTGTGGATGCCTGAGCACTCAGATAAGACGAAGGAGGTACACCACTATGGATTCTGAAAAAGTCATCAAGCGGGACAGCGAATACGTCCTGCACACCTATAACCGCAACCCCATCGTGCTGGAAAAAGGCCACGGCCTGCGTGCCATCGGGCCCGAAGGCCAGCAGTATCTCGATTTTACCAGCGGCATCGGTGTCAACAGCCTTGGCTACTGTGATCTGGACTGGGCCGAGGCCGTGTCCGAGCAGGCCCACAAATTGCAGCACACTTCCAACCTTTACTACACTGCGCCCTGCGGCAAGCTGGCCAAAAAGCTGTGCAAGCGCACCGGCATGAGCAAGGCGTTCTTCGGCAACTCCGGTGCCGAGGCCAACGAGGGTGCCATCAAGGCCGCCCGTAAGTACAGCGTGGACCACTACGGCAAGGACCGCACCACCGTCATTACGCTGGTAAACAGCTTCCACGGCCGCACCATCGCCACCCTGACCGCTACCGGTCAGGAGGTGTTCCACAACTACTTCGGCCCCTTCAACGAGGGCTTCCTGTATGCTCCGGCGGGCGATATCGAAGCGCTGCGGGAGCTGGTGGACCGCAAC
Source organism: uncultured Faecalibacterium sp. (assembly GCA_934511465.1). Taxonomy (GTDB): domain Bacteria; phylum Bacillota; class Clostridia; order Oscillospirales; family Ruminococcaceae; genus Faecalibacterium. The sequence continues at coordinate 23,316 of CAKSWG010000024.1, read as the reverse complement.
ACCTGCGCCGTGATGCTGGAACTGATTCAGGGCGAGGGCGGCGTCATGGCGCTGGACCCGGATTACGTGCAGGCCGTGCGCAAGCTGTGTGACGAAAAAGACCTTGTGCTCATCGTGGACGAGGTGCAGACCGGCGTGGGCCGCACCGGCACCTTCCTGTGCTGCGAGCACTACAACCTCAAGCCGGACGTGGTCACGCTGGCCAAGGGTCTGGGCGGCGGCCTGCCCATCGGCGCGGTGCTGATGAACGAAAAGGTGGCCGCAGGCATGGGCCCCGGCACCCACGGCTCCACCTTCGGCGGCAACCCGGTGGTCTGCGCCGGTGCCAATGTGGTGGTGGACCGCATGGACCAGAGCTTCCTTGCCAATGTCAACGAGCGCGCCGTCCAGCTGCGCGCAGGCATCGCAAAGCTGCCCCACGTCAAGAGCATTTCCGGCATCGGCCTGATGGTGGGCATCGAGTTCTACGACCTCAAGGCCGCAGATGTGCTGGCTGCCTGCCGCGAATCGGGCCTGCTGGTGCTGACGGCCAAGACCCGCCTGCGCCTGCTGCCGCCGCTGACCCTCAGCGAGCACGATGTGGACATGGCGCTGGAGATCCTGAGCGATGTGCTGAGCAAAATGGAGCCGACGGCTCCGAAGGAGCAGGCATGAAAAATCTGCTGAAAATGAGCGACCTCTCCCCTGCCGAGCTGACCCACATTCTGGATGTGGCCGACCAGCTCAAGGCACAGCAGAAGCTGGGCGGCACGGCCCCGCTGCTGGCGGGCAAAACGGTGGCTCTGATGTTCTCCAAGGCGTCCACCCGCACCCGCACCAGCTTTGAGGTGGGTGTGTACCAGCTGGGCGGTCTGGGCAACTACATGAACACCGCCGAGCTGCAGGCCGGGCGCGGCGAGCCCCTCAAGGACACCGCCCGGGTGCTGGGCCGCTACTACGACTGCGTGGTGTGGCGCACCTACCGCCAGAGCGATCTGGAAGAGTTTGCCGAGCTGGCCGGTGTGCCGGTGATCAACGGCCTGACGGATTACGCCCATCCCTGTCAGGTGCTGGCGGACTTGATGACCATTCGGGAGCGCCGGGGCAGCCTTGCGGGCCGGAAGCTCTGCTTCGTGGGCGACGGCAGCAGCATGGCAAACAGCCTCATCGTGGGCGGTTTGCTGGCCGGGATGCAGGTCACCTGCGTCTGTCCGGAAAGCTACCGCCCGGCGGCGGATGTGCTGATGTTCGCCTACAAGTACGGCAGCGCCTTCCACCTGACCGCAGACCCTGCCGAGGGCATTCAGGACGCCGACGTGGTGGCAACGGCCGTGTGGAACACCGCCAAGCCCGGCACGCCGGAAAGCGAGCAGCGCCTGCGGGACTTCGTGGGCTTCCAGCTCACGGGCAAGCTGCTGGAAAGCGCAAAGCCCGACGTCATGGTGCTGCACTGCCTGCCCGCCCACCGTGGCGAGGAGATCTCCTCCGCCGTGTTCGAGCAGCACGCACCGGAAATTTTTGACGAAGCCGAGAACCGCCTGCATGTGCAGAAAGCTGTGCTGGCCATTCTGCTGGCGGGGAAATAAGAGGGCAATGGCCCCCTGAACAAAGAAACAACAAAAACCCGGAACCATCTCTGAGCCATTTTAAGGCCCTGAAAAGGTTCCGGGTTTCTGCTTTAGCAGGGGATCATACGTGAGCCGCACCGCAGTCGAGGATCTTATCAAACCGGGCAAAGAAGGTGATGGTGGTGATGGTGGCGGCCAGAATGTCGCTGACCGGCTCGGCCAGAAACACACCGAACACCTTGTCCGGCAGCACCAGAGGCAGAATGAAGATGAGCGGGATCAGCAGGATGATCTTGCGCAGGCAGGCCAGCAGCAGGCTCACCTTGGCCTGCCCCAGCGCCATAAAGCTCTGCTGGCATCCGATCTGGAAGCCCATGGCAAAAATGCCGGCCATGTAAATGCGCATGGACCATGTGGTGTACTGGATCAGCGCACGGTCCGAAGTAAAGATGCCCGCCACCGCGCCGGGAAACAGCATCATCAAAAGCCAGAAGATGCAGGTGTACGCCCCGCATAAGGTCAGCTGGAAGCGGAAAGCTTCCTTGACACGGGCTTTTTTGCCCGCGCCAAAGTTGAAGCTCATCACCGGCTGGCCACCCTGACAAATGCCCTGAATGGGCAGGGTGCACAGCTGGGATGCGCTGGTAATGACGGTCATGGCACCCACGGCCACGTCGCCGCCGTACCGCGCCAGACTGGAGCTGAAGCTGATGGAAAGCAGGCTCTCGGTGGAAAGCATCACAAAAGACGAGATGCCCAGCGCCAGCACCGGCAGGATGATCGGCTTTTCCGGGCGGAGATCGTCTTTGCGCAGGTGCAGGATGGTCTTTTTGCCGGTGAGGAAGCGCAGGATCCACGCCGCGCCCACGGCCTGACTGAGCACTGTGGCAATGGCTGCGCCCTGCACGCCCAGTCCAAACCCGAAGATCAGGATGGGGTCAAGGATGATGTTGATCACCGCGCCGATCACGGTGGTGAGCATACTGGTCTTGGCGAAGCCCTGCGTGGTGATAAAAGGGTTCATGCCCAGCACCAGCAGCACGAACACGGAACCCAGAATGTAAATGCGGCTGTAGCTCAGGGCGTATGGCAGCGTGGCATCGCTGGCACCAAACAGCCGCAGCAGCGCAGGGGCACCCGCATAAAAGCCGATGGTCAGCACCACCGCAAAGCACATCAGCACCGTAAAGCTGTTTGAAATGATCTTCTCAGCCTGCTGCTTGTCCCCCTGCCCCAGCGCAATGGCGGTGCGCGGTGCGCCGCCTGCGCCTACCAGCATGGCAAAGGCGTTCAGCAGCATCAAAATGGGGGTGAACAGGCCCACACCGGTGAGCGCAGCCGCGCCGATGCCCGCGATGTGCCCGATGTAAATGCGGTCCACGATGTTGTACAGCAGGTTCACCACCTGCGCTACCACAGCCGGGATCATCAGTTGCAGCATCAATTTTTTTACGCTGCCGCTGCCCATGTCTTGTCTTGGTTGTGCCATTGGAAGTGTCTCCTTTAAGTAAGGGCAGGGTTCTGCCCGTTTTTGCAAACGCATACCTCTTTATTATAACCTCCCGGCGGCGGAAATGGTAGGGCCGTACAAAAGATTTTTTGCTTTCCAGCGGGCCGCAGCTGTGTTATACTGGAAAAAACGCGCAAGGAGGGCTTGCAGATGAACAACGCGGAACTCAAGCAAAAGGCAAGGGCCCAGCTGGGCGGAAAAATTTTTGGCACCGGCTGGCTGTACGCAGTGCTGGTGATGCTGCTGCAATCGGCGGTGGTCGGCATCGGGAACCGCGGCCGCGGCGTGGGCCTTGCGGTGCTGCTTTTGGTGGGCGGCCCGCTGAGTTGCAGCGCGGCCCGCATGTTCCTGAAACAGAGTGCGGATGGCCGGCCCATGGACCTGCACGACCTCGCGGTCGGCTTTACCGAGGACTTCAGCGGCAGCTTTCTGCTGAACCTGATGCAGAGCATCTTCATCGTGCTGTGGTCGCTGCTGCTGGTGGTGCCGGGCATCGTCAAGGCACTGGGCTGGTCGATGTCGTTTTACGTCCGCGCCGAGCATCCGGACTATACATGGCGGCAGTGTCTGGACGCCAGCGCTGCCCTGACCGGTGGCTATAAGGGCGAGATCTTTCTGCTGCATCTGAGCTTTATCGGCTGGTACATCGTGGGCGCGCTGTGCCTTGGCGTGGGTACGTTGTGGGTGCAGGCTTACGTGCAGGCCACCATGACCCAGTGTTACCATTGGCTTAAGGCCCAGCAGTCTTACAGCACAGACGAAGCATAAATGAAATGCCCCGTCGTTTCTGCACTTGCAGAGACGGCGGGGTCGTGTGCGTAAACCTGCCGCAGATAAAAGCGGAGACCGCACTGTTTCGGAGCCGGCAGAGCCGTGCCCCGCCGGAAAAAACGGTTGACGGAGCACGGCTTTTTTGCTATACTGTAAAAGCTAAATATGGAGATGTATCGAAGTGGTCGTAACGAGAACGACTCGAAATCGTTTTGTCCTTAACCGGGCACGTGGGTTCGAATCCCACCATCTCCGCCAACAAAAGGCATCAGCTCAGGCTGGTGCCTTTTTTGCGGCTAGATGGTGAGGATGAGAACAGGGCGGCGGCCCGCAGGCCGCAAGCAATCAGCCCAGTGCAACGACGACGACCGCTGCCTGTGGCAGAAACAGGGAGGAGTTGTTGGGGCAGCGTTCTGATTTTTCAAAGCCCTGCCAAGGGGCTGCGGAAAAATCAGCAAACGCAACCCGTTGCTGTTGCTTAGCCCGCGGGAGAATGTCCACCATCTCCGCCAACAAAAGGCATCAGCTCAGGCTGGTGCCTTTTTTGCGGCCAAGATGGTGAGGATGAGAACAGGGCGGCGGTCCGCAGACCGCAAGGGGCTGTTGCAAAACAGCTTCCTGAAAAAATCATGCACAAAACCCGGAACCTTTTCTCGGCCAAAATGGCTCAAAAAGGGTTCCGGGTTTCTGATTTTTCGCTATTTCTTTGTGGAAATTGCTATCGTATTGCTATTTTGCAACAGCCCCTTGCAATTCAAGTTCTTAATTCAAGAAAAATTAGATGGTTACAAAAATATTTGTCAGCGTGGTAACAAATGCTTCATCCTGCTCCTTCGTCCGCTTTGGGCTCCCCTTGGGGTGCTTTCCGGCACGGAGGAGCTTTTTGTTTTCATACCGCCGCAACATAAGAGCGTCTATGTTGCCGGCGGTGTACTCCAGACCGTTCTGGTTCAGCACCCGGGCGCACTTGGCAAGGCACATACTCGCCAGCCCGTAGTCCTGTGTCACGACCACATCCCCCGGCTTCACCCGGTTGACAAGGGCAAAGTCTACGCTGTCAGCCCCTTTATCGAAAACCAGCGTCTGCGCACCTTCCCGCTCGATTTGGTGGGAGGTGTCGCACAGGATGATGACCGGAACACCGAACTGTCTTGCAATTTGCAACGTCAGATCGACCACCGGACAGCCATCTGCATCAATCAGAACTTGTCGGGGCAAGACCCCTCCATTTGCTTCGCAAACCGTTCTGTCGCTTAAACGCCCCACTGGGGCGTTCATTGCTTCGCAAACGCGAATGGTCATGTGTGTTCCTCCATCGCCCACTGAAAGGCTTTCGCCGTGCGCAGGTCGGCGTCTTTGAAATGCCCGCCGCTGTTCCATTCAAGGGTGCAGTCTGTGCCGCGCTCTGCAAGCCGACTGTGCAGGGCACGGATGTGATCGCCCACAGCGGCCATCGCCGGATTTTTGGTGTTTTCTTCTTTATCACCAAGGCTCAGATAAACGCGCTGTGCCTGTATCGGGTGTTGCTGCTCAAACTCCATCCAGCCCGGAAACCACACCGAGGGAGACGCAGCGGCGACACCGTAGAACAGATCAGTCTGGGTGGATGCCCACAAAGCAAACAGCCCGGCCAGCGAGTAGCCGCCCAGAATGATTTTGACGTTTTCCGGGAGATTGAATCGCTGTTTCAATGTAGGAATGACCTGTTCTGTCAGAAAGCACAGCGTGTCCGCAGCATTGCCGCCGAAACCTTGCTTTCCCCACACGGCAGGGGCTTCCCACGGAGAAAGTGCATCGTTCCAGTTTGAGACCGGAACGGCGGTAAACAAAAATTTGTGGGTGCTCTGTGCAATGGTGGTCACTTCGCTGCCCATGCTTTGCAGCTCATGCTCGCCTGTCATTTGGAGCAGCAGATATTCTGCATTGGCTTCGCCGCAAATGCGGCAAGGTCGGCTCCCGATTTGCATTGTCTGTGCAGTCACTGCGGCATCCTCCCGAAAAAACTTTGATAAGCTCAGTATAGCAACTGAAAAATCATTTTGCAATTCGAAAGATGTTCACATTCGCAGCAAGCAGGGCAAGTTGGTACCAACAAGCAATGGAGTCGCAGATCACAGCGGCCACAACACGAACAGTTTTCATACATTTCTCCTTTTGACCGACCACCAGCTTATTGGTCTTTTTGAGGAACTTTGCTGGAATCGGGCGATCCGGCTTCCATGTGATGTTCATCGGGCGGGAGCCCGCATGTTTCACATAGTTCACCGTTCCCAAATAGGTGTAGGCGGCCGCACCGCCAAAACGGGAGTCCGACTTGAATTCACGGACGAACAGCAGCACCCGGCTTCCCTTTGCACGGTGATGGATCAGTATCAGCTGTTTTTCTGATTTCCGTCCATGATTTTTCCGGCTCGTCCGCGCGTGGTATCCTCAAAAGTTTCATCTTCGCTGAACCGCAGCTGATAAGCGGGCTGTCTGGGCTTCAAACACCATGCAATAAAACTTCCATCCGTCAGCTATTTCCGGATCACGATCCTTCGGGAAAAGCCCATTGGCCGCACAGTTCCCATGGTTCGCATCGCTCCGGTCCTTCGGCATTTCGTTGCAAGCTGCACAAAACGCCTTGCACAAAATCGAACAGCTTTTCTTGAAAAAATATTGCTATTCCGCTTGTGGTCATGTATAATGGTGGTAACTTGAAAGGTAGGATGTTTGAAAAGGCAAAACGCCCTGCCGAAACGGACTAAATGGAAAGGTGGAACATGGGATGTTATACAAGAAAGCTTCTGAGATGAAACCCACTCCGATCCCGAACTGCATGGGCGGCGAAGGCACCGTGATGATGGAGCGCCTGCTGGACGCTCCGGCCGAAATGCTGGGCAAGGGCCGCGCCTATGTGCGCCACACGCTGGCGCCGGGCGTGAGCATTGGCAAGCATACCCACGAGCACGAAATGGAGAGCATGGTCCTTGTTTCCGGTCGTGCCACCCACATCATCAACGGGGAAACGCAGATCTTGGAAAAGGGCGACATCATTGCCGCCATGCCCGGTGATACCCACCAGATCGCCTGTCTGGGCGACGAGCCGCTGGTGCTGATCGCGCAGGTGCTGTACGAATAAGGAGGAGCTGCAATGGAACAGGTTCGCAATGCTGACGTGCTGGCCAGTTTTCCGCAGGTGGACGAGGAGAAGCTGAACGCCGCCCTTGCCGCCGAAGCTGCCGCCAGCAGCCGCAAGATCATTGTGCTGGACGACGACCCCACTGGTGTACAAACGGTACATGATATCTATGTTTATACAGATTGGACGGTAGAAAACCTGCGCAAGGGCTTTGCCGCGCCGGAAAAGCTGTTCTTCATCCTCACCAACAGCCGCGGCTTCACCGTGGCCGAGACCACCAAGGCGCACCGTGAGATCGCCGAGAACACTGCCAAGGTGGCCCGCGAGTTCGGCATGGATTATCTGATCATCAGCCGCGGCGACTCCACCCTGCGCGGCCACTACCCGCTGGAGACCGACCTGCTGCGCGAGGTGACGGAAGAAGAGAACGGTTACAAGATGGATGGCGACATCCTGTGCCCCTACTTCCGCGAGGGTGGGCGTTTTACACTGGATAACGTGCATTATGTACGCTACGGCGCGGAACTGGTGCCCTGCGGCCAGACCGAATTTGCCAAGGATGAGACCTTTGGCTACCACGCCAGCAATCTGTGCGAATACATTGAGGAAAAAACCAGAGGAAAAGTCCATGCGGGAGACGTGACCTGCATCTCGCTGGCAAGCCTGCGCGCCATGGACTTTGACGGCATCGAGGCCCAGCTGCTGGCTGTGCACGATTACGGCCACATCATCGTGAACGCGGTGGCCGACTGCGACGTGAAGGTGTTTGCGGTGGCGCTGTACCGCGCCATGGCAAAGGGCCGCCACTTTACCATCCGCAGTGCGGCGGCACTGGTCAAAGCCATTGGCAACATTTCCGACCAGCCGCTGCTGAGCCGTGAAAAAATGGTCACGCAGGAAAGCAAAGCAGGCGGCATCATCGTGGTGGGCAGCCACACCAAAAAGACCACTGCCCAGCTGGAAGAACTGAAAAAAGTACAGGGGATCGAGTTTATTGAGATGGACAGCGACAAGGTTCTGGTGCCCGGCGCACTGGAACAGGAAGCTGCCGCCATCGTGGCCCACTGCTCACAGCAGATCGCAAAGGGCATCACCTGCTGCGTATCCACCAAGCGTGTGGTGCTCACCCTGCCGGACGACACCCCGGAAGCTGCCCTCGTGCGCAGCGTGGCCATCAGCGATGCCTTGCAGAGCTGCGTGGGCAAGCTGACGGCTTCTCCGGCCTTTGTGGTGGCCAAGGGAGGCATCACCAGCAGCGACGTGGGCGTAAAGGCTCTGCGCGTAAAGTGCGCCAAGGTGCTGGGCCAGATCCGGCCCGGTATCCCGGTCTGGCAGACCGGCGCCGAGAGCCTGTTCCCCGGCACGCCGTACATCATCTTCCCGGGCAATGTGGGCGAGGTGCCCACCCTGCGGGAAGCGGTGGAGATTTTGCTGGGCTGACAGCCTGACGATTTAGAATTGTCTCCGCTCTGCTCTGACAATATCAGAGGAAAAATTATTTTTAATGATTGCAAAACAGCCAGACCTGCGGGTCTGGCTGTTTTGCTTTTTCACGGGGAAGGGCCGTGGAGGTTAATAGCATCTGCTCTTGCTCGTTTCCTGCGGAAACAGTCGCAAAGCGATAGAACTATGCTATTGCCCTTACGTTTCGTCGCGTAAGCGACTTCAAATCGGCGCAACACAAAAAATCCTTTAGCGAAGCGACTTGGATTTTTTGTATGGAGCCCAACTGCTTTGGGATTATTAAGGGCGAGTAGCCCTTAATTCGTGCCTCCCGCGCTTCGAAAGTAGCGGGTGCTTTTCTGGTTCTCTTTTGGCACGCAAAAGAGAACGTACCCGGCGGCAATGCTTTTGGCAAAAGGTGTGAAACTCAATCCACGCGAAAACGCTCTGCGCGGGAAGCAAAAAATCACTCTTTTTTAGCTTTCTTTTTCTTTTTCGCTGCCTTTTCCTCCGGCTTATTCTTCATCAGCTTGCCGAGGGATGCGGCGGTGTAGATGCAAAAGCACCCCACCACCACGATCAGCACAATGGCGCTGGCATCCAGCGCTACGGTGCCGGTGCGGATGGCGGCAAGGTACAGCGCCAGCAGCACCACACCGCCGCCCAGCCACAGGCCGCTGCTGCTCACCTGCTTTTGCCACTCCTGCTGCGGCGTGAGCGGATGCTGCTGCGCCTTGCCCTGCCGGGCCTTCTTTTTCCAGATGTTATCACTTTGAAACGGATTCATGTTCCGCAGGCTCCTTCCCTGTCGTTTTCTTTAAGGGTATTATACGCCGCAAGATGGGATGATGTCCAGAAAGAAGTGAATTTTTCACCACTTGCATCCCACATTTGTGCAGAACGACTAAAACCGGCCCGAAATATCGGCTATTCGCCAATTTACTTTTTGCGGGTCGAAGAGTAATCTAATGGTAGGATGTAAAGGCGGGCAAGTTGTTGAGATTGAACTAAAGGTAGGATGTAGCAAAGAACCTTTGCTGCGGGCTTGCCCGGCACGAGAACGCAAAAAACAAAAGGAGGCTTTTCCGTTATGAAGGTAGGTCTGATCTATACCAGCACCACCCCGGAACTGATCGAACTGGTGGAGCAGGAGGTCAAAAAGCAGCTGGGCGAGGATGTGGAGCTGTACAGCCTGCAAGACCCCAGCATTCTGGCAGACGTCCGCGCGGCAGGTTATGTGACCACCGCACCGGCTGCCCGCCTGATCGGCATGTACATGAAGGCCGCTGAGGAAGGCGTGGACGCCATGCTGAACCTGTGCAGCAGCGTGGGCGAAGTTGCCGACAGCGCACAGGATGTGGCAAAGTACATCGGCGTGCCCATCGTCCGCGTGGACGAAGAAATGTGCCGCGAGGCCGTCCGCAAGGGCCAGCGCATCGGCGTCATGGCTACCCTGCCCACTACGCTGGAACCCACCAAGGGCACCATCCTGCGCATGGCCCGCGAGTGCAACAAGCACGTGGAGCTGGTGGACTGCTTGGTGGACGGTGCGTTCGGTCTGGATCAGGACCAGTTCAAGGCCCGCATGACCGAGATGGCCGGTACCATTGCCGACAAGGTGGATGTGATCGTGTTTGCACAGGGCAGCATGGCCTACTGCGAGCAGTACATCGCGGATAAGTTTGGCAAGGTGGTGCTCAGCAGCCCCCGCTTTGGCGCCGCAGAGCTGAAGAAGGCTCTGGAAAAGAAGGGCACCATTTAAAAAGGAACAAGAGCCGGAGCACGAGACCGGCTCAGGAGAAGATATTTTTTGAAGGAGAATTCTTATGAAAAAGATGATTTCCCGTCGTGACTTCCTGAAGGTGGCCGGTATTTCCGCCGCCGCTCTGGGTCTGGCTGCCTGCGGCGGCTCCGGCACCAGCACTGCTGCTTCCACCGGCTCCACCGCAGCATCTACCGGTTCTTCCGCTGCTGCTTCCGGCTCGGCTGTCACCCTGAAGCTGGGCTTCTCCACCAACGAAGAGGACCCCCGTGCAAAGGGCGCAAAGCAGTTTGCAGAAGAAGTTGCCGAAAAGACCGGCGGCGCTGTGGAAGTTCAGCTGTACCCCTCCGGCCAGCTGGGCGGCGATGCCGACCTGATCAACTCCATCGCTCTGGATTCCGGCACGGTGGATATCATCATCACCGATGCTTCCAACTTTGCTACCTACGATGCCAAGATGGGCATTTCTGCACTGCCCTTCCAGTTTGAGACCTTCGATGATGCATGGGCATTCATGGACAGCGATATCGAGGCTGCCGCCGAGGAAGGCCTGCTGGACCAGAACATGCGCGTGCTGGCTCACTACTGCAACGGCTTCCGCTGCGTCACCAACTCCAAGGGTCCCATCAACAGCCCTGCCGACATGAACGGTCTGCTGATCCGCACCCCCGAGAACCCCGTCATCATGGCTACCATGACCGCTCTGGGTGCCAACCCCCAGCCGCTGAGCTTCTCTGAGCTGTATCAGGCTTTGCAGCAGAAGACCTACGATGCACAGGAGAACCCCATCCCCGTTATCTACAACAATAACCTCTACGAAGTGCAGGAGTACCTGAGCATCACCAACCACATCTACTCCGGCATGTGCTTTACCATTGCCGAGAGCAGCTGGAACAAGCTGAGTGCCGACCAGCAGCAGATCGTTTCCGATGCTGCAAAGGCATCTGCCGAGTACGACCGTGAGCTGAACGAGCAGCAGACCAACGACTTGGTCTCCGCACTGGAAGAAAAGGGCATGAAGATCAACAGCCCGGAGCTGGCTCCGTTCGCAGCTGCGACCGAAAAGGTCCTGACCGACAACGCTGATACCTACGGCGACCTGCTGGATCAGCTGAAGGCATGGAAAGAAGCCCGCTGAGATCACTGACCAGAAAACCTTGAAATAAAACCGAAGCAAAGGGACGAGGGGGCGTGCCCTTCGTCCCTTTGCATTTTATCTGAATCGCACTTGGAAAGGAGTTTGTACTGTGAAAAAACTGCAAACCACTCTGGACAAGATCACCACCCTCATTTCCGCCATTCTCTGCGCAGCTATGATGGTAATTCTGTTTGCAAACGTTGTGCTGCGCCTGACCCCCGGCATCGGCGGCTTCAAGTGGTACATGGAGAGCAGCCAGTATCTGAACGTCTGGTCCATGCTCATTGCCTGCATCGGCATCAACGCCATGGGCACCAACCTCCGGGTGGAGGTGGTGGACGCTGTTCTCGGTAAGACCCCGCTGGGCAAAAAGATCGTTGTCATCATCCGTGATGTGTTCATCATCCTGTTCTACGTCATGGTCACCTACGGCGGCTACCAGCTGTGCACCCGCGCAAAGCAGGCCGTTTCCACCATGCCGCAGTTCACCATGGGTCAGGTGTACACCATCTTCCCCATTGCCGGTGTGCTGTGCATCCTGTCCGCCGTTCTCAACCTGATCGTTGAACTGACCGCAAAACCGGAAGGGGGCAAATCCAAATGATCGCATGGCTGCTGATCTCATTCTTTGTTCTGCTGTTTCTGGGTGTGCCCATCGCCATGAGTCTGGGCCTGTCCGCCATCGGCGGCATCCTGTTCCTGGGCGGCGGCAGCACCGTCACCATTGCCCAGCGCATGTTTGAGGGCATGAACAGCTTTGCACTGCTGGCCATCCCTCTGTACACCTTTGCCGGTTTCACCATGTCCAAGGGCGGTATTTCCAAGCGCCTGATGGACTTCTGTTACTCCATCGTCGGCCACATCTACGGCGGTCTGGCTCACGTGAACGTGCTTTCCAGTATGATCTTTGCGGGCATCTCCGGTTCCGCTGTTGCGGATACCGCAGGCGTTTCCGGTATGTTCATGCCGGAAATGATCCGCAAGGGCTACTCCAAGAACTTCACCGTTGCCGTTACCGCCATTTCCTCCACCATCGGCATCATCATTCCTCCGTCCATCCCCATGGTGGTCATTGCCGGTATCTGCGGCATTTCCACCGGTAAGCTGTTCCTCGGCGGCATCATCCCCGGCGTCCTGTGCGGTCTGGCACAGATGATCGTCAGCTATTTCATGGCCAAGAAGGAAGGCGTGCCCAAAGAGCCCGGCCACTTCTCCATCGGCCCCGTGCTGCATGGCCTGTGGGAGAGCTGGCCCGCCCTGCTCATGCCCATCATCATCGTGGGCACCATCACCATGGGCATCGTCAGCCCCACCGAGGCAGGCGTGATCGCTGTGGTCTACGGTCTGTTTGCCGGCGGCATCATCTACCGCGAACTCAAGTGGGAGGACATCAAGTTCGCCTTTGCAGAGACCGTCCGCACCAGCGGCCGTATCTTCATCGTCATCGGCGCAGCAAAGCTGTACACCGTCATGCTGACCACTGCAGGCTTTGACAAGTGGGTGGCCAAGACCATGCTGGGCTTCTCCACCAACCCCACCGTCATCCTCATCATGATCCTGCTGATCTTCTTCATCGTCACCATGTTCATGGAGTCCATTGCAACCCTGACCCTGTTCATGCCCATCCTGTACCCCATTGCTCTGGGTGTTGGCATCGACCCCATCGTGCTCAGTGTCCTGATCACCGTGGTCATCGGCATCGGTCTGGTCACTCCCCCGGTGGGCATGTGCATCTACGTTGCCTGCGACCTGATGGATACGACGGTCGGCGAGGTATTCCCCACATTGCTGCCCTTCATTGCGGCAACCTTCATCTGCATTGCCCTGATGGTCGCCTTCCCCCAGCTGATCCTGCTGCCCACCTATTTGATGGCGTAACCGTTGCGTCCGCTTTTCAGATATGGTAAAATAGTGGCGGAGGTTCAACATGTGATGTTTGGAGGCTTTCTGCCACAGAACGTTCCACGCTGAACGACCCCGAATATCCACCAAACCGGATTTGGAGGCGGAATTATGACAATGGAACATCCTGAAAAACAGAAGAATGCGGTAAAGTCTGTGGTCGATCAGGTCATGGACGGGATCATCTCCCAGATCATCAACGGCACTTTGCATCCGGGCGACAAGCTGCCTACCGAAATGGAACTGTGCAAGCAGTTCGGCGCGGGCCGCAACTCGGTGCGGGAAGCCGTAAAAAAGCTGCAAGCCTACGGCATCCTGTACATCAAGCGTGCCGACGGTACCTTTGTAAGCGAAAACTACAACCAGAAAATGCTGGACCCGATGCTGTACAGCATCATCCTGCAAAAGAACAGTTGGCAGGAGTTTGTGGAGCTGCGCTCCGTTATTGACATCGGCACGCTGAATATCATCATCCAGCGCAACGATATCACCTCCTTCCTGCCGGACCTGTACCGCATCTTCGGTGAGCTTTCGGCCGAGATGCACTCGCCCGAGCCCTCGGTGGACAAGGTGCTGGAGCTGGACAGCCGGTTCCACACCCAGATCGCCAATGCCGCCCAGAACCCCATGCTGACCACCATCACCGAGTACATTACCCGGCTGACGCTGCCCAGCCGTCTGGAGACCACCCGCAAGGTGCTGGCCAAGGGCGAAGCGGAGATCGAGCGGTTCGTGGAGCTGCACCGCCAGCTGCTCAGCGTGATCGAGCGCCGACAGGTGGACGAGATCGCCGCCACAGTGCAGGATCACTACATCTTCTGGAAGAAGTAAGCATACAGGTCTCCTGCCTGCCGTAGAAGGCGGGCAGGAGACTGTGAGTTTACAAGATGGGATGTTTGTGCTAAAATGAGGTAAAGCATCCTTTGTTCAACTTCTCCAATGCTGCTTTGCAAGGAGTGTTTATCCAATGAAAAAAATCATGATCTCGGTGGCCCCCGTTGCGGCCACGGATATCCTCATCAATCCGCGGGCCATTGCCCGGGATGTGTATGAGTGCTACAAGAACGGCGCGTCCATGGTGCACCTGCACTGCCGCGACCTGAACGGCAACCTTACCCCGGACCTGAGCCTGCTGGAAGAAACGGTGGCCTACATCCGCGAGATGTGCGACATCGTGGTGGAAATTTCCACCGGCGGCGTGTCCAACCTGACCATTGAAGAGCGCGTGCAGCCCTGCTATCCCTCTTGGGTGGAGGCCAACAGCCTGAACGTGGGCTCGGTGAATCTGGGCACCTCGGTGTACCAGAACCCCATCAAGGATGTGGAGTACTGCATCAAGACCATCATGGACAACAAAAAGATCCCGGAGACCGAGGTCTTTGAGCTGGGCATGATCAACACCATGCGGGAGCTGAACGACAAGTTCCACTTTGTAAAGCCCATCCTGTTTGCGCTGGTGTTCGGCCACGGCGGCGAGATGCCCGCCACGGTGCCGGCCCTGCGCCACATGATCCAGGCGCTGGAAGAGAACTTCCCCAACGGCGACTACCTGTGGGGCTACACGCAGGCCCACCGCGAGGACTGGGAAATGGTAAAGACCGCACTGGATATGGGCGCTTCCACCGTGCGCATCGGCTTTGAGGATTCGGACATGATCGCGCCGGGCGTCCATGTGGACAACAACGCGGCGCTGATCGCAAAGGTGTCGGACATCGTCAAATCCAAGGGCATGATGCCCATGACGCCCGATGAAGTGCGCGCCATGCTGAAGATCCCGCCGCTGCGCCGTTAAAAAGGAGGAAAGAAACGTATGGTGATTCAAGGCGTTACTTACCTCTCGGACTTTGAGGCCAAAAAAGCCATCATCGAGATGGCCCGTCGGCTGGAAGCCAAAGGCTGGCTGGTGGCCGGTGACGGCAGCATGAGCGTCCGCGTAGGCCCGCAGGCCGTGTGGGTGACCGTTGCCGGTGCCGACAAGGCCGCGCTCACGCAGGATATGCTGGTGCGCGTGGACATGAGCGGCAAGGCAATGCTCAGCGCAAAGCCCAAGCCCCTGCCCGAGGACCTGCCCATCCATTTAAAAATTTATCAGGAAAACGAGAACGCCCAGTGTGTGATGCACACCTATCCGGCCTGTGCGGCTGTGATGGGCATGCAGGGCCAGACAGTACAGCCCGCAGCCTTCAGCCCCGCCGTGCGGGCGCTGGGCCGGGTGCAGCTGCTGCCCGCCCAGAATGTGGACGCACAGGCACAGGCCGTCAGCCTGTTGTGCCGCACCGATAAGGCCGTTCTGCTGGAAAACGATGGCTGCCTGACTTGGGGCAAGACCCCCGCGGATGCCGCCCATCTGGTGGAAGCGCTGGACTACTATGCAGCCGTCACCGCAAAGCTGGGCTGTGCGGGCTGCTCCAAGTGCGGCAGCTGCGGCGGACACTGCACCGGCCGGTGCAGCAAGTGCGGCGCACCCGCCGTACAGCCTGCGGCACAGCCCATGGCCATGCCGGTGCCCGCTGCACAGCCTGCCGCGCCGGTCAGCCTGCCGGGCGTCACCGGCCTGATCCAGCCGGGCATGGCGCTGCCCACCCTGCCCAAACAGCAGGCGGCACCCGCACCTGCTCCGGCACCGGTGCCCGCCGCACAGCCTGCGGTCCCTGCGGCACCGGCGGCTGCCAAACCCGCGAATGCCCGCGATGCCGCAATGGCCGAGGTGATCCGCCGGACGCTGAACAGCTTCCAGTAAAAAGATGCAATGTTTCGTTTGATCCAACTTATGTGACCTTTACGGAAAGGAACGAAAGCCATGGATATCAGTTCGCAGGAAATTGAAGCGATCGTCAAGCAGGTGCTTGCCGGTATGGGCGGCGCACAGACCAGCGCAGCCCCCGCAGCTTATACGGCTGCACCGGGCGGCGCAGCCGGCGACCGCGGCGTGTTCGAGAACGTAGACGATGCAGTGGAAGCTGCATGGAAGGCCCAGCGCGACTGGGCAGCCAACTACAAGATCGAGGACCGCCAGCGCATCATTGAGGCCATCCGCCGCTGTGCCCGCGCACATGTGGAGGAGTGGTGCCACAAGATCGTGGAAGAGACCGGCATGGGCCGCTATGAGGACAAGGTGGAAAAACATCTGGCCGTCATCAACAAGACCCCCGGCCCCGAGTGCCTGACCACCGAAGCCAAGAGCGGTGACGCGGGCCTGATGCTGGAAGAGTACGCACCCTTTGGCGTGATCTGCTCCATCACCCCCACCACCAACCCCACCGAGACCATCATCAACAATACCATCAGCATGATCGCAGGCGGCAACACCGTGGTGTTCAATGTGCATCCCCGTGCAAAGCGGGTGTCCGCTGACTGCCTGCAAGCACTGAACACCGCCATCATCGAGGCGGGCGGCCCCGCAAACCTCATTACCATGACCCGCGAGCCCACCATGGAGAATGTGGATAAGATGGCCGCCAATCCCAAGATCCGCCTGATGGCAGGCACCGGCGGCATGGGCATGGTGAACGCTTTGCTGCGCAGCGGCAAAAAGTGCATCGGTGCCGGTGCAGGCAACCCGCCCGTTATTGTGGACGAGACCGCCGACATTGAGCTGGCAGGCCGCAAGATCTACGAGGGCGCTTCGTTCGACAACAACATCCTCTGCTTTGCAGAGAAGGAAGTGTTTGCCGTGAACACCGCCTACGACGGCCTGCTGCACGAGCTGCAAAAGCAGGGTGCCTACCTGCTCAATAAGGCCCAGACCGAACAGCTGGTGAACATTGTGTTGCAGCCCAAGAAGGGCGGCGGCCACGAGGTGAATAAAAAGTGGGTGGGCAAGGATGCCGCCCGCATTCTGGAGACCATCGGCGTGCATGTGCCGGACTCTTGCCGTCTTGCCATCTGTGAGGTGCCGGCGGACCATCCGTTCGTGCTGGTGGAGCAGATGATGCCGGTGCTGCCCATCGTGCGCTGCCAGAGTTTTGAGCAGGCGGTGGAAGATGCCGTTGTTGCTGAGCACGGCAACCGCCACACCGCTTCCATCTTCTCCAAGGATGTGGACCACATGACCCGCTTTGCCCGCGTCATTGAGACCACCATCTACGTAAAGAACAGCGCCACCAAGGCCGGTGTGGGCATTGGCGGCGAGGGCCACTGCACCATGACCATTGCCGGCCCCACCGGCGAGGGCATTACCTGCGCAAAGAGCTTCTGCCGCCGCCGCCGCTGCATGCTGGCCGAAGGCGGGCTGCGCATCATCTGAGTTTTTGAAGGACGAAACCATCACATACAATTTTTTCAGTGTTCTGACAGGAGGAACAACTTATGAAAGCTCTGGGTTTTATTGAGACGAAGGGTCTGGTTGGCAACATCGACGCTACCGATGCAATGCTGAAGGCTGCGGACGTGGAGTTCATTGGCTCCGACACCATCGGTGCCGGTCTGACCACCGTGATCGTTACCGGCGAGGTGGGCGCTGTCAAGGCTGCTACTGAGGCCGGTGAAGAGGCTGCCTCCCGCGTGGGCGAGCTGTTCTGCGTCAACGTGATCGCACGTCCCCACGCAGACCTTGCACGCATCATGCCCGCCAAGGGCCCCGCTACCGGCAAGTCCGGCCTGCCCGCAGGCGAGCAGGTGCCGCTGGATGCCGCTCTGGGCATGATCGAGACCAACGGCCTGACCGCTTCCATCGAGGCAGCGGATGCCATGCTGAAGAGCGCAGATGTCTCTCTGGTGGGTCAGGAAAAGATCGGCGCCGGCCTTGTTACCGTGTTCGTGCAGGGCGATGTGGGCGCTGTGAAGGCCGCTGTTGAGGCAGGCCAGACCGCTGCTTCCCGCATTGGCGAAGTGGTCAGCGCACTGGTCATTCCCCGCCCGCACGCAAGCGTGTCCGAGTGCATGCCCGAACTGCGCTGAGCCGCACCCTGACGCTGCATAGGAAAGGAGCGCTGTGCCTTGGTTTACCATAACATCAGTCAGGAGCAGCTGCTGCTCCTGATCACGCAGGCCGTGCAGGCAGAGCTGCAAAAGCGCAGCCGTCAGGTGCCGGTGGGCATCTCGGTGCGGCACATCCACCTCACCCGTGCAGATGTGGACAAGCTGTTCGGCTACGGCTACCAGCTCACCCCCAAAAAGGCGCTGAGCCAGCCCGGCCAGTTTGCCTGCGAGGAGTGCTTGGACATCATCGGCCCCAAGGGCGAGCTCAAGCATGTCCGCATTCTGGGCCCGGAGCGCAGCGCCACCCAGATCGAGCTGGCGCAGACCGACTGCCGCAACATCGGCATCCAAGCGCCGGTGCGCTCCAGCGGTGATACAAAGGGTACGCCGGGCGTGACCCTGCGCGGCCCGGGTGGCACCCTGACCGTGCCGGAGGGCGTGATGATCGCCGACCGCCACATCCACATGACCCCTGCACAGGCAGCTGCTTTCGGCCTTGCCGACGGCGACCGTGTGCAGGTAAAGATCGACGGCCCCAAGCCGGGCGTGATGGGCGGGGTGCTGATCCGCGCAAACGACAAATGTGCTCTGGATTTTCACATTGACACGGACGACGGCAATGCCTTCCTGCTCAAACAGGGGCAGCTTGTCACCGTGCTGGGCAAAGAGGAGTAAGCTATGATTTTAGGGATCGTCAAGGGGACCGTTGTCGCCACCCGCAAAATGCCGGAGCTTGTAGGCTATAAGTTCCTGCTGGTGGAGCCGGTGTTCGGCTCCAAAAAGGACACCCTCGTGGCAGGCGACAACATCGGCGCGGGTGTAGGCGAGATGGTTCTGGTCACCACCGACGAGACCACCCAGCATGGTCTGGACCATCCGTCGCCCATCGATGCCTTTATTGTGGGCATCGTGGATAATCCTCCCACCCTGAGTAAGTAACACCCTGCAAGTTTTGCCGCAGAGAGGGCTTCCTCCCGGCGGGATCGTGAGGCTTAAACAATGAAGATTATTATCATCGGCAGCATTGCCGCCGGGGTTTCGGCCGCCGCCAGACTTGCCGCCGCCCAGCGCGGAGCGCAGATCACCGTCTACGAAAAAGGCGGCTTCTACTCCTGCGGCACCGGCGGCCTGCCCCATTACCTGTGCGAGGATCTGGATGCCCTGAACAAGGCCATTCAGGCCAAGGAGACCGAGCTGAACGCACAGGGCATCACTGCACACCTGCGCCATGAGGTGCGCGGCATCGACGCCGCCGCCCGCAAGGTGACGGTGTGCGACCTTGCCACGGGCCGCGTGTTCGACGACCACTACGACAAGCTGGTGCTGGCCACCGGTTCTTCCAACCGTGTGCCGCAGGTGCCCGGCAGCGACCGCGTGGGCGTGCAGACCCTCAAGAGCGTGGAAGACCTGATCTTCCTCAAGGAATTCGTCCGCACCCCCTATGTGCGGGACATCGTGATCCTGGGCGGCAGCTGGGCCGGGCTGGAGATCGCAAAATCCTTCCTCAAGCTGGGCCGCAATGTGCGCATCATTGAAAAAGAGCAGCAGCTTCTGCCCCAGTTCGACCCCGAGGTGAGCAAGCTCATCCAGAAAGAGCTGGAAGCGCAGGGCGTGCAGTTCGATCTGGGCGAGCAGGTGCGCGCTTTCCCGGGCCGCACCTTCGTGGAACAGGTGCAGACCAACCGCGGCACCTACCCCTGTGACCTGTGCGTGGTGGCCATCGGCGTTACCCCCAACACCGGCCTGCTGGCCGGTACCGGAGCCCAGCTGGCACCCAATGGCGCCGTGCTCATTGGCGCCGACCTTGCCACAAGTGTGCCCAATATCTACGCTGTGGGCGACTGCGCGGCCTGCCGTGACGGCTCGCTGCGCACCAGCAGCCTGAAGGTGGCCGATCTGGAGATCGCCCGCACCGGCCTGACCGAGACCGAGGCCCGCAAGGCAGGGCTGCGGGTCAAGAGCGCCATGGCCACCGGCACCGACCGTCCGGGCATCTGCCCGAACCCCCACCGCATCACCATCAAGCTGGTGTATGAGGCCAATACCCGTCAGGTGCTGGGTGCACAGGCTTGGGGCGAAAAGAATGTTTCGGCCCGCATCAACGCCATTGCCGTTGCCATCCGCGCCGGCATGACCGTGGAAGCACTGGGACAGGTGGATTTCGTCTATTCCTCCTCCTCCTGTTCCATCTGGGACCCGGTGCAGATCGTCTGCGGTCAGGCACAGTAAGCGGAGGGTGGATACATGGCAGAACGCATCAACGCCGTCAAGACCAGCTTTTTTGGCAAGGGTGCCATCCGTCTTCTGGGCCCGGAGCTCCAGAAGATGGGCATCCGCCGCGCCTTGCTGGTGACGGACCGCTTTCTCTATGATTCCGGTGCTGCTGCCCGGGTGGGACAGGTATTGTCCGATGCCGGTGTGGAGTACGCTGTGTACTACAACGTGCAGCCCAACCCCACCGTACAGGTGGTGAACGACTGCATTGCCGCAGCCCGCACTTTGCAGGTGCAGCTGCTGGTGGCTCTGGGCGGCGGCAGCGCCATCGATACCGCCAAGGCCACAAGCATTGTGGCGGCCTGCGGCGGCACCGTGGAGCAGTACGAGGGCGAGAACAAGTCCTCCAAGCCCGGTCTGCCCATCGTGGCGGTGAACACCACCGCCGGTACCGGCAGCGAGTGCACCTCCTTCTACATCGTCACCGACCCCGTCCGCCACAGCAAAATGGCCATGGTGGACCCCAACTGCATGGTCAGCATTGCGGTGAACGATACCGACTTCATGTCCTCCATGCCGCCCAAGCTCACCGCAGCCACCGGCATGGACGCGCTGACCCACGCCATTGAGGCGGCGCTTTCCAAAAATGCCAATCCCCTCACCGATAAGGACGCCTACTGGGCCATGCAGGCCATTGTGCAGAACCTGCCCCGGGCCGTTGCCAACGGTCAGGATGAACAAGCCCGCACCATGATGGCCTACGCCGAAAATGTGGCGGGCATGGCTTTCTCCAACGCGGGCCTTGGCATGGTGCATGCAATGGCCCACGCGCTGGGCGGACACTACAACCTGCCCCACGGCGTGTGCAACGCTGTGCTGCTGCCCTATGTGCTGGCCTTCAACAGCCGCAGCCCGGTGTGCCGGGAACGGTTCGTGACCATTGCCGCCGCCATGGGCTTGCAGGGCACCTTTACCCCGGACACTGCCGCACCGGCTGTGATCCAGTTCGTCCGTCAGCTCAGCGCAGGGGTG
Source organism: uncultured Faecalibacterium sp. (assembly GCA_934511465.1). GTDB lineage: Bacteria > Bacillota > Clostridia > Oscillospirales > Ruminococcaceae > Faecalibacterium. The sequence goes on along the minus strand of CAKSWG010000024.1, from coordinate 1,956 downwards.
GGCATCCCCGCAAACCTTGCGCAGCTGAACAAGGTGGACCCCGCCGATTTTTCCGCGCTGGCAGAGCTTGCGCTGCACGACACCTGCATGTCCACCAACCAGATCACCCCCACCCGGGACGAGGTGGTGGCGGTGTATACCGCCGCATTCCGCGGGTAAACTTTCGAGATTCCTCCATTTTTCTCCATACCCAAACAAAGCCGCCGCTTTCCTCCTGCAAGGGAAAGCGGCGGTTTTGTGCTGGAATGGGCATAAAAAGGCACTGCCGTGCATCCCTTACCGGGCGCACGGCAGTGCTTTTATGGTTTACTGTTCGTTCTTTTTTGCAAGGTCCTTGGTGTACAGGGCACGGGTGGCGTTGAGCACGGCCAGCACCATCACGCCCACATCGGCAAAGATGGCGGTCCACATGCTGGCAAGGCCCAGAGCGCCCAGCACAAGGCAGGCAAACTTGATGGCCAGTGCAAACACGATGTTCTGGTACACGATGCGTAAGGTGCGGCGGGCAATGCGCATGGCCAGCGCGATCTTGGCCGGGTCGTCGTCCATCAGCACCACGTCTGCGGCCTCAATGGCGGCATCGGAGCCCAGCGCGCCCATGGCGATGCCCACATCGGCACGGGACAGCACGGGGGCATCGTTGATGCCGTCACCCACAAAGGCGAGGTTCTCTTTGGGCCGCTTTGCGGCGAGCAGCGTTTCGATCTGGTCTACCTTGTCGCCCGGCAGCAGGCCTGCATGGTATTCATCCAGACCCAGCTCTGCGGAAACGGCCTTTGCCACGGGCTCGGCGTCGCCGGTCAGCATGACGGTCTTGCGCACACCGGCGTCCTTCAGGCCCCGGATGGCCTGTGCGCTGTGGGGCTTCACCACATCGGCGATCAGCAGATAACCGGCGTATGCGCCCTCAATGGCAACATGCACGAGGGTGCCGGTCTCGCTCACGGCGGGGGCGTTCAGGCCCAGCTTTTCCATCAGGCGGGCGTTGCCGGCGGCAACGGTCTTACCGTCCACCTTGGCGGTGACGCCGTGGCCGCCAAGTTCCTGCACGTCCGTGACGCGGCTGGGATCGATCTCCCTGCCGTAAGCGGCCTTGATGCTCAGGGAAATGGGATGCTTGGACCAGCTCTCGGCCAGTGCGGCGGCTTCCAGCAGCTGCTGCTCCGTGGTGCCGGCTGCGGGGTGGATGCCGGTCACTTTAAAGGTGCCCTGCGTCAGGGTACCGGTCTTATCGAACACAACGATGCCGGTGCGGGCCAGCTCTTCCAGATAGGTGGAACCCTTGACCAGAATGCCGCAGGCCGATGCACCGCCGATGCCGCCAAAGAAGCTTAGGGGGATGCTGATGACCAGTGCGCAGGGGCAGCTGATGACAAGGAAGGTCAGTGCGCGGTAGACCCAGTCGCCAAAGCGGGCGGGCTGGCCCATGAGCAGCAGCACCACCGGCGGGATAAAGGCCAGAGCCAGTGCGCTGTAGCACACGGCGGGGGTGTACACGCGGGCAAACCGGGTGATGAAGTTCTCGGCGCGGGCCTTCTTCATGCTGGAATTTTCCACAAGGTCCAGAATTTTGGAAACGGTGGATTCGCCGAATTCCTTGGTGGTTTTCACCTTCAGCAGGCCGGTCATGTTCACGCAGCCGCTGATCACCTCATCGCCAGTCTGCACATCGCGGGGCAGGCTCTCGCCGGTCAGGGCGGCGGTGTTCAGGGCAGAAGCGCCTTCCACGATCACGCCGTCAATGGGCACACGCTCACCGGGCTGCACCACGATCACAGTGCCGATCTCCACATCGTCCGGGTCCACCTGCTCCAGCTTGCCGTCCTCGCCCTCGATGTTGGCGTAGTCCGGGCGGATGTCCATCAGGCTGGAAATGCTCTGGCGGCTCTTGCCCACGGCCACGCTCTGGAACAGCTCGCCGATCTGGTAAAAGATGATAACGGCGCAGCCCTCCAC
>CAKSWG010000023.1 GCA_934511465.1 uncultured Faecalibacterium sp. | reverse complement strand
ATTTTCAAAAAGTAGATTTATGACCCCACCTGGTTCGCATCCGACTTCAGGGTTCGGAACCCGGCACGGTCTGCCAAGGCTTTTTGGACATAAAAAACGCCGCATCGTACAAAACGATGCGGCAAAAACGAAAGTCTCCCCGGTAGACATTCCTACCGGTTGGGACCCGCGGGCTAACCAAAGCCCCACTGGGGCTTTGATTGCCAGCTGCGGCTGGCCGCCCTTCTCGAATCCTCTCTAGGTCAGCATAAAAAGCAAAACGCCCTGCCGGGATACGGCAGGACGTTTTGTTTTTATGGACCTAGAGGGATTCGAACCCTTGACCTCTCGGATGCGAACCGAACGCTCTCCCAACTGAGCTATAGGCCCGTATGACCTTATCAGTGTAACTCTGTTTGGGAGATTTGTCAAGCATTTTAGGCGGCGGAATGCACATCAGCGCTTGCCCAGCTGCCAGAAAGCCACGGCGCTGGCGGCAGCAACGTTCAGCGAATCTACGCCGTGGGACATGGGGATCTTCACGGTATAGTCGCAGGCGGCAATGGTGCTGTGGGCAAGGCCGTCGCCCTCGGTGCCCAGCACGATGGAAAGCTTCGGCGCGGCGGCAAGGGCCGCGTCATCGATGCTCACAGAGCGGTCACTCAGGGCCATGGCGGCGGTCTTGAAGCCCAGACGGTGCAGCCCGGCAAGGCCGCTTTCCGGCCAGTCGGCAGGGGAGGTGCCGATCTGCGCCCATGGCACCTGAAATACGGTGCCCATGCTCACGCGCACGGCGCGGCGGCACAGCGGGTCACAGCAGGAGGGCGTGACGAGCACGGCGTCCATGTTCAGTGCGGCGGCACTGCGGAAGATGGCGCCCACATTGGTGGAGTCCACGATGCCTTCCAGCACGGCTACCCGGCGGGCATTGCGGCACACCTCTTCCACACTGCGGGGCGAGGGACGGTGGAATGCACACAGCACGCCGCGGGTCAGCTCGAAGCCGGTCAGGCTGGCAAGCACATCCCGGTCGGCGGTGTACACCGGAACGCTGCCGCAGCGGGTCAGGATATCTGCCGCAGGGCCGGTGATCTGTTTGCGCTCCATGAGCAGGGAAAGCGGCTGATGCCCGGCGTCCAGCGCACGGGCGATCACCTTGGGACTTTCGGCAATGAAGATGCCTTTTTCCGGCTCCAGCCGATTGCGCAGCTGCGCCTGCGTCAGGCGGGCGTAAATGTCCAGTTCCGGTGCGGAAAGGTCTGTGATCTCGATGATATTCGGCATGGGGGTTCTCCTTTATTGACGGCAGGGCAGCGCGGAAGCGGCCCGGAAAGATCGAACACATTTTTCTTATTCTAACACAACCTGTGTGGGAATGCAAAGCCTGCGCGGCCTGCCGCACACATGACGGACATGTAAAACTGATATGAGACAAGCCGACAGAATGTACTATAATAGGGTGCGTAAAGAGGGTGAATAAATGAAAACAAAACATCACGGGCAGATGTCCGAGTCCTTTCTGACAGCGGTGTTCCTTTCGCTGTCCGGCGGGTTGCAGGACGCCTATACCTATTTGTTCCGTGGCAAGGTGTTTGCCAATGCACAGACCGGCAACATTGTGCTGCTGAGCGCCAACATCATGGACGGCCAGTGGGACAGGGTGCTGCACTATCTGGTGCCGCTGTGCGCGTTTGCGCTGGGTGTGCTTTTGGCAGAGCAGATGCGGGAGTGCTTCCGGGAAATGCAGCGGCTGCACTGGCGGCAGTTGGTGGTGCTGGGGGAGGTGCTGCTGCTGTTCATCGTGGGCTTTCTGCCGCCCGAGCAGAACCTGCTTGCCAACGCCATTGTGTCGTTTGCCTGCGCCATGCAGGTACAGGCGTTCCGCAAGGTGGACGGTTATGCATTTGCAAGCACCATGTGCATCGGTGATCTGCGCAGCGGTATGGAAGCGCTGTGCATCTGGCGCAAAAGCCATGACCCCAAAGCAAAGGACCGGATGCAGCGCTACTTCAGCATCATCCTGCTGTTTGCACTGGGCGCCGGAATGGGCAGCATCGGCGCGGCGCATCTGGGCGGAAGGGCCATTTGGATCTCCTGCGGGATGCTTCTGGTGAGCTTTGCGCTGATGTTCATCCGGGAGGATCTGGAAGAAAACCCGGTGATCGAGAAAGATCTGGCTGAGATCCGGCAGGAAACGCATGAGATCGACCGTGCCCTGAAACAGGAGCTGGAGGAAGAAAAGACCGACCTCGAGCAGAGCATCCGGAAAAAATAAAACCAAAGAAAAACAGGCCGGTGTCCTGATACGGGACACCGGCCTGTACTGGTTTTAAGGCAAGATCATTCGGAGCGCAGGGCAGCAACGGGGTCGCACTTGGCTGCGCTGCGGGCGGGGATCAGGCCGCCGAGGATCGTCAGCAGGGTGGCCAGCGCGATCAGGATCAGTGCAGCCTTGGGGGGCAGCACTGCGGTAACGCTGTTGGTGCCGGCAATGGAGTGGATGAGCATGTTGCCGGGGATCAGCAGCAGCAGGCACAGGCCCACGCCGATCACACCGGAGCACAGGCCGATGATGAAGGTCTCGGCGTTGAACACCTCCGCGACATTGTGCTTGGAGGCACCGATGGCACGCAGGATGCCGATCTCCTTGCGGCGCTCCAGCACGCTGATATAGGTGATGACGCCGATCATAATGGACGAGACCACCAGCGAGATGGCCACAAAAGCCACCAGCACGTTGCTGACCATATCCACGATTTTGGTCACAGCACCCATCAGGGTGCCCACCGTATCCGAGAAGATAATCACCTTATCGTCCTCGCCCTGTGCGCGCATGGAAGCGTTGTACGCATTCAGGTTTTCCACAATGCGGTTCTTGGCCTCAAAGCTCTTGGGGTAGATCCAGATATAGATGGGATCGGAGTAAGAGCGATAGCTCAGGCCAGCCAGAATACCCTCGTAGGTTGCGGAAGAAGAGGACTGCAGGTTCAGCTTGACCAGATCGACAAGGTCATCGGTGCTCATGTTGAGCCGCACCGCGCTCTGGAACACGGTGGCATCGATCTGCAGCGCATCTTCCACCTGATCGCTGAGTTTTGCAATGTTGGTCTGGATAGCGGTTTGCAACTGCTGGCGGATCTGTGCGGTCAGCTGCTCCATCACGGTGCCCAGCTGTGCCTGCAATGCGGCGGTAAGCTGTGCCTGCAAAGCTTCGCTCAGCTTCTCGGAGTAGCGGTCCATCATGGTTTGCAGGTTCTGCTGCAAAGCAGCGGTGAACTGTTCCTCGGCACCCGAGGTGTCCAGCAGGTCGCCCATGGAGCTGGACAGCAGCTGCTTGAAGCGGTCGGTCTTCATATAGGAAGAAAAGCTGATCTTGTCCAGATTCAGGATGCCGTTGCCGATGATATAGCTCTTGTAGTCCTTCATGATCTTCTGCATCAGGTCTTGCAGAGCATCCTCCGAAATGGAGAGGTCCACCCCGGCAAACAGGTCCGAAACGTCCAGATCCATTTCCGGCAGATCGCTCAGATCCAGCTGGAAGGAGGAAGGATCCAGCACGGACGAGAAGTCGAAGGCACCATCGTTCAGATCAAAGGCACCGCTCAGATCAAAGTGCAGCTTGCTGGCATCGAACTGGAACGCATTCTTCAAAGCATCGGTATCCACGGAGAACAGCGTGGATAGATCAAAGTCGCTCATGTCCTTTTGGGCGTCAAAACGTTCGCCGGTCAGTACATTGGTCTCTGGGTCTGCCATCTGCTGCTTTACGATCTCGGTTTCCTGCGAATGATCGATAGCATAGTAAGTCAGTGCATGGGTAAAACCTACGCCGGTGGGCAGTATGGTGGAGCTGGCGTCTGCCCTGGGCTGCACCACACCCACGATGGTCAGGTCGATGCCGTTTGCAACGGCATCTTCCATAAAGGCCTCATCGCCGGACATATCACGCCAGAAGCCGCGCTCCTCGTCATAGCCATAGCGGTCGGCGGTGGTAATGACCTTATAGTTCAGCCCGATGAAGGCTTCGTAGGGGTAGTAGCTGTAGTTGGTGGGCGCAGGGGTGTTCGGGTCTTTGCTATACGCTTGCAGGAACTGGTCCATGATGGACTGATCTTCCAGGCCCAGCAGGTAAAGGGTATAGTCGCTCACACTGCCATCGGCATTCAGCACAAGCACCGCCTCATTGCGGCCTTCCGGCCAGCGGCCTGCCTTGACATCGTACTGGCTCTCGTACAGGGAGGGTTCTTCTGCAATCTCGCCAAAAACACTGTTGCTGCTCAAAGAAGAAACGATGCCGGAGGCAGTGTTGGTGTTGATCAGGGAGTTGAGCGTACCGTCCGGGTAAATCTGCCGCACGGTGCCATCCTTGTTCTGGCGGTAAATAAGAGGTGCAACGCCGTAGGTGTACTCAATGGAAGCGGCGTCCTCCCGGATGGGGCAGTCCTCGCTTTCCAGATACGCCCGCAGGGAAGAAAGGTCGTTCGCTTTTGTGGTGTCCTGATTCTGGGTCATCTGTGCCAGCAGCTCCCGCACCGTGACCATGCCTTCCGGAACGGAAGCAGACGAAGCGGAGGAGGCGCCGATGCCGGTGTTATCCGCAAGGGCAGTCGTGTAGCTTTCCGGGTTCAGCAGGGCGGCAAGGTCCACACCGTTGGTGGAGATCTGCAGCGGATACTCCGAAAGGGTGGAGCGCTCCATATCCTGAATATAATTGCTCACGCCGGCCGAAAGCGAAAGGATCAGCGCAATGCCGATGATGCCGATGGAACCGGCAAAGGCGGTGAGCAGGGTGCGGGTCTTTTTGGTGAGCAGGTTGTTGAAGCTCAGGGAGAGGGCTGTCAGCAGGGACATGGAGGAATGTCCCAGATTCCGGTACACCGGCGGTGCCAGTGCGGAATCGTCCGGGGCAAAGGCGTCCGAGTCGGAAAGGATCACGCCGTCCTTCAGCCGGACGATGCGGGTGGCATACTGCTCGGCCAGTTCCGGGTTGTGGGTGACCATGACCACCAGACGGTCCTTGGCAACTTCCTTCAGCAGCTCCATCACCTGAATGCTGGTCTCACTGTCCAGCGCACCGGTGGGCTCGTCCGCCAGCAGGATGCTGGGATTGTTCACCAGTGCACGGGCAATGGCCACGCGCTGCATCTGGCCGCCGGACATCTCGCTGGGGTGCTTGTGCAGCTGATCGCCCAGCCCCACCTCGGCCAGTGCTTTGGCGGCGCGGCTGCGGCGCTCGGCCTTGGAGATGCCGGAAATGGTCAGCGCCAGCTCTACGTTGGAAAGCACCGTCTGGTGCGGGATCAGGTTATAACTTTGGAACACGAAGCCGATGGTGTGGTTGCGGTAGGAGTCCCAGTCGCGATCTGTGTACTTGTTGGTGGAAACGCCGTTGATCACCAGATCGCCGCTGTCATAACGGTCCAGACCGCCGATGATGTTCAGCAAAGTGGTTTTGCCGGAGCCGGAAGGGCCCAGAATGGCAACGAATTCGTTGTCCCGCAGGTTGAGGCTTACATCATCCAGCGCTTTCTGGACAAGATCGCCGGTCCTGTATTCTTTTTTGATGTGTTTGAGTTGGAGCATGTGTTGAAGCCTTTCCGGTGCATTCTCCAGTGTATCCTGAAAAAAGGCACCGTCGTACATCGTAGAATAAAGCGGTCAGGGTCTGCACACAAGGGCAGAATACTATACCTTACTATTATATCGAAACAATATGAAAAAACTGTGTATATCCGGACGAAAATTTATGCACAAGGATGGATGGCGTCTTTGAATGGCCGAATTGCAGCAAAAACATAGGAAAACGTCGGAAAGAGCGGCTGCATGGTTGAATTTGCGTCGGATTCGTGCTATTTTAGTAGCAGGAAGCTGCGCAAAAAAACAAAAAGCTGCGCAGGCCCGGAACAACACGGTGGAAATGACGCGAAAAACCGGCGCAGGAACGTGCCGGACTTCTAAAATGCGTCGCAAAATCAAAAAATACGACACAAAAATGCAACAAAGCAAAAACTGACACAATTAGACACTTTTTCAGGATTGAACCATACCGCCTTGCTCTTTAAAATAGGATAAGAAAAACAGAGGTAGACGAAAAAGCGTCGCAGATCTCTGTAGCAAGGAGGAATGATTCATGGAACGTACATTTTCGCCTATGATCCGTCAATTTTCGGCGATTGACGGCTTGCAGAAGGCATATACGCTGGTGTACTCTCTGGATGCGGACGACGAGAAAGGCTGCTTGCTTACCCTCTGCCGTACCGGCAGCGGCCCGTGTATGGAGAGCCGCTATGTTGCTGCAGCGCCGGAATTCTGTTACCGGCTTTTGCGGTATCTGTGTGAGAATGGCGTTCAGCCGGAGATCTGGCAGGACGTGGTGGAAGAGCTGACAGGTGCGGAACAACTCGGGCAGAAAGGCGGCGCGTTGCGTGGAGAGTGAGCATACAGCAAAAATGCTGCAAATCGCCCTTGGAAGCTACGACCGCAAGGAACTGCGGGTGCAGAAAAACTACCTGCAAGAGCAAGGCATTGCACTGGAATGCACCTGCTTCCAGCGCGGCAGCCGTTTGCTGGAGGAGCTGCGTCAGGGCCGGAAGTTTGATGTGGTGATCCTGTGCAGCCAGCTGGAGGACATGAGCGGACTGGAGTTCCTGATGAACATCCGCAGCATGGACCCCAAACCCAACGTCGTGCTGTTTGACGAGGGCAGGCGGCAGAACAGCAGCGCCATCTGTATGGAATCCGGCGACGGCTTTTGCTACGTAGGCCATACCGAACTGAAAAACCTGCTGCGGGAGCTGTACCGGATGCCGGGCCGCCAGAGCCGACAGATGGAGCGCAAGTGTCAGGAACTGTACAGCAGCTGGGGCGTCCAGCTGCCGGATGTGAATTGCAGCTATCTGACCTATGCGGTGGGCGTGGTGTACGGCACCACCCAGAAACTGGCGATCCGCAAGGAGATTTTGCAGGCGGTGGGCGAACAGTACGATGTGTCGGTCTCGGCTGTGGACAGCGGCATCCGCCGCATGGTGGACCAGCTGGAAGCAAAGCCGGCACCCGGGTGGCTGGTGTTCAAGCAGGAGAGCGGCTTTGCTGAGGAAAAGCCCACCACCGGCAAGCTGATCTACGCGATCAAAAATTATCTTCAGCGTCAGAAAGACGACTGAGCAGAATGTCCTTGGAGGCGTAATGGTATGGAGCAGATCCGGCAAAACGAAGTGGGCGCACTGACTGCGCAGGCGGTTCCGCAAAAGGATGTGGAGCAGGCCTGTTTCCACGCACTGGGTCTGATCGGGCGCAACTGCGAATATCTGGAGCAGCATCTTGCGCGTGTGGGGGCCGATCAGCAGTCCCGGCAGGCCGTGAACGACATCAGCGCCGCATCGGCAAGGCTGGACCGTACCCTGAACGAGGTCATGACCCTGCTGGATTTTCTGCGTGCCGAGGAGGACCCCCGGCTCTACCCGCTGGACCTGTGCCAGATGTTGCAGCAGGTGGCCGCGCAGGCCGATATGGTGCAGGTGCAGCTGAATGTGGAACTGACTCTGGATTACGGCGGCTGGACCTCCTGCCGCGTGATGGCGGACCGCAGCGATGCAGAGCTGCTGTGCCTGCATCTGCTCTCCAACGCCTTGCGCGCTTGCAGCGAGGGCGGCAGGGTGCAGATCGTGCTGCGCCGCAGCGAGAACTTCTGGCAACTGACCGTGCTGGACAACGGCTGCGGCCTGCCGGATGCAGGCAGGGATGCATGGCTGGAAAACCGCCGCTGTTTTCTGGGCGGGGCAAAGCTGGGGCTGCTGCTGTGCCGCGAGTGCTGCCGCCGCATGGGGTGGGGCCTGCGGGTGGAGCGCGCACCGGAAAAGGGCACGCAGGCGGTGGTCACGATCCCGCTGTGCGCAGACCGCATCCCGGAAGCAACGGTGGAACTGCACACCGAAAACGGAACGGCGCAGGCCCAGCAGCAGTATCAGCTGCGCAATATGCTGGTGCGGGAGCTGCGCACCATGCCGGAGCGCGGAGACCCGGACGACTTGTGACACAAACCCAAAAATGCAAGGCCGCTGCACGAAAATGCTTTGTGCAGCGGCCTTTCTGCGCCCTGCCGGTTAAGAAACTTTACCGTACAGCGCAAAAAGCTGCACAAAGGATGACAAGTTCACAAAATGTTTAACTTTTTGAGCGGAAAATACTATTTTTTCTGTGTAAAATAAAGGGCACGGATTGATTGTGCCGCAAAACTGGATTATAATATATCTGTATGCGAACGGATGGAATGATTCGCTAGCAAACTAATTTTTGGCAAAGAAAACGTTTTGCCGTTTACCGGGGGCTTTTGCCTCCGGCATTTGTCCTTAGGAGGAAAACAACGTGAGAGTAGGTCTTGACATCGGCAGCACCACCATCAAGTGCGTGGTGCTGGATGAACATGATACGCTGCTGTATTCTACATACGAACGCCATTATAGCCATATTCTGGAAAAGGCGCAGGAGTTGCTGCGCCGCATCGATGCCGAGCAGCTGCACGGCCGCAAAGCACTGCTGAGCATCTCCGGTTCAGCCGGTATGGGCCTTGCCGACAGCTGCGGCGTGCCCTTTGTGCAGGAGGTGTTCTCCACCCGTGTGGCGGTCAAGCGCTTTGTGCCCGCCACCGACTGCGTGATCGAGCTGGGCGGCGAGGATGCAAAGATCCTGTTTTTGACCAACGGCACCGAGGTGCGCATGAACGGCAGCTGTGCCGGCGGCACAGGTGCCTTCATCGACCAGATGGCCACCCTTCTGAAAATGGGTGCCGATGAGATGAACAAAGCCGCAGAACAGGCCCAGCGCACCTACACCATCGCCTCCCGCTGCGGCGTGTTTGCCAAGAGCGATGTGCAGCCCCTGATCAATCAGGGTGCCCGCACCGAGGACATTGCCGCCAGCATCTACAAGGCCGTGGTCAACCAGACCATCGCAGGCCTTGCGCAGGGCCGTCCCATCAAGGGCAATATCCTGTATCTGGGCGGTCCGCTCACTTTCAGCAGTGTGCTGCGCAAGAGCTTTGACGAAGCACTGAACGTTACCGGCACCTGCCCGGAAAACAGCCTGCTGTACGTGGCACTGGGCGCGGCGTTGTATGCCGATAAGGAATTTGTGCTTTCGGAGGTAGCCGACGCGCTGGACCAGTACGCCGCCACTGCCACATACGCCAGCGAGCCGCCGCTGTTCGCCAGCAAGGAGGAGTACGAGGCCTTCCACGCCCGCCACATGTCCCACAGCGTGCCGCATGTGCCCTTCAGCGCACAGTGCGGCCCGGTGCACATCGGCATCGACTCCGGTTCCACCACCGTCAAGCTGGTGGTGGTGGACGAGAAGAGCCAGATTTTGTACACCAACTATCAGCCGAACCTTGGCAACCCGCTGCCCCTGATCCGGGAGCAGCTGCTCAAAATTTATCAGGAGCATCCGGGCTTGCAGGTGGCCAGCGTCACCACCACCGGCTACGGCGAAGAGCTGGTAAAGAACGCTTTCCGCTGTGATTACGGCTTGGTGGAAACGGTGGCGCATTTTACCGCTGCCAAATACTTTATGCCGGATGTGGATTTCATCATCGACATCGGCGGACAGGACATGAAGTGCTTCAAGATCGAGGATGGCGCCATCAGCAACATCTTCCTGAACGAAGCCTGCTCCTCCGGCTGCGGCAGCTTTTTGCAGACCTTTGCGCAGGCGCTGGGCTATGACGTGAAGGAGTTTGCAAGCCTTGGCCTGTTTGCAGACCGCCCGGTGGACTTGGGCAGCCGCTGCACCGTGTTCATGAACAGCTCGGTCAAGCAGGCCCAGAAGGACGGTGCCAGCATTGAGAACATCTCGGCAGGCCTTTCCATCAGCGTGGTCAAGAACGCACTGTACAAGGTGATCCGCGCTTCCAGCCCCGAGGAACTGGGCCGCAAGATCGTGGTGCAGGGCGGTACCTTTTACAATGAGGCCGTGCTCCGCGCCTTTGAAAAGGAGATGGGGGTGGAGGTCATCCGCCCGGACATCGCCGGTCTGATGGGCGCCTACGGTGCGGCTCTGTTTGGCCTGCGCCAGAGCCGAAAGGCCCACAAGACCACCTCCACCATGATGAACGAGCAGGAGCTGGAAGCCTTTGCACAGAAGGTGGTCAGCGTCAAGTGCGGCGGCTGCGGCAACCACTGCCAGCTTACCGTCAACACCTTTGCGGACGGCCGCAAGTACATCTCCGGCAACCGCTGCGACAAGCCCGTGACCGGCAAGAGTGCCGACGACAGCCTGAACCTGTACGCCTACAAGCAGCAGCTGCTGGCCGACTACAAGCCGGTGGCCGGTAAGCGCGGTTCCATCGGCATCCCGCTGTGCCTTGGCTTCTACGAGCTGCTGCCCTTCTGGTGGGCCTTCTGGACAAAGCTGGGCTTTGCGGTGCACACCAGCCCGGTGTCCAGCCGCGGGCTGTATCTGGCCGGTCAGGCCACCATCCCCAGCGACACCGCCTGCTTCCCGGCAAAGCTGAGCCACGGCCACATCAAGGCCCTGAGCCAGATGCAGCTGGACGCCATCTTCTACCCCTGCCTGACCTACAATGTGGACGAGGGCCTTGGCGACAACCACTATAACTGCCCGGTGGTGGCCTACTACCCGGAGGTTCTGGCCGGCAACTGCCCGGAGCTGGAAGGCACCAAGTTCATTTATGACTACGTGGGCATCCACCGTCCCAAAGACTTTGTGCATAAGATGGCAAAGGACATCCTGCCCAAGTACTTTGGCGGCATTTCCGAGAGGGAAGTGCAGGCCGCAGCCGATGCCGCCTACGCCGAGTACGAAGCCCACATGGCAAAGATCCGGGTGAAGGGCAGCGAGATCATCGATGAAGCACGCCGTCAGGGCAAGCGCATCATCGTGCTGGCGGGCCGCCCGTACCATGTGGACCCCGAGGTGAACCACGGCATCGACCGCCTGATTACCCGCCACGGCGCTGCCATTGTTACCGAGGACAGCGTCTCCAACCGGGTGCAGAAGTTTCCCACCAGCGTGCTGAACCAGTGGACCTACCACAGCCGCCTGTATGCCGCCGCCAAATACTGCACCACCCAGAAGGATATGGACCTTGTGCAGCTGGTGTCCTTCGGCTGCGGCGTGGACGCCATCACCACCGACGAGACCCGCGAAATTTTGCAGGAGGGCGGCAAGCTCTACACCCAGCTCAAGATCGACGAGATCACCAATCTGGGCGCTGTGAACATCCGCCTGCGCAGCCTGTTTGCCGCGCTGGACGAGCGGGACGAAGTGACCGCAGAAAAGGCTGCCCCTAAGGCAGAAGCCTGATACATAGGAGGAACCTATGGAATACAATTATCCCAAATTTACCCCGGAGATGAAAAAGACCCACACCATCCTCATCCCCAACATGGCCATCACCCAGTTCCGTTTGCTGGAGTATGCCCTGCGCTACGACGGCTACAAGTGCGAGATCTTGGGCAACTGCGGCAGTGCCGTGGCACAGCTGGGCCTGAAATACGTCCACAACGACACCTGCTACCCGGCGCTGCTGGTTATTGGCCAGTTCTTGGATGCGCTGAACAGCGGCAGGTACGATCTGGACCACACCGCCCTGCTCATTACCCAGACCGGCGGCGGCTGCCGTGCTTCCAACTACATCCACCTGCTGCGCAAGGCGCTGGTGAAGGCCGGCTATCCGCAGATTCCCGTTGCCAGCCTGAACTTCTCGGGTCTTGAGAAGGACAGCGGCTTCCAGATGACCCTGCCGCTGGCCCGCCGTGCGCTGGCCTGCATCTTCTACGGCGATATGCTGTGCGCTCTGCGCAATCAGGTGGCACCTTACGAGAACGAGAAGGGTGCTGCCGATAAGATGGTGGACCTGTGGGTCAGCCGTCTGGGCCGGGTGCTGCTGGCGGGCAAGGGCTATACGTCCAAAGAGATGAAGCATACCTTCCCGCTCATTGCTGCGGACTTTGCCAACATCCCCATCACCCGTGTGCCCAAGGTCAAGGTGGGCGTCGTGGGCGAAATTTACGTCAAGTACAGCCCGCTGGGCAACAACGATCTGCAAAAGTTCCTCGAAAGTCAGGACTGCGAGGTGAACTTCCCGGGTCTGATGGGTTTTGTGCAGTACTGCGCCTTCAACATGGGCGAGGACCATGTGCTGTACGGCGGCAAGCTGGCGGTGAAGATCGGCATCGACCAGTTCCTCAACTGGCTGGACAGCATCGAGCGCGCCATGCTCAAGGCCGAAGCCGATGCCGGTTTCTATGCGCCCGGCCCCTTCAAGGAGCTGGTGGAAAAGCCCAAGGGCATCATCTCGCTGGGCGCCAAGATGGGCGAGGGCTGGCTGCTGACCGCCGAGATGATCGAGCTGGTGCAGGGCGGCTACGGCAACATCGTGTGCGCCCAGCCCTTTGGCTGCCTGCCCAACCACATTGTGGGCAAGGGTATGGTGAACAAAATTCGTGCCCTGTACCCCAGCGCCAACATCACCCCCATCGACTACGACCCCAGCGCCACCAAGGTGAATCAGGAAAACCGCATTAAACTGATGCTGGCCGTTGCAAAAGAGCGCCTGAACGCCCCCGTGGAGGCAAAGCCGCTGACAGCCGAAGAAATTGCCGGCGGTGCACCCAAAGTGGGCGCAACGGTTTGACCAGAACAACAAAAAGCCCGTCCGGGCCTGAAACTCGGACGGGCTTTTGCTATGCTTATAACAGAAATTACTTGGAGTTCTTCATGTAGATGTGGTGGGGCAGGCCGGCAATGTACAGCGGGGTCAGCTCGGCCTGGATCAGCGGGCGGGCATAAGCCAGGAACTCATCGGTCATCTGGGTGTGGTTGGCATTCATCCAGCTCAGCGGCACCTTCTTCTCGAGGTTTGCCACCTCGCTGATGGGGTGCAGCTCGGTGGTGCACTGGTACGGGCTGTTGGAGATGCGCTTCAGGGCCACCATCTGGCCGGTAACGCCCTCAAAGGCAGCCTTGGCAGCGGCACCGCCCACCTGATAGGCCTCGGTGATGTCGGTGCGGCTGGTCAGGTGGCCTGCGCAGCGCTGCAAGGTGGAAAGCTCGATGCAGCGGGTCTTGGTGTCCAGATTGCGGGCCACCACGTTGGCAAGATACCGGGCGGTGCCGGTCAGGGCCTTGTGGCCGAAAGCGTCCACTGCGTGCACATCGTCGGCCAGCTCACACACATAGCGGCCATCCTCCAGCTTAACGCCTTCGGACACGGCAATGACGATGCTGGGCTTCTTCTCCTGCATCACGCGCACCTTCTCAATGAAGTGATCCACATTGAAGGGCACTTCGGGCAGGCAGATCATGTCCACGCCCTCGCAGTCGTCGCTCTTGGCCAGAGCTGCGGCAGCGGTCAGCCAGCCTGCGTTGCGGCCCATGATCTCCACCACGGTGACGTACTTGGTGCCGTACACGGTGGCGTCGCGGATGATCTCCTTCATCACCACGCCGATGTACTTGGCAGCAGAGCCGTAGCCGGGGGTGTGGTCGGTGACCATCAGGTCGTTGTCGATGGTCTTGGGCACGCCCATAAAGCGGATGTCGCTCTGGATGCGCTCGCCGTACTCGGCCAGCTTGCCGATGGTGTCCATGGAGTCGTTGCCGCCGATGTAGAAGAAGTAGCCGATGTTCAGCTTTTCCAGAATGGCGAACAGCTTTTTGTAGACGGTCTCGTCCTCATGCCAGTCGGGCAGCTTGTAACGGCAGCTGCCGAGGAAGCTGGACGGGGTGCGCTTGAGCAGCTCGATGTCCAGATCGTCCGTCAGCACGGTGGAAAGATCCACCACCCGCTCCTCCAGCAGACCGGCAACGCCATTGCACATGCCGTAGACGATTTCTGCGCCGCGGCTCTTGCAGCTCTCAAAGACGCCCGCAAGGCTTGCATTGATGACGGAAGTAGGACCGCCAGACTGACCAACGATTGCATTTTTACCCATGATGATTTCTCCTTTTTTGTTTTTCTGTTTCGGCAATATAATATTACGTGCAGGATGCACGAAAACAGACGCGGGAAAAGGGGTTACAGACGGATATGGCGCGGGGTGCCGTTGACGTAAACGGGGGTCACCTCGTCCAGGATCAGCGGACGGGCATACTCCTCAAAAGCAGCCGTCACCTGCATCCCGTCGGGGCTGATCCAGTCCAGCGGCACCTTCTTTTCAAGGTTTGCCACCTGCTGCACATCCACCGACTCGGTGATGCACTGGTAGGGATAAGCGGAAATGCGATTGAGCGCGATCATGCGGCCGGTCTCGCCCGCAAAAGCGGCGGCGGCTGCAGCACCGCCCACCGCGTAGGCCTCGTTCACGTCCGTGCGGCTGGCCAGATGGCTGGCGCAGCGCTGCAGGGTGGAGAACTCGATGGCGCGGCTCTTGCAGTTCAGTTTATCGTGGATCAGGTCGGACAGGTAGCGGCTGGTACCGCTGAGCACGGCCTTGTGGCCAAAGGCATCCAGCTGACCGGCAGTGGACACCAGATCGCACAGATAGGTGCCGTCGGCAGTCTTGACGCCCTCGCTGGCAGCGATGATGACGTTGGACTTGCGGCGCTGCAGCTCGTCCACCCGGGCAAGGAACTTGTCCTGATCGAAGGGCACCTCAGGCAGCAGGATCAGATCCGGGCCCTCGCAGTCGTCGCCGCCGGCAAGGCAGGCCGCACCGGCCAGCCAGCCCGCGTGGCGGCCCATGATCTCGGCCACGGTCACGCTTCGGATGTCATACACGGAGGAATCCCGGATGACTTCCTTTAAAATGGTGGCAATGTACTTGGCGGCAGAGCCGTAGCCGGGGGTGTGGTCGGTGAGGCACAGGTCGTTGTCGATGGTCTTGGGCACACCGATGAACCGCACGCTGCTGCCCACGCGCGCGCCGTAGCGGCTGAGCTTTGCAATGGTGTCCATGGAGTCGTTGCCGCCAATGTAGAACACCGCACAGATATCGTATTTGTCAAACAGGGTAAACAGCTTGATGAAGGGTGTGGAGTCCACATCCGGGTCCGGCAGCTTGTAACGGCAGCTGCCAAGGTAGCTGGAGGGCGTGCGCTTGAGCAGTTCGATGCTCATGCGGTCGTCCAGCAGGACGTTCAGCTCCAGCATTTCCTCCTTGAGCAGACCCTCGATGCCGTATTTCATGCCGTACACCTTGTCTGCGCCCAGACTGCAAGCGGCTTTGTATACGCCCGCAAGGCTGGAGTTGATCACGGCGGTGGGCCCGCCGCTCTGACCAATGATCACGTTCTTGGCCATGAGTACCTCCTTTTGCATATTCCATTCTTATCATTGGTACATCACTGCTTTGCCCGGTTTCCGCGCCGCCTGAATGGGGTTGGTCCAAAGGCCCTGCACTGCCCGCAGACCGGGCGGCAAACAAACCGGACGTTGCAAGTGATACAAAAAACTTTGCGGCATGTGCACACCCTTTTTGTAAAATGTGCAAAATTGCCACATCCTTATTGTACCCGTTTTGCCTGTTGTATGCAAGACCCAATTGGTTGCGCAGGCAAAAAAATTATGATAAAATAAAGAGCGCACAGCAAAGGACTGGCCAAAACCCCTTTCCTGTGCGGCAAAAATGGAGAAAGCTGGAAAAACCATGGGCATTTCACACGAATATCATTCGGCACCGCGCCGGTCAAGGCACGGCACCGTGGGCGGCAAGCTGCGCTTTGTGGGCGTGGTGGCGGCCATTTTGCTGGTGTCCTACGCCATCACCGCCATTCTGGAAAAAGGCGCAGAGGGCACCGCCGAGACCCCTGCCGCCAACGCCAGCGGCATTGCCGAGAACATTCTGGCCCCGCTGCCCATGCAGGGCGAAGCGGACAGCAGCAGTGCTGCACAGGATGGCAGCAGCACGGCGCAGGCCGTCACACTGGAGAACTTTGGCCCCGCAAAGCAGAACGCAGGCGCCTACACGGTCAAAGCCTACGACGCCAGCGTGATCCGCCAGCCCAGCTGCGGGCAGGTGGACCTGAATTACTTTGCAGACGCGGCCTTTCTGGGCGATAGCCTGACGGTGGGCTTCTCGGATTATCAGATCAACCTTGGCGGGGCGCTCATCTGCGGCTATACCGGCGTGGGCCCGGATGCCATCGTGAACCGCAGCGCGGTCAAAAGCCCCACCCGCGGGCAGGAGGTAGCGCTGGATGTGCTGGCCGCTGCCCAGCCCAAAAAGCTGTATATCCTGCTGGGCACCAACACCCTCACCACGCTGGGCGCTTCGGACCGCTTCCTTGCCTATTATGGCCAGATGCTGGATCTGCTGCGCGAAGCCTTGGGTGAGGACTGCGTGATCTACGTGCAGTCCATCCCGCCGGTGCGGCCCTCGGCAGCTGCTGAAAAGCCCGGCCTTGCGTCGGACGTGCTGCGCGGCGTGAACGAGCAGCTGGCTCAGCTGGCCGTCGGCAAGGGCTGCGTCTATCTGGACCTGTGGGAGACGCTGGCTGACGGCGAGGGCAACCTGAAAGAGATGCTTGCCGCGCCGGACGGTGTGCACCTCTCTGCCGGCAACGGCTATGGCGCGTGGGTCACTTACCTGCGCAACCACGCCAAGTACAGCGCCGGGAACTCGTGGACCATGGGCAGCGTGTACAGCGCACAGTAAAATAGAAGCAAAACAGCACGGCGCGATTTCCGCCGTGCTGTTTTGCTTTTTATGTGTTTTGTTCTAACTCCAGCAGATACTGCTTCATCTCCACGCCATAGGCGTAGCCGGTGAGTCTGCCGGTGCTGCCCACCACCCGGTGGCAGGGCTGGAAAATGGCGATGGGGTTGCAGTGGCACGCCCCACCTACGGCACGGGCCGCTTTGGGTCTGCCGATGGCGGCGGCAAGCTGGCCGTAGGTGCGCGTTCTGCCATAGGGGATCTTGTTCATCTCGGCCCAGACGGCCTGCTGGAAGGGTGTGCCTTTGGCCGCCAGCGGCAGGTCGAATTCCCGGCGGGCACCGGCAAAGTATTCGTTCAGCTGCTGCTCAGCCTCCTGCAAAAGGGGCATCTCGCACACCTTGCGGGGCAAAGGTTCCAGCTCCGGCACGCCGTCCGGGCACAAGGCCAGCCCGCAGACCGCGCCGTCCTCTTCTTCCAGCCGGAAGGTGCCGAGGATGCTGTTCACATACCAGACGTTCAAAAGTTACCGCTTCCTTTCCTGCGCGTTTGTGTTATACTGAACTTATACTAGCACAAATGCACGCACAGCGAAAGGGGCGTTTTGTTTATGGTACAGGCATTGGAAGAGATCATTGCCAAAAGCAGCAGCATCGTGTTCTTTGGCGGAGCGGGCGTCTCCACCGAGAGCGGCATCCCGGACTTCCGCAGTGTGGACGGGCTTTACCACCAGAAGTACGCCTACCCGCCGGAAACGATCCTGAGCCACACCTTCTGGGAGCAAAAGCCCGAGGAGTTCTACCGCTTTTACCGCGATAAGCTCATCGTGAAGGGCGCAAAGCCCAACGCGGCGCACCTGCGGCTGGCAAAGCTGGAACGGGAGGGCAGGCTGAAAGCCGTCGTCACCCAGAACATCGACGGGCTGCATCAGGCGGCGGGCAGCCGCACGGTGTACGAGCTGCACGGCAGCACCCTGCGCAACTACTGCACCCGCTGCGGCAAATTCTACGATGTGGACTTTATTGCCCAGAGCACCGGCGTGCCCCGCTGCACCGAATGCGGCGGCATCGTAAAGCCCGATGTGGTGCTGTATGAGGAAGGGCTGGACGAAGAGGTGCTGTCCGGCGCGGTGAACGCCATCCGCCATGCGGATACCCTGATCATCGGCGGCACCAGCTTGGTGGTGTACCCGGCAGCAGGGCTCATCCGCTACTTCCGGGGCGACCACTTGGTGGTGATCAATATGCAGCCCACCGGGGCCGATGCCGAAGCGGACCTGTGCATTGCAAAGCCCATCGGGCAGGTGTTGAGCGAAGAGGTAAAACTGACCCTGTAAACAGAAAGGACCGCGCCGTTTCGCGCACTTTTTTGCCCGCATTCCGGTATGGTAGGTTCATATCGGAATGAATGGGGGAAACCAAATGATCCAGGTTTGTGACCCGCCGCGCACGCGGCAGGTAAGGCGGCTTTCGGCCGAAGAATTCTGCCAGCTGGTAAAGGGCGAGGTGAGCTGTGTGTACCGCCCGCGCAGCGAGGTGCTGCGGATGCTGACGGTAGGCGAAGTGTGGGGCGTGGGCAATGCGCGCGGCACAGCCGGTGCGGGGTGCATCCTGCTGCCCATGGATGCTGATGTGGCCGCTGCGGCGGCGCTGCGCCGCTTTCTGGGCTGGGGCTGCACGGCAGGCGGGTACTTTCTTACACCGGCAGCCGGGCCGGACAGCCGTACCATGGAAACGCTTGCGCCGCTGGTGGCCGCAGCCGCCGCGCGGCAGGAGTTTCTGGCCCGGCACAGACCCCGCTGGGCCGTGGTGGAGTGCACTGCGGAGGAAATGCTGCCGCTGT
This sequence comes from uncultured Faecalibacterium sp., assembly GCA_934511465.1. Classification (GTDB taxonomy): domain Bacteria; phylum Bacillota; class Clostridia; order Oscillospirales; family Ruminococcaceae; genus Faecalibacterium. The sequence goes on along the minus strand of CAKSWG010000023.1, from coordinate 13,995 downwards.
ATTTGCAGCAGGGCTTTGCACTGCGTGCCATCCGCCCATTGGACAGCCTTGCGCCCTGCTTCTGGCTGCAAGCGGGCTGCCTTGGGCAGGATGTGCCGCCGGTGTGGGTGCCGCTGACCGACCGGGTGCATCTGGCCATTCTGCTGGCCAAAGGCTATGCCGCACTGGAAAGCCGCGAGAGCCCGCAGGGCACCGTGCTGGCGCTGTACCCGGTGTGACACAAAAGGAGGAAGTTGAAATGAAAGCAGTCGTTCTGGAAGATCATGCCATACGGCAGGGGGATCTGGACTGGTCCGGCGTCAAGGCGCTGGTGCCGGACATCACCTTTTATGGGCGCACGGCCCCGGAAGAGGTGGTGCCGCGCATCGGGGATGCAGAGATCGTGTTCCTGAACAAGTGCCGCATTGACGAAACGGTGCTGGCCCGGTGCCCGCAGCTCAGGTGGGTGGGCATCATCGCCACCGGAACCGACAACCTCGACCTCGTAGCCTGCCGCCGCCATGGCGTGGCCGTGGCCAATGTGCCGGGCTATTCTACGCACAGCGTGGCGCAGATGACCTTCAGCCTGCTGCTGGCCATCTGCCAGTGCGCGGACCGCTATGACCGTCTTGTGCAGGACGGCCAGTGGCGCACCGAAGCCCCCGCCGCCTACCGGCTGCTGCCGCAGGTGGAGCTGCTGGGCAAGACCTTCGGCATCTATGGCTACGGCAGCATAGGGCGGCAGACCGCCCGCATTGCCAGAGCCTTTGGCATGAAGGTACTGGTGTGCACCCGCACCCTGCGGCCGGAATACCAAACCGACGGCGTGGAGTTCGTGGACTTTGACGCGCTGCTTGCCCGCAGCGATGTGCTCAGCCTGCACTGCCCGGCCACGCCTGCCACAAAGGGGCTCATCAACGCCGGAACACTGGCCAAGGCAAAGCCCGGCATGATCCTGCTGAACACCGCCCGCGGTGTGCTGGTGGACGAGCAGGCCGTGGCCGCTGCGCTGAAAGACGGGCGGCTCGGCTTTTACGGTGCCGATGCCTTTGGCACCGAGCCGCTGCCGCAGCAAAGCCCGCTGCGCGGCCTGCCCAACGCCCTGCTGACGCCGCACATCGCATGGGCCACCAACGAAGCCTTGCAGCGGCTGATGGATATCACCGCAAACAACCTGCGCACTTGGCTGGATGGCAGGGGCGAAAACATCGTGAACGGCTGAAGCAGACTGCCTTGCGGACAAACTGCCAGCGTATCATAGAAGCGATCTGGCCGCTGTGGCCGGTGAGCAGACAAAAAGCGGGACGATTTCGGTCGTCCCGCTTTTGCTGGTTCTGTAAAGATCAGTCCAAGATGCCGCTTGCCTGAATAGACTTTACTGCCTCGGCAATGCGCTCCGGCGGCAGGGTAAGGGCAAAGCGCACGTAGCCTTCGCCCAGCGGGCCAAAGCTGGAACCCGGGGTGCACAGCACGCCGCTCTTTTCCACAAGGTCCATGCAGAAGTCCATGCTCTTTGCGTATTTGGCCGGGATGGGCGCCCACACGAACATGCTGCCGTGGCTGTCGGGCACAGCCCAGCCGATGGCGCGCAGACCGCCGCACAAAGCGTCACGGCGCTGCTGGTACAGGCCGCACTGGGTCTTTACCATGTCCAGCGGGCCGGTCAGGGCGGCGATGGCGGCCTTCTGCACCGGCAGGAACATGCCGAAATCGATCTGGCCGCGCAGCTTTTTAAAGGCGGCCACCACGTCCCTGCGGCCCACAAGGAAGCTGATGCGGGCACCGGTGACGTTGAAGCTTTTGGAAAGGCTGAAGAACTCCACGCCCACATCCATGGCACCGGGCGTGTTGAAGAAGCTGTTGCCCACGGCCCCGTCAAAGATGATGTCGCTGTAGGCGTTGTCGTGGATGATGAGGATGTCGTACTTCTTTGCAAAGGCCACCAGCTCGGCGTACAGCTCCGGCGTGCCCACGCTGCCCACCGGGTTTGCGGGCAGGGAGACGATCATATACTTGGCCTTGCGGGCCACATCCTCCGGGATGTCCTTGACGTAAGGCAAAAAGCCATGCTCTTTGGTCAGCGGGTAATACCAGGGCTTTGCACCGCCCAGCAGACTGCCCGCAATGAACACCGGGTAGCAGGGGGTGGGCAGCAGCACGGTGTCGCCTTCGTCGCACAGCACCATGCCGATGTGGCCCACGCCCTCCTGACTGCCCGCGCAGCTGGCCACCTGATCGGGCGTGATCTCCACGCCGAAGCGGCGCTTGTAGTAGCCGCACACGGCATCCAGCAGCTCCGGCAGGTCGCGCAGGCTGTACTTCCAGTTCTGCGGGTCGGCAGCGGCGTCCATCATGGCCTTGCGGATGTGCTCGGCGGGGGCAAAGTCCGGTGTGCCAACGCTGAGGTTATAAATGGTGCGGCCCTGTGCCTCCAGCGCCACCTTGCGTTCGTTCAGTGCGGCAAAGATCTCGTCACCGAACAGGTCCAGTCGTTTGGAAAATTCCATGATACAATACCCCTCTTAAAGTCCTCTTGTTTTCAACATGAACTGTTTTGATAATAGGGTCATTCTAGCACGTTTTGCCCATCCGTGCAACGAAAAGGGCCAATGCGGGAGAAAGTTTCAACTTTCTGCCGCTGCCGTTTGAATTTGTTCATTGCAGACGGGACGATTTAAAATGGCCGCCGCGTGCGCTCTGGCCATATTTAGCGGAAATAATATTTTATAGATTCGTGTTTGTCGCGGCCTGCGGGCCGTTCCAAACACATTTTCACGAGAGAGGGGCGTGCAGGCTGACAGCAGCAAATGCCGCTCACCGCCACGACCTTTCCCGTGAAAAAGTGAATCCGAAACGACCGCAGTTGTTTCGGATTCACAAACTATAAAATAATATTTCCTCTGTTATTGTCAGAGCGAAGCGGAGACAATTTTAAATCGTCAATCGATCGTCGTCTTGGTCCGCCCCACGCCCAGCACCGCCGTGCTGATCTTTTTCCAACTGTTGCAGCCGCACACGCCGTCCACACGCAGGCTCGTGCGCCGCTGGAAGCCCCGCAAGGCTTCCTCCGTGCGGGCACCGAAGATGCCGTCGATGCGGCTGCCGGTCTGGTAGCCCAGCGTGGAAAGCGCGTCCTGCAAGATCATCACATAGCAGCCGCGGCTGCCCCGCCGCAGGGTGGGATAGCCGGCGGTGGTGCCGCTGCACGCGGGCGTGCCGTAGCGGCGGTCCATGTGCACCCATGTGGGCGTCTGGCTCAGCGGCTCCACATAGCCCCATGCGCCGGTGTTCCGGGCTGCGTTGTAGATGGCTGTGCGGGCGGTCTGGGTCAGGCTCTGGCCCACGTCAAAGGATACGCCCGCGTAGTGCTGGCTGCGGGTGCCGTGGCCGCCCTCCCAGATGCGGCGGAAGGCGTACCCCACCGGGATGCCTTTGCCGTACTTGCGGCGGGTCAGGTTCCACGCTTCCATGGCCGCAATGGTGGTCCACAGGGTGGGGCTGGCCGATTTTCCCCGGAACTCCCGCACCCGCAGGGTGGTGCCGGTGCTGTAGGGCATGGGGTCGTTCTCGTTCAGGTTTGCGTAGGTGTACACCTTGTTCTCGTAGGCATCGTAGATCAAAAGACGTGCCATCGCTCATTCCTCCTTGTTGCAGTGTGGGCAGCTCTGGGCTTGCAGCGCGGCCCATGTCTCGCGGTCCACGGTGCCGGTCACTTGCAGCCCGGCGCGCTGCTGGGCCAGCCGGACGGCGGCGGTCTCCTCCGGGCCAAAGCGGCTGTTCTCGGTCACATAGCCCTCGCCGCAGTACAGGCAGGAGCGCCCGTTCAGCCATGTTTCGATCTGCGCCACATCCGGCCCCACGCTGCCTTCGCTCAGGGCACGGCCCGGATAGACCGGGCCCTGTCCGATGCTGCGGTCGGGGTTGGGCATTTCGGCGGCGAGCTGCAGACTCAGCGCTTCCACCGCTGTCCACGTCTCGGCGTCCGCAGTGCCGGTCTCCGGCAGGCTCAGAAGCTCCTGTGCGCTGCGGGTGGCGGCGGCGGTCTCGTCGGTGTACCGGTCCGAGAGGGGCGGGGCCTCCACGCTGGAAAAATAGTAGGCGATGCGCTGCAAAAGCAGGCTGTAGTACAGCACCGCACTGCCGGAGGAACCCACTGTGAGCGGCGTGCCGGGGTAGGGCAGGCGTTTCAGGGTGACTACCGGCCCGGAAGCGCGCAGGGTGGATGCTTTGCCGTACAGGCTGTCCCATGTGGTGCGGCCCACCACACCGTCCACGGTCAGGCCCGCAAAGCGCTGGTAGGCCCGCACAGCGGCTTCGGTGGAAGCACCGAACTGCCCGTCGATGCCAATGGCCGGGATGCTGCTCTCGTAAGCGCTCATGAGGTAGAGGTAGAATTGCAGCTCCCGCACCGCTGTGCCGGAGGAGCCTTTGCGCAGCACGCCCGGGTACTCGCCGGGGCGCAGGGAAGGGGAGAGCAGCTTGTTGGCGATGTCGTTGTACACCTCGTACAGTTTCAACCACGTATTGCGGCCCACCACGCCGTCGCTGGTCAGGCCAAAATAGGTCTGGAACCGCCGCACCGCTGCGGTGGTGGCAGCGCCGAACCGGCCGTCCACCGTGATGTTGGAAAGGCTGGAATACACCGTGCGGGCGATCTTGAGCCAGAACTGCACCAGCCGCACGTTCTGCCCGCTTGCACCCTCCCGCAGGGCGGTGCCCGGGTAGGCGTTGGGGGTGCCGTTGTCGGACTGGATGCTGCGGAACTGGTCGTACAGTTCGGTCCATGTGGTGCAGCCCACCACGCCGTCCACGGTCAGGCCGTATTTGCGCTGGAAGGCCCGCACCGCGTTGGCTGTGCCGCTGCCGTACACGCCGTCCACCGTCACCGGGGGAATAGCGGGATCGTACTGGGAAAGGGTATTCAGCCAGAATTGCAGCTGCTCCACAGAGCTGCCGGTGGAGCCGGTGCGCAGGGTGGTGCCGCCCCATGTGCCGTCCGAGAGGGTGCCGCTGGCCGTTTCGCCCTCGCTGGTCAGCTCGGCAAGGTCCTTGACCGAGACGTAGATATAGCTGATCTTGTACCATGTCTGCCGGCCCACCACGCCGTCGGCGGTGAGGTTGAACTGCTTTTGGAATGCGCGGACCGTGGCGGCCATTTTAGCGCCGAACACGCCGTCCACGGTGAGCAGCCCGAGGAAGGGGTAATCCTTGGTGATGCGGTTCAGCTGCCGCTGCAAGGTGAACACCGCCGTGCCGCTGTCGCCCTGCCGCAGCGGCGTGCCCGGGTAGCTCTGGGGGATGGACTGGATGTTATTGGTGCGGATGATCTCGATATCATTGCCGTAGTAGTATTTGAGGATCTGCAGTGCGTTGCGGCCCTGATTGGCCAGCGTAACGGTGCCCCACTGCTTGAGCCCCGGGCAGGTGACGGATTTGCCGTCGCAGTACTCGGAGTAGTAGGGATTCACGGTGCCGGTCTTGCGGAGATAGGTGTTGAAGATATCGTCGGTGATGCGCACCATCACATCGAACACCGTGCGTCCGTGGACATAATACTGGTCGTAGCTGGTGGAGTTGGTGATGTTGAAGGTGTAGCCCTTGCTGGGATACCACTCGGTGTAGATGCGGTTGAGCGCCAGCGAGATCTGGCAGTGGATGTTGGCCCGCAGTGCCTGCTCCGGCCACGGGGAGCAAAATAACCCAAAGAATGTTCACGGAGATCGTGTGCTGGTCACTGCCCACCTGCACCTCCGCTGCACGATACTGGTTGCCCGGCAGCTGCTGCCATCGTTTGCCGTTCGGGTCAGATCTTGGCAGGGCATTGATGCCTGTCAGCAGGTTTGTCCTAGTTATCGATGACACCGCTTCAAAAATGCAAAGTTTTTTCCATGCGAAAGATGACCTTTGACGCCAAGAAATCGGACATGCGTTGCTTTTGTGCACAAATATATATGAAACTTTGTTGAAAATCCTTCATAATAGTGGTAAAATAATTTTATGTTTCTGTCATGCTGTGCGTATGCCTTTTCAAGTGCTTTTTAGTAGTATTCAGGACCGCAAAACAGGAAGCACGCAAAAATTGCGGCATCATTTCCGTGGGCGGGTTTTACAGCGCACACTCTTGTGGGCGGTGATGTACGACCAGTGATCCAAAGCAGCTTTGCCGCAGAACGGCAGCTGCCCAAGAGTTGTGAGGGGAAGGATTGGATGAAAACAAAAACATTGCGCCGCCTGTTTTCCGTGCTTGCGGCACTGGTGATGGGTCTATCCATGCTGACCGGATGCGGAACAAAAAGTGCAGAACAACTGGAAAAGCAGGAGGATGCCCAGACCATTCAGGTGTATCTGTGGAGCACCAGCCTGTACGAAAACTATGCGCCCTATGTTCAGGCACAGTTGCCGGACGTGAACATTGAATTCATCGTAGGCAACAACGATCTGGATTTTTACAAATTTTTGCAGGAGAACGGCGGTCTGCCGGATATCATCACCTGCTGCCGTTTCTCGCTGCACGATGCGGCTCCCCTGAAGGACAGCCTGATGAACCTTGCCATGACCAACGAGGCGGGTGCTGTTTATAACACCTACCTCAACAACTTCAAAAACGAGGACGGCAGCGTGAACTGGCTGCCGGTGTGCGCCGACGCCCACGGCTTTGTGGTCAACCGCAGCCTTTTTGAGCAGTACGATATCCCCCTTCCCACCGATTACGCAAGCTTTGCGGCGGCCTGTCAGGCATTTGAAAAGGTGGGCATCCGCGGCTTTACCGCCGATTATACCTACGACTATACCTGCATGGAAACGCTTCAGGGGCTTTCCGCTGCCGAGCTTACCACTACGGAAGGGCGCAAGTGGCGCACCGCTTACAGCGACCCCGCCAACACCGCACGGGTCGGTCTGGACGACACCGTGTGGCCGGGGGCATTTGAGCGGATGGCGCAGTTCATTCAGGACACCCACCTCACGGCAGACGATCTTGCGTTGAATTACAACGATGTGACCGGGATGTTCCGGAACGGGGAAGTTGCCATGTACTTTGGCAGCTCTGCCGGTGTCAAGATGTTTCAGGATGAGGGCATCGACACGATCTTCCTGCCTTTCTTCGGCCAGAACGGCGAAAAGTGGCTGATGACCACCCCCTATTTTCAGATCGCCCTGAACCGTGATCTGGAGCAAGACACAGCGCGACGCGAAAAAGCCATGAAGGTGCTGAACGTCATGCTCTCCGAACAGGCGCAGAACCGCATCGTTGCCGACGGGCAGGATGTGCTGAGCTACAGCCAGAACGTCAGCCTGCGCCTGAGCGAATATCTGAAGGATGTCTGTCCGGTGGTGGAAGAAAACCACATGTATATCCGCATCGCCTCCAACGATTTCTTTGCCGTCTCCAAGGATGTTGTCTCCAAAATGATCGCAGGCGAGTACACGGCACAGCAGGCTTATCGTGCGTTCAATGCCCAGCTTCTTGCCGAGGGTGCGCCTGCCGATGACGAGATCGTGCTGACCTCCGGGAAGAGCTATTCCAACGTGTTCCACGCAAACGGCGGCAGCGCCGCTTTCTCCGTTATGGCGAACACGCTGCGCGGCGTTTATGGCACCGATGTGCTGCTTGCCACCGCAAACAGCTTTACCGGCAGTGTGCTGAAGGCAGACTATACTCAGAAAATGGCAGCCTCCATGATCATGCCGAACGGTCTTTTGGCTTACCGGCGCACCATGACCGGTGCCGAGCTGAAAGAGACCGTCCGCGCCTTTGTGGAGGGCTGCGAGGGCGGCTTTGTGCCCTTCAACCGCGGCTCTCTGCCGGTGTTCAGCGGCATTGCCGTGGAGGTCAAAGAGGACAGCGGCAGCTATACCCTGACTGGCATCACCCGGAACGGACAGCCGCTGGGGGACAACGACACCGTTACCGTGACCTGCCTCGCAACGGCAAAGCAGATGGCGCCGCTGCTTGCGGACGAAAGCGGCATTTCCATGGACGGAGATGCGTGGGTGAAAAACACATGGCGTGATTACGTCTCCGGCGGCAAGGCAGCGCTTGCAGAGCCGGAAAACTACATGACGTTGAGGTGAGCGGGATGGCAGACGAAAAACACGGATCCAAACGAAACTGCCATCTCCGGCGGAAAAAGCTTTCGGCCGCTGCCGCCATCCTTCTTCTGGTCTTGCTGGTGGCAGGTTTCAGCGTTCGGTACATCTCGTTTGTGTCGCAGACCATCTATCAGGAAAGTACCTCCCATCTGGAAGAGGTCTTGCACAAGTCCAACAATATGCTCAGCGAGATGGTGCGCAAAAACCTGACCTATCTGCATCTGTACAACGGCTTTCTGGAAAACACCTCGGATGAGGACGAAATTCAGGCGTATATCGGGGATGCACAGCAGGCAACCGGATTTGCCGGCTTTTACTTTCTTACCTATGACGGCAACTATATGACCGTGACCGGAGAGACCGGCTACCTTGGCTTGCAGACGAATCTGGACGAAAAACTCTCCAATGGCGAGGATATCGTCGTAAATACGGCTCTGCCCGGCAAACCCCAGATGCTGGTGTTCGTCTGCCCCAAAACACAGGGCAGCTACCGGGGCTTTGCCTACGATGCCATTGCCATCGCCTACTACAACGATGCGGTGCTGAGATTACTGGACAGCTCTGCCTTTCAGGGCAATGCCAGCAACTATGTGATCTACCCGGATGGACGGGTGGTGATCGACAATTCCGTAAATCGCAAGGAAACGATCTACAACTTCATTGCGATGCTGCGCGACCATTCCGATCTTTCCGAGGCGCAGATCATGGATCTGTCCAATGCCTTTGCACAGGGCAGCAGCGGAAACATGAAGGTAGAGCTGGGCGGCACCAGTTATTATCTGGTCTACGAGGGCACGGCGGTCCAGAGCTGGACGATGCTGGGGCTTGTCCCGGTCAGCATCGTCAATGCCAGTCTGGATAAGCTGTGGTTCCACACGGTGCAGATCGTGGCGGGCATTGCCGCAGGTCTTGCGCTGCTGGTCATTCTGCTGATCCTGCGCAGAAGCCATAGCGTGCTGCGCCGGAAGAATACAGAGATCCTGTACCGGGACGAGCTGTTCCAGAAGCTTTCGCTGAATGTGGACGATGTTTTCCTGATGCTGGACGCAGAGACCTCCAAGGCGGATTATGTCAGCCCCAACATTGAACGGCTACTGGGCATTCCATGGAAAGAAGTGCGGCAGGATGTCCATGTTCTGGCAGAACTGCACCCGAAAGACGACCCGGACCGTGAAAAGAACTTTCTGGAGGGGCTTCTCCGCGGGCAGCAGCGCGAGTGGGATGCGGCGTATATGCATCAGGAGACAAAAGAGCTGCGCTGGTTCCACATCGTTGCCATGGGCAGCGAGGTGGCGGGCAGGACCAAGTATATCCTTGTCATGTCCGACCGCACCGCCGACAAGCAGGTGAATCAGGCGCTTTCCAATGCCGTTGCCGCCGCCGAGACCGCCAACCGCGCCAAGAGCACCTTCCTTTCCAATATGTCTCACGATATCCGCACCCCCATGAACGCCATCATCGGCTTTACCACGCTGGCGCTCAGCAATATTGACGACAAGGAGCGGGTGAAGGATTATCTTGGCAAGACCCTTGCTTCCAGCAAGCATTTGCTCTCGCTGATCAACGATGTGCTGGATATGAGCCGCATCGAAAGCGGAAAGATCCATCTGGAAGAAGTGGAAGTCAACCTTTCGGATGTGCTGCATGACCTGAAAACCATCGTCAGCGGGCAGATCTACGCAAAGCAGCTGGAGCTTTATATGGACGCCATGGAGGTGACAGACGAGGATGTCTACTGCGATAAGACCCGGCTGAACCAGATCCTGCTGAACCTGCTGTCCAACGCCATCAAGTTTACTCCGGCGGGCGGCACGGTCTCGGTGCGGGTGCGTCAGCTTGCCGGGCAGGTGCGCGGCTGCGGGCAGTACGAGTTCCGTGTCAAGGACAACGGCATCGGCATGAGCGAGGAGTTTGCCAAAAAAATATTCCAGCCTTTTGAGCGGGAGCGCACCTCCACGGTCAGCCGGATCCAAGGTACCGGCCTTGGCATGGCCATCACCAAAAACATCGTGGATATGATGGGCGGCACCATCGAGGTGCAGACGGCGCAGGGCAAGGGCAGCGAGTTTATCGTTCGCGTGCCGCTGCGGGTACAGGCAGAGCACCGCCCGGTGGAAAAGATCACCGAGCTGGAGGGCCTGAAGGCACTGGTGGCGGACGACGATTTCAACACCTGCGACAGCGTGACAAAGATGCTGGTCAAGGTGGGAATGCGCGCGGAGTGGACCCTTTCCGGCAAGGAAGCGGTGCTGCGCGCACGGCAGTCCATTGAAATGAGCGATGCCTACCATGCCTATATCATTGACTGGCGGCTGCCGGATATGAACGGCATCGAGGTCACACGCCAGATCCGCAGCCTGAACGACGATACCCCCATCATCATCCTGACGGCCTATGACTGGTCCGATATCGAGGTGGAGGCAAAGGCTGCCGGTGTGACCGCTTTCTGTTCCAAGCCCATGTTCCTGTCCGACCTGCGCGAGACCCTGATGAGCGCCCTCGGCCAGAAACAGACGGATGCAGCGCAGGAGCTTCTGCCCGAAAAGATCGCCGACTTCAAGGGAAAACATATCCTGCTGGTGGAGGACAACGCCCTGAACCGCGAGATCGCGCTGGAAATTCTGCGCGAGTACGGTTTCTGGGTCGATACGGCTGAAAATGGTGCCGTAGCGGTGGAAAAGGTCCGCACCGCAGCGCCGGGCAGCTATGATCTGGTGCTGATGGATGTACAGATGCCGGTGATGGATGGCTATACCGCCACCCGGCAGATCCGCGCACTGGAAGACCCCGCTCTGGCCGGGCTCCCGATCCTTGCCATGACCGCCAACGCGTTCGATGAGGACCGCCGCCGCGCCATGGAGAGCGGCATGACCGGCTTTTTGTCCAAACCCATCGTGATCGGCGACTTGGTGCAGGAGCTGCACAAGGTCCTGTGACCAAACGCCTGTCAGACATAAAAAATAAAGCACCCACAGCAATTTGCTCACTGGAGGTCAAAAACCTCTGTGGCGCTTGCTGCGGGTGCTTTTGCTTTTGGCGGCGGCCGCTGGTTACTTCAGTACATCTGCAAGGACCTGTAGCAGGTGCGGAATATCCAGTGGTTTTGCAATGTGGCCGTTCATACCGGCCTTCAACGCATTCTGACGGTCTTCTTCAAAGGCATTTGCCGTCATTGCAAAGATGGGAATGCCTGCCTTTGCGGCATCCGGCAGGGCACGGATCTGCCGCGTCGCTTCGTAACCGTCCATCTTGGGCATCTGGATGTCCATTAAGATCAGGTCGTACTGCCCGGGGGCTGCCTGCTTCATCTTCCGGACGGCGATCTCGCCATCCTCAGCCGTGTCTACCGCAAAGCCCGCTTCCTTCAGGATCTCCTGCGCGAGCTCACGGTTCAAGGCATTGTCCTCCACCAGCAAGAGCTTCTTTCCCTTGAGATTGGCGGCATTTGGCTGCGCTGGCTCGTGGACAGGCTCTGCACCGAACGGTTCTGCCAGCACTCTGCGCAGTTCAGAAAGGAACAGCGGCTTTTCGCAGAAGGCGGTAACACCGGCAGCGCGGGCTTCCTCTTCGATATCGGCCCAGTCGTAGGCTGTCAGAATGATGATGGGGCAGCTTTTCCCGATCACCTTGCGGATCTGCCGCACGACCTCGATACCGTTCATATCGGGGATCAGCCAGTCGATGATGTAGACGCTGAATTCGTCGCCCTGCTCCATGGCGTACCGGGTGCGGATCACCGCTTCCCGGCCGGAGATCGTCCACTCCGGCCGCATCCCGATCTTGGACAGCATGGTGCTGACGCTCAGGCAGGTGTCGGTATCGTCGTCTGCCACCAATGCCCGCAGACCTTCCAGCTGCGGGAGCTGCTTGGGCTCCACCTTTTGTCCGCTGAGCGCGAAGCAGAGATCTACGATGAACTCGCTGCCCTTGCCCGGTTCGCTTTCAATGGCAATGGTGCCGCCCATCAGGTCCACGATGTTCTTGGTGATGGACATGCCGAGGCCTGTGCCCTGAATGCCGCTGACGGTGGAGCTTTCCTCCCGGGTGAACGCCTCAAAGATGTGCTTCTGGAACTCCTCGCTCATGCCGATGCCGTTGTCCTTGATGCGGAACTCATAGCAGGCCCGGCCCGCGGGCGCACCGTTCTTCTGGGCAATGCGGATGCTGATCATGCCGCCTGTGGGAGTGAACTTGATGGCGTTGGACAAAATGTTCAACAGGATCTGGTTCAGCCGCAGCGGGTCGGTGATGATGTCCTCATTCTCCACATCCATAGTATCGATGAAAAGCGACAGCCGCTTTGCCGAAACATTGGGCTGGATGATGGAGCGCACATCGTGGACGAGGTCCGGCAGATGCACCGTTTTTTCTTCAATTTTTACTTTTCCGCTCTCGATGCGGCTCATATCCAGCACATCATTGATGAGGGAAAGCAGATGCTGGCTGGAGGTGGAGATCTTTTTCAGGTAGTCCAGCACTTGTTCCTTATTATCGATATGGGTCGCAGCCAGCGAAGTGAAGCCAATGATGGCGTTCATGGGGGTACGGATATCGTGGCTCATATTGAACAGGAACTCCCGCTTGGCACGGTTTGCCGCCCCCTCGTGCTGGAGCGCGATCTCCAGTTTGCGGTTTTGTTCCTCCAGCTGAGCCTGATACTTCTTCTCCTGCTCTTTCTTCTGCTGCTCCATCTCCTGCACGGAGCGTCTGCGCAGCACCCGAAGGATCGTTACAAGCAGGATGTAACCGGCCAGCGCCATCAAAATCAACGGGAACGATTCACGAAAGACCGATTTTTCGTCCGTATACGCGTAGAGATCGAAAGATCTTCCATGGCAGTACATTCCAAAATAGCAGCCGGAGCCGTTCCAATCCCGGGTATGGGTCAGCGTTTTGGCGGTCCCGGCTTTGCGGATCCCCTGCACCAGCGGACTGTCCGCCGTATCCTGCCCGATCAGCTCCGGACGGTTTGCGGCAACGACCTGATTGTTCTGCACGATGAACAGCGTGCCGCTGGTTTCTGCCGGGTAGCCATCCAGCACGCTCTGGATGGACAGCGCCGTTTCCTCCACAAATTTTGCCGGGTTGTACCGGTAGGCAAGCAGGAGCAGTTCTGTGTTTTCTGCCCGATGTGCCGCAACATCCACGGCAGAGCCATCTTCCAGCAGGACGCGCTTCACATAGGTCTTTTGCGGGTAAGATAAAACGTCCAGAACGGCATCATTTTTCAGCTGGTCGCCAAACCGGGCATAGCCGATGCCGTTGGTCGTGGATTCGCACAGGAGCGTACCGTCCGGGGCCAGAACCGAAATGCCGGTGAGCCAGAGCATCTCTGCCTGCTTTTTCAGGCACTGCGGGTCGGAAAGGTCGAGGGCAGGGTCCTGTGCCAGCTGATGCACCGATACCGCCGTGCGGCGCAGGGCCTTTGCCGTGATGGTATCGTTGTGCTTTTCAAAGCTGGTGGACTGGGATTTGACAAACTCAAGGGTCTGGCAAAAGCGTTCCTCCGCTGTGCGCATTGCCCGCCAGCTGGAGAAAAAAGCGACACCGGCCATCAGGAGCACACCGACGATCAGATAGACCGCCCATATCTTTTTATCCGAGGTGGTTCTGTTTTTACGCGTCAATGGTGTCCACCTCCAGATACTGCGCAGGATTTTCAAGGTATCGGCCAACGATCCGCTCCAGCGTGCCGTCTGCGCGCATCTGCGCAAGGGTGTCGGTCAGCTGGCTGTCCAGCCCGCGGGTGTCGTTCTTTGCAAAGGCGGCACCCAGCCCGGTGACCAGCAGCGGTTCCTCCAAAATGCGGAAGTCTACGGCATTGTCCTTCATGTATTGCAGGATGCCCGTCTCGTGGGCGGCGATGCCGTCCACATAGCCGCAGGCCAGCATTGCGTACTGCACACTGCGGTTTTCGATGCTGAG
>CAKSWG010000022.1 GCA_934511465.1 uncultured Faecalibacterium sp. | reverse complement strand
GCGATATCGCTGCGGATGGGGTGGCTGTGGTACAGGCACTCGAACAGGCCGGTGATGAGCCGCCAGTCCGGGCTGTCGTCGTACATTTTGATCTCCTGCCCGATGATGCCCTGTTCCTTGGCAATGGTCTGCTCGGTAAAATAGGGGTGGGTCACCATGCCAAGCAGCACATCCAGGCTCTCGTCCAGCTGCTGGGTGGCAGTGAACAGATAACAGGTGCGGTCAAAACTGGTGAAGGCGTTGGCGTTGGCACCGGTCTTGGCATACTTGGCAAAGGCGTCGCCGTCCTCATCCTCGAACATCTTGTGCTCAAGGAAGTGGGCCACACCGGCGGGCAGGTGCACCTCTTTGCCGCCCAGCCGGAAATCCCGGTCAATGGAGCCAAAGCGGGTGGCAAAAATAACGTGGGTGCTGGAATAACCCGGCATGGGCCGCACGACCACGGTCAGGCCGGAGGGCAGGGTCTGCCACTGGTCCGCCACCGTCTTTTGCAGCAGCTCCCGATCATTCTGCGGCATGGGCATTTTCCTCCTTTGTAAGCAGATAGCTGACCGAGAGGGTCAGTCTGCGCAGGATGGCGCGCACATCGTCCTTGGTCACAGCCTGCAAAGCGGCGCGGGCCTCGGCGGGCGTCTGCACCTTGGCAGGGTCGCCGCCGCTGCGCAGCACTTCGATGTAATACCATGTCTCGATGCCGCCCAAGGTATCCTCCACGCCCTGCATCCCGCTCAAAAGGCCGCGGCGGCAGTCCTCAAACTCGTCGTCGGTGATGGGCCCGCTGCACAGGTCGGCCAGTTCCTTCAGGATGGCCTGCTCGGCCCGGGCAGCGTCGGCATGCTCCACGCCGCTGTTCACGGCCATGCTGCCGGTAAAGCTCTGGAACGCCGACGAGCAGTAGTAGCACAGGTGGTCCCGCTCGCGCACGTTCAGGAACAGACGGCTGGTCACGCTGCCGCCATACAGCGCCATGGCAAGGCGGACTGCTGCCAGTTGTTCGGTGCGCATGGGCTCACCCAGCGTGAACAGCATACACAGCTTTGCCTGCACCATATCATAGGTTTCCGTTTTGTGCAGCGGCTCCCGGCGCGGCATGGCAATGTTCTCGGCCAGCGGCAGCGGTGCCCGCTGAATGGCGGCAAGCTCTGCCAGCAAGGCGTCCTTTACCGCTGCGGTCTGCGCCGCATCGCAGCCCAGCACCAGCAGCTCGATGTTGGCGGTGCGCAGCATCTCGTGGTATGCGGCGGTAAGGCTTTCCGGCGTCAGGCCGTCCACCTCTTCCAGATAGCCCTCCTGCCGCACGCCCGCCGGGCTGCTGCCAAAGAATTCACGGTTGGCCTGATGCAGGCAGTAAAGGCGCTTATCGTTGATCTCATCTTCCAGCGCCTTTTTCAGCATCTGCTTTTCAATGCCCACCGCTTCCGGGTCAAAAGTGCCGCCCACAAAATACGGGTGGAAGGCCGCACCCAGCGCAATGGACGCATATTCCTTCGTCAGCGCTTCGCCTTCCAGCGCAAATTTGTCCTTGATGCCGGTCACGCTGACGCACAGATTGTGGCTGCACCCCATGGGGCGGGCATCCACCGTGAGGTCTGCACCGTAGAGCTTGGCCAGCTTTTTGGTCAGGCGGGTCATATCCGGGCAGTCGGCATAGCCGCGCTCCAGCACCAGCGGCAGCAGCGCGTGGGCCGTGGCCGTTTCCCGCTTTGCCGGGAAGGCAAAGTGGATGCTGATGCGGCAGCGGTTGAATTTTTCCGCCGGGTCGCAGGAAAGATGCACGCCCGGCGCAATGAAAGTACGTTCCAATTTGTTCCTCCGCCCTGTTTGCACAGGGAGCTTTTGTTGTTATGACGCCTTCTGCAAGGCAAGAAATTCTTCCAAGCTCAGGCCGCTTGCACGGATGGCAAGGGCATTCTCGGTGCCCACATACCGCCAGTGCCACGGCTCAAACACCACGCCGGTCGTCGCCTGATGCTCCTGCGGGTAGCGCAGGATAAAGCCATATTCGGCGGCATAGGCCGTCAGCCATTCGTAAGCGCGGGTGCTTTCAAAACCGGTGTCGCAGTCCGGGTAGTCGCTGCTGAGGATATCCGCCGCATAGCCGGTGCCGTGCTCACTGCACTCTGCGGGCAGGCGGATATCTGCGGCAAGGCTGGCAGCATCTTCTTCGGTTTTGCCCTTTTCCAGATACCGCTGCTTCTGCGATTCGTAGGCGGCGGCCCGGGCGTCGGCGTCCTGATAGCCTGCCGCCAGCACCAGCGTGACGCCGTCCTCTGCCGCAGCGGCAGCCATTTTCCGGTAAGCTGCGGCGGTCTCGGCTTCCAGCTGGATGGTGCCGTCCTCATTGGCAGCGGCAAGCTCCGGTGCAGGCTCCTCCGCAAAGGGCAGGTTGGCGTTCACCAGCGCAAGGCGCGCATCGTCGGCGTCAAAGGTGTAGCCGGTGCCGCTGTAGCTGGCGGCTTCAAACTTTTTGGGCCCGGCAAGGGCGGCGTTCACCTTGGGCAGCAGCCAGAGGATGCCCTTGGTCATCAGCGCCACAATGGCGGCGCAGGCCAGAATGAGGATGGCCCAGTTGCGCACCAGACGCAGCCGCTTGCGGCGCATATACTGCTGGCGGGTCAGGCGGGTTTTGGGGGCCTTTTGATTGATTGGTTCCATGGTGCGTTGCAGCTCCTTTGGCAGAATTTGCAGCGCGCTGCGCCGCACAGATACAGTGTATATTATACACCCCTTTGCATTTTGTGTAAACGCCGGAAGTGTAAAATAAGTATGACCGAAAAAGCTCCTTCCGTCTGCTCGCACGCTCGCATCCACCTCCCTCAGTGAGAGAGGCTTTGGCAGAACCAGAAAGTTTCTCTCTTCGCCAGAGGCTCTCCCTTTGAGGAAAGACTTCCCCCGCGCCGGGGGAAGATGTCGCGAAGCGACAAAAAGGGGAATCTGTCGCGTAAGCGACTGAGAGGGCGAGGCCGTTAAAAAAGCGCCGTACAGCTTCCGAAAAACTGTACGGCGCAGAGAAAACAATTTTTACAAATCAGTCAAACAGCATATCGTGGATGGCGGAAACGGCCTTATCGGCGTCCTCGCGGTCGATGATGCAGGAGATCTTGATCTCGCTGGTGGAGATCATCTTGATGTTGATGTTGTTGTTGGACAGTGCCTCAAACATCTTGGAAGCAACGCCGCTGTGGCTCTGCATGCCGGCACCCACGATGGAGACCTTTGCGCAGGTGGTGTCCACGCTCACATCGCTGAAGTGTGCGCTCTCCTTCAGCACACGCAGGGCCAGATCGGCTTCGCCCTCAGAGCAGGTAAAGCTGATATCCTTCTTGCCGTCGCGGCCGGTGGACTGCAAAATGATGTCCACGTTGATGTTTTTCTGGGCCAGCAGGCCAAAGATCTTGAAGCTCATGCCCGGCTCATCGGGAACGTTCAGAATCGTGATAACAGCAACATCGGTGTCCTTTGCGACGCCCTTGATCAGCATACCTTCCATGTCTTTCGTAACCTCCTTGACCACCGTACCGGGCACGGGATTCAGGCTGGAGAGCACCTCCAGCTCCACATTATACTTCTTAGCCAGCTCCACGCTGCGGTTGTTCAGCACCTGTGCGCCCAGAGACGCCAGCTCCAGCATCTCGTCAAAGGTGATCTCATCCAGCTTGCGGGTGTTGCGCACCTTGCGCGGGTCGGCGGTGTAAACGCCTTCCACATCGGTAAAGATCTGGCAGCGGTCTGCGTGCAGGGCTGCTGCAATGGCAACGGCGCTGGTGTCGGAGCCGCCGCGGCCCAGCGTGGTGATATCGTCCAGCTTGTTCAGGCCCTGGAAGCCTGCCACCACCACCACGCGGTTGCGCTCCAGCTCCGAGGAGATGCGCTCGGTCTCCAAGCGGTTGATGCGTGCCTTGGTGTAGGCGCGGTCGGTGCGGAAGCCCGCCTGCCAGCCGGTCAGGCTGATGGCATGGCAGCCCAGCTCGTTCAGCGCCATGGCCAGCAGCGAAATGCTGATCTGCTCGCCGGTAGCCAGCAGCATATCCATTTCACGGGCCGAAGGGTTGTGGGTGATCTCCCCAGCCTTGGCGATCAGGTCATCGGTGGTATCGCCCTGAGCGGACACCACCACAACTACGTCATTGCCCGCGTTGTGGGTATTTGCCACAATGCGTGCCACGTTGAAGATACGGTCACGGTCCTTCACCGAAGAACCGCCGAACTTCTGTACGATCAACGCCATATCTTGTCACTCTCCTCTTTTTGTCCCTTGATCAAAAGGGGTACACCGGGTGGAAGCAGCAGGCAGAACCTTGCACTTCCCTATCCCATTTATCATTCCACCGTTGCGCCGGTGTTATCGGCATCCAAACGCAGCAATGTAAATGCTTCACATCCGTCCAAGCCTTCCAGCAGCTCCAGCCCTTTTTCCAGCTTGGAATAAAATTTTTCGGCCTCGGCCTTTTCGGCCACCGCCATCACGGTGCTGCCCGCACCGGAAACGTAAACGGCCTTTGCGCCGCACAGGCGCGCCATGTCGAACACTTCCTTGGAACCGGGCATCAGCGGCATGCGGTAGGGCTGGTGCAGCTTATCCTCAGTGGCAATGGCCAGCAGGTCATGCCTGCCCTCGCAGAAGGCGGCGGGCACCAGCGCCGCGCGCGAAAGGTTATACACCGCGTCCTTGTGGGAAACTTCCTTGGGCAGGGCCGCGCGGGCGGCTTCCGTCAGCAGCTTGTAGTCCGGCACGATGGCGGCAAAGCACAGCGTTTCGTCCACATCGCGCTTGACCGAGTACACCTTGCCCTCCTCAAACACGCTGCTGGTCAGACCGCCCAGCAGGGCCGGGGCCACGTTATCGGGGTGGCCCTCGATGGAGGTAGCCAGCGTGAGCAGCTCCTGCGTGTTGAGCACATCGCCCAGCATCCGGTTGGCACCCAGCAGGCCCGCGATGATGCAGGCCGAAGAAGAGCCCAGACCCCGGGCCATGGGAATGGGGTTGGTCTGGGTGATCTTGAGGGGCGGGATCTGCTTGCCAACTTTTTCAAACAGGCCCTTTGCCGAGCGGTACACCAGATTGGATTCACCGCGCGGGATGCGGGTACCGTCCGCAGACGAGATATCCAGCACCTCGCTGTCTTCAAAGGTGACCGTATTATACAGCGTCACCGCCAGACCCAGCGCATCAAAGCCGGAGCCGATGTTCGCGCTGGTGGCCGGGACAGAAACCTTGATCTTCATAGCCGCTGCACCTTTCTTTTTCCGTTATCAGTTTTCTTCCGGCAGACGCTTGAGCACCAGCTTCACGCTGCCGCCCACGGCTTCCACCTTGCGGGCCGCTTCGGACAGGGCTTTGTCATCGGCACGCTCCACAAAGTAGGCGCAGCCCTCGTAGCGCTCATCCACCACCTTGCCGTAGCCGTAGATGGCTTCCACCACTGCGGGAGCAATGCCTGCCACACGCACATAATATGCGGCGGGAGCAGGATCGGTGAGCATGCCGTCCACCGGCTCAGCGGGCTGCCAGAACAGGCTGTCGTGCACCTTGGCGCCATGCTTCAGGGCGTCCACCACATCGGCTACAACGGCGCTGGCGGTGGGCAGCTTGCCGGCGCCCTTACCGTAGAACACCACATCGCCCAGCATATCGCCCTTGACCAGCACAGCGTTGAACACATCGTCCACGCTGGCCAGCTGGTTTGCCTTGGGCACCAGACAGGGCTCCACGCCCGCCGCCACGCTGCCGTCCTTGCCGCGCTTCATCCATGCGATCAGCTTGATGACACAGCCCAGCTTTTCAGCTGCTGCCACATCCGCGGCGGTGATATCGCGGATGCCGCGGGTGGGAATGTTCTGGGGGTAGATCTGGTGGCCGCAGACCAGCGAGGACAGAATGGCGATCTTGCGGCAGGCATCGCGGCCATCCACATCGTCGCTGGGATCCTTGGTCTCCGCGTAGCCCAGCTCCTGTGCAATTTTCAGTGCATCGTCAAAGCCCAGACCCTCACGCACCATCTTGGTGAGCATGAAGTTGGTGGTGCCGTTCACGATGCCCTCCACCTCAGTGATGACGTTCGCGGCCAGACACTGGTGCATCGGCGTAATGATGGGGGTGCCGCCGCCCACAGAAGCCTCGAACAGGAAGGCACAGCCGTGCTCTTTGGCAAGGCCCAGCAGCTCGGCTCCGTAGGTGGCCACCATTTCCTTGTTGGAGGTGCACACGCTGCGGCCGCTCTCAAGACAGGCCTTTACATACGGGTAGGCAAAGCGGGTGCCGCCGATGGTCTCCACCACCACCCTGATCTCCGGGTCTTCCAGAATGACATCAAAGTTCTTGACGAACAGGTTTGCGGCCGGATGACCGGAAAAATCCTTCGGGTCCAGAATATACTTGACCTCTACCGGCTCACCTGCACGGCGGGAGACACTTGCAGCGTTGCGGCACAAAACCTCGTACACGCCGCTGCCCACCGTGCCAAAGCCCAGAATTGCAATTTTAGCCATTGTCGTTTTCCCTCGTTTTTCTCAAAACTGCTTACAGATTGTATCCACAGTGCACGCCCACCACCATGCGCTGGCGCGAGAGCTTCTCGGTAAGCTCCTCGGGGGTCATCTGCATGGTATCGGTGCGGATGGTAACGGCCACCAGTGCGGCACCGTTTTCCGGTGTGGACTGGTTGATGGTCACGATGCTGGCACCTGCGGCGCTGATACCGGCCAGCAGGCTCTGCAAAGCGCCGGTCTCGTCCCGCAGGGTGGCCATGACGGTGATCACCTCGCGGCCGTTCTCTGAATCAAAGATGCAGTCCTTATACTTATAAAATGCGCTGCGCGAAAGATCGACTGCGCGGGTAGCAGCGGAAATGCTGCGCGCTTCCCCGCTGGCAAGCAGCTCCTTGGCACGCACCACCTTGAGGAATACCTCAGGCAGCACCTGCGCATCTACCAGATAAAAGCGGCGTTCCAACTTGTTCACCTCACAAACACAAGTGTTCTTGCAGTGAATATAATAGCATCCGACCCCCTGCAATGCAAGAGGTCGGATGCGTTTTTGGCAGATTATCCAGTTTTGTCGTTTGAAGTGCGGTGTTTCCTTGCCGGATTCACCCGGTGTTTATGCCGAAAGTACGCCTTTCGTGTTCTGTCCGCAGAACATGCACAGATCAGTCGGTATCCAGATTACTTGTATCTGCGGGAATGACAGTCTGCTCCGGTGCAGCATCCGCTGCGGGTTCTGCGGCGGCGTGGGAGTAGTTGCAGGTGGCGGGCAGGTCGTCCGCACGGTAGTAACCCACGGCGGTGCCGGGGCAGGAAGCGCCCGCCAGCAGGCCGCTCTGGGTGCAGTAGCGGCGCTCCACCACACCGGCGGAGGCGGGGAATGCCTTATAGGGCAGGTCTGCCTGTACCTGCTCCATCAGGGCCTTCCACGCCATAACACAGGTACGGGTCTTGGCCTGCTGCTTGCCCAGCGTTTTGGTCATATCGTAGGGCGCATCGTAGCCCCACCACACAGCGGTAACGTAATACGGCGTGCCGCCCACGAACCACAGGTCCTTTTCGTCGCTGGCGGTACCGGTCTTGCCAAAGGACTCCATGCCGTTGGAGTTGGGGTAACGTCCACCGGCGGTACCTACACTGGAGTACAGCACGTTCTTCAGCAGGCGGTTCATCACATAGGCGGTATCCGGGGTCAAGGCCTGATAGCTGGTGGCGTTGTTTTCCAGATAGATGTTGCCGTCACGGTCCAGCACACGGGTGTACAGGTGCGGGGTGGTGTACTGGCCGTCGTAGAAGATCTGGAAAGCTGCGGCCAGCGCCGTGGGCGTTACGCCGTGGGTCTGGCTGCCCATGACCATCTGGGCAAGGCCCACGTCATTTACCGGGTCCAGCGTATCCAGCTGCAAAGTGTTATAGACAAAATTGAAGATGTTGCTTGCGCCCACAAGGTCGCCCACGCGGATGGCAATGGTGTTCAGCGAGCGGGCCAAGCCGTTCCACAGCGGGATATCGGTGTTGTCGCCGTAGTTGCCGCCATAGTTGCGGGGCCAGCTGCGCCATGCGTTGGGGTAAGCGCGCAGCTGCTTATCGGAAAGGCCCATCAGGCCGTTCTTGCGGCAGTAATCCTCATCGCGGATCACCATATCCTGCTTCTGGTACAGGGGGGAGTTGTTGAGCATGGTGGACCAGTTCACAAGGCCGTACTCCACGCCCAGTGCATAAGCGCCGATGGGCTTGATGGTAGAACCGGTCTGGCGGGTGACGCTGTAGGCGCGGTTCAGCGAAAGGCTCTTGTTCTTCTGGCCCAGACCGCCCACGATGGCCACCACATTGCCGTCATAGTCCAGCGTGACCATGGCCGCCTGCGTGCGCACGCTGCGGTAATAGTAGACGGTGCCGTCGTCGCCGGTGCGGGTCTTGGGGGTGCCGTCCTCGTTCATCACCTGCACATCGTCGTCCGAGATGGAAGTCACCTCTTCCTCGTGCCAGCCGGCCGGGAAATAGGCGTCGTCGGTGTTGAGCATCAGGTTTTCCATGGCGGACTGCACCTTGGTGTTCACCGTTGCTTCAACGGTAAAGCCGCCGGTGTACAGCAGTTTCTGGGCCTCGGCCTCGGAGATGTTCTCCTTTGCCATGATGTCCTGCACCAGCTCGGTGAACAGCGCATCGGTAAAGTAGGAAGTGACGGAAGAGTTGTTCTTGTTGTTCTCTTCCTCGGCCAGCACCAGCGGCTGGGCCGCTGCGTTGCGGTACTCTTCCTCACTGATCACGCCCTGCTGCCACATGTTGTACATGAGGAAGTTGCGGCGGTTGATCAGGTTTTCCGGGTT
Organism: uncultured Faecalibacterium sp.; assembly: GCA_934511465.1. Lineage (GTDB taxonomy): Bacteria > Bacillota > Clostridia > Oscillospirales > Ruminococcaceae > Faecalibacterium. The sequence continues at coordinate 23,846 of CAKSWG010000022.1, read as the reverse complement.
CGTGTAAGGGTTATAGTTCGTGGGGTTCTTGGTGATGGACGCAATGGTGGCGCACTCCCACAGCGACAGCTGGCTGACGTCCTTGTTAAAGTATTCGTTGGCTGCGGTCTGCACGCCCTGAATGGTGCCGGTAAAGCTGATGGTATTCAGGTACGCTTCCAGAATGGTCTCTTTGGAGTAGCTCTTGCTCAGGCACAGGGCACGGTAGATCTCACGCAGCTTGCGCAGTGCGCCCTCAATGCCGCTGGCGCTGTTGTCGTCGGTCAGGTTCTTGATGAGCTGCTGTTCCAGCGTGGATGCGCCCTGCTTGGAGCTGTAGATGGGCAGCAGGTATTCGTTGATCATAGCGCCGATGGTGCGCTTGAAGTTGACGCCGGGCTCATTATAGAAGTCCTTGTCCTCGGTGCAGATGAACGCATACTGCAAATTGGTGGGGATCTGCTCCAGATCCGCCCACACACGGTGGCTGTTGGAGGAGCGCAGGGTAGCATACTCTACCTGCGCGCCGGTATCCGGGTCGGTGGCCATGACAACACTGGACTGGCTCAGCTCAATGTTATCCAGATCCAGCAGGTCGCCGTCATTGGCCGTGGCCTGCACCACGTAATAGACAGCACCCACCGCCACCACGCTGCCGGCCATGATGCCAAGGCACAGCAGGGTCGCAAGGGTGCGGCCAATGAACCGCAAAACCGGGTGGCCGCTTTTCTCGCGCGGCTCTTTGGGTTCTTTGGGCTCCCGGCCGCGTCTGGGGGCAGGCTGCTCCCGGCGGCTGTTGCTCACATTCACCTTCCGGCCCGCCGATGCCGGGGAGCTGCCCTCACCGGCACGGTTGATCTTTCTCATATCGGAGATAGAAATCGCCTCCTAACATTTCAGGCTGCTTTTCAGCGCAGGGCGCTGGTTGTTTTCCATCAGAGTGCGCACAGACCCGTACGCAATACCATATTATAGCACGCCCACTCAGCGTGGGCAAGGACCAATCTTCGACAGCACGCGGCCTATATATTGGTAGTATAACACATTCTACCGGGCAAAGTACAGCATTCCGATGTGAAAATTGACTGCCCGTCCCCGCTTTGGGGCATACTTCTGCCGGAAAGGAGCGTGTTTTCCATGCGTAAGCTGTGTACCTGTCTGTTCTACGGGTCGTGTGTGTTCACCATCGTGTTCAGTCTGTTCTGGATGGCGCTGCCAAAGCTGCGTCTGCCCGTGCCTGACGCCGGCAGCGAAGCGCCGCCCTCCTCTGCCGCCAGCCTTGCCGCACAGGGCCTGCCGGAACTGGAAGCCTGCCGCTACCGGCTGTGCGACAAAGGCGGGCGCGTAGCCGTGTACCGCTGCGGCACGGACGGCCGGCCGGACGCCCTTGTCACCGTTACCGGCATCTACACGAACCTGCTGCCGGAGAACGATGCCCTGCGCATCAAGAACGGCATCACCGTGTACAGCGAACGGGAGCTGGACCTTTTGCTGGAAGATCTGGGCGCGTAAGTGCAAAATGCTCAGTTTTTATTTACAAAACAACTTCATTTTTATTGACATTCCGATATAAAAATAATATAATGGCCATAGATTGCAAAGTTTCTTAGCCGGGTGCAAAAAAGGAGTGCGGCCTTATGTCAGAACAGATCGTTATTCATTACCAGTGCCGTCTTTGCGGCAAACAGCTTGATCGCGGTGTGCATCTTGGCCCGCCCAGTCCCGGCACATGCAGCCACGCGGCAAAGGTGGACGGCTTCCACGGGCCGCACCGCTGGCTGGTGGTGTCCATCCCCAAATCCGCCTGAGCTTACACGATCACATAAAAAGGACCTCCGGATGCGGTTTCCGGAGGTCCTTTTCATTTTTCTGGTTTGTTTCAGGCTTCCATTTCTTCCAGCGGCACAAGGTAGGTCTTGCGGCATTCCTCATACTCCAGCATATAATCCTTGGTGGGATTGTGATGCATGATGCTCTTGAGGGTGTGGGAGTCGTAGTCCTCGCCGGCGTCCATGCCGATCAGGCGCGCAGCAACATTGGAGCAGTGGTCCGAGATGCGCTCTGCATTGTTCAGCACGTCCAAGAACACAACGCCGGTATCGATAGAGCACACGCCGTCCTTCAGGCGGCGGATGTGCTGGTCGCGCAGGCGCTCGGCCATCACATCGATCACCTCTTCCAGCGGCTCCACCTGTGCGGCCAGACGCATATCGTTGTTTTCAAAGGCGTCGTTGGTCAGGTTCAGGATGCGGTTCAGTGCCTGTTCCAGCAGCTGCAATTCCTTGGTGGCGCTCTCGCTGAAGGAGGCCTCTTTCTCTTGCAGTTCCTCTGCCTTTTCCATGATGTTCACCGCATAGTCGCCGATGCGCTCGAACTCGGTGACAAAGTTCAGCAGCTCGGTCACAGCGTGGCTCTCGTCATCGCCCAGCTCCTGATCGGTCATTTTGATCAGATAGTTGGAGATGGCCACCTCCATGCGGTCGATCAGGTTCTCACGCACACGGATGGCGCTGACGGTATCCTCGTCCATTTGCAGCAGCAGCGGCGCCGCCAGATTCACATTGCGGGCCGCGCGGCGGGACATTTTGACCACAGCACTCTTGGCCTGCTGCAAAGCCACTGCCGGGCTCTTGAACAGACGCTCGTCCAGCACCGGCATGCTCAGTTCCTGCGCTTCCTCGGCGCTGTCCGGCACGGTGAGCATGGCCAGCTTGGACAGCACGCCGCTGCACGGCAGGAACAGCAGCATGGCGCACACGCTGGAAAGGGTGTGGATGTTTGCGATGGTGCTCTTGTTCATCACATCGTTCCACATGGGGATGCCGATGGTGAACTGCACCGCGTACACCAGCGCCAGCAGGATCACGCTGCCGATGATGTTGAAGTACAGGTGTATCAGCGCTGCGCGCTTGCCATCCTTGGAGGAGCCGCCAATGGTGAGCAGCGGCGTAAAGGCCGTACCGATGTGAGCGCCCAGAATGATGGGGATGGCCGAGCTGAAGGTGACAAGGCCGGTGCTGGACAGTGCCTGCAAAATACCCACCGATGCAGAGGACGACTGGATGATCACCGTGACCACCACACCCACCAGAATGCCCAGAATGGGGTTGGTCATGGTAACGAACAGGTTCTGGAACACCGCGCTCTCACGCAAAGGTGCCACACCGGTGTCCATCAGGCTCATGCCGGTGAACAGGATGCCGAAGCCCAGCATGATCTGACCGATGTTCTTCTTTTTTGCGCTGCGCAGGAACACATAAAAAATGCAGCCAATAAACGCCACCACGGGCGCAAAGGTCTTGGGCTGGATCAGTGTCAGCCAAAGGCTGTCGCCGGAGATATCCGCCATGCGGATCAGCTGGCCGGTGACAGTGGTACCAATGTTTGCGCCCATGATCACGCCTACGGACTGCGTAAGGGTCATGATGCCGGAGTTGACCAGACCGACACAGATCACCACCGTGCCGGCCGAGGATTGAATGACGCCCGTGATCAGGGTGCCGAAAATAACACCTTTGAGCGTGGAGGAGGTAAGCTTTTGCAGCACGCCCTGCATTTTGCCGCCGGCCAGTTTTTCCAGGCCCGCGCCCATAATGGACATGCCGTACAGAAACAGCGCAATGCCACCCAACAGAGAGGTAATGTGTGTGATATCCATAACGATACTCCTAAAAATGCTCTTCCTTTTGATCCTTTGCTGCTGCCGCACACACTACAGTGCGTTTTTCCCATTCCGCTGCGGCAGAAAGCCGCGGCCCTGCGCCCTGCTGCACAAAGGCACTGCACAAAGACCGCGCTTGGATTTATTATAGCATCTTTCACCCTGCCGCAACAAGGTTTATTTTACAAGAAAATCACTTTTTCTACACATTTTTCCGTCTCTTAGCAAATTGACGCGCCGTTCTTTTCAATTATTTTACATGTATTTTACATTCATGCTGTAAGCGCTGCCGGTTCGCCTGCGCTTACTCCGCCAGCTCCTCCATGGCTTCGCGCACTGTATCGGCCGAAAACAGGAACACGCCATTGCCGCTGTATACCTCCACATGGCTGCCCACATATCGCATCTCGAAATCCTTCATCCGTGTTCCCTCCTGTACCTGTTTTTTGCGGATTTTTGGAACGTTTTCTGTTCCATAGCCGTATTATCGCACAAAAAGGGTCCCATAAAGCGGATTTTCAAAGCTCTGCACGAAAAAGCCGCCCTGTTCCGTTTCGGGAAGCAGGGCGGCTCTTTTTACATAATTATAGAGTTTAGTGTACGCCGGCATATTCCGGCACATGCTTTTCGCGGGGCTTCTGCTCCGTGCGGGCCTTGTCGTAGCAGTAGCGGATGATGGCCTGCCGCCGCACGATGCCGATAAAGATGCCGCGGTCGTCCACCACCGGCACAAAGTTCTGGTTCATGGCGGCTTCGATCAGCTGGTCCATGCTGGTGGTCACGGTGACGGCCTTGTAGTCGCGCTTGTGGGGGAAAGCCGAGATGGGGATATCCTCCGCCGCTTCCAGATCAAGGCCATGGAACTTTTTCAGGCCCCAGAGGATATCGCCCTCGGTCAGGGTACCCACGTATCTGCCCTGCCGGTTGAGCACCGGAATGGAAGCGTAGCGGTTATTTTCCCACTTTTCCAGCGTCTGCCGGAGGGTGAAATCGTCGTAAACATACATCAGGTCCTGCTTGGGCGAAAGGAAAAACAAAATATTCATGACAACAGCTCCTAAACATTGATCCATGCGCCGTGCGCAAAAAATAACGCAGTTCATCCGCACAAGCGGGACCCTGCGCCGCAGTCCCTATCCTTGATCCCATTTTAGCACTTTTTCATAGACAGATAAAGCGTTATCACCCACCTTTTATAATTATTTAACAGATTGTTTGCTTTCTTTCGTCATACTTTCGGTTTTGCTCAAAAAAGCCGGCATCCGGTAGCTTAACACCCGCCGCGTGCAAAAGAGCCCGAAGTGTGCTGCGCGGGCAAAAAGATGCGCAAAAAGTTGATATACCAGCAATTAGAACTGTACAACCGCCTTCCGAAGTTGTATAATAAGGTGGGTGTTTCTTGGTGCAGACTGCCTTTCCGCCTGCCCTTTGCGCCCCAGACCTTTGAATGTGTTTTACAAAAAAATAACATAAAGGAGCAGAGCGACTATGATCACTTCCCGTTTCCCTCTGGGGGATGTCAGCTTTACAGCCGGGTATTTTGCGACCTTGGTAGGTGAAGCAGCCAAACAGTGTTACGGCGTTGCCGCAATGGCGCCCCGCGATATGACCGATACCGTCCGAAGCCTGGTGCACGGTTCCGATTACCCGGAAAAGGGCGTCCGTGTCACGCAGGAAGATGGCCGTCTGGTGATCGAGCTGCACATTGCTGTGAGCTACGGTTTGAACATTTCCACTGCTGCACGCAGCATTTCCCACCGCGTCAAGGACGAAGTGGAGCAGGCTACCGGCCTGAAGGTTGCACGCGTTGTGGTATCCGTAGACGATGTGATCGCCTGATTTTTTGTCTGACCCATCCGATGCGCCGGGCTCTCCCGGCAAGTACAAGGAGTAAAAAGAATGATTTCTGGTAAGATTTTGCGTGACGCCATTGTTTCCGGCGCCAACAACATCAACAATCAGCGCTCCCGCGTGGACGAGCTGAACGTTTTCCCGGTTCCCGATGGCGACACCGGCACCAACATGGGCATGACCGTGGGTGCTTCCGTGCGTGAGCTGGAAGCACTGGACGACAGCTGCACCGTGGGCGAAGCCGCCAAGACCGCGGCTTCCGCCATGCTGCGCGGCGCACGCGGCAACTCCGGCGTCATTACCAGCCTGCTGTTCCGCGGCTTCTCCAAGGCGCTGGAAGGCAAGAAGGAAGCGGACACCGCCGACATCATCGAGGCCCTGAAGAAAGGCGTCGAGGGTGCTTACAAGGCCGTCATGAAGCCCACCGAGGGCACCATCCTTACCGTGGCGCGCGTTGCATCCGAGGAAGCCGCTGCCTGCGGTGCCGAGGATATCCCCGCCCTGTGGGACGTGGTGATGGCTGCCGGCCAGAAGGCGCTGGAGGACACCCCCAACCTGCTGCCCGTGCTGAAAAAGGCCGGCGTTGTGGACGCAGGCGGTCAGGGCATCATGATCATCTTCGAGGGCATGGGCAAGGTGTTCCACGGTGAGGGCATCGTGGCCGGCGGCGAAGCCGCACCCAACAAGGCCAAGCTCTCCACCGAGAATGCCGGCAAGGGCGTGTTCACCGATGACCTGATGAAGGTGGAGGATATCAAAAACGGCTACTGCACCCAGTTCCTGATCAACAAGTACGAGGGTGCCAGCGCCGCAAAGATGCGTGCCTTTGCCGAGTCCAACGGCGACAGCGTGGTGTGCATTGAGGACGATGATGTGATCAACCTGCATGTGCACACCGCCGATCCCGGCAAGATCCTGAGCGAGGCCATCAAGTACGGCTACCTGACCAACTTCAAGATCGAGAACATGCACGAGCAGTTCCTTGCCCGCCAGAAGCAGGGCAAGAGCCTTGAAAAGCAGGCTTCCGCCGAGAAGGCACCTTCTCAGTCCAGCGAGTTCGTCTACGCCGCCGTGGACCCCAGCCGTGACTACGGTTTTGTGGCCGTTGCCGCCGGTGAGGGCCTGAAGGCCGTCTTTACCGATCTGGCTGCGGATGCCGTTGTTTCCGGCGGTCAGACCATGAACCCGGCCACGGAGGACATTCTTGCCGCCATCCAGAGCGTGCCCGCCAAGACCGTGTTCGTGCTGCCCAACAACAAGAACATCATCATGGCTGCCGAGCAGGCCCAGAAGCTGGCCGACCGTCAGGTGGTGGTTCTGCCCACCCGCACTGTGCCCATGGGCATTACCGCCATGCTGAACTTTGACCCCTCTGTGAACGCCGAGACCAACACCATCAACATGATGGCTGCTGCCGATAAGGTGTCCACCGGCCTGATCACCTACGCCGCCCGCGACAGCGAGTACGACGGCAAGCGCATCAAGAAGGGCGAGATCATGGCGCTGGAGAACGGCAAGATCGTCTCCACCTCCAACGATATCACCAAGGCCACCTACCGTCTGGCACGCGGCATGTGCAAGAAGGATTCCAGCTTCGTCACCATCATTTCCGGCTGCGACGTGAGCGATGAGGACGCCGAGAAAGTGACCGAGATCGTAAAGGCAAAGTGCCCGAACCACGTTGAAGTCAGCCACATCCGCGGCGGTCAGCCCGTTTACTATTATATGATCAGCGTGGAGTAAACTTCCCTGCTGACGCTTGAAACGCAAAATAAAAACCTCTGCAATGGGCCGCGCGCCCGATGCAGAGGTTTTTTGTTTTGTCCTATCAGAAGAAGCTCACCTGACTGCTCTCCGGTAGGCTGCCCAGAGCACCCACCTGACGCAGGCGGTCCAGAATGCTGCTGCCAACGCCGGATGCCTGTTGCAGCTCCTCCACCGAGATATACTCTTCGCCGTGGATGGTGGCCTTTTCCAGCGCTTCGGCGGCGGCACCACCCAAGCCCTTCAACGCGCAGAAGGGCAGGCGCACCTTGCCATCCTCCACCACATACTTGGAGCCGCGGCTCTTGCCCAGCTCAATGGGCAAAAACTCGTAGCCGCGCACCAGCATCTCATTCACCAGCTGCAAGCTGACCAGCACATCTTCGTCCTTGGCGTTCTTTTCTTCCTTCAGGCGGCGCTTGACCTCTTCCATGTGGGCGCGGGCCACTGCCGCGCCGCCCACAGCGGCCTCATAGTCGATATCGTCGCCGCGCACGGTAAAGTACACCGCATAGAACTCCGGCGGGCGGTAAATTTTGAACCACATCAGGCGAATGGCACTCATCAGGTAGGCCACGGCGTGGGCCTTGGGGAACATATATTTGATCTTGCGGCAGCTCTCGATGTACCAGTCCGGCACCTCGTGCTCCCGCATGGCTTCCTCCCAACCGTCCTTGAAGCCGCCTTTGGCCACCTTGCCCTTACGCACAGCCTCCATGATGTCAAAGGCCATTTTGGGTTCCAGCCCTTTGCGCAGCAGGTACAGCATGATGCTGTCACGGCAGCCGATGACCTCTGCAATGGTGCAGGTGCCGCTGCGGATCAGCTCGTCCGCGTTGCCGGTCCACACATCGGTGCCGTGGGAAAGGCCCGAGATCTGGATCAGCTCCGAAAAGTTCTTGGGCCGTGCTTCTACCAGCATGCCGCGCACGAAGTTGGTGCCCATTTCCGGGATGCCGAAGGTGCCGGTCTGGCTGTCGATCTGCTCCGGCGTCACACCCAGTGCTTCCGGGCTGGTCAGCAGGCTGTACACCTTGGGGTCGTTCATGGGGATGCTGTCGATGGGAATGCCGGTGTACTCCTCAAAATACTTGTAGAAGGTGGGCATATCGTGGCCCAGCTCGTCCAGCTTGAGCAGGGTATCGTGCAGATACTTGAACTCGAAGTGGGTGGTCAGCAGGCCGCCTGCCACGTCGTCCGCCGGGTGCTGGATGGGGCAGAAATCGTAGATCTCGTAGGTGTCCGGCACGACCACCATGCCGCCGGGGTGCTGACCCGTGGTGCGCTTGACGCCGGTGCAGCCCAGCGTCAGGCGGTTCTCCTCGGCATGGTTCACGGTGCGGCCACGCTCGTCCAGATACTTTTTCACATAGCCGTAGGCCGTTTTGTCCTGAATACCGGACACGGTGCCCGCCTTGAACACGTTGGCTTTGCCGAACAACTCCTCGGTGTAACGGTGCACATTGGACTGGTATTCGCCGGAAAAGTTCAGGTCGATATCCGGCTCCTTGTCGCCGTAGAAGCCGAGGAAGGTCTCGAAGGGGATGTCGTGGCCGTCCACCAGCATCCGGGTGCCGCAGTGGGGGCAGTTTTTATCCGGCAGGTCAAAGCCGTCATCCACGCTGCCGTCGGTGATGAACTCGCTGTGCTTGCACTTGGGGCAGCGATAGTGGGGCGGCAGACTGTTCACCTCCGAGATGCCGGAGAAGTGGGCCACGGCCGACGAGCCGACCGAACCACGGCTGCCCACCTGATAGCCGCCCGCGTTGGAGTAGGCCACCAGCTTGACCGCGATCACGTACAGCACCGCGTAGCCGTGGCCGCAGATGGAGTCCAGCTCCTTCTGCAAACGCTTTTCCACGATCTCGGGCAGGGGGTCGCCGTAATCGCGCTTGGCATGTTCCCACGTAGCATCGCGCAATTGCTGCTCTGCACCCTCGATGCTGGGCGGGTAGGTGCCGCGCGGGATGGCGCGCACATTGTTGTCGATCATGGCCGCGATCTTGCGGGGGTTCTTGACTACCACCTCGTAGGCTTTTTCCTTGGGCAGATAGTAGAACTGCGCCAGCATATCCTGCGTGGTGCGGAAGAACAGCGGCGGCTGGTTGTCCGCATCCTTGAAGCCGTTGCCCGCCTGCAAGACCGCGCGGTAGGCCGCATCTTCCGGCTCGGTAAAGTGCACGTCGCCGGTGGCGATCACCGGCTTATGCAGGTCCTCGCCCAGCTTAATGACAGTGCGGTTGAAGTTTTTGATGTTCTCCTCGCTGTCCACCTTGCCGTCCCGCACCATGTAGGCATTGTTGCCCAGCGGCTGGATCTCAAGGATGTCGTAGTAGGAGGCGATCTTTTTCAGTTCCTCATAGCTGGTTCCATCCACGATGGCGCGGTACAGCTCGCCGGCTTCGCAGGCCGAAGTGAGCAGCAGGCCGTCGCGGTATTTGTTCAAAAGGCTGCGCGGCACCCGGGGCTTTTTGAAGAAGTAGTTCACATGGGCTTCGCTGACGATCTTGTACAGATTTTTCAGGCCCATCTGGTTTTTGACCAGAATGATGAGGTGGTAATACTTCTTTTTCAGCACCTCGCGGTTGCCGCCAAGGCCGGTGTTGATCTCGCTGACCTTTGTCACCTGCTTTTCTTCCAGATCCTTCAGCATGACCCCGAAGATGCGGCCCAGCGCGGCGGAGTCCTCGCAGGCGCGGTGGGCTTCGTAGGCGGGCAGCTCCAAGTGCTTGTTGATGGTACCCTGCTTGTAGTTGTGCAGGCCCGGATACATGGCCTGCGCCATGGTCAGGGTATCGATATAGGTCGGCTCCAGCTTGATGCCGCTGCGCTTGGCAGCAGCGCGCAGGAAACGCATATCAAAGGCGTGGACATTGTGGCCCACAAGGATGCGGTCCCCCGCAAATTGGAGGAAGGCTTCCAGCGCTTCCTTTTCGCCGGGAGCATCCGCCACCATTTCGTTGGTGATGCCGGTCAGCTCGGTGATCTTGGGAGTGATGGGCTTGCCGGGCTTGACAAAGGTATCAAATTCCTCCACAACCTCGCCGTTTTTCACGATGACGGCACCGATCTCGGTCATATACTCCACGCCCGGGTCAAGGCCGGTGGTCTCGGTATCAAAGACACAGAACTCCCCGTCCAGCGGCTGATCCTTCACGCCGTACACGCAGGGGATCATGTCGTCCACAAAGTAGGCTTCGCATCCATAGATCAACTTGAAATCCGGATCGGATTTATGGATATCGTCCGCTGCCAGCATGGCTTCCGGATAGCCCTGACACACACCGTGGTCGGTGATGGCAATGGCCGGATGCCCCATGCGGTGGGCCAGCTTGACGATGCCGCCGGGGTCGCAGAAGCCGTCCATGCTGGAAAGCTTGGTATGCAGATGCAGCTCCACCCGCTTGACCGGTGCGGTATCCTCCCGCTTTTTGCGCTCCACAATGAGCACATCGTAAGGGTAGACGATATAATCGTGCTCGTACTTGTCGTAGGAGCAGTCGCCGCGCACAATGAGGGTGGTGCCTTTGCCAAGGCTCTCCCACTTGGAGCAGTCCTCCCCTTCCTGCGCGCGGATCTTCAGGTTGATGGAGCCCTGATAATCGGTGATGGAGACCGTATAAATTTTGCGGAAGTTACCCTTGACCTCCGAGAAGAACACATCGCCCCAGATGGTGCATTTGCCGCCTTCGCCGCCAAGGTCTTTCAGCGGCGTGAGGTTTTTGGGGTTGAACATTTTGCCGTGGAAGATGGTAACGGGCTTGTCGGTCAGGTCCAGACCCTCCACCTTGATGGACGGTGCGGTGTTCTTTTTCTCAAACTTGACCACCGGCGGCGCGATCTTGCGCTCCAGCTTTTCTTCCATCTGGTGCTGCTCGGCCTCGCTCACAGCGCTTTGCAGCGTCACCTGCGGCTTTACCCCGGTATGGGCCGCTACACGCTCGGCCAGCAGCTTTTCAAAGCCCATCTCCTGCAAAAACTTGGTGCCGTGCCGCACGCCGATGGCGATTCTCTGGCCGGTGATGCCAATGGTGCACCGGTCCAGAAAACCGTTGATGGGCACACCGTCCCGCTTCATTTCCTCCATCAGGTCCCGCAGGGCAGCTTCGTCCAGCATGGCATAACCGAACAGATTGTGGATGCGCAGCTCAAAACCGTCATAATCCGGCTGCAACGATGCCAGCAGCCGGGCGCAGAGGTTTTTGTCCAGCGGTGCGCCGCTGCGCAGGGTAAAAATGACCTGCCGCTCCTGCCGCAGCATCTGCGCGTGCTCAACGATCACCTGCCCGAAACAGGAGGCAAACGCCGGGTCCGCCATAAACTGCGGCCACAGGTTGGATACGAGTGGTGTCACGAATGGTACTCCTTTTTATACAGCACAAACTGCCGCACCCGTTTTTGCAGGTGTGGCAGCTGTGAAAAAAGCAAAATTACAGTTTATAAATTTCATCCATGAACTGGTCGAGGATGTTGTCTCCGGTCAGCTTTTTGATGGGCTTGCCGTGGATGAACAGCACCGCCTCGCCCTTGCCGCCGGCAATGCCGATATCGGCTTCGCGGGCTTCGCCCGGGCCGTTGACCACGCAGCCCATCACGGCAACCTTGATGGATTTTTTGCAGCCTTGCAGTCGTTTTTCCACCTCGTTGGCGATCTCGGTGCAGGGGTACTGGGTGCGGCCACAGGTGGGGCAGGTGATCACCTCCGGGCCCGCCACCGGGAAGCCCACGGCGCGCAGGATGTTGTAGCCGGCTTCCACTTCCTTTTCCGGCTCTGCCGCCAGCGAGACGCGGATGGTATCGCCAATGCCCTCCAGCAGCATGCCGCCGATGCCCATGCCGCTCTTGAGCAGACCCATCTGGTAGGTACCGGCTTCGGTAACGCCCACATGCAGCGGGTAATCCGTGACGGCGCTGAGCTGGCGGTAGGCCTCCATCATGCGGGGCACATTGGAGTTCTTGATGGAAATAACGATGTTGTTGAAATCGAACTTTTCCAGCAGACGCACATGATACAGTGCGCTTTCCACCATGGCTTCCGGCGTGGGTGCGCCGTATTTTGCAAGGATGTGCTTTTCCAGACTGCCGCCGTTCACACCGATGCGGATAGGGATGTTCTTCTGCCGGCAGGCGTCCACCACGGCTTTGACCCGGTCGTCGCTACCAATGTTGCCGGGGTTGATGCGGATCTTATCCACACCCACATCCGCACAGGCCAGTGCGGCCTTGTAGTCAAAATGGATGTCTGCCACGATGGGGATGTTCACGGCATTCTTGACGGCCTCGATGCACTTTGCATCTGCCGGGCTGGGGCAGGTCACCCGCAGGATCTGGCAGCCGGCGGCTTCGCACCGCTTTGCCTGCGCCACATTGCCCGCGATATCCTCCACCGGCACATTGAGCATCGTCTGCACCGCAATGGGGTTGTTGCCGCCGATGGTCACATTGCCGATCTTTACTTCCCGTTTCAACTGCCGCATAAGGCTCCCCTTTCTGTTTACATGGCACCGGTCAGAAGCCGGATGATATCATTGTAGGTTGCAAAAAGCATCAGGCCGAACAGCAGCGCAAATGCGCCGATGGTCAGCGAACCTTGCAGCTTTTCCGGCACTGCATGGCCCGTGACGCCCTCAATGATCAGAAACACCACCTTGCCGCCGTCCAGCGCCGGGAAGGGCAGCAGGTTGAATACGCCCAGATTGATGGTGATGAGGGCCAGCAGCTCCAGCAGGTCCTGCCAGCCGTAGCTTGCCGCCTGACCAATGGCTGTCACGATGCCCACCGGGCCGGAGAGATTGTTGATGCTCTCCCGCCCGCGCACAAGGTCTGCCAGCGAAGTGAACACGATGCGCCCGTAATACAGCGTACTGTTCCATGCTTCCTTTAACACGCTGCGCGGTGTTTTCCGGATGCCGTACACCACAAAGCCAAGGCTCATGTGGGTCTGGCCGTCCTCGTCCTGCCAGGTGTCGAACTGCACGTCCGGCAGCTCCACCTTCCGGCCATCCCGCTTGACCGTAAAATCGGCGCGATAGGCTTCGGTGCGCACCAGCTCATAAAGGATGTCGTTGGCCACAAAGCAGCGCCGGCCATTTACGGCAACGATCTCATCGCCCGCCTGCAAGCCGGTCTGCCCGCAGAGGGCACCATCGTCAACGGAATAGATGGTCTTGCTGGTAATGGCCCCCTCCTGTGCTGCCACAAGGACGGTCAGCACCACAAAACCCAGCACAAAATTCATAAAGGCACCGGCCACCATCACCAGCACCCGCTGCCATACCGGTGCCTCGTTCAAAGGGATGCCGGTGCGCTGCTCCGGCGGGACAGGGTTTGTGTCCTCTGCTTCCCGCTCGTCGCGGGCGGCTTCGGCCTGCTGGCTCTCGGGGCTCTCCTCGCCTTCCAGCGCCACATAGCCGCCCACCGGCAGCGCACGCAGGCTGTACTGGGTGCCCTTATAAATTTTCTTCCGCAGCGCTGGGCCCATGCCGATGGAAAACTCGTTGACCTGAATGCCGCAGAGCTTTGCCACCGTAAAATGCCCGAACTCATGGATGGCGATCACAGCACTGAACACGATCAGTGCTGTGATCAGGGTAATAAAAATCGACATTGCGTCTCCTAAAGCTTAGAAGTCGTTTTCATAAGCATTGCACCCCGTCTGAACGGTCTTTTTGCCAGCATACTGCGTTGTTTTCCCTTGCAATCCGTCAGGATTGCTGCGGAAAATCGCCTTGTCTGCCAGCAAAAACTCTCGCCATTCGGTGCACCCTGCTTACGAAAACAACTTCTCAAAGACGTGCGCGCACGAATTCCCGTGCCATGCGGTCGCACTCGTACACATCGCTGAGGGTATAATCGCCGCCAAAGCTGTCGCTGTCCACCACCGCTTCCACCAGACGGCCAATATCAAGGAAGCCGATCTTGTCCTCCAAGAAGAGTCTGACCGCTTCCTCGTTGGCGCCGTTGGCGGCACAGGGGCCAAGGCCGCCCTTTTTGATGGCCTTTTTGCAGGCGGCAAGGCACCGGAAGGTCTCATCGTCCGCCACATCAAAGGTGAGCACCTTCAGCGCGGCAAAGTCCAGCTCCGGCACAACGCCGGGCACACGCTTGGGGTAGGTGAGCGCGTACTGGATGGGGATGCGCATATCCGGCACGCCCAGCTGGGCGATCACCGAATTGTCGCTGAACTGCACCGCCGAGTGTACGATGCTCTGGCGCTGCACCACGATCTGGATCTTTTCCGGCGGCAGGCCGAACAGCCACACCGCCTCGATCAGTTCCAGCCCCTTGTTCATCAGGGTGGCAGAATCGATGGTGATCTTGGCACCCATGTTCCAATTGGGATGCTTGAGGGCATCGGCCTTGGTCTTGCCGCGCAGCTCTTCCGTTTTCATGCCAAAGAAGGGCCCGCCGGAAGCCGTGAGCAGAATTTTGGTCAGGCTGGGGGCGCTCTCCTTATCCTGCAAGCACTGGAAAATGGCCGAGTGCTCGCTGTCCACGGGCAGCAGTTTCACACCGTGCTTTGCCACGGCCTGCGTGACCAGATGGCCGCCGGTGACAAGGCTCTCCTTGTTGGCAAGGGCCAGATCGTGCCCGCTCTCAATGGCGCACAGGCTGGCGCCAAGGCCCGCAATGCCCACCACGCTATTCAGCACCACATCCGTGCCATCCAGTGCAGCCAGCTGCTTGAGACCCTCCGGCCCGATCAGCAGCCGGGGCGCATCTGCGCGGCCTGCAAGCTCTGCATCCAGCCTGCGGGCGGCATCCGGGTCGGTCATGCAGACATAGCGCGGGTGGAACTGTGCGATCTGCTGCAAAATTTTATCCACATGGCTGTGGGCAGAAAGGCCGAACACCTCGTACCCCTGTGCCCGGACAACATCCAGACTCTGGGTGCCGATGGAACCGGTGGAGCCCAGCAGAGTAATCTTTTTTGGCATCACACTTCCCCCCTTTACCGGTAGAACACCGCCGTGATCACCATGGTAACGAACGGTGCAATAAACATCACGCTGTCAAACCGGTCCAGAATGCCGCCGTGCCCCGGGAAAATGGTGCCGTAATCCTTGATGCCGCACTGGCGCTTGACCACGCTGGCGAACAAATCGCCGTAGATACCCAGCACCGCCGCCACACAGGCCAGCAGGGCAATGACCACATACAGCGAAACGCCGATGTTGGTGCGGGTGAACTCTTCCATACGGTCGGCAGCCACCGAGTAAACCAGCGTTGCGATCACGCCAAACACCATCGTGCCCAGCACGCCGCCAATGGCACCTTCCACCGTCTTTTTGGGGCTGACCACCGGGCACAGCTTGTGCTTGCCGAATGCGCGGCCCGCAAAGTAGGCGCAGGTATCGCCGCCCCATGCAAAGCAGAGGATGAGCAGGATAAAGAACATTGCGTCATAGCCGTACTGCTCCACCGGGAGCCGCTCCTTGAGCAGGATAAACGAATAGAAGCAGAAGATCACAATGCCCGAAAACACCAGCAGGCCGCTGGCTTTCTGGTAGCTGATGGTGCCGTTGCGCACCACCAGATAGATGGCGTAAAACGTGACCAGCACAAAGCTTACCGGCATGACCAGCTTCCGCATAACGCTGTAGTTGGAGAACATGACCAGCAAGGTATAGGGTACCATCACGGCATACATCAGCCAGTCTTTCTTTTCAAAGCCGAGGGCATTGTAAATTTCGTGGATGGCGATCAGGGTAATGGCCGCAATGACCAGATTGAAGATCAGTGTGTCAAACGTGAACATGACGCCGATCAATACAACGATGCCCACGATTGCCGTAATAACGCGTGTTTTCATAGATTGGGTCTCCTTTTTCCCGGCCGGGTGCCACGCCCCTCTCTTGGCAGTCTGGCCCCGGCAGCAGTGCTGCCGGGCCGTCCGGTCCCTGCACGCTTGCAGGGCTGTCTGCGTGATTTACAAACCGCCGAACCGGCGGGAACGGTGATTGAATTCCTCAATGGCGGTGTCCAGATCGCTGCGGGTAAAATCCGGCCACAGAACGTCCATTTCCACCAGCTCGGAATAAGCCGCCTGCCACAGCATGAAGTTGGACAGCCGCTTTTCGCCGCTGGGGCGCAGGATGAGATCCGGGTCCTTCTGGCCGGCGGTGTACATGGCATCGCTGAGCATCTGCTCGGTGATCTCCTCGGGACGGAGCTCCCCTGCCGCTGCCTTTGCTGCCAGCTGCTGCGCCGCCCGCACGATCTCCGGGCGGCCGCCGTAGTTGATGGCAATGTTCAGGGTCATGCCGGTCTTGACCGCAGAATCCGCTTCCAGCTTGTTCATCAGCTCCTGCAATTGGGGGTCCAGCACGGTACGGTCGCCCATGAACCGGATGCGGACATTGCGGTTCTTGTAGTCAAAGCCCTTGAGCAGATACTCACCGAACAGCCGCATGATGGCGTTCACTTCTTCCAGCGGGCGCTTCCAGTTCTCGGTGGAGAAGGCATAGAAGTATACCGACGCCACGCCCAGTTCATCGCAGTAATCCGCGATATCACTGAACACCTCCGCGCCCCGCTTATGGCCGGCTGTGCGCGGCAGGCCGCGTTTCTTGGCCCAGCGGCCATTGCCATCCATGATGATGCCGATGGAAAGCCCCTCGGCAAATTCTTTGGGATGTGCCATTGTTTCCTCCCGGCAGCAGCGCCGCCCTCAACAAAAGTGCCGCGCACCACAGCAGCCCGCTTTCATCGTTCCGGAAAGCAGCTTCCCCGCCAGCGCACGGCACCTTGCGTTTTTCAGCTTTGCGCAGCCGATCAGACGGACATGATCTCCTTCTGCTTTTCTTCCACGGCAGCGTCAATGTTCTTGATATACTTATCGGTCAGCTTCTGGACGTCCTCTTCCATGGTCTTCTGGCTGTCCTCGGTCAGCTCGCCGGACTTCTTCATGGCCTTGGCCTTATCCATAGCATCGCGGCGGATGTTGCGCACGGCCACCTTAGCATCCTCACCCAGCTTGGAAACTTCCTTAGCCAGCTGCTTGCGGCGCTCCTCGGTGGGAGCCGGGAAGTTCAGGCGGATGGTCTGGCCGTCATCAATGGGGGTGATGCCCACATCGCTGGCCATGATGGCCTTGCTGATGGCACGCAGCAGGGTGCGGTCCCACGGGGTGATGGTCAGGGTGCGGGCCTCGGTAACGGCCACGGATGCCACCTGCTGGATGGGAGTGGGTGCACCGTAGTAATCCACGCTGACCTTATCCAGCACAGCGGGGTTTGCGCGGCCTGCACGCACAGCGGCCAGCTCGCGGCCCAGATGCTCGACAGAGCTCTTCATCTTTTCTTCGTAAACCTTGGTGTTGCTGCTCATTGTGGTAGTCTCCTGTTCCTTTTTATCTCAGGGCCGCACAGCGGTGCCTGCCCTATAATGTATGTCTGCTGCGGGCGTTTCAGCCCTCGTACACCAGTGTACCCACATTTTCGCCCTGCACGGCACGGGCAATGTTGTCCGGGTCGGCCAGATCGAACACAAGGATGGGCAGTTTGTTGTCACGGCACAAGGTGGCTGCGGTGCCGTCCATAACAGCCAGCTGGTCTTCCAGCACCTTGGTAAAGGTAAGGGTATCGTACTTTTTGGCGTCCGGGTACTTGTGGGGGTCCTTGTCGTAGACGCCGTCCACCATGGTGGCCTTGAACATCACGTCTGCGCTCACCTCGACCGCACGCAGCGCGGTGGCCGTATCGGTGGAGAAGAACGGGTTGCCGGTGCCGCCGCCAAACACGGCGATCTTGCCCTCGCCCATGGCGCGCAGGGCATCCTTGCGGGTAAAGGGCTGTGCCACCTGCGGCATGGTGATGGAGGTGAACACCTCGGTGGGCACACCCAGCTGCTCCAGCTTGTCGGAGACGGCCAGTGCGTTCATCACGGTTGCCAGCATGCCGATCTTATCGGCAAGGGTGCGCTCCATCTTGCCGCTGGAACGGCCGCGCCAGAAGTTGCCGCCGCCCACCACGATGCCGATCTGCACCCCCAGATCGTGGGCTTTCTTGACGCCGCCGCAGATGGCGTCCATGGTGGGCTCGTCAAAGCCCATGCCTTTTTCGCCGCCCAGTGCTTCGCCGCTGATCTTTAAAAGGATACGCTGATATTTCAATGCCATAATCCAAACACCACCTGATTCTATTCTTCCGGGTTTTGCGCCCGGCATTGTTACTCAAGTGTATTTTACAATAAAACCCGCATAAAGTAAACAGCAAATCTGCCCAGAAATTGCTGAAGGTTTTATGAACAGCCCCGCCGCGCAAATTCGGGCTGGACATTTGGGTCGGAACATGCTATAATATCGTTCGTAAATGCGGGCATCGTACATCGGCTAGTATATCAGCCTTCCAAGCTGAGGAGGTGGGTTCGATTCCCATTGCCCGCTCCATGCAAAAAGCACCGTGGCCTCCTGGGTCACGGTGCTTTTGTTTTGTCTTATCGGTCCCACTTGTCGCACAGGGCGTTGATCTGGTCTGCAAATTTGGCCAGATCCTTGTTGGCACCGCCCTCGTTGTGCTCGATGACCCGCAGCAGCCGCTTGCCGGCGCTGACCAGCCGCTGGAACACGCTGGCGGCACGGCTCTGGCCCTCGCCGGCCTTATGCTCGATGCGCACCCGGCTGCCCTCCTGCAAGCAGACGGCGCCCTCGGCACCAATGGCCCACTGGGCCCCGTTGTAGGGCGCGCAGGCGGTAAAGCCCTGCTCGGTCAGGGTCTCCACAAAGCGGTCTTCCGTCTCGTCGTCGCCGTGCATCACAAATACACGCTTAGGCTTCTGTTCAAAGGCATCGATCCAGCGCAGCAGCCCTTCCCTGTCCGCGTGGCCGGACATGCCGGTGAGCTGGCACAGCTCCGCCTGCACCTCGATGGGCTCGCCGAACAGCTTGACCGTCGCGGCACCCTCCAGCAGGGTGCGGCCCAGCGTGCCCACCGCCTGATAGCCCACGAACAGGATGGTGCATTCCTTCCGCCAGAGGTTGTGCTTGAGGTGGTGGCGGATGCGGCCCGCTTCGCACATGCCGCTGGCCGAGAGAATGACTTTGGGCACACGGTCGGCGTTGATCATGCGGGATTCCTCGCTGGTAACGGTGACGCGCAGGCCCGGGAAGGTGATGGGGTCGATGCCTTTTTCCAGCAGTGCGCGGGTCTCCGCATCAAAGCAGTTCGGGTCAGTATCCTTAAAAATGCGCGTTGCTTCGATGGCGAGCGGACTGTCGATGTACACGGGGAAATTGCCGTGGCCCTTGACGAGCCCTTTTTCCTTGATCGCGCGGATGAAGTAGAGCATCTCCTGCGTGCGGCCCACCGCAAAGCTGGGGATCACCACATTGCCGCCGCGGTCGAAGGTGCGCTGCAAAATTTTTGCCAGCTCGTTCACATAATCCGGCTTCGGGCCATGGCTGCGGTCGCCGTAGGTGGACTCCATAAAGGCATAGTCCGCATCTTTAATGTAGGTGGGGTCCTTGATGATGGGCTGGTCCAAGTTGCCGATATCGCCGGAGAACACCAGTTTGGTGGTATTCGCCCCCTCGGTGATCCACAGCTCAATGCTGGCCGAGCCCAGCAGGTGGCCCACATCCACGAACCGGATCTCAATGCCCGGCGCCAGCTCCACACGCCGCTCATAATCCACGCCCACGAACAGCTTCATGGCCGCTTCGGCGTCCTGCACGGTGTACATGGGCTCCACCGGTTCTGCGCCGGAGCGCTGGCCCTTGCGGTTTTTCCACTCGGCTTCAAATTCCTGAATGTGCGCCGAATCACGCAGCATGATGCCGCACAGCTCCACCGTAGGGTTCGTGGCATAGATCCTGCCCCGGAAGCCGTTGCGCACCAGCAGCGGCAGCATGCCGGTGTGGTCGATGTGGGCATGGGTGGCCAACACCCAGTCGATCTCGCCGGGTGCCACCGGGATGGGCTGGTTCTCATAGACATCCTTGCCCTGCTCCATGCCGCAGTCGATCAGAAAGCGCCGTCCGGCCGCTTCGATCAGCGTGCAGCTGCCTGTGACCTCATGGTTCGCGCCCAGAAACATGATTTTCATGCAAAACACCTCCGGTTTTGTATCTGTGCCCTTAGTATAGCATATTTTAAAGGTACACGCCGCACAAATCGCAGCGCTTTTCTCGGGCATTCTGCCGAAAGGCTGAAAAAATTTTTATACAATCTTGACAAACCACCCTCTTGTGTTATAAACTTAGGTTTGTATGACGTTCGTTCGTATTTTATGAGTTTTAATAATAGAGAGGTTGAATTTTATGGTTCGTAACGATTTGCGCAACGTTGCCATTATCGCTCACGTTGACCACGGCAAGACCACGCTGGTGGATGCCCTGCTGCGTCAGAGCGGCGCTTTCCGCGACAATCAGGCCGTGGCCGAGCGCGTGATGGACAGCGGCGATATCGAGCGTGAGCGCGGCATCACTATTCTGGCCAAGAACTGCTCCTGCACCTACAAGGGCGTCAAGATCAACATCGTCGACACCCCGGGCCACGCCGACTTTGGCGGCGAGGTGGAGCGCGTGCTGAAGATGGTCAACGGCGTGCTGCTGCTGGTGGACGCCGCCGAGGGCTGCATGCCCCAGACCCGTTTCGTGCTGCAAAAGGCTTTGCAGCAGAACCTGAGTTTGGTGGTGGCCATCAACAAGATCGACCGTCCGGACGCCCGCATCAAGGAAGTCATTGACGAAGTGCTGTACCTGCTGATGGATCTGGGCGCCACCGACGAGCAGCTGGACTGCCCCATGCTGTTCTGCTGCGGCCGCGACGGCACCGCCAGCTTGGACCCGGATGTGCCCGGCACCGACCTGATCCCTCTGTTCGACACCCTGCTGAGCACCATCAAGCCGCCTGAGGGCGACCCGGAGGCTCCCTTCCAGATGCTGGTGTCCTCTGTGGACTACAACGACTTCGTGGGCCGCATCGGCATCGGCCGCATCCAGAACGGCATCGCCAAGGTGGGCGAGGAAGTTGTCGTCTGCGACTGGCACAACCCCGACCTGAAGATGCGCGGCCGCCTGACCAAGCTGTACGATTTTCAGGCCAACGGCCGTCAGCCCTGCGATAACATCACCGCAGGCGACATCGTGGCCTTCTCCGGCCTGCCCGATGTGACCATCGGCAATACCCTGTGCAGCCCCTCCAATGTAGAGCCGCTGCCCTTTGTGAAGATCAACGACCCCACCGTGGAAATGACCTTCTCGGTCAACGACAGCCCGCTGGCCGGCCGTGAGGGCAAGTATGTCACCAGCCGCCAGATCCGTGACCGTCTTCAGAAGGAACTGCTGAAGGACGTGGCTCTGAAGGTGGAAGATTCCGCCACCACCGATTCCTTCCGCGTCATGGGCCGTGGTGAGATGCACCTGTCCATCCTGATCGAGACCATGCGCCGCGAAGGTTACGAGCTTCAGGTCTCTCCCCCGCACGTTCTGACCAAGGTGATCGACGGCAAGACCTACGAGCCCATGGAGCATGTCGTTATCGATGTGCCCACCCAGTATCAGGGTGCCGTCATGACCGGTCTGGGCCAGCGCAAGGCCATTTTGCAGCAGATGGAGTCGCTGGGCACCGACCGTGTGCGTCTGGAGTTCCGTATGCCCAGCCGCGGCCTGTTCGGCTACCGCAACCAGTTCCTCACCGATACCCACGGCGAAGGCATCATCAACCAGATCTTTGACGGTTACGACGTCTGGGCCGGCATGATCGCCAACCGCTCCACCGGTTCTCTGGTCAGCTTTGAGACCGGCGAGGCTGTCACCTACGGCCTGTTCAATGCGCAGCAGCGCGGCACCCTGCTGGTGGGCGCCGGTGAAAAGGTGTACGAAGGCATGGTCATTGGCTACACTGCATCCGGCGAGGATGTGGACGTCAACGTCTGCAAGACCAAGCACCTCACCAACACCCGTGCATCCGGCTCCGATGATGCTCTGCGCCTGATCCCCATCAGCAAGCTGAGTCTGGAAGGCTGCTTGGAGTTCCTTGCACAGGACGAGCTGCTGGAGGTCACCCCCGAGAACCTGCGCATCCGCAAGCAGATCCTGAACCACGAGCAGCGCATGAAGGCCAAGAGCAAGTTGAAGTAAGTTCTTTGCACCTTATATAATATGCATTTACAGCCCTGCGGCGTTTCAAAAGCGCCGCAGGGCTTTTGTTTTGCAAAAAATTTCCGCTTTTGCAAAAAAATGCTTGCAAAAGGCGCTCTTATGCGGTATAATATTTCTTGCAGTCACAAATAGATATGCCTCTTTAGCTCAGTCGGTTAGAGCACCTGACTGTTAATCAGGGTGTCGCCTGTTCGAGTCAGGCAAGAGGCGCTGTACAGAGCAATGTTTCCGCAAACATTGCTCTTTTTTCTTTGCCCGGCGATGCTCTGTCGTCCGCACCAAAATTCCAGCTTTCGGGCGGCGGGCCGCTGCCGGGCGCTGCGCACGAAAAACGCAGTGTTCAGGCCAAAAAAAGAATCAGCCTTAATGATTTCTTAAAAATTGACCACTTGAAGAAGATGTCACATTGTGGTATACTGCCTTATGAACTTTGGTTATTTCCGTCTGCGTTTCCAAAGTCCGGTACGCAGGGCATCTTTTTTGCGCTGTCCTGCGCAGGTCCGGTCCTTTTTATGTCGTCAGATCTGCCGCATGTCGTTCTTCCGGGGATGGCCTGCGGCTGTTTGAATAAATTTGTATATGATCAAAGGAAGCATCTATGCGTTATACCTATGTCCGGCAGCATGACACCACCGACTGTGCGGCTGCCTGCCTCGCAATGGTGTGCCTCCATTACAAAAAGGAGGTCACCATCACACGCCTGCGCGATATGATGGGCACCGACCTGAAAGGCACGAACCTCGTTGGTTTGCAAAAGGCCGCAAACGAACTGGGCTTTTCCACCGCCGCGGTTCGCGTGGACCGTGAAAATTTCCTGAGCGACTTCTCACTGCCCTGCATTGCGCAGGTCATTACGGAGCAGGGCATGGCCCACTTTGTGGTCGTCTTTAAAAAGACCACCATCAAGGACGATGCCGAGCGCCGCAAGCACATGCTCAAAGAGGCCGAATCCGTCAAGGAAGACGAGAAGAACGCCAAAAAGCACAAGTGCAAGGATTACGTTGTGATCGGCGACCCTGCCACGGAGCTGAAAAAGGTCAGTCTGGACGAGTTCTACAAGAGCTTTACCGGCGTTTTGCTGCTGATGAACCCCACCTCGGAGTTCAAGGGCGGCAAGGTGGAAAAGGGCGGCATGTTCAAGCGGTACATCGAGCTGCTGCTGCCGCAGAAGAAACTCTTCTTCTACGCCATTTTTGCATCCCTGATCACCACCGTTCTGGGCATTGCGTCCTCCATGTTCAACAAGATCCTGATGGACGAGGTGCTGCCCTACGGGCTGAACAATCTGCTGGTCACACTGATCATCGTGTTCAGTATGGTCAGCCTCACCAATACACTGGTGGGTTTTGTGCGGCAGTGGGTGCTGATCCACCTGTCCATCAAGATCGATATCCCGCTGATGCTGGGCTACTTCGGGCACATCTTCCATCTGCCCATGAAGTTCTTTGCCACCCGCAAGACCGGTGATATCACCACCCGTTATTCGGA
>CAKSWG010000021.1 GCA_934511465.1 uncultured Faecalibacterium sp. | reverse complement strand
AGAATTGCTGCCCTAGCAGTACATGGACTGCACTGTGGTGTAGACATCATACTTTGAGAACATAATCAGTCCTTCTTCGCATACTTTGCACGCAGTTCATTCACGATTTGCTGATAGCTGGCCTGACCGTTGCCAATGCGGTCAAGGTTGCTGCGTGTATCTTTGCTGATGGTCATACCCTCAATGGCAAAGGTGCCGTACACATTGCGGAGGTTGCTCTTGTGTTGGGCAGGGGTAGTGTATTTGACACTCATGGTTTGGCCTCCTTCTGATTTATATGATACTATATAAAGTTTATCGTGTATGCGTTCTCTTGTCAATCTATAACTTGTTGTCAAACATAAAAAGCGCATCTTCCATTCATCGAGAGTAGAAGTTGCGCTTTTACGTTATGTCGTATTTTATTGTGGATCGGGATGCGATACATCTGAGCCCCAAGTGAGCTACATCTCAATGGCCTGTAGCTCACTTGTCCGCCAACCATATTACGCCTCAAATTGCTTCATCTTGAAAATCAGCAGATGCTATTTGCCACCAGTGTGAGCTTCTCACAGCGTTTCCGCACTGCCGCAAAAAATCCGGGAAATTCCTCCGTAGCTTCCCATGGAGTTTGTGAGCGATAGTCAAAGCCAATTACTTCACAATCAGGGAATAGTGCTTTATAATGCTCGGCCTCTTGTGCCGGGCCGCCCTTTCCGTGAACATATACAACAATTTCTTCCATACAAAATCCTCTCCAAAATAAAAACGCAGCACACCCCCATTCTATGGGCTGCATTGCGTCTGAGCGTCTGGCGTCTTACCTGATTCAATTATTCTGCTGCCAATTTCAAAAATTTCTTGTCCGACTGGATGCTCTGGGTCACAAACTTCCCATCCCGGAACAATGCGTATGTTGTAACCGGTGCGGGCACATTCTGTGCCGTCTCTTTCTCGGTGATGTGGATGGCTTTGAACGGGATCCCATGTTCCTTTGCAGCCTCCTGCACCTTTGGCACCCAATAATAGGTGTAGGGGCACTGGTCGGTATAGTAGAGGACAAATCCGTTTTCCTCCACCTTGGGATGCTTGGCGCAGGCCTTGAATTTTGGCGGCTGGGCATTCTCTGCAAGGGGCAGATACATGAGGTTGATGCCGCAATCGGAGATGTCCGAAACCTTGAAGCCCTTATGGGTCAAAAACTTGGGGTCAGCGAGGAATTCCCGTTTACGCCCCTCGGCACACAGAATGCAAACACCGTTTTTGCCCTGCGCCTTGGCATCCCGAAGGCACTCTTCCAGCAACTCACTGGAATAGCCGTGCCCTTTCAAGGAGCCGGAGACCCACAGACAGTTGATATAAAGCCAGCCTGCCGCATCAATGGGCACCCATGCGTTTTCTGCTGGGATGTACTCGATAAAACATTTGCCCCGCTCTGCACTGCGGTAAAAAACAAGCCCCTCCTCAAAGCGCTGCTTGAGCCATTCCTTCTTGGCAAGGCTCTGTTTGCCGGACATGGCACAACAGATGTGTTCCTTGTCGATGTTTTCTTTGGTAACTCTGATATAGTCCATCGAAGCACGCTCCCTTATCTTTATACTTTTTCATGCCTTCTCCGGCACAATTTCTTCCAATTTTCCATCCATGAAGCGGATCACGCAGGTATACCTGCATTTGGGGCAGAACAGCGGAAAATCTTCCAGTACCGTATGCTCCCGGATCATGGTGCGTGTTTTGCTGCCGCACTTCGGGCAGCGTATCCAATCCGTTTTATCCATTGTTCGTACCTTCTTTCCGGATCTGTTCGTTCAGCGCTGTGAGCCGCAAGTTGTAAAAATCAGAGGGTAAGCTGCAAAAGGCCGCTGTGCCGCAGAGCACTTCTCCGACACAGCGACCTTTCCGTTTTTGGCTGCGGCTTACCGCATCCGCCCATCGCCGCCCATCAAGGCGGTCATTTCCTCAATATAGTCCAAAGGAAATGGCGGCTCACAAAGCGGCCTCATGGCAATGCTCATGAGCTTCATGGGGTTGTCGTCTGCTGCCACCCGGTTGGAGCTGAGTTTTCCGCAGCGTTTGCAGCGGTGGATGATGGCCCACTCGCCGCCCTTGCGTACCCAGACGGCCACCGGCTCCATGATGCCGCCGCAGTCGGAGGCACGGTCGCCGGGTTCTTCGTCCACATGAAGGCTGGACAGGCAGTTGGGGCAATGGTTGCGGTGGTCGCTCCCGGCATTTTGCGGGGTGCAGACCCGTCCGCAGACTTTGCAGGTAAAGGTATCGTTGCAGGCGTGGGTCTTATAGTAACCTTTTTCAAAGGTCTTGCGTTTGTTTTCACGATTCATGGTAGTGTCCTCCTGAAGAGTTGTGTCTGTTCATCCTCGGGAGGCGTGGCTTGTGGTGTTTGCCAGACCTCCCGGTCAGCCCACAAGCTCCAGTGCAAATGTTGTATGTTTCAAAAAAAGCTCCTTACAAAATAAAATTCAAAGATAGATTTATTCCCCGTGTTCCATGTTAAAGGTACGGAAGAACAGCCTTACATGGGCGTCCAGTTTTGCAAGGCTTTCGGCTTCCCGTTCCGGCTGGCGGTCACAAACGCTCAGTAGGACGATGATCGGTGAAACATACATCCATGCCAGCGTATCAGGGTCTTCGTTTCGCAGCTCACCGTTTGCAACCAGCGCACGGAAGATGCCTGCATGGTAGGAGATCATCCAATCTACATAGCGTTTGGAAAGCAGTTCGGCAAATTCGGGGGAACGGAACTGCTCCAGCGTCATCATCCGGCGGAACTGGCTGATAGTTTTATCGTGCAGCGAATAGAGGAAAATCTGCCGGACTTTTTCAACCAGCAGTTCCTCCGAGATGTGGGAGAAAACCGGGACATCCCTTTGGGAATCCTGTACATGGACCGAGATCTCAGCGGTGTCTTTTTGGTAGTGCACCGAAGTCGTCTCCAAAATCGCGTCAAAAATGGCCTGCTTGCCGGGGAAATGGTTGTAAAGCGACGGAGCCTTGATGCCCACCGCTTTTGCAATTTCGCCTACGCTGACCGCATCATACCCTTTGGTCGAAAACAGTTCCAGAGATTTTTCCAGAATGCGCTGCTTGGTGTCTTCCATTTTCATTTGCCCTTTGCTAACTAATATTTGTTAGCTCTACTATAATCAAAAAAGTTTCCGTTGTCAAGAGGTTTTGATCGCAAATCAAGAAACATTGTAACGTCAAAACTGCATATTTTCGATATGCAATTCAACGTTGTTGCCAGCGCATTAAACAGTTGAATTGCTGTGTTCCCGCTGAATTTCATGTCTACGGCGTTTTTTGTGATCGGTTTCTGTCAGGCTACGACCGGATCTGCCGCATGGGTGTTTGATTGGCAGGAGCAGTTTAATATTCAGGAAAGTGATCATCCCAATATCGGAACGACCTCCAAGCGGCTGGTGGTCTACTTTTCCCGGATGGGCTATGCAAAAAGGCAGGCAACGGAAGAAGTAAATCGGACCGGCGCCGCATACGTTCCATCAGACGCAGATGCTCCAGACCGGTGCTGAGGAATGACCGCTGCATTGGTCCATCGCTGCTCCGATGCCGGCAGCACTGACGTTCAGCTGCTCTTTGTCAATGCACACTCTCTCCGAAAATTCCGTCTGCTTTTTGGTGCAAGCGTCAATGGTGCGCACGGGCGGTTTGTGATAGAATGAAGATGTTGTGTTTCTTACACAGAAAAAGCAAAAAGGATGATGCAGTCATGGAACAGTTCTGTCTGATGCCCGGCGAAGAACGCTTTACCCAGTTTCGGGACGAAAACGGTGTGCCGCGGGTGCGGTATACCTATTGCTCTTTGCACGGCAAGCTGTTCAACTGCACCTGCCGTTCCATGGATGAAGCACAGCGGCTGTGCGAGGACTGGCTGGTAACGCAGGACCGCTGCTACCGCAACTGAGCTTTTTCTTTTATGATCGCACAAGGGCTCCCGTTTTATGGCGGGAGCTCTTGTTTTTGCCTTATTCCTCCGGAGAATGCCAAGATATGCGTCAATGTCCAGAATGCCGCTGCCCCGCAAAGCAGACAGTGCTTCAAACGTCACACTTCCCCGGCCAGACGCAGGGTGCGGTGTTCGCCTACAGGCGGTATTTCCGTGCGGGGAGCATCCACCACCAGACCGGTGGTCAGCGGGTCCAAGCCGCGGTCCACACACTCCACCGAAGCGTAGAAGCGTTTCAGACCGATGGCCGGATGAGCCCGTTGCGCATCCATGCTCTGCCCTCCCTTGCAAGCAGCTGTTTGTTTTAGTTTGTCGTGATCTACAGTTGTTTTCAAGGGTTTTCAGGCGATTATTATTTCAGTTCCAGCACATGATACACGCTGCCTTCCAGCGTTTTCCAGCAGAAGGTGTTTCCTTCCAGCGTCATATAGCTGTGGGCGCTGCCCTCCTTCGGGATGCTGAGTGAGCCCGGGTTCAGGTAGAGGTTCCCGTCCCCGAACTTTGTCCACGCCGGGATGTGGGTGTGGCCGTGCAGCAGGATATCGCCCGGCGCCAGCGGCGGCAGGTTTTTCAGGTTGTGCACATGGCCGTGGGTGGCATAGACGAGCCTTTCGCCCACCGGCAGCACGGCGTAATCGGCCAGAATGGGGAACTCCAGCACCATCTGGTCCACCTCGGCGTCGCAGTTGCCGCGCACGCACAAAAGCTGCGGCTTCAAACTGTTCAGCAGCGGGATCACCTCTTTGGGCGCATAGCCTTCGGGCAGGTCGTTGCGGGGGCCGTGGTACAGCAGGTCGCCCAGTAAAAGCAGGCGGTCTGCCCCCTCTCGCCGGAAGGCTTCGATCATCTGGCGGCAGTAGTACGCCGACCCGTGCAGGTCGGATGCGATCATCCATTTCATGGCAGTTGCTCCTTGTTCTAAAATATCCATTTTTATTGTAGCGTCCCGGCAAAAAATGGTCAAGCCTATAAAAGTCATACTTTTATAGGCATTTCTCTTGACAAACTGCCGCAGATGTGTTATCTTTGAACTAATAAAAATCGTGTGGATTTTTACAGCAGTATGCTACTTTTCGCCACACAATGACTTCAAAAGAGCCATTGTGTGGCTTTTTTGTGTCTGCGTTTGTTTTCGAGTGGTCTTGCGTAAGCAAGATGGAGGGGCCCCGACAAACTCGCAAAACAATGAAAATTCCAATATTTTATGCACACAGTCACCCTTATCTGTTATCAGGAGCAACCAAACACTATGAACGAAACCTTTATGAAAGAAAAACCGGTGCTGCCGCTGCTGGTTTCCATGGCGCTGCCCAATGTCATTTCCATGCTGGTGAACAGCCTGTACAACATCGTGGACAGCCTGTTCGTGGCCCGCATCAGTGAGGACGCCATGACCGCGCTGAGCCTTGTGTTCCCCATCCAGAACTTTGCCAACGCCATTGCCATCGGCTTTGGCATCGGCATCAACGCCATGATCGCGCTGTATCTGGGCGCAGGCGACCGCCGGAAGGCCGAGACCGCCGCCACCCACGGCATGGCCCTGAGCCTTGTGCACGGCGTTCTCATTACTATCGTAAGCATTGCCATCATGCCCGGGTTCCTGCGCCGGTTCACCGCCGACGAAAGCCTGATCGCATCCGGCGTCACCTACTCCACCATCGTGTTCCTGTTTGCCACCATCAACATGGCGGCACTGGCCTTTGAAAAGATATTTCAGGCCGTGGGCCGCATGAAGGTGACCATGGCAGCGCTGATCTTTGGCTGCGTGTGCAACATCATTCTGGACCCCATCCTCATCTTCGGCCTTGGCCCGGTGCCCGCCATGGGCATTGCGGGCGCAGCCCTTGCCACAGGCATCGGCCAGCTGCTGAGTTTGTGCGTGTACCTGTTCGTCTACACCCGCACCGAACTGCCCATCCGCCTGCGCCGCAGCTGCCTGCACCCGGACGCCGCGCTGGACAAAAAGCTTTACGGCATCGGCGTGCCGGCCATCCTCAATCTGGCCCTGCCGTCTTTGCTGGTCACATTCCTCAACGGCCTGCTGGCAGCTTTTTCGCAGAGCTACGTTGTGGTGCTGGGCATCTACTACAAATTGCAGACCTTTTTGTACCTGCCCGCCAATGGCATCGTGCAGGGCATGCGTCCGCTCATCGGCTACAACTACGGTGCCAAGCAGCACGCCCGCGTGAAAAAGCTCTACGAGCTCACCCTCATCATGAGCGCAGCCATCATGGCAGCGGGCACCCTCATCTGTCTGTTTGCATCCCGGCCGCTGATGGGCCTGTTCACCGCAAACCCCGAGACCATTGCCGCCGGCGAGACCGCTCTGCGCATCATCTGTCTGGGTTTTATCGTTTCGGCGGTGTCCACCACCTCTTCCGGTGCGCTGGAAGGCCTTGGCAAGGGCGCAGAATCGCTGGTGATCTCGCTGTGCCGCTACATCGTATTCATTATGCCGCTGGCTGCTGTGCTGTGCCATTTTCTGGGCGCCAACGGCGTGTGGCACGCTTTCTGGATCACCGAGGTCCTGTCCGCCATCGTATCCTACCCGGTGTACCGCAAGGCGGTTGCAAAGCGTTGATCTTCTTAAGCTGTTGTACATTTTTGTATAGCAGCTTTTTTCTTTCGCGGGCTCGCCCTCTCCGTCACCTGCGGTGACAGCTCTCCCAAAGGGAGAGGCCTTGGCATAAAGATGCAGTTTGTGTGGACTGCCAAAGGCTCTCCCTTTGGGAGAGCTGTCGAGCGGATGCGAGACGGAGAGGGCGAGCCCGCGAAACCTATTTCAACCATACACTTTTCCCGCACAAATTCCCAGCAAAGCAGTCGGATTTCTTTGTAGATTCTGCCGAAGAGTATGAACACTTTATTGTCCCTCTTGCATTTCCTATCAAAAAGGTATAGAATGCACACAGAGAGTTATCCTAGCGCACTACTCGGATTTGAGTGTGCGTCCGGTTTTGTCACTTTTGGAGGTGCATTTTATGAGCAGTCCGCTGCTGGAAGTCAAAGATCTACAGGTCACTGTGGGCGAAGAACAGAAAGTTTTGCTGAACGGTTTGAACCTGACCATCCATGCCGGTGAGACCCATGTTCTCATGGGCCACAACGGTGCCGGCAAATCCACCCTGATGAGCGCCCTCATGGGCGACCCGCGCTATACCGTTACCCGCGGCCAGATCCTGTTCAACGGGCAGGACGTGACCCACGAACCCGCCGATGTGCGTGCCCGTGCGGGCATGTTCCTTTCGTTCCAGACGCCGGAGGAGATCCCCGGCATCACGCTGGAAAACTTTTTGCGCACCGCGCAGAACGCCATCACCGGCAAGCCGGTCAAGGTGTTCGCCTTCCGCAAGGAGCTGGCCCAGCAGATGGAAGCCCTTGGCATGGACCCGTCCTACGCGGACCGCTACCTGAATGTGGGCTTCTCCGGCGGCGAGAAAAAGAAGAGCGAAATTTTGCAGCTGCTCATGCTCAAGCCAAAGCTTGCCCTGCTGGACGAGACCGACTCCGGCTTGGATGTGGACGCCGTTAAGACGGTGGCGCAGGGCGTGCGCGCCTACCACAACGAATCGAACGCCCTCCTCATCATCACCCACAACGCCAAGATCCTTGAGGGCCTGAAGGTGGATCACGTCCATGTGCTGGACGATGCCCGCATCGTGCGCTCCGGCGGCGATGAGCTGGTGAACGAGATCATCGAGGAGGGCTTCCATGCGGTGAAGGAGGACGAAGCAAAATGAGAGCCTTTGAAGCCGAAAAGACCGATGTCGCCGAGGTAGACCGCAGCATTTACGATATCAAGGACGGCGAGAACGCCGCCTTTGAGGTGAACTCCGGCCTGACCCGCGACATCGTGGAAAAAATTTCCGAGGAAAAGCACGACCCGGAATGGATGCGTGCGTTCCGTTTAAAGGCACTGGATACCTATAATAAAATGCCGGTGCAGAACTGGGGCCCTTCCATTGAAGGGCTGGATATGAACAACATCGTCACCTATGTGCGCCCCAACACCGAAATGCGCGGCAAATGGGACGATGTGCCGGAAGATATCAAGAACACCTTTGAGCGTCTGGGCATTCCCAAGGCCGAACGCGCTTCGCTGGCCGGTGTGGGCGCACAGTACGACTCCGAGGTGGTATACCACAACGTCAAGTCGGAGGTAGCAGAGCAGGGCGTGGTGTACACCGACATGGAAAGTGCTCTCACCGGCCCCTATGCCGAGATGGTGCGCACCCACTTCATGAAGTTGGTGCCCCCCACCGACCACAAGTTTGCGGCCCTGCACGGTGCCGTGTGGAGCGGCGGCTCCTTTGTGTATGTGCCCGCCGGGGTGCATGTGGAGATCCCGCTGCAATCCTACTTCCGGCTGAACGCCAAGGGTGCCGGCCAGTTTGAGCACACTTTGATCATTGTGGACAAGGGTGCCTACCTGCACTTCATCGAGGGCTGCTCGGCCCCCAAATATAACGTGGCCAACCTGCACGCAGGCTGCGTGGAAATTTACGTGGGCGAGAACGCCCGCGTGCGCTACTCCACCATCGAAAACTGGTCCAAGAACATGTACAACCTCAACACCAAGCGTGCCAAGGTGGAAAAGGGCGGCACCATCGAATGGGTGTCCGGCTCCTTCGGTTCCCACACCTCCTGCCTGTACCCCATGAGCATTCTGGCCGGCGAAGGTGCCCGCATGGAGTTCACCGGCATCACGTTTGCGGGTGCCGGACAGGACCTCGACACCGGCGCCAAGGTGGTGCATGCAGCGCCGAACACCAGCTCCCACATCACCACCAAATCCATCGCCCGCGACGGCGGCATCTCCAACTTCCGCAGTTCCGTCACGGTGCTGCCGAATGCGAAGAACGCAAAGTCCGCTGTCTCCTGCGAGAGCCTGATGCTGGACGACCGTTCCCGCTCGGATACCATTCCGGAGATGGACATCCGCTGTGACGCCGTGGATGTGGGCCACGAGGCAAAGATCGGACGCATCAGCGAGGAAGCCGTGTTCTACCTGATGAGCCGCGGCCTTTCGGAAGAAGATGCCCGCGCGCTGATCGTAGGCGGCTTTGCCGAGCCCATCGCCAAGGAGCTGCCTGTGGAGTACGCCGTGGAAATGAACAACCTGATCCACCTGGAAATGAAAGGCAGCATTGGCTGAGAGGGGGCATTTTTGATGAATGATACCACGATGAACCGCCTGCCGGTGCCCACTTGGAACCAGTGCGGCGTCAATACGGCCCCTGCGGCCGCTGCCCTGCCGGAGAACCCCGGCGACTGGGGCGAAGCAAACTTTGCCGTCACCCTGCCCGCCGGAGTTGGTGAGAGCGAAGAAGAATTTACAAGTTTTGCAGAGAGCGGCATGGGCCCCGCCGCAGATGCCTTTGTGCTGAAAAATGCAACGGTACGCCATGCGCTGACGGTGGCCGAGGGCGTGGCCGTGGCTGCACCTGCCGTGTTTGAATTTACGCTGGACGCCGCCCACCCGAACGCTGTGAGCGTGCTGGATGTGGACGCCAAGGCCAACAGCAGCCTGACCCTTGTGCAGGTGCTGCGCGGCGACGCTGCAAACGGTGTGGCTGCAAGCCTTGTGCGCATCCGTGCTGCCGAAGGTGCGCAGGTAAAACTGGTACAGGTTCAGCTGCTGGGCGATCATGCCCGCCGCTGGGGTGCCGTGGCCGTGGAAGAAGCCGCCGGTGCCAAAGTGGAACAGGTGCGCGTGGAGCTGGGCGGCCGTGTGTCCGCCTGCGGCACCCGCGCAATGCTGGACCACGCCAAGGCCGAGTATGACCTTGACGCCGTCTACTTTGGCGGCAGAGACGCTGTGCTGGATTACAACGACATCGCGGTGCACACCGCCAAGGACACCCTGTGCGAGATGCATACCGCCGGTGTGCTGACCGGCAGTGCCAGCAAAATTTTGCGCGGCACCATCGATTTCCGGCGCGGTGCCAAGCGCGGCGTGGGCCACGAGAGCGAGGACGTGCTGCTGTTCAGCCCCGCCGCCCGCAACCGCACGGCACCGCTGATCTTGTGCGGTGAAGAAGAGGTGGAGGGCCAGCATGCGGCCTCCATCGGCCGGTTGGACGAAGAGAAGCTGTACTATCTGCGTTCCCGCGGCCTTTCCGAAGCACAGGCGCGCCGCCTGATGGTGGACGCCCGCTTTGCCCCCGCGCTGGATAAAATTCCGCTGAACGCCCTGCGCGAAGAGGTGCAGGCCGAAGCTGCAAGGAGGCTGGACGAACATGAATAACCCTTGGGTCAAGGACTTCCCCATTCTGGCCGCCGACGAAAACGGCAATCGGCTCGTCTATCTGGACAGTGCCGCCACCACCCAGCATCCCACGCAGGTGCTGGACGCCGTAACGAACTACTACAAACACGATAATGCTAACCCCCACCGCGGCGTGTACGATCTGGCCATGCGCGCCACCGACGCCCACGAGGGTGCCCGCCACCGGGTGGCGCAGTTTTTCAATGCGCAGGACGATGAGATCGTATTCACCCAGAACACCACCGAAGCGCTGAACCTTGTGGCCTACAGCTACGGGCTGCACTTTTTGCACGCGGGCGATGAGATCGTGATCTCGGTGGCAGAACACCACTCCGATCTGGTGCCGTGGCAGCGGGTAGCGCAGGCCACCGGCGCAAAGCTGGTCTACATGTACCCCAATGCCGCCGGATACCTGACCGAGGAAGAGCTGGATCAAAAGATCACCGCCAAGACAAAGCTCGTCGCCGTGGGCATGGTGTCCAACGTGCTGGGCCTGCGTGCCCCTGTGGAAGCCATTGTGGCCCGGGCTCACGCCGTGGGTGCTGTGGTGGTGCTGGACTGCGCCCAGAGCGCCCCGCATATGCCGGTGGACGTGAAAAAGCTGGATGTGGATTTTGCCGCCTGCTCGGCCCACAAGCTGTATGCCCCCATGGGCATGGGTGCCCTGTATGCCCGGGCAGAGCTGCTGGACAAAATGCCGCCTTTCCTCAGCGGCGGCGACATGATCGGTGCTGTGCACGAGCACAGTGCAACTTGGGCGGAAGGCCCCCGCAAGTTTGAGGCCGGCACCCGCAATGTGGGCGGCGAAGTGGGCTTTGCTGCTGCGCTGGATTATATGCAGAACATCGGCTGGGACGCCATGATGAAGCATGAGCACGCACTGCTGGTCCGGATGCTCAAAGGCATGGCCAACATGCCGTGGCTCACCGTTTACGGCGACCCCACCGCCGCAAACCGCTTTGGCGTAGTGTCCTTTAATGTGCAGGATGTGCACCCGCATGACGTAGCCACCATTCTGGACGCAGGCGGCGTGGCTGTGCGCGCAGGCCATCACTGCGCACAGCCGCTGATGGACTTCCTCGGCATCGGTTCCTGCTGCCGCGCCAGTGTGGCCGTCTACAACACGGCAGAGGATGTGGACGCGCTGCTGGAAAATCTGGAAAATGTACGGAAGGTGATGGACCTATGAACCTGAACGAATTGTATACCCAAGTGATCACCGAGAACAGCCGCAGCAAAGAAAACCGCCACCCGGTGGAAAATGCCACCCACAGTCTGGAAGGCGTGAACCCCAGCTGCGGCGACGACATCACCTTGCAGCTGCGCGTGAAAGACGGCAAAATCGAGGATGCCGGTTTCATTGGCAGCGGCTGCGCCATCTCGCAGGCATCTGCTTCCCTGATGATCGACCTTGTGAAGGGCCGCACCGTGGAGGATGCCCGCCGCCTGATCGGCCTGTATTTTGACATGATCAAGGGCAGGATCACGCCCGAGCAGCTGGACGATCTGGAAGATGCCGCCGCTTTGCAGGGCATCGCCCATGTGCCTGCCCGTGTCAAGTGCGCGGTGCTGGCATGGCACACGCTGGAAGAAGCGCTGGACGGCGAAGGAAAAGTAAAATAAAATCGTTTCAAGCAGTTGAGGGAGAGCTTGCCAAAAGCTCCCCCTCTTTTTTGTGCATTTTATTTGACAGCGCGTAAAAACTGCGGTAAAATAAATTGTTTGTTTTCCGGCATTGCGGCTGGAAAAAGGCGTATTTTAGCAGAGGATGTGGGAAAATCATGATCGAAACGATCACGGCCGTCAATCAGGCGGTCAACAGCTTTATCTGGGGCGTGCCCGCCATGGTGTGCATCATCGGCGTGGGCCTGCTGCTCAGCGTGCGCACGGGCTTTTTGCAGATCCGCAAATTCCCCTACGCCATCAAGACCACCATCGGGCGCATGTTCCGCAAAAAGGATGCTTCCGACGGTGCCATGACGCCGTTTCAGGCGGTGTGCACCGCACTGGCGGGCACCGTGGGCACCGGCAACATCGCCGGTGTGGCGGGTGCCATTGCCATTGGCGGGCCGGGCGCGGTGTTCTGGATGTGGTGCTCGGCTTTGCTTGGCATGTGCACCAAGTTTGCCGAAGTGACGCTGGCCGTGCACTACCGCGAGCGCAGCAGCACCGGCGAATGGGTGGGCGGCCCCATGTACTACATTAAAAACGGTCTGGGCAAAAACTGGCAGTTCCTTGCCGTGCTCTACTCGCTGTTCGGCGTGCTGACCGTGTTTGGCACCGGAAACGCCACGCAGGTAAATACCATCGTGGCCGCCATCGACACCGCCCTGCTGGAATACGGCATCGTGGGCAGCGGTGCGCTCTCCACGCTGAACCTTGTGGTGGGTATCCTTGTGGCCATGCTGGTGGCCATGGTGCTGCTGGGCGGCATCAAGCGCATTGGCAGCGTCAGCGAAAAGCTGGTGCCCTTTATGGCCCTGTTCTACATCGTGCTGGCCGTGGGCGTCATGGTGCTGAACGTGGAGCGCCTGCCCTATGTGTTTGAGTCCATCATCGCGGGTGCCTTCAACCCCGCCGCCTTCACCGGCGGCACCATCGGCAGCCTGTTCGTCAGTATGCAAAAGGGCGTTTCCCGCGGCATCTTCTCCAACGAAGCCGGCCTTGGCACCGGCTCCATCGCCCACGCCTGCGCCGACACCAAAAAGCCGGCCAAGCAGGGCATGTTCGGCATTTTTGAGGTGTTTGCGGATACCATCGTTATCTGCACCCTCACTGCCATGGTCATTTTGTGCAGCGGCACCACCGTGAACTACGGCACCGCAGCCGGTGCTGAGCTGACCATCAGCGGCTTTACCACCACCTACGGCGGCTGGGCGTCCATCTTTACCGCTGTGGCGCTGTGCTGCTTTGCCTTTTCCACCATCATCGGCTGGGGATTGTACGGTTCCCGTTTTCTGGTGTTCCTGTGCCGCAGCGATAAGGTGGCAAAGCCTTTCTTTGTAGTGTACTCCTTCGTGTCCATTCTGGGCGCAACTGTGGATCTGGGCCTTTTGTGGAGCATCGCCGATACCTTCAACGGCCTGATGAGCATTCCGAACCTGCTCGCGTTGCTGCTGCTTTCCGGCACAGTGGTCAGGCTGACCAAAGAATTTTTTGCATCGGAGGGCTGATTGCCCACAACAAAAAGAGGCTGCTGCACTTTCGGCTAAAACGATGTGCAACAGCCTCTTTTGTTATTCGGGCAGGTGTACCGGTACCCGCGCCACACAGTGCACCCGGCATTCTGCGCCCCTGCAGGTGTAGCAGAATACCTTGCGGAACATGGTGTCTGCGGGGACAAGGTTCAGCTTCCGGGCGCGCTCCATGCACATGCGGTACAGGGTCTCAGCGCTGTTGCCGCCGCGCGGTGCAAGGTAAGAGTAATAGATCTCCAGCACCCGTCCGTGATGCAGCAGCTGTGCCGGTTGCTGCGGGACAAAGCCGATCTGCTCCGCTTCGGTCTGCTCGAGGCCAAGCCCCCACTCGATATCCAGCTTTCCCTCCGGCGTCATCCGCACGATCTGTGCCGATGTGACCAGCGGCATCCAGTCCAGCCAGTCGGGCAGCTGATCATAGATGCGTTCCTCTGGCAAAAACTCACCGTTCAGCGTGTGGGGCAGAAACCACACATCCGGCACGGTGCGCACGCTCCACTCGCCCTGCTCACACAACCTGAGGGCTGCCCGCAGGTTTTGCAGGCCCAGAAGGTGCATCTGCTGTTGGTGGAGCTGCTGTTGCAGGCCCGTTTCCTGATGGGCAAGCATGGCTTCCGCCTCCGGCAGGGTGCAGTCGTTGATGCCTTTTTCAATTTCCCGCACCGAAAACCCCATGTTTTTCATGCGGCGGCATTCCAGCACAAGGCTGGCATCCCGGATATCGTAGTGACGGTAGCCGTTGCTCTGCACCTTGGGGTGCAGGACGCCCTTTTCCTCATAGAACTTGAGGAAATGCGTGGATACACCGGCCTTTTTTGCAAAATCACCGATGGCATAGCTGCGGGCGGATGGGTCTCTGTGGCGTGCGCACATGGCAGAAATACTCCTTTCGGGCGGCAGGCTCTGATTCCAGCCTGCTTGGATACAACATCGTTTGATAAATATTTTTCATTTTCTTCTTGACCTGCGTGTTTGCCGCAGGTGTACACTAAAAGACGGCAAAGTTAAACTTTTGACGAAGCAAGGTTTATCATTGACAAGAAGATAAGAAGAAAAAGGAGAACAACATGGAAAAACTCTCTCGTCAGGGCTTCCTGAAGGTTGCTGCCGCAGCCGCCATGTCCGGCGTCACCGCTGCCGGTCTGGCTGCCTGCAAGAGCGGCAAGGCCGACAGCACCCCCGCAGCTGCCTCCGGCAATGCCGGCATCTACACCCCCGGCACCTACACCGCTACCGAGACCGGTACCGGCACTGTGACCGTCACCATGACCTTCAGCGACAGCGCCATCACCGAGGTGAAGGTGGATACCTCCAAGGAGACCATCGCACTGGCTGTGGATTCGGCTGCCGACTTCCAGGAAGCACTCATGGCAGCCCAGAGCTCCGAGATCGACTCGGTCTCCGGCGCCACCATCACCAGCAAGGCCGTCAAGAAGGCTGCCGCAAGCTGCATCGAGCAGGCCATGGGTCTGGCTTCGGGCGAAGAGACCACCGAGACCGTGGACGACGGCACGCCCAAATGGCTGGGCACCGCCCCCGTCATTGCTGACAGCGATATCGTGGACACCTTCGAGACCGAAGTTCTGGTGGTCGGCGGCGGCACCGGTGGTCTGTTCGCAGCTTGCAGCGCTGCCGAGAACGGCGCAAAGACGCTGGTCATCGACAAGGTGACCAGCGGCGGCATCCGCGACGATCTGGGTGCCATCAACAGCCGTTACCAGAAGGAATGGGGCACCAAGATCGACAAGTTCGATTACATCACCGAAATGACCAAGATCGCAGCCGGCCACATCGACCAGCGTCTGGTGCGCCTGTGGTGCGAAGAGTCCGCCGAGACCATCGACTGGTACGGCGACCGTCTGGCAGACCGCGGCGTTGAGCTGTGGCACGAGGCCGGCGGCGACGACCCGGATGACCGCTACATCCACTTTGCCACCGGCCACTCTCCCCGCTGGACCGGTTCTGACGATGGCAAGGGCAACGTACTGGACGGTGCAGTCGTTCTGACCGACTACGCCGCCGGTCTGGGCGTCGAGTTCATGTACAACACCCCGATGGTGGAGCTGGTCAAGGAGAACGACCGCGTGGTCGGCGTCATCGCCGAGAACGAGGACGGCAAGTATGTGCGCATCAACGCTTCCAAGGGCGTTATCATCTGCACCGGCGGCTACTCCCTGAACTACGACATGATGGAAGCGCTTCAGCCCGAGAATCTGGCCATCGTGGGCCGCAACGGTTCCATCCCCGGCGCTACCGGCGATGGCATCAAGGCCTGCATCTGGGTGGGCGCAAAGTTTGACGACACCCACAGCATGATGATGTTCGACCGCGCTGCCCTGAAGCCCGACGCAGTGCCCGGCCGTGACCAGACCGAGAACGGCGAGAGCGGCTTCTTCTGGATGGGCAGCCAGCCGTTCCTGAAGGTGAACTCCAAGGGCGAGCGCTT
Organism: uncultured Faecalibacterium sp.; assembly: GCA_934511465.1. GTDB lineage: Bacteria > Bacillota > Clostridia > Oscillospirales > Ruminococcaceae > Faecalibacterium. The sequence goes on along the minus strand of CAKSWG010000021.1, from coordinate 18,196 downwards.
CTTCAACGAGTCCGGCACCTACGAGGGCATCCTGCACGCTGACGAGTTCAACAAGGACCACTGCCATTATACCATTTTTGACTCCGATTGGACAACCTATATTCAGGAGTTCAAGACCCATGGATGCAGCCGCATGTTCCCGTTCCCGAACAATGCGGACCCCAACATCCCCTATCAGGCCATTGAGCAGAACATGCTGCCCGGTCTGGTGGAGGACGGCTTTGTGTTCAAGTGCGACACCATTGCCGAGCTGGCCGAAAAGCTGGGCCTGCCCGCAGACCAGCTGGAGGCTACCGTGGAGCGCTACAATGAGCTGTACGACAAGGGCGTGGACGAGGACTTTGGCAAGGAAGCTCACCGCATGAGCGCCATCCGCACTGCTCCCTTCTACGGTGCAAAGAACACCGGCTACATTCTGTGCACCATGGACGGCATCCAGATCGACCAGAACATGAACGCAGTGGACACCAACAACGACCCCATCCCGGGCCTGTATGTTGTGGGCAACGACTCCGGCGGATACTTCTCCGGCACCTACCCCAACCTGTCCACCGGCGCAGCCTGCGGCCGTACCGTTACCTTTGGCCGCCGCGCAGGCCGCATTGCCGCTACCGAGGGCATCTGAGCCACGCGTGAGCTGAAACTCTGAGCGTTTTCTTTCTTCTTTTTTCATAAAAGGCACGGCAGTTTTCCCGTACGGGAGTGCTGCCGTGCCTTTGTTTTTGCATTTTTTACCGTTTTTCGGTCATTTCCTCTTGAAGCGGGCCCTCATTCGTGCTATTGTATACAAGCAAAGATTCTTAGCACGCATCTGGTTTTGCTTTGGGGAGGAATGGATATGCCTGAATTTCCGCGCTCGGATTTCCGCCTGCATGTGGGCTGGCGCAACATCAAGACCTCGGTCACAGCCATGCTGGTGGCCATGGCCTACTGCCTGATCGGCCGCAACCCGGCTTTTGCCTGCATCGGCGTCATTTTCGGCATGGGCACCGACATGCCGGATTCCATCAAAAACGGCGGCAACCGCCTGTTCGGCACCCTGATCGGCGGTCTGCTTTCCATTGCCGTGTTCTGGGTGTACCTGCACATTTACCCGCAGGGCGGGCACAGCATGCTGCTGGCGGTGCTGCTGGGCATCGCCACGGTCATTCTGATCTTGCTGTGCCAGTATTTCTGGCCGGGCGGCGTGCAGCCGGGCGGTGTGGTGCTGTGCATCGTGCTGTACTCCACACCCGTTGAGACCTACGTCCGTTACGCGCTGAACCGCATTCTGGACACTGCCATCGGCGTGATCATTGCCCTGCTGGTGAACTACTTTTTGCCGCGTGAGCGTGTGGTGGCCCTGTGGGAGGGCTTTAAAAAGCGCATCGGCCTGTGCCGGTAAAAAACATCCAAAAATGCGAAAGCGCTGTTGCAAGACAGCTCTCCAAAAAAATATCGTACGAAACCCGGAACTTTTTCAGGGCCAAAACGGCTCCAAAAAGGTTCCGGGTCTTTGATTTTTCGCGATTTTCCCATTGCAGGCTGCTATCGCTTTTTCAACCGCCTCATTCTGCCCGCGTCCGGCTCTTTTCAACTCGGACAGTTCATGTTACAATAGATGCATTATAAACAGCACCGAAAATGGACGGAGGAAAAGGATCTTGGAGTTTTATGGTACCATCGGCCCGGCCTGTGCGCAGCCGGAAACTTTGCGCCGCATGGCGGATGCCGGCATGACCGGCATCCGCATGAACCTTTCCCATGGGCCGCTGGCGGCGCACACCGACTGGCTGGCCCTGATCCGCGCTGCCGGCATCCGGCAGCTGCTGATCGACCTACAGGGCCCGGAGCTGCGCATCGGCACGCTGGCTTCGCCGCTCACGCTGACGCAGGGCGGCACGCTGCGCCTTGGTGCAGGCGGTGTGCCCTGCCCGGCAGCGCTGGTACAGGCCGCAAAGCCGGGCCAAACACTGCTGCTGGACGACGGCAGGCTGCTGGTGCAGGTCACACAGGCTTTGCCGGACGCCCTTGTGTGCACGGTGGTGCGCGGCGGCACCCTGCAAAGCCGCAAGAGCATCGCCGCGCCGGGCCTTGCGGTGCCCTCGCCTACTCTGACGGCGGAGGATCTGCAAAACCTGAAAGCTGCAAAGCAGTGCGGCGTTACCGGCGTGATGCTGCCCTTTGTGCGCGGCAAGGCAGACATTCTGGCTTTGCGCCGCGCGCTGGAGGCAGCCGATGCCGGGGATATCCGTATTTTTGCCAAGATCGAAAACATGACCGGCGTGCGGGCCCTGCCGGAGTTTCTCCATCTTGTGGATGAGGTGGTGATCGCCCGCGGCGACCTTGGCAACGCCATGCCGCTGTGGGAGCTGCCCCGCTGCCAGAAGCAGCTTTCCGCCGCCTGCCGCGCTGCGGGCGTGCCCTTTATGGTAGTGACCCAGATGCTGGACAGCATGTGCGCCCGCGCGGTGCCCACCCGTGCCGAAGTAAGCGACATCTACAACGCTGTGCTGGACGGCGCGGCCAGCGTGATGCTGACCGGCGAGACCGCTGCCGGGCAGTACCCGGTGGAAGCCATGGAGTATCTGGTGCGCACGGCACGCACGGCAATGTGATCCATAACGATTCAGAATGCCCTCCGCTGCGCTCTGGGCATTTTTAGCGGAATATTATTTATTTTTGCCAATCGGGAAAATCTGCGGATTTTCCCGATTGGCCTTTTCACGGGAGGGCCCATAGCGGGAAACAACATCTACAACAATTATTACAGGCTTTCCAAAATGCAGAAATGAAAGCTGCCGTTTTCGGTCACGACCCCTTTCCGTGAAAAAGGGATTCTGAAAAGTCCGCAGACTTTTCGGAATCCCAAATAAAAAATAATTCTTCCTCTGAGAATGCCCAGAGCGCAGCGGAGGGCATTTCAAATCGTCCCACACGGAAATTTTTCCGCAAAAAACGGCAAAAGGATAGCTTCTTTTGTCTGCTTCCTGTATAATAAAGGTAAAATCAACTGAATGCAGAAAGGTTTATCGTTTATGGGCATCGTAGTCATCGGAGCTGTTTTTGTGGATATCAAGGGCTATCCCCTTTCCACCTATATTCCGGGCGGACGCAATGCCGGCCGCATCGAGCAGGTGCACGGCGGTGTGAGCCGCAATGTGGTGGAGGACATTGCCAATGTGGAGCTGCGCCCCACCTTCGTCAGTCTGGTGGACGACACCGGCATGGGGCAGGACGTGATCAAAAAGCTGGAAAACCACAAGGTGAACACCCGCTACATCCTGCGTGTGCCGGACGGCATGGGCACCTGGCTGGCCATCTTTGACAACGACGGCGATGTGCACGCCGCCATCTCCAAGCGGCCGGACACCACTCCCCTCACCGGCCTGCTGAAGGAAAAAGGGGACGAGATCTTTGCCGATTGCGATGCCATTGCACTGGAGCTGGATCTGGAAAAAGACACCGTCAAACAGGTGCTGTCCTATGCTAAAAAGTACCACAAAAAGGTCTTTGCTGCCATCTCCAACATGAGCATCGCCATGGAGCGCCGGGACTTTTTGCAGCAGATCGACTGCTTTGTGTGCAACCAGCAGGAAGCCGGGCTGCTGTTCTCGGACGATTACGGCCACCTGAGTCCTGAGCAGATGTGCAAGGTGCTGGCGGCCAATGTGCACAGCGCCAACATCCCCAGCATGGTGATCACCATGGGCGGTCAGGGTGCCGTGTATGCCCACGCCAATGGCGCGTGCGGCGTGGTGCCCGCCAAGAAGGTGGACGTGATCGACACCACCGGCGCCGGCGACGCCTTCTTTGCCGGCGTTACCATCGGCCTGACCTACGGCAAAACGCTGGCCGAAGCCTGCGAGATCGGCAGCCGACTGGCCGCATCGGTCATTTGCATCACCGAAAACGTCTGCCCGCGCTTCCGCCCGCTGGAATTCGGGCTGGATATCCCGGTATTGGACTAAAATAAACGATCAAAAGCCAGACAGACCGCGGTCTGTCTGGCTTTTGGTTTATGATCCAGAAAAGAGGAAGGTTTTTATCATGCATCCAGCACTTTGGTGCCGGTAACGGGGTCCGGGATGCCAAGCAAGGCCAGAATGATGGCCATGCGGATGTAAACACCGTTGTGCACCTGATCGAAGTAGGCCGCACGCGGATCGTTGTCCACATCCTTTTTGATCTCGTCGATGCGGGGCAGCGGGTGCAGCACCGGCATATCGGGCGGAGCCTTCTGCAAAAGTGCCTCGTCCAGCTGGTAGCAGCCTTTCAGGCGCAGGTATTCTTCCTCGTTGAAGAAGCGCTCCTGCTGGATGCGGGTCATGTACAGCACATCCAGAGAAGGCAGCTCGGCTTCGAGGTCTGCCGTCTCTTTGTATACCTGATGGGTGGGCTCCAGCGATTCATTTTTCACGTACTGCGGCAATCGCAGGTCCTCCGGCGAGATGAACACGAACCGGTTGCCCTCAAACTGGCTCAGCGCAGCGGTCAGGGAGTGGACCGTGCGGCCAAACTTGAGGTCGCCGCAGAAGCCGATGGTCAAATGGTCCAGCCGGCCTTTGCGCTGACGGATGGTCATCAGGTCGATCATGGTCTGGCTGGGGTGTGCGTGGCCGCCGTCACCGGCGTTGATCACCGGCACCCGGGCATAGAGGGATGCCCGCAGCGGTGCGCCCTCTTTGGGGTGGCGCATGGCGATCACGTCTGCGTAGTTGCTCACCACGCGGGCGGTGTCCTCCACCGTCTCGCCCTTGCTGGCACTGGACAGCTGGGCCCCTGCAAAGCCCAGTGTCTTGCCGCCCAGCCGCAGCATGGCCGATTCAAACGAAAGGCGGGTGCGGGTGGAAGGCTCATAGAACAGGGTGGCCAGAATGCGCCCATCGCACAGGTGGGCATAGGGTGCCGGGTCGGCCTCCATCCGGTCGGCAAGATCCAGAAGGGCCAGCTGCTCTTCCAGAGAAAAGCTGTTGGGCTCAATGAAGTGTCTCACAGCCATTCTCCTTTCAGCACGAACTTCTCACGCTCGGCACCGGTGGAAACGAACTGGATCTCATGATCCAGCTGCTTTTCCAGAAACTCCACGTAAGCCTTGGCCTCTTTGGGCAGCTCATCCCAGCTCTTGCAGCCGGAGATGTCCTTCTGCCAGCCGGGCAGCATGGTGACGACGGGCTCTACACGGTCCAGATCGGACAGCGGGTCGAAGCTGGGGACTTGCACGCCATCCAATGTGTAACCGGTGATCACCGGGATCTCCTTCATGCTGCTGAGCACATCCAGCTTGGTGAGGGCGATCTTGTCCGCGCCCTGACAGGCCAGACCGTAGCGGCTGGCCACGCAGTCAAAGGGGCCTACCCGGCGGGGACGGCCGGTGGCGGCGCCGTATTCGCCGCCTGCCTTGCGCAGCTGCTCGTTCCAGCTTTCGCTCATGGCATTCTCGGCGGCAAAGGGGCCTGCACCCACACAGGTGGAGTAGGCCTTCAGCACACCTACCACGTGATCCAGCTTGCAATTGGGGATGCCTGCACCCAGCGGCGCATAGGCAGCCAGCGTGTTGGAACTGGACGTGAAGGGGAAGATGCCGTAATCGATATCCCGCATGGCACCCAGCTGCGCTTCCAGCACGATGCGTTTGCCGCTGTCGTGGGCCTGCTGCAGGAATGCGCCTGCATCGCAGATATAGGGAGAGAACTCTCCCGCCTGCATCCGGCACCATTCCAGCAGGGCGTCATAGCTCATGGGCTCCTGATGGTAACAGCCTGCCAGTTCCAGATTCTTGGATTCCAAAATCATGTGCAGGCGGTCCTGCACCCGCTTTTCGTTCAGGTGCAGCAGATCCCCCAGACGCAGGGTCTTTTTGCGGTACTTGTCGCTGTAGGCGTAGGCGATGCCGCGCCGGGTGGAGCCGAAAGCGGTGCCCTTTCTGGCAAGGCGGTCCTCTTCCAGCCCGTCCTGTACCTTGTGCCACGGCATGGAAATGGTGGCCTTATCCGAGAGCTTGAGGTTTTCGGGGCCGACCCGGATGCCGCGCTGCTCGATGGCGTCCATCTCCCCGGCCAGATGATCCAGATCGATCACCATGCCCGCGCCCAGCACACAAGTCACGTCCGGGTGCAGGATGCCGGAGGGCAGCAGGTTCAGGATGAACTTGCCCTGCTCCGTGACGACCGTGTGCCCGGCGTTGTTGCCGCCCTGATAGCGGGCCACCACATCGGCGTTTTCGGCTAACAGGTCGATGACGCGGCCCTTGCCCTCATCGCCCCAATTGATACCAGTAACTGCGGTAAGCATAACTCTTTATAACCCTTCTTTTTCGCTGTTTACGATGGCCTGCACCTTGGTGGGCAGACCGTAGATGCTAATGAAACCGGTGGCATCGCTCTGCTTGTAGTCGCCGCCGGCGGCAAAGGTGGCAATGTCCTCACGGTAGAGGGAGTAGGGCGACCACACACCGGCGTTGATCAGGTTGCCCTTGTACAGTTCCAGACGCACCTTGCCGGTGACATGCTCCTGCGTGGAGGTGACAAAGGCGCTCAGGGCCTTGCGCAGGGGGCTGAACCACTGACCGTCATACACCAGCTCACCAAAGGTGATGGCCAGCTCACGCTTCTTGTGGGCCGTGAGCTTGTCCAGAGTCAGGGTCTCCAGCACCTCGTGTGCCTTGTACAGGATGGTGCCGCCGGGCGTCTCGTACACGCCGCGGCTCTTCATGCCCACCAAGCGGTTCTCCACCACGTCGTACAGGCCGATGCCGTTGCGCCCGCCGATCTCGTTGAGCCTTGCGATGATAGCAGCGGGCTTGAGCTTTTCGCCGTTCAGGGCCACCGGCACGCCCTGTTCAAATTCCAGCTCCACGAATTCGGACTTATCCGGTGCGGTCTTGGGGCTGACGCCCAGCTCAATGAAGCCGGGCTTGTCGTACTGGGGCTCGTTGCCCGGGTCCTCCAGATCAAGGCCCTCGTGGCTCAGGTGCCACAGGTTCTTGTCCTTGGAGTAGTTGGTCTCGCGGCTGATCTTCAGCGGGATGTGATGGGCCTCGGCGTAGTCGATTTCCTCATCGCGGCTCTGGATGTCCCACTCGCGCCACGGGGTGATGATCTTCAGGTCCGGTGCAAAGTGCATGATGGCCAGCTCAAAGCGCACCTGATCGTTGCCCTTGCCGGTGCTGCCGTGGCAGACCGCATCCGCACCCTCGGCGCGGGCGATCTCCACCACACGCTTTGCCAGAATGGGCCGTGCAAAGCTGGTGCCCAGCAGGTAGCCTTCGTAATCGGCCCCGGCCTGCATGGTGGGGATAACGTAATCCTCCACGAATTCGTCGGTCAGGTCCTCCACATACAGTTTGGAAGCGCCGCTTGCCTTGGCGCGCTCTTCCAGCCCTTCCAGCTCACCCTTCTGGCCCACATTGCCGCACACTGCAATGACCTCGCAGTTGTTGTAATGCTCTTTCAGCCACGGGATGATGATGGACGTATCCAGACCGCCGGAATAGGCCAGCACGACCTTTTTGATCTCAGACATAAGAACAGCCTCCGTTCAAACCCACTTGATATACTTTTGAATTCCCTCTTGCAATTTTTGATTGCAGTGTTATTATACGAGCAGGGAGAGAATGTGTAAAAAGTATCCTGCACATGGTCACGATACGATTTTGACATGAAAGAAGGTACACTGCCATGTATGTGGACTGGGAATATTACAAAATCTTTTATTATGTCGCCAAATATCAGAACTTTACCAAGGCGGCCCGGGTGCTGGGCAACAACCAGCCCAACATCACGCATTCCATGAACCGGCTGGAAAGCCAGCTGAACTGCGTGCTGTTCATCCGCTCCAACCGGGGCGTGACCCTGACGCCGGAGGGTGAGCTGCTTTACTCCCGCATCGCATCGGCAGCGGTGCAGATCCAAGACGCGGAAGAAGAACTGAGTGCCAGCGCCACGCTGGAGCACGGTGCCATCAGCATCAGCGCCACCGAGACGGCCCTGAACATCTATCTTTCCGAAATGCTGCGGGACTTCCACACCGAGTACCCCGGCATCCGGCTGCGCATCTCCAACCACTCCACGCCGCAGGCTGTGCAGGCGGTGAAGAACGGCGAGGTGGATTTTGCCGTTATCACCACCCCTGCCGAAGTGGAAAGCGGCCTGAAAATGGTGGAGCTGCGGTCCTTTTACGAGGTGCTGGTTGGCGGCAAGACCTTTACCGCCCTTGCCAGCCAGAACCTCTCTTTAAAGGAACTCAAAAACTACCCGCTCATCTCCCTGAGCGACGCCAGCATGACCCGCAGCTTTTACCGGCAGTTCTTTCTGGACCACGGTGCCGTGCTGAAGCCGGACACCGAGGCCGCCACCACCGACCAGATGCTCACGCTGGTCAAAAGCGAGCTGGGCATCGCCTTTCTGCCCCAGCCCATGGCACAGGATGCACTGGCCCGCGGCGAGATCGTGCAGCTGCACTTGCAGGAGATCATTCCGCAGCGCTCCATCTGCCTTGTGTACGACCATCACCGTCCGCTGAACACCGCAGCCCGCAAGTTCCAGCAGATGCTGACCAAGGCTGCACCAAAGCCGCACAAATAACGGAACAACGCAAAAGAACCGTGCCTTTTCCCCAAAACGGAGAAAGACACGGTTCTTTTTTACGGTTTTTGATCTGCCAGCGGCATGATGCTCTCCGGCGGTGCGGCAAGGTATGCCGGAACCGCCGGCTCTGCGGCGGCCAGCGTCGTCTTGCTCACCTTCCACCACAGGCGGGTCCCGCCCGGCAGCTGGAGGATGAGGTTCCAGTCAAAGGGGTTCTCGCTGGTGGAGACCGCCTTCACCGGCAGCGCATTCTGTGCACCGGCTGCACAGGGTGCAAAGTCGTGGGCGCGGATGCCAACAGCGGTGCAGTGTTCCGGCACCGGCAGCGCGGTGGTCAGCAGCAGATTTCCTGCTGCCAGCCGCACCGTGTGCGCGTCCACGCGGGTGCAGGGCAGAATATTCTTGCAGCCGGTCAGCCGGGCGGCGGCGGTGCTGCCCGGGTCCGCAAACACGGCCTTGGTGGCGCCGGTGCGCAGCACGCGGCCCTTGTCCATCACCACCATGTCCGGGCACAGGCGGTAAGCCTCGTCCCGGTTGTGGGTCACCAGCAGCGCCGTGCCCGCAAAACCGGCCAGCAGGCTGCCCACTTCGCCTTCCACTTCCTCGCGCAGGTAGCTGTCCAGCGCGCTGAAGGGCTCGTCCAGCATCAGGATCTTGGGCTTGCCCACAAGGATGCGGGCCAGCGCGGTGCGCTGCTGCTGTCCGCCGGAAAGCTGGGCCGGGCGGCGGCCTGCCAATTCCTCCAGCCGCATGGCGCGCAGCATTTCTTCGCAGCGGGCCTTGCGGGCGGCTTTGTCTTTTTCCGCTTTCAGGCCGCAGAGGATGTTCTGTTCCACGGTCATGTTGGGGAACAGCGCGTAGTTCTGGAACAAAAGGCCCACCCCGCGCTGCTGGGGCGGCAGGTCGATGTGCTGCTTGCTGTCAAACAGCACCGTACCGTCCAGCACGATGCGGCCCGCATCCGGCTTTACGATGCCCGCGATGCAGCGCAATGTCATGCTTTTGCCGCAGCCGGAGGCCCCCAGCAGAGCGGTGGCCGTGCTGCCTGCGGTAAACTCGGCCCGAAGGGTGAAGCCCTCCAGCTTTTTGGTAATGTTCACTTCCAGACTCATTTCCGGCCACCCGCTTTCTGTTTTTTCTCCAGCAGGTTCACCGCCAGCAGCACTACCGCAGAGATGGCGATATCCACCAGCACCCAGCGCATGGCACCGGCCTCATCGTTGGTGCGCCACAGCTGGTAGACCGTGGTGGCGATGGTGGCGGTCTTGCCGGGGGTGTAGCCTGCGATCATGCTGGTGGCACCGTACTCGCCCAGCGCCCGGGCAAAGGCCAGCACAGTTCCGGCCAGAATGCCCTGACGGCAGTACGGCATCCGCACCCGCCAGAAGATCCATCTGTTGGACTGGCCCAGCGTCTGGGCCGACCATGCCAGCGTCTCGTCAAAGCTTTCAAAGGCGCCGCGGGCGGTGCGGTACATCAGCGGGAAGGCCACCACGATGGAGGCAAAGATGGCGCTGTACCAGTTCATGACCAGCTTGACCCCGAACTGCTCCATGAAGAAGATGCCCACCGGCCGCTTTGCACCGAAGAGCAACAGCAGAAAGTAGCCCACCACCGTGGGCGGCAGCACCATGGGCAGGGTGAGCAGCACGTCCAGCACGCCCTTGACGGTGCGCGGCAGCTTTGCGATATGATAGGCGGCAAAAATGCCGAGGAAGAACACCGCTGCGCAGCTGATAAGGGCAATGCGCAGGCTGTTCCACAACGGATACCAGTCCATGCCTGCTCCTTTATACGGCGGTAAAGCCCACGCCCTCGAACACGGTGGCGGCACGGTCGGTCTGCAGATAGGCCAGAAACTCCTTGGCAGCCTCGGCGTTGGGGGCGGCCTTCAGCACAGCGGCAGGATAGATGACCTGACCGCACATCTCCTTGGTGGCCTCATCCACGGGGGTCAGACCGGCGCTGAAAGCATCGGTGCAGTAGACGACACCGGCATCCACGCTGGCCTCGGTGATCTGGGTGGTGACCTCTTTGACGTTGGAGCCGTAGGTGATGACACCGGCAGCGGCAAGTGCCTCCTCGTCCAGATCGTAGTAGGCAAGGATCTTCTGGGTGTACTGGCCCACGGGCACATCGCTGTTGCCCATGCAGAACAGGATATCCTGTGCCTTCAGGTGCTGGGCCAGTGCGTCAAAGCTGTCGATGCCCTTGTCGCTGCCCTCCGGCACACAGAGCACCACCTTGTTTTCCAGCAGGTCCACGCGGGTGTCGCTGTCCACAAAGTCCAGTCTGTCCTTGTTCACATCGGCAGAAGCGATGATGTCCAGCTGGTCCATCTGCTTCTGACCGGCAGAGATGAACAGATCGCAGTCCGCGCCCTCCTGGATCTGGGTCTTGAGAGTGCCGGAGGAATCGAAGTTGAAGCGGAAGGTCACGCCCGGATTCTCGGCCGAGTAGGTCTCACCGATGGCGGTGAGGGTCTCGGTGAGGGAAGCGGCAGCAAAGACGATCAGCTCCACGCTCTGTTCTGCTTGTGAGGAAGCGGCGGCAGAGGATGCCACGGAAGAAGCGGCTGTGCTGGAAGCAGCGCCGCCGCAGGCGGTGAGGGCAGCGGCTGCACCGGCAATGCCGGCAGCGGCCAGAAAACTCCGACGGGAAATGCGATGGTTATTCATATCATTTTCTCCTTACTTTTTGTAAAACAGCATTTTATTTCTACGCTCCGCAAAAGAAAGCGGGGCGGGAAGTCTTATTTGCGGGCGCACTCGCCGTCCAGACCGGCGGCAATGCGCACCCCGTGCTCCAGACTGGGCAGGATGTACTCCAGATTTTCCTGCACGGCCTTGGGGCTGCCCGGCAGGTTGACGATGAGCGTTTTGCCCCGCAGCACGCTGACGCCGCGGCTGAGCATCCCCCGCGGGGTGATGCTCAGGCTGTGATAGCGCATGGCCTCGGCAATGCCGGGGGCGTTGCGGTCTGCCACCGCACAGGTGGCTTCCGGGGTGATGTCCCGGGGCGAGAAGCCGGTGCCGCCGGTGGTGAGGATCAGATTCACCTGACGGCCATCGGCCAGCCGGATGAGCTGAGCCTTCAGGGCCTTTGCTTCGTCCGGCAGGATCATGGTCTCTTCCACTACGTAGCCTGCGGCGGTGAGCATTTCCACAATGAGCGGGCCGCTCTTATCCTCCCGCTCCCCACGGCTGCCCTTGTCCGAAAGAGTAATGACCGCAGCGCGCAGGGGCGGGTTTTCCAGCGCGGGCAGCAAGGTCACCTCGTCCCCCACATGGATCTCGCCGCCGGTGAGTACCCGGGCGAACACGCCCTCCCGGGGCATGATGCACTCGCCGGTCTGCTGCTTGATCACGCAGTCGTTGTGGCACTCCTTGCCGATCTGGGTCATTTCCAGCACCACATCGCCAATGGCAAAGCGGCTGGTGACGGGCAGATTGCGGAAATCGAAGCCTTCAATGACCAGATTTTCGCCAAAGGCACCGTAGTCCACCCAGATCTTTTTACGGAAAGCCTCAATTTTTTCGGCGCTCAGCAGGCTGACCTGCCGGTGCCAATTGCCGCCGTGGGCGTCGGTCAGGATGCCCCATTCCGGGGTCAGCACAGCGCTGGGCACCTCGGTCTTGACGGTGCCGCGCTTGGGGCTGGTGCAGATGGCCAGAATTTTTCCCATAAAATTTTATCCTCCAATGCGGTACATGCCGCGGGTTGCGGGCATGGAACTGTCTCCAAAATGGTGTTCGCGGGGTTTTTCAAAAATGGCCGCGCGGATGGCCTGCAAAAGCTCCGTGTCCGTTGCGCCGCTGCGCAGCAGGGCGCGCAGGTCGGCCCCCTGCTCACTGGCAAGGCAGGGACGCAAAAAGCCCTGACTTGTCAGCCGCACCCGGTTGCAGCTGGCACAGAACTTGCCGTGCACCGCCGCAATAAAGCCGATGCTGCCCTGCCAGCCGGGCACGGTGTAGTATACCGCCGGGCCGTCCCCGAAAGCTGCTTCTGTCAGCGGCTGCAGCTCCGGCCAGCGGTGGGCAAACCGCTGCCGCAGCTCCGGACCGGAGATGCAGGGCATGGCCGCGCCGTAGCCAATGGGCATCATTTCAATGAACCGCACCTGCAACGGCTGGTCTTGGGCCAGAGCGGCAAGCGCTTCCAGTTCGCCCTCGTTCACGCCCACCTGCGGCACGCAGTTCAGCTTGACCGGGATGCCGCTGGCAAGGGCCGCATGGATGCCCTCCATCACATGGCCGAACTCGTCCCGGGCGGTGATGCGTGCAAAAACTTCCGGGCGCAGGGTGTCCAGACTGATGTTCACACTGTCCAGACCCGCCTTTTGCAGGGCAGGCAGCTGCTGCGCCAGCAGGATGCCGTTGGTGGTCATGGTCACTTTGCGGATGCCGGGCGTTGCTTTCAGGCCCGCCACCAGCTGGTCCACGCCCTTGCGCACCAGCGGTTCGCCGCCGGTCACGCGCACGGTGTCGATGCCGCACCGGGCAAACAGCGCTGCCAGCCGCAAAAACTCTTCGTAGGTGAGCACGGCTTCGCGCTCCAGCTTTTCCACGCCGTCCGGCATACAGTAGCGGCAGCGCAGGTTGCACAGGTCGGTGACGGAAAGGCGCAGATAGCGGATATCGCGCCCGGTGGAATCAAACATAGCCGCCCTCCGCCCGGATGTAATGGCCGCTCTTGCCGCCGGTCTTTTCCACCAAGTGGATCTCGCCCAGCTCCATGCCTTTGTCCACAGCCTTGCACATATCGTAGATGGTGAGCAGCGCGGTGGAAGCGCCGGTCAGCGCTTCCATCTCCACGCCGGTGACACCGGCGGTTTTCACCGTGCACAGCACCTCCACAGCCTGCCGCTGGGGCAGCAGCGCAAAGTCCACGCTCACTTTGGTCAGCGGCAGCGGATGGCACAGGGGGATCAGCTCACTGGTGCGCTTGGTGGCCATGATGCCGGCAATGCGGGCCACGCCCAGCACATCGCCTTTTTTCACGGTACCGCTCTGCACGGCGGTAAAGGCTTCGGCGTTCATGGTAATGATGCCGTGGGCGGTGGCTTCCCGGGTGGTGACAGGCTTTGCGCTCACGTCCACCATCACGGCGTTGCCAGCCGCGTCAAAATGGGTCAGATTATTTTCACTCATAAAGATCGTATCTTTCTCATCAAAATGGATCAAATTTGCAAACGTCCTCGCCCTCTCCGTCACGGCTTACGCCGTGCCACCTCTCCCAAAGGGAGAGGCCTTGGCAAAAAGATGAAGTTCGCGTGGACTGCCAAGGGCTCCCACTTTGGGGGAGCTGGCATCGCGCAGCGATGACTGAGAGGGCGAGCAAGCTGAAGATCAGCAGTGCCCAAAGCCGCAGTTGGGCCAGTGGCACACATCGCAGTTCAGGCACAGGCCGCCCTCGCCCAGACGGGCGATGTCCTCGGTGGTGATGGGGTCGTCGGCCAGCAGGCGGGGCAGCAGCAGGTCAAAAATGGTGCGCTTTGCGTACATCACGCAGCCGGGCAGGCCGCACACCGGCACACCTCCCAGATAGCTCACAAGGAACATGGCCCCCGGCAGCACCGGCGCGCCATAGGTAACGATGTCCGCACCTGTGTTTTTGATGGCCAGCGGGGTGCGGTCGTCGGGGTCCACGCTCATGCCGCCGGTGGTGAAGATCAGCTCACAGCCTGCTTCTTTGGCTTCCAGAATGGCGGCAGTGATCCCCGCCGGGTCGTCGTCGCACACCCTGTGGAACACCATCTCGCAGCCGTAGACGGCCAGCTTGTCCACAAGGATGGGGGTGAATTTGTCCTCGATGCGGCCCTTGAACACCTCGCTGCCGGTGGTAATGACGGCAAATTTCTTGGCCTGCATGGGCAGCACGTTCAGGATCGGCTCTGCCCCGGCGGCGGCCTGCATGGCGTCCATCTTTTCCTGCTCGATCACCAGCGGGATGATGCGGGTGCCTGCCAGCTTCTGGCCTTTTTTCACGGGCAGGTCGCCGTGGATGGTGGCGATCATCATCTGCGGGAGGCTGTTCACCGCCAGCAGCGCTTCGCGGTGGATCTTGAGCAGTCCGTCGCAGTCCGCAATCAGCTCGATCTTGCCCTCCTTCGGCTCGGTGCCGTGGATATTTTTGCCCGCTGCCGCCTTGTACAGCAGAGCCGCGGCTTCGTCCTCGTGGAGGATGCCGGGCTTCTTCTCCCAGACGTAGAGGTTCTCTTTGCCAATGGAGAGCAGCACCGGGATATCCTCCGGCCGGATGATGTGCCCCTTGCAAAAGCGGGCACCCTTGAACTCGCCGGGGATAATTTGCGTGATATCGTGGCAGAGCACCTGCCCTGCCGCGTCTTCGGTACGGATCAGTTTCATTTTATCTTCTCCTTACAGAGTCGGCATCTGAGCGGTGATCCAGTCGGCCAGCGGCTGGATGTCCTCCAGCCCGAAGTCTGCCCCCGGGATATCGCCCACCACCGCCAGCGGCTGGAACGACACCGGCGCGTCCGCAATCTCCCTGCGCACCACTTCGATCTTGGGCCAGCCGCTGCTCTTAAAGCCTTCCAGCAGCACCAGATCGTAGCCGTGCCGCTCAAACAGGGCCAGCAGGTCCTGCTCGGTCAGGCGGAATTCCTCGGTCAGCAGATAGCGCTTATCGGAGTAGACGGCCACGCCTTCGGCCCCTGCTTCCCGCAGACGGAAGCTATCGGTGCCGGGCACATCCGGGGTAAAATCGTGGCCGTCGTGCTTGATGATGCCCACCTTCAGCCCGCGGCTGCGCAGGGCGGGCAGCAGCTTTTCCAGCAGGGTGGTCTTGCCGCTGTTGTGTACGCCGCTGACGGCCAGCACCGCCGGGCGCTTGAGCTCCATTTCCTGAGCCAAAGCCTGTTTCTGTTCACTGTACAAAATGCAGCACCTCCACTTTTTCACCCGGGACCACCGGGCCGCTGCCCGCAGGCAGCTTTACCAGACAATTGCAGCCGATCATGGCAGACAGGCTGCCGGACGAATGAGCTTCGGCGCTGCCCTCGCCGGGGATGGCCACATTTTCTCCCATCGCCTTTGCCCGCAGGTAGCGCTCGCCCTTGTCGGCCTTGGAAAAACCGGTGGTCAGCGTGCGCACCGTGCGGGGCGGTATGCAGCCATCCTCGCACCGGCCTGCGGCCCGCAGCAGCGCCGGGACGGCGTATTGCTCCAGCGTGGCGGCCGCCGCAAAGGGGTTGCCGGACAGGCAGAGCACCAGCTTGCCGCCCACTTTTGCCGCCAGCATGGGGCTGCCGGGCTTCTGGGCCACGCCTGCAAAGATCATCTGTGCCCCCAGCCGTTCCAGCACGGCGGGCAGATCGTCCTTCTGCCCCACCGAGACGCCGCCGCTGGTGATGACGGCATCGCAGACTGAGAGCAGCTGCTGCATCTGTCGGGCGATCTTCTCCGGGTCGTCCGAGCAATGCCGCCGCTGCACCGCAAACCCCAGCTGCCGCAGGCGGGCAGCATTCTGGACGCCGTTGGCGTCGTAGATCTTACCGGGCGCCCACGGTTCACCCGGTGCCAGCAGCTCGCTGCCGGTGGAAAGAATGCCCACGGTCAGGGTGCGGTACACGGGCACGGCGGCAATGCCCTGCCCGGCCAGCACGCCCAGATGTGCAGGGGTCAGCGGCGTGCCCTCGGCTGCAATGACGGCACCGGCGGCGATGTCTTCGCCCCGGAACACCACATTCTGCTGCGGCTTTAAGGCCGCATAGAGCTGCACCGTTTCTTCGCCGCTGTCGGTCAGCTCCTGCATCAGCACGCAGTCCGCGCCCTCCGGCAGAGGGGCACCGGTCATGATGCGGGCCGCGCAGCCCACAGGCAGGGCGGCGGCAGGGGCATCTCCGGCGTAGAGCTTCATGCTCACCGGCAGCGTGACCGGCGTTTCGCGGCTGGCGCCGACTGTATCGGCACTGTGCAGGGCGTAGCCGTCCAGCGGGCTGCGGTCAAACGGCGGCTGGTCCATCCGGGCGCACAGCGCCTTTGCGGCAATGCGGCCACAGGCTTTTTCCAACGGCAGGGTCTCCACCGCCGGGCGCGGCAGTGCCGCCGCTGCATCCAGCACGCGGCGCAGCGCAGCGGCTGGCGCGCAGAAAGGCTGTTTCATAAAAAAACCTCCAAATGCCCGGCTGCACCCGGCCTGCTATGGCTCAGGCGGGGCGTGCCGGGGATATTCTTTACGGCAAGTGAAAAAGAAGCGGAGACGTTCTGACCCGAAAATCAAAACGCCTCCGCAGAATATCCGCACATACCCGGCAACCGGCAGCTTGCAGACTGCCATGCCGACGGACGCTCTCCGGCCCATACCGCCCTTGCAGCGGCGGCACGGCCCGGAAAGGCCCTCGTGTGGATGGGAGGAGTTCTTTTTTTCAAATTGCAGCGTTTCTTCTGCGGGAAGGCGGCGGGGTTTCCCCCTCCACCCTTGAATGCCGGCCGATCTATTTTGATCCGGGCCCTTAGCATTGCGGCGCGGTGTCCTGCTCTTTGCGGGAGTTTAGACACCTTTGCTCAAAGAAGCTCTTATACCCTGTTCAGTTGTGTGGGAATGCTTTCGTCGGTCCACTCGTCCATGTCGCTGATGGCTTTTGCCTAGCGGCGGGTGAGGTGCTTGGTGGAAAAGAGGAACCGTTCGTTCTGGTTGTTGGTCAGCTCCTCGATGTCGGCAAATTCCGGCTTGCCCTGCATGGTCTGCCATGTCGGCCAGATCGAACTTTTCCAGCGTCTCACGGGTGGGCACGCCGAAACCGGTCTCGCACACGATCTCGTGCACCATGCAGTCTCTATTATACACCAAATTGTACAGCATGCCAACCTGCCATGCTTCGGCAGGGCCGTGGTGGTTGGGGTAGCCATTGTGCAGCAGATTGGCGTTGGTAGCCGCATCGGTGCGGTCCAGCCAGCTCTTGGGCAGGCCGAACTTTTCCATCATGGCCAGCGTGCCCTTTGCGATCACAGAGAGGCCGCCTTCACCGTAAGCCATGCGGCGGATCAGCTCCACCTCCCAGCGGGGATCACCTGCCTTTTCCCATGCCCAAGGCAGGAAGTCGTATTCTTCCTCGCTGATGTACCGGACGGCTTCCTCGCGCGGCAGCTGCAAGAACCACTGCAAGTTGCGGTTGATGTTGTGAAATTCAAGATCTCGTGTAAAACAAAAGACCAGCGTAATTTCTACACTGGTCTTTTTGGTGGGCGCGGGTGGATTCGAACCACCGAAGCTGAAAGCAGCAGATTTACAGTCTGTCCCCATTGGCCACTCGGGAACACGCCCATATTTATTTGTTGCAATCCAGCAGACTGCCTGTATATATTACCACCGGAACCGTTGTTTGTCAATATTTTTATCCGGAATTTTTAAGCTTTGATGTCAAGATCGAAAAGTTTTCTCACAGATCTGCCCGATCATCCGCCAGATCATCGCCCGCTTTCCAGCTTTTGGCCCTTAAAAAGCGCCTTCATTTCATTGGATCTTTGCCCGGCTCACAAGAGAGCATGCAACAAAAAGCGCCCAAGAACCAACGTTCCTGAGCGGTTTTTGGAGCTGGTGACAGGAGTTGAACCTGCAACCCACTGATTACAAATCAGTTGCGCTGCCATTGCGCCACACCAGCA
>CAKSWG010000020.1 GCA_934511465.1 uncultured Faecalibacterium sp. | reverse complement strand
TTTGTGATGGATAAGCTGCTGCGCCGCATCGGCCTTTCCGGCCGCAGCATCGTGCCCATGCTCATCGGCTTTGGCTGCACGGTGCCCGGCGTCATGGCAAGCCGCACCCTGCCCTCGGAGCGCGACCGCAAAATGACCATCCTGCTCACCCCGTTCATGAGCTGCTCGGCAAAGCTGCCCATCTACAGCCTGTTTGCGGCGGCGTTCTTCCCGCAGTATGCGGGCCTTGTGATGGTGCTGCTGTACTTTACCGGCATCGCGGTGGGCGTGCTGGCGGCACTGCTGCTCAAGAGCACGGTGTTCAAGGGTGAGGCCGTGCCCTTTGTCATGGAGCTGCCCAATTACCGCCTGCCCGGCCTGAAGAACGTGGCACAGCTGCTGTGGGAAAAGGCCCGGGACTTTTTGCAGAAGGCCTTCACGGTGATCTTTGCGGCCACCATCGTCATCTGGTTTTTGCAGAACTTTGACCTGCAGCTGCGGCTGACCGCCGACCCGCAGGCCAGCATCCTTGCCCGCATCGCGGGCGACATCGCCCCGCTGTTCGGGCCCTTGGGCTTTGCGGACTGGCGCATCTCCACCGCCCTCATCACCGGCTTTATGGCAAAGGAGAGCGTGGTGTCCTCGCTGCTCATCCTCTTTGGCTCCGAGGCAGCGCTGCCGGCGGCCCTCACCCCGGCGCAGGCGGCGCCCCTGCTGGTGTTCTGCCTGCTGTATACCCCCTGCATCGCGGCGGTGGCTTCGGTCAAGCGGGAGCTGGGCAATAAGTGGGCGGTCATCATGGTGGTGAACCAGTGCGCCGTGGCATGGCTGTGTGCTCTGCTGGTGCGTCTGGCGGCAGTGGCGCTGTTCTGAGAAAACGATCTGAATGCGCGCCGCGCTGCTTTGCGCATATTCAGTGGAAAAATTATTTACAATAGAGCAATGCCGGGCGGTCTGCGGACCGCCCGGCATTGCGTTTTCACGGGAAAGGTCGTGGAGGAAAACGGCATTTGCAGCGCAGATTCTCTTTTTCTCTTGACATCGCTCTTCCTCTGCACTATAATACTTCAAAAATGAACCATTCAAAAATGAAAGGATTGGCCCGGAGTGAACCCGAATATCGAATTTGCCATCAAGACCTCGCAGGCGTACAATGCGGTCTGCAAGCCGTTGTGTCAGGAATTGGGCATGCCGCAGACGGCGCTGGATATCCTGCTGTTCCTTGCCAACAACCCGGACTACAAGACCGCCCGCGACATCGTGGAGGTGCGCCACATCAAGGCGAATCTGGTCTCCATGTACGTGGACAAGCTGGCGCAGGAGGGCTATCTGGAACGCTATGCCATGGCGGGGGACCGCCGCAAAACAAAGCTGCTCTGCACCGGCAAGGCGGACCCTGTGATCCGCAAGGGCCGCGCTGTGCAGAACGCTTTTTTCAAGCGTCTGCTGAACCATGTCGATGCAGCGGATCAGGAGGTCTTTTTCCGCACCATGGAGCTCATTGGGAAAAATCTGGACGAAATTTTACAGGAGAACGAATAAAATGAATGTGCTGTTTACCATCCTTGTCACCTTTTTTGCCGGCATGGGCGCCGGCCTTGGCACCGGTTTTGCCGGCATGAGCGCGGCGGCTGTGATCAGCCCCATGCTCATCACCTTCCTGCACATGGACCCCTACATGGCGGTGGGCATCGCCCTTTCTTCGGATGTGCTGGCCAGCGCCGTTTCGGCTTATACCTATCATAAAAACAAAAATCTGGACATCAAAAACGGCCTCATCATGATGGCCAGCGTGCTGGCGTTCACGGTGGTGGGCAGCTGGGTGGCCAGCAAGGTGCCCTCGGCTACCATGGGCAGCTTCTCGGTGTTCATGACCTTCCTGCTGGGCATCAAGTTCATCGTGCGCCCGGTCATGACCACCAAGGAAGCCATGCAGGACGTCAGTGCCAAAAAGCGCGCCATCCAGTCGGTGGTGTGCGGCATGCTCATCGGCTTTATCTGCGGTTTTGTGGGCGCAGGCGGCGGCATGATGATGCTGCTCATCCTCACCAGCGTGCTGGGCTACGAGCTGAAGACCGCCGTGGGCACCAGCGTGTTCATCATGGCCTTTACGGCCCTGACCGGTGCGGTGTCCCACTTCATGATTGGCGGTGCGCCCGATTGGGTAGTATGGGTACTGTGTGTGGTGTTCACCCTGCTGTGGGCACGCATTGCCGCCGTGTTTGCCAACAAGGCTGAACCCAAGACCCTGAACCGTGCCACCGGCGTTGTGCTGGTGGTGCTGGGCGTGGTGATCATGGGCTTTAACCTGCTGGGGTGAAAAAACTCCCCCAGTCGCCTACGGCGACAGCCCCCTCAAAGAGGGAGCCTTTCGCATCGGAAAAACTTCCGGCGCAAGTGCAAAGATTTCGGTTTCGCCAGAGCCTCCCTCATTGAGGGAGATGGCAAACCCGCAGGGTTTGACGGAAGGAGTTCGTCCTGACCAGCAAATGCTGTTTTCCTCCACGACCTTTCCCGTGAAAACGCAATGCCGGGCGGTCCGCAGACCGCCCGGCATTGCTCTATTATAAATGATTTTTCCGCTGAATATGCGTAGCGCAAAGCGGCGCGCATTCCAAATCGTCAGCGCTTACTGGTTCTCCGCCTTGTCCTCAATGGTGGAGTGCTCGATCACCCAGTCGGCAGCCTTGCGGATGCCTTCGTTGCGGCGCATGGCGGGGATGTCGGAGTTGGCCTTGATCTCGTCCAACGTTTTTTTGGCGCGCTCGGCACGGGCAGCCAGAGCTTTGTCGATGTCCTCTTCGGTGGGCACCAAGTTCTCCTGCTGTGCGATCTGCAACAGAGCCATGTGCACGCGGGCCGTCTTTTCGGCAGAAGAGCGCACCTTGGCAGTAAAGCTCTCGCGGGTCTCGTGGATCTGGCTCAGGTAGCGGTCCAGACTCAGACGCTGCATTTGCAGCTGCTGCTGGATCTGTTCCATCTGCTGCTGGTAGGTGGTCTCCACCAAAACGCTGGGCAGCTCGCCCTCAGAAGCATCGGCCAGCTGGGTCAGGATCTGATCCTTGGCACGGTTCAGCGCAGCGGCGTGTTTGCCATCGTGCAGCTGTTGCTTGACCTGTGCGCGCAGCTCGTCCATGGTGTCCAGATTAGCCACCTTCTTGGCAAAGTCGCTGTTCAAAGCCGGGATCTGACGCACGCAGACGTCGATCAGCTTGATCTTGAACACTACCGGCTTGCCGGCCAGATCCTTTGCGTGGTAGCGGGCCGGGAAGGTGACAAAGATCTCAAACTCCTCGCCTGCCTTGTGGCCCAGAATGCCCTCCTCAAAACCGGGGATCATGCGGCCGCTGCCAAGCTGGACAGCCTGATTCTGCGCGGTGCCGCCTTGGAACGGCTTGCCCTCCAGCAGGCCCTCGTAGTCGACATGTACAATGTTGCCCTTCACGGCGGGGCCCTTGTGGGGCACCAGCTCTGCGGCGGCAGCGCGGCGGCGCTCCAGCACATTGTCGATCTCCTTGTCGGATACCTCCGGAGTGACGCACTCAGCCGCAAAACCAGTGCTCTTGGTGATGTTTAGCTCCGGCTGCAAGGCGACGGTGGCGGTGGCCACAAAGCCCTCGTCCTTCTTCACGCTCACCAGATCGTACACGGGCTCGGCCACGGCCACAAAACCGTGCTCTGCCATGGCGGCGTCGTACAGTGCAGGCACATCCTTGTCCATCAGGTCGTTGATGGCATCGTACCAGAAGGTGTGTTCGCCGCGGTCAGCTTCGATCTGTGCGCGGTCGGCCTCGCCCTTCTTGAAGCCCCGGATCGTATAAGAGGCGCGGGTGCGCTCATAAACCGCATTGGATGCAGCCTCCAGCTCTTCCGGGCTGGCGCTGAAGGTCATTTTGCAGACACTCTTTTCAGGAGTTTCCACGCTTACCAGTTTCATAGGATCTACCCTCCGTGGTGTCTCGCTGCAAGAGAAGCCCCGGCGGCACAGCATCGGCCGATGCTGTGCCGCAAAGCGCCTGCACCTCTGCACGGACACAGATTAAAAACATATAGTAAGGTTATTATAGCACAAGAATGACAAAAGCGATACAAGAAAAATCATAAAAAACGCCAATTGAGCAATTTGGACCGCATTTTGCCCCGGAAAAGACGGCGTAAGCGGAGGATATCGTGCAAGGAGCGGAGGGCTGGGGAAGGCAGCAGCGGCTCTTTGAACTGGGATATGGCTTGCAAAAATACGGCCAAAGCTGCGGGCGTAGGCACGAGCCAGAGGAACAAAACAGCGCAGAACCGCACAAAAGACGTTCTTTTTGAAAAAAGATAAAAATAATTGCAAAAAACCGTTGACAAAAACCTGTCTGCGTGATAAAATACATCATGTTCCGGACGGAACGTATGCGTTGGTAGCTCAGCTGGATAGAGTGACTGACTACGAATCAGTAGGCCGGGGGTTCGAGTCCCTTCCATCGCACCAAGTAAAATCCCACGATTGACCGTTGAAAATGCGGTGTAAATCGTGGGATTTCTTGTTTTACAGCGACCCCAAAACGGCTGGAATGTGCCTTATTTGTGCCTTGCGGCTCAAAAAATGCCTTGCCGTGTGCCTTACAGAGTGCCTTGTGCTGGATGCCCGGCGGGGCCGTCAGAGCGCGGATAACACCACGGCAAGGAAAACACACCTACAGGAAAAAGCAAAGCCCTCAGACACGCGCTGCCGCGGTCTGGGGGCTTTGTCATGCAGCGATCTTGTTGAGGGCAACAGAATCGGATCACTGAAGTGCTGCGCCCGGCGGGGGCGGCACGGTCAAGGGGTTTGGAATGCTGCCCAACGAAAAGCACGTTCCTCATGGTGAAATGGCGCATTCGTTCCGGCGTCCCGGCTGTCCCACTGGACAGCTCCCTAAAAACGATTGCGGTATTCAATGGGGGTCAGGCCTTCCAGGATCTTGAATTGCTTCGAGAAATATTTTTCATCCGGGTAACCTACTTCGTGAGCAATGCGGCCTACCTTCCAATCGGTGGCGCGGAGCATAGTCTTGGCGTGATCGATGCGCAGAGTATGCAGGTAATTGACCATATTCATATGGAACACTGCTTTGAATTTGCGGCACATGTAGTCTTTATTGATGAAAAATCGGGCAGCGCATGCGGCCTGATTGAAGGGCTGAGAATAGTTGAGTTGCAGATAGTCTTCGATTTGATAGATTATGTCACGATCCGGACGGCTGCTGCGGATGCTGCGGGCAAGGTCCATGGCCTGCGCCGACATGGCCTGCACGGCAGGCGTCAGGGTGGCGTGGCTCTGCGGGTCCAGATAATCGGCAAAGTGCAGCATCTTGGGCGACTGCATGGAAAACCGGACCGGATACCGTTCGCGGTATATTTTGATCCAGTCGGACAGTATCTCCTGCCATGCGCGGCTCACCTGACGGCAGGTGCCGATGGTCAGCGGCGTATCATACAGCGGTGCAAGCCACTGGGTCAGCGCCGCCTGCATCTGGGATTCGTCGCCGGTCAGGCAGGCAGAGAGAAGCTGGCGTCTTGTGTCGGCCGGCGCGGCCGGCTCTTGCGCAGCCTCCATCTGGGCAGACCACACAGTCAGTGCACTTTGCTCCGGTGCGGCCGGGCTGTGCAGCAGCGCATCCCGTGCATGCTGGTAGCCGATGGGCAGCTGGGCTGGGAACAGCAGTGCTTCGCTGCAGCCGGCGCAGAACGGCAGCCGCTGGGCGGAAAGCTGCTGCAAAAGGCGCTGTGACAGGGCGGCAAACGCCTCCTCACCGCCCAGATAGATCACGATGCACTGGCCGGGGAAAGTGCTGTCCCGGCAGAGGATAAAGTCATTTTCGCCGCAGCTGGCCGAGAGCCGGGCCAGCAGGTCGGCGAAAAAGGCATCGCCGCCGGTGCGCAGGTAGGTGGTGTCAAACAGCAGGACCCGGCACTGCGCACTGGTACCTGCTGGCAGCGACTGGTTGAGCTTGCTCAGCGCATCCACGGTATTGCGCTGCAAAAGCAGATCACACACCAGTTTTTCACGGTACATTTTGGAGAGCTGAGTCATCTTTTCGCGGGAGGCCTTCTGCTGGCGCTGGAACTGCAAGGCATCCATCGCCCTGCTCACCGCCTTGTGCAGGTCTACCGGGTCGATGGGCTTGAGCAGGTAATCGGTGCACCCGGCAGAAAGGGCGGGCCGCACATAGCAGAAATCGCTGTGGCCGGACACTGCAATGATCTGCGGCACCACCGGCAGCTCGTTCAGGGTGTGGATCAGGTCCACACCCGTGCCGTCTGGCAGCAGGATATCAGTAATTACAAGATCCGGCAGTTCTTGCAGGGCAAGCTCCCGCGCACGCTGGATGCTGTTGGCTTCCAGAATTCGGTCAAAGCCCCATTTTCCCCAAGATTCCAGCAGGCGCAAAGCCTCGATCACATGGGGCTCATCATCGATCAGCAGCAGTTTCATGGGGCGCCTCCTTTTCAGCGGGCAGAGAGATCAGGACGCAAAAGCCGGCGGGGGCTTCCAGACAGCAGTACATGTTGCAGCGGGTGCCGTAGTTCAGCAGCAGACGGGAATAGACATTGTTCAGGCCGATGTTGTTGCCAGTGCCGTAGGCTTCCTCGGCGACAGCGTGCCGGGGCGGCATCGGTGTGCCGCTGCGGTCCTTCCGTTCCAGGATCGAGCTGCGGAGGGTGCTCAGTTCCTGATTGAGCTGCCGGATCCGCTCCGCATCGGAGCCAAGGCCGTTGTCTGAGACGATCAGCACAAGGTTGCTCTCCCGCAGTTCGGCCCGCACCTCAATGCGGCCTTCCGGCACCATGAGGATGCGGCCATGGGTGAAAGAATTTTCGATCAGCGGTTGCAGGATCATTTTGGGGATCCTGCACTGAGCCGCTTCGGGTTCGACCTGCCACTCGGTCTGCAGCGGCAGTTTGAACCGCATCAGCTGGAGGCTGATATACCGGTTGGAGTAATCGATCTCGTCCTGCAAGGTGACGATGGGCTGATCGGTGTGCATGGAATAGCGCAGCATCTGGCCCAGCGAGGCGATGCAGCCATAAAGCTCCGGGTTGTGGCCTTCCAGCGCGGTGGTGGCAAAGCATTGCAGGGTGTTGAACAGGAAATGCGGCGTGATCTGTGCTTGCAGCATGTTCAGTTCCATGGTTTTATTGGCGATATCCAGCTCATACTGCCGGATCACCGAATCGGTGATGGTGTGCATCATCCGGTCGATGCTGTGGATCAGGGTCCGTATCTCGTCCGGATGGTCGTAGTCCCGGTAGGCGGCGGGGTCAGCGCTCAGGTTGCCGCTGCTCACGATGTCGGCGTACTCGCTCAGGCGGCTCAGCGGCGTAAGGATGGTATTCAGCTGGAATACCAGCAATAGCAGCATCAGCAGTACGCAGCCCACAAACAGGGCAATGGTGGTGCGCACAAAGGCATAGGAGCTGCGCTCCAGACTGGAAGCCGGGCACACCTGCACCAGATACCATGAAAAGCCCTTTTCCTCAATTTTTTCGGCCAGCACCGGGTCTGTGCTGCCCTGCACAAAGGTCTGTACTTTATACTTTTCCCAGCTGATGCCGCGCAGCTTTTTCCATAAGGCGGCGGTATCGGCACTGCCGTCCGAGGAGTACAGCGGCTTGCCGTCCTGATCTAGCAGGCAGAGCACCTCGCCGGGGGCATCCGTCTGGCCGGTCAGGCTGGTCAGACTGCTGATGGGTACCTCCAGCTGCACCAGAGCCAGAATGTCCGAGGAGGACGGGATGTTGTACAGCGGCATACACACCAGCAGCTTGCCGCTGGCATCCGCATTGCCCAGCAGTGTGACGTAATAACTGTAGGGCTTGCAGGGAAAGCCGACGTTCGGCGGGCTCAGCTCGCCTGCCGAGGAAAAACGCTGGTAGGAACTGGTCATGGTATAGATCATGCCGCGCTTGAAGGAGGTCAGCTTGATGGAGCGGGCCTCCGGCACCGAGGAAAGGATCAGGCTCAGCGTGTTGAAAATGGCCTCATCATTGGTCTGTTCCTTACTGTACAGGCCGGTGCGGCCCTGTGTGAGCAGCGAGATCATATCCGAATAGGTATAAAAGCCGCGCATAGCATTGGAGAAGGTGCGCATCTGGGTGCCAAGGGTGATGGCCGTATTGTGGTGTGCCGCTGCTGCCTGCTGCAAGGCGCTCTGTTTCATGGAGTAGCCGATGTACTGTCCGTACATCAGAAACAGTGCCGAGATGGGCAGCAGGATGCCGCACACGGTAAAGCGCAGCAGCCGTCTGCGCAGGCCATATCGCTGAATGCTCATAAAAGTAACACTTTCCGCTCGATTTATTGTATGAATTTTCCCGTAGTATAGCAGGAATTGGCAAAAAAGTCAAAATCGTCTACCTGTATGGTCAAAATCCTGTGTTCACAAAGCCCGCCGGTGCAGCTAAAATAAAAACAAGCAAACAGCCCGGCGGTGTTGAAATTGTCTGCGCATCGCGTGCAGAAAGTGCGGCCGGTCAAAAGGAGGCAGAAGGATATGACGGGAAAACGGCAAAAGCTGCTGCGGGAAGCGGGAGGCTATCTACTGTTTCTGGCACCGGCAGTGATCCTGTTCCTGGCGCTGGAGATCGTGCCATTGTTCCTGAACATCGGCTACTCGCTAACCAACTGGGATGGCATTTCCAGCAAGTTTTCTTTCGTGGGGCTTTCCAATTACGTAAAGCTGTTCACGGATGATCCCCGGTTCTGGACATCCATGGTGTTCACCATCAAAAACAGTCTGGTGGTCGTGGTGTTCACAAACCTGCTGGGTCTGGCTTTTGCACTGGGCCTGTCCCACCGCATCCCGCTGCGCAACTTCATGCGTGCTTCGTTCTACATCCCCAAGGTGGTGGGCGGTGTCATTCTGGGCTTTGTATGGCAGTTCATCTTCTCCAACATCTTCCCGGCCATTGGTCAGATGACCGGGTGGCACGTGTTCCAGCTGCAATGGCTGGGTACGCCGGAGACCTCGTTCTGGGCCATGGCCATCGTGCAGGTGTGGAGCTCTGCGGGCTACATGATGATCATTTACGTGGCTGGTCTTTCCGCCATCTCCAACGATTACATCGAAGCCGCCGTGCTGGACGGCGCAAGCTCGATGCAGGTGCTGCTGCATGTCAAGCTGCCGCTGATTATGCCGGCCATCACCGAGTGCCTGTTCCTCAGCCTGCTGAACGCCATGAAGGTGTACGACCTGAACATCTCGCTGACCGGCGGCGGACCCTACCGCACCAGCGAGGCCATTACCATGAATGTGTTCCAGACGGCCTTTACCGAAAGCCAGATGGGTTACGGCGCTGCAAAAGCATTCATCATGGCTGTGGTGGTGGTTGCAATGACCCTGCTACAGGTGGCGATCACATCCAAACGGGAGGTGCAGGTATAATGAAAGCACGCGAAAAACGCAGCAAATGGGTCACGACGCTTCTTCTGCTGTTCTGCCTGATTATTTTTCTGCTGCCGTTCTACTTCATTCTGGTCAATGCGTTCAAGCCCATGAGTGAGATCGCGGAAAATGGCTTCGCCCTTCCCAAGACGCTCTCGCTGGACAACTTCCGCAATGCATTCACCCGCCTGAACTTTGCCAACGCCATGAAGAACACGGTGGTCGTCACCCTGCTTTCCAACATCGGCGGTCTGGTCATGGGCAGCATGGCCGGCTACTGGCTGGCCCGCAAAAAGAACAAAGTGACCGCGTTTATCTATTTTGTGTTCATCGGCTCCATGGCCATCCCTTTTCAGGCCATCATGATCCCCTTTGCCAAGGTGGCAAAGACCCTGCACATGACCAACAGCCTGTGGGGTCTGGCGGTAGCGTTCTGGGCCTTTACCCTGCCGATCAGCATCTTTATGACGGTGGGCGCCATGAAGAATGTGCCTATCGAGGTGGAGGAAGCCGCCCGCATCGACGGATGCAGCAGCTTCCGGATGTTCTGGACCATCGTGTTCCCACTCATCCGTCCGGCGGTCATCACGTTTGTCATTATCAATACGTTCTGGTTCTGGAACGATTACCTGCTGACTCAGATGATGCTCTCCCGCAAGGCGCTGCGCACCATCCAGCTGGCCATGCAGGCAATGTTCAACGATGCATTCTACGCATGGGATACGGCGCTTGCCGCCTTGACCCTTTCCATCATCCCGCTGCTGATCTTCTTTATCATCTTGCAGCGCAACATCATTGAAGGCATGTCTGCCGGTTCCGTCAAGGGATGACGTTTTGCCGTCAAGACATGGTAATAAAGGAGTGGACTATTATGAAAAAGATCACACGCAGAAGCTTCCTGAAGGCCGCCGCTGTTCTGGGTGGCACAGCAGCCCTGACCGCCTGCGGCGGCTCCGACAGCGATAAGGGCAGCACTGCCGCTGGCGGCTCTTCCGACGAGAAGGCGGTCATCCGTGTCAGCCTTTCTCTGGGTCAGTGGGCAGACCATGTGGACAGCCTGACCGAAGCTGCGGTCAAGGAGATCCCCGGTCTGGAGGACATCGAGTGGGAGCTGGTGAGCTCCAGCACCTACTGGGATCTGATGAAGGGCAAGCTGGCAAGCGACGAGCTGCCCGACATCATGGCTGTGCAGCCCGGCCTGACCCTGAATCAGTGGCACGAGCATCTGGTGCCTATGGATGGCGTGGAAGGGATCGATTCCATCCCCGAAGATTTCCTGACATCCTGCCGTCTGGACGGCAAGCTGTACCTGCTGCCCTTCATGCAGGAAGGCTACGGCCTGCTGTACAATATGCGCCTGCTGAAGGAAGCCGGCTGGGAGACCACCCCCACCACGTTCGACGAGCTGCGGAAGCTGTGCGAGGATCTGAAGGCTGCCAACATCCAGCCGTTTGTGAACCATTACAAGGAGAATATCCTTACGCTGTCGAACCACTATGGCATGCTGCCTGGTATGCTGAAGGACGACCCGTTCGGCTATGTGAATGACCTGAGTGCCGGCAAGGACATGGATATCCCCAACGATCCGGACTGGAACGCCATGATCGACTTCTACGACCTGAGCATGAAGTACGGAAATGCCGATGCTCTGACTGTGGACAAGCAGACCGGCCGCAACGACTTCTTTACCGAGAAGGCGGCGATCATTACCGATGAGGGCAGCTGGGAGCTGACCAATATCCGCAGCATCAACCCGGACATGGAAGAATACGTGCAGCAGACCTATGTGCCGCTGTTCAATGATTCTAGCCGCAACAAGATGTCCATCGACCTGACCACTGCCGCTGTTACCGAAGGCAGCGAGCATCCGGAACTGGCCAAGAAGTTTCTGGTGTGGCTGGCTACCAGCGAGAGTGCTCTGAACTGGCTGATGGGTGAGATGGGTGTTTTGCCGGTGTCTACCAATGCTGAGGTCACGCCGGAGAATGTGGGTTGTCTGTCTGCACAGACTGCCGAGATGATCAACACCGGCCATGGCGCTGCTTCCTTGCAGTATTATACCCCGGAGATCGTCCGTCCGCAGATCGGCGAGTGGATGAGCAAGTATCTGGCCGGCGAGATCGACCGCACCCAGACGCTGGAAGGCATTGCCAAGGCATGGAGCGATTACGCTGCTAACAACTAAGCAATGAAGCAAAAATTTCAGATCTCCGGCCGGATGACCGATATGACCACCGGCAGCCCGCTTTCCCTGATCTTACGGTTTGCGCTGCCGCTGGTGGCTGCAAGCATGCTGCAACAGGTGTTCTCGCTGACAGACACCATGGTGCTGGGCGTCTTTGCAGGCAATCAGGCCATTGCCGTACTGGGTGTGTGCCTGTGGCCGGTGTGGCTGCAAGTGAGCGTGCTGACCAATCTTGGTCAGGCGGCCTGCCTGCTGGCAGCGGTGCGCTTTGGCGCAAAGGACGAAGCGGCACTGCGCCGCGCGGTGGGCTGCGTTTACCGCACAGCGGTGTGGGTGGGCCTTCTGTTCATCCCGGCACTCATACTGCTGACAAAGCCTTTTCTGCGGTTGCAGAACACACCGGAAGCCATCTTCGACGAAGCGGCAGAATATCTGTGGATCATCTTTCTGGGCACGGTGTTCCTGCTGGTTTACAACATCCTTTCTTCTCTGCTGCGTGCTGTGGGCGATAGTCTGACCTCCTTTTATGCCATCTTGATCTCAGCGGTGATCAACCTTGGGCTGGATGTGCTGCTGGTGGCCGGTTTCGGCATGGGCACCATCGGTGCCGCCGCAGCCACCTCGGTCAGTCAGGTGTTCGCGGCTGTGATCTGTCTGTGGAAGTTGCGCAGCTACCCGGTGTTCCACCTGCGGCGTGAAGAACTGCGGTTCGACCCGCCATTGCTCAAAGAATACGCAGGGCTCTGCCTGCCCATGATGGCCCAAAGCTTTGTGATCGCAGGCGGCGGCACCTATGTGCAGGCCTGCATCAACCAGTACGGCGTGGACTTTGCCGCCGGTGTAAGCGCGGCAGGCAAGCTGTTCTCCGTGCTGGAGACCGGAGCCATCGGTCTGGCATCGGCCTGTGCCTCGTTTGTAAGCCAGAATGTGGGTGCCCGCCAGTTCGGGCGCATCCGCAGTGCCGTGCGGCAGATCATGGGTCTGACCCTTGTTGTTGCGTTGGTGCTGGGCATCGGCCTGTGGCTGGCCGGGCCGTGGCTGCTGCGGATCTACGTGACGGCCGACGCACTGGACTGTGCCGTGGAGCAGATGCACGCCTACTGCATCGGCCTGCTGCTCATGTACCCCATGTACAGCCTGCGCCAGACGGTGCAGTCGCTGGGCAACCTACAGATCCCGCTGCTGGCAGCGCTGTTGCAGCTTGCCGCCCGCATGAGCACGGCGCGTTTCCTGCCCCTGTGGCTGGGCCGCAGCGGCATCTACTACACCGGTATTGCAGCATGGGCTGTGTCTGTGCTGCTGATCGGTTTCATCTATCCCCGCCAGCTGCGCAAGTGCAGCCGCACATGACCTGTTGCCGCTTTTTTTCGGGCAAAGAACGCCTGAAAAATCAGATACCAGAAAAATCAATTGGAGGAATGCAATTATGAAGACGAATTATGATAAAAACTATTATGTTGTCAAGGCTGAGGACATGAAGGCCGAGTACAACGAACAGGGCTTTGCCATGACCGAACTGCTGCCCGGTGTGTACGACGGCGGCATCCGCAGCTTCAAGTGCTTCCTGAAGGCAGGTTCTACAGTCAAGCCCGAGCTATTTGCCGACAAGGGCGTGATCCTGTTCTTTGGCAAGGGCGAAGGTGCCCTGACCGATCAGGACGGCGTGCACCCTATCACCGAGCTGGCCTTCTATGTGCCCAACTTCGATGCTTATAACTACGAGGTCTATGCACACGAGGATATGGAGTTCATCTTCAATATCATCGAGTTCAACCAGTGGGATAAGCAGACCTACGATTCCTGGCATATCCGCCTGCCCTACTTCCGCCTGCACAGCGAGTGCGTGCAGTACATTCAGAGCTGCAAGGGCCCCCACACCGAGGCCCGCATGGTGCTGTGCCCGAAGTGGTTCGGCCGCGTGATCCTTGGCACCACCCGTGCCAACGGCGAGGGCACCGTGGAAAAGGGCCATCCCGCAGTGCACCAGTGGAACTACTGCGTGGGCAGCTCCGACTTTAAGATGAGCGTTGGCTACAAGGAAAAGAACAACATGGAGACCGTCAACCACAAGGCTGGTGACTGGAGCTTCATCCCCGCAGGTGCTGACCACGATCTGGTCTCCGATCCCGGCAAGGAAGTCTACTACGTCTGGTTCGAGCACTACACCAACGAAAAGGAATTCATTCAGGACTGATAGAGTCCGTTCTGCACAATACTTCCTTCTTTCTCCTCCTTTTATTACGGAGCGGGGTGCCTTTCTCCTCCCTTCCGTAAGGCGCGGCAAGAGAGAGCGTGAGCTCGCTCTTGCCGTTTTGTTTGTCAGGCAGCAGGTGATACTTATGGAAACGATCAAAAAGGAACTCCGCCGTCATCTGGCCCCGGAACAGCTGCGCAGCGACCTTTGCTTTTTTGCAATGCTGAACCTCGGCCTTGTGATCTATGCCGTTACCCTGAACTTTTACTGTGCACCCAACCACTTTGTGTTTGGCGGCACGACAGGCCTTTCTATCGTGCTGTCCACTTGCTTTCCGGCATTGAGCGTCGGCACCTTTATGTGGATCGCCAATGCGGTGCTGGATGTGCTGGGGTGTGTATTTCTGGGGATAAAGACTATGGGCTGGACGCTGTACTCCTCCGTTATGCTCAGCTTTTATTCCAGCGTGTGCGAAAAGCTGTTTCCCATGTCCCGGCCTTTAACGGATGATACCCTGCTTGAACTGTGCTTCGCGGTGCTGCTGCCGGCCATTGCCAGCGGCATCGTGTTCAACATCGGCGCGTCCACCGGCGGGACTGAGATCCTGGGCTTGATCCTGCATAAGTATGCAAAGCTGGGGATCGGCTGTTCGATGTTCTTCTGTGAGCTGGGCATCGTGCTGTTTGCGGCATGGCTCTACGGGCCGCACACCGGGATGTACTGCGTGCTGGGGCTGCTTGGCCAGAGTACTGTGTTGGATACTGCCATCGAGAGCCTGAACCTGCGCAAGGTGTGTACCGTTATTACCACAAAGCCGGAGCCTATCAAAAAATTTATCACGGCCACGCTGGACCGCACGGCCACCCAGCAGGACGCAACCGGCGTGTATACCGGCGAGCCGCGCACCCTCATCATGGTGGCACTTACCCGGCGGCAGGCAGGGCTGCTGCGGGATTTCCTGCGCCGGGAGGATCCGGAGGCCTTTTTGACCATCGTCAATTCCAGCGAGATCATCGGCAAAGGGTTCCAGTCGATCTGAAAATGCAGAATGCCCGCCCACTGTGGTTTTCCAACAGATGGGCGGGCATTCTTTGTGCGCAGGAAAGTGCGATGTGAAAACGGATGCTTGAAAAAACGGTAATACGATAAAATTTTAAATAAGCGGAATTGCACGCCGGAATGCACGCGTGCAATGTTGCCTGAAAGAAGAGCAGCAAATCGAAAGATCCACGGCCTTTTACAGCTTTTCTTCCTCCAGCATCTTCTTTACCGCATGCAGGTCCCTGCACTCAGCGGTGTACAGGCTGCGCATCTCATCGTCGGCGGGGGCAAGGTCCGGCACCATCACGGTGACAAAGCCGCCCCGCGCACCGGCGCGCACGCCGTTGTAGCTGTCCTCCAGCACCAGCGTTTCCGCCGGTGCGGTGCCAAGGGCCTTTGCCGCAGTGAGGAAAATTTCCGGGTCGGGCTTGGACGAAGTGAACTGCTCGCCGGAAATAACGGCCTTGAAGTGGCCTGCCATGTTCCAGTTGTTCAGGTGGCGCAGGATGGACGCCATCCGGCTGGAGGAAGCCACCACCATGGGGATGTGCTGCGCTTCCAGATAGGCGATCAGTTCATCGAGGCCCGGCTTTTTGGGCGGCGGCGCCTGAAAAGCCGTCTCGGCCTGCGCGTGCAGTGCGTCCATGATGGCCTGCGTGTCGCAGTCCGGGCCATAAAAGCGGCGCAGCACCGCCCGCATGGAGTCGCCTGCCGTGCCCCGGGCGGCGGCGTCCAGCCCTTCCTTATAAGAAAGGCCCAGCGTGGCCAGCGCGGGCCGCCACAGGGTGGCCCAGATGCGCTCGGTGTCGAACATCAGCCCGTCCATATCAAAAATAACGCCCTTTACCATAGAAAAAGCTCCCTTCAAAACGCAAAAAACGTAAAACCACCTTTATTGTATCATATTTTGGGCAGTTTGCACATGGAAAAGCAGGCAATTTAGCGCAACTTAACAGGGCGAAAGATGAAAGATTTTTCGTTTCCTTGTAAATCGATTTCATAATATTATAATAGTAAACAACATTCGGTGTTTGCGGGCGCATTTTCACTCGCTGCGCCCGAGATCAGGAAAGAGGGAAAATAAATCATGTTGGATATCAAGATCACCCGTACCACTGCTCCGAAGGCAAAGCCTGACGAGAGCAATCTGGGTTTTGGCAAGAAGTTTACCGACCATATGTTCGTGATGGATTACACCGAGGGCGAAGGCTGGCACGATGCCCGCATCGTCCCCTACGGCCCCTTTGAGCTGGACCCGGCTACCGTCGTGTTCCACTACGCTCAGGAGATCTTTGAGGGCATGAAGGCATACCGCACTGCCGACGATACCGTCCAGCTGTTCCGCCCGGACTGCAACGCAAAGCGTTTCCAGGACTCTGCCGACCGTCTGTGCATCCCCAAGATCCCTGTGGAGGACTACATTCAGGCCGTTGAGACGCTGGTGGATGTGGACCGCGACTGGGTGCCCCACACCGACGGCGCTTCCCTGTACATCCGTCCCTTCATCTTTGCCAATGATGTGGGTCTGGGCGTGCACGCTTCCAAGCACTACATCTTCTGCATCATCTGCGCTCCCTCGGGCGCTTACTATGCCGAGGGCATCAACCCCGTGCGCATCTACGTGGAAGACGAGTACATCCGTGCCGCTCCCGGCCTGACCGGCTTCACCAAGTGCGGCGGCAACTACGCTGCTTCCATCAAGGCCGGTGAGCTGGCCGAGGAGCAGGGCTATGCACAGGTGCTGTGGCTGGACGGCGTGGAAAAGAAGTACGTCGAGGAAGTCGGCAGCATGAACATCATGTTCAAGATCGACGGCAAGGTGTACACCGCTGCTACCGTGGGCACCGTTCTGCCCGGCGTCACCCGCCGCAGCTGCATCGAGCTGCTGAAGGACTGGGGCTATGAGGTAGTGGAAGGCAAGATCGCCATTGCCGACATCATGGCAGCTGCCCGCGAAGGCAAGCTGGAAGAGGTGTTCGGCACCGGTACCGCCGCTGTCGTCTCCCCCGTCAAGGAGCTGGTCTGGAAGGGCGAGCACGCCTACATCGGCGACGGCAAGATCGGCCCTGTCACCCAGAAGCTGTACGATACCATGACCGGTATGCAGTGGGGCAAGATCCCCGACACCAAGGGCTGGATCGTGCCGGTGGAGAAAAAGAACTGATCCCGATTCTCCGGAGAGAACCTTTTTATTCAGAATAGCAGCAAACGCCGCCAGGCCTCCGCTCGGCGGCGTTTGCCGTATATTGCCCCTCTCAGTCGGCGCCTGACGGCGCTGACAGCTCTCCCGAAGGGCGAGCTTTTACGCATCTGGCGGTCAAGCAGAAAAAGCTCCCCCTTCGGGGGAGCTGGCGAACGAAGTGAGCCTGAGAGGGTTCTTCATTGTCAAAACTCCAAAATTTCCCGACGCAATTGCTTTCTGTGTCCGGCAGTGCTAAACTGAAACCAGAACAGCGGCCTGCATTGCGGCAGGCCATGTGCAGGAAAGATTGAGAGGGATACACCGCTATGGTCAAAAAATGGAGCGTGAGCTACCCTGCCGTCAACGGCACCGAGCAGCGCAGAGTATATGTCTATCTGCCCACCATGTACGAGGCCGAGCCGGACCGCCGGTATCCGGTGCTGTATATGTTCGACGGCCAGAACGTCTT
Source organism: uncultured Faecalibacterium sp. (assembly GCA_934511465.1). Lineage (GTDB taxonomy): Bacteria > Bacillota > Clostridia > Oscillospirales > Ruminococcaceae > Faecalibacterium. The sequence continues at coordinate 16,721 of CAKSWG010000020.1, read as the reverse complement.
TTTTGACGAGGATGCCACCTTTGGCAAGAGCTGGGGCGTGGCCGATTATCTGGACTACACCGACACTCCGCTGATCGTGGCGGCAGTGGAATGCAATGCAGGCCCTAATAACGAGCGTCTGGTGGAGTATTCGCCCTACCGGTTCGACGACCCGCAGTTCGGCCACTTCGATGGCAAGGGCCAAGCCACCATGAACTGGTATATCCACCGGTTCAAACCCTTCATCGACCGCAACTTCCGCACCCTGCCCGACCGGGAGCACACCTTCATCGGCGGCAGCAGCATGGGCGGGCTGATGAGCCTGTATGCCCTTTTGCAGTACAACGATGTTTTCAGCCGGGCGGCGGCGCTGTCGCCGTCCATCTGGGTGTCGCCGGAAAAGCTCTCCGGCCTTGTGGGCCGCGCAAAGCTGGAGCCGGGCACCGTGCTGTACATGGACTACGGCTCCCGCGAGATGGGCAACCACGAGGGGATGCGCCGCGGCTTTGCAGAGATGTGCGCAAAGGTCATGACCCGGGGCATCCACCTCACCAGCCGCATCGTGCCCGGCGGCACCCACAGCGAAGCCAGCTGGGAAAAGCAGCTGCCCTTTATGTTCCACACCCTGATGTATGAGGTGGAGGAGTAAAACCCTCTCAGGCATCGCCTGACGGCGCTGCCAGCTCTCCCGAAGGGCGAGCTTCTATGCATCTGGCGGTAAGGCAGAAAAAGCTCCCCTTTCGGAGGGAGCTGGCGAACAAAGTGAGCCTGAGAGGGTCCACATCAAAGGAGGAAACACCATGGAAATGCAGTATTTCAAGGATTACAGTCCGGCGCTGGGCCGTGACATGGAGTGCAAGATCTACGGCCACGCAGGCCGCCCGATGCTGTACATCCCCTGTCAGGATGGCCGCTTCTTCGATTTTGAGAACTTCCACATGAACGATACCCTTGCCCCGTGGATCGATGCCGGCCAGATCATGGTGATCTCCATCGATACCATGGACAAGGAGACTTGGTCCGATGCGCAGGGCGACCCCTATTGGCGCATCCGCCGCTACGAGCAGTGGCTGCGTTACATCGTGGAGGAAGCAGCACCCAAGATCCAGTACATGGCCAAAGAGCGCAACGGCTGGAGCGATTTGCCCGGCGTCATTGCCTTTGGCTGTAGTCTGGGCGCTACCCATGCGGTGAACCTGTACCTGCGCCGTCCGGATGTGTTCTGCGGCTGTCTGGCCCTCAGCGGCATCTACACGGCCCACTACGGCTTTGGCGACTACATGGACGAGCTGGTGTACATGAACTCCCCCGTGGACTACATGAAGAACTTCCCGGAGGACCACCCCTACATGCAGCTGTTCCGCAGCCAGAAAGCGGTGATCTGCTGCGGTCAGGGCGACTGGGAGCAGCCGGACACCACATGGTTCCTCAAGCGCATCTTCGAGGCCAAGAACATCCCCGTCTGGGTGGACCTGTGGGGCCACGATGTGAACCACGACTGGAACTGGTGGTATAAACAGACTGCATATTACATGCCGTATATTCTGGGGCAGCAGTAAAACAAACCCTCTCAGGCGCTGACGCGCCAGCTCTCCCGAAGGGCGAGCTTTGATGCATCTGGCGGTAAGGCGGAAAAAGCTCCCCCCTCGGGGGAGCTGGCAACGCTGTAAGCGTTGACTGAGAGGGTCGGCTCCCTCCCAGAGGGAGCTGGCACGGCGAAGCCGTGACTGAGGGAGTTTTTATAGAGGTTTATAGAGGAAAGAGGAATCATAAAACCATGCAGAATTTCATTTTTATTTCGCCCAACTTCCCCACCAACTACTGGCAGTTCTGCCGTGAGCTGAAAAACAACGGCATGAACGTGCTGGGCATCGGCGACCAGCCCTACGATGAGCTGAAGCCGGAGCTGAAGGACAGCCTGAACGAGTACTACAAGGTGGGCAGTCTGGAAAACTACGACGAGGTCTACCGCGCCGTGGCCTTCTTTGCCTTCAAGTATGGCCGCATCGACTGGCTGGAGTCCAACAACGAATACTGGCTGGAGCGGGACGCAGCCCTGCGCACCGATTTCCACATCACCTCCGGCTTCCAGACCGATGATATGCCCCGCATCAAGTACAAGAGCAAGATGAAGGAGTACTACAAGAAGGCCGGCATCGCCACCGCACGCTACCACATGGTGGACGATTACGAGGGCTGCCGGAAGTTCATCGACGAGGTGGGCTACCCGGTGGTGGTAAAGCCGGATAACGGCGTGGGCGCATCCGATACCCACAAGCTGTCCAGCGACGAGGACCTGAAAAAGTTCCTCGTGCAGAAGACGGCCCATCACCCGGATGTGGAGTACATCATGGAGGAGTTCGTCCGGGCAGAGGTGAACAGCTACGATGCCATCATCGATGCCAACGGCAACCCCATCTTTGAGGCCGGCAACGTGAGCCCCATGTCCATCATGGATATCGTCAACGACAACGACAACTCCATCTACTACATCATCAAGGACCTGCCCGAGGACACCCGCGCCGCAGGCCGTGCCGTTGTCAAGAGCTTTGGCGTCCGGAGCCGCTTCATCCACTTTGAGTTCTTCCGCATGACCGAGGATCAGGCCAGCATGGGCAAAAAGGGCCAGATCGTGGCACTGGAAGTCAACATGCGCCCCTGCGGCGGCTTCACCCCGGATATGATCAACTTTGCCCGCTCCACCAACGTCTACAAGATCTGGGCGGACATGATCGCCTTTGGCGGCACCGATATGCCGGTGGGCGAGCACTTCTACTGCCCGTTTGCAGGCCGCCGCGACGGCAAGCACTTTGTGTACAGCCACGAGCAGATCATGCAGAAGTACCAGCAGAACATGCGCATGGTGGACCGCATCCCGGACGCGCTGAGCGGCGCCATGGGCAACCAGATGTACGTTGCCACCTTCTCCACCCGCGAGGAGATGGAGCAGTTCTACTCTGATGTGCTGGCCACTACCGACGCCACCAATGCCGCCGCCCAGAAGGAGCTGAGCAGCATTCTGGCTTTGGGCGAGCCGGAGACGGCCCCTGCCGCAAAGCCTGCTGCGCCTGCCGCCAAAAAGGCGCGCGCCGCAAAGAAAAAGTAAGCATACACGCAAAAAGCCCCGGAATGGCGTGCCCGTTCCGGGGCGTTTTTGCGTGGCTGTTTTTCCACCCTGCACAAATTCCGGAGCGTTTTTTTGGCCATGGTGCGAATGGACAGCGAAAAATGGCTTTGCTATACTAATCCTGTAATAACAAGGTGTTACTCCTCGGAGGCGCTACTTGCATCAGATCCCCTTTTCTGCAAAGGGGGAAGTGTAGGTTGCTGCATTCGGGGTTTTTCTTTTATCAGGAAATGCAATGCAGCAGGGAGCGTGCGGTATGAAAATCATCAAGCAGATCAACAACAATGCCGCACTGGCACTGGACGGCAATGGTAAGGAACTGGTGGTCCTTGGCCGCGGTGTCGGTTTCCCCAAAATGCCCTACGAGCTGACCGACCTTTCCCGCGTGGAAAAGACGTTTTACGATGTGAACCCCAAATATTTCGGCATGGCGGCAGACCTGCCCCGTTCCCTTGTGCTGGCCTGCGCCGAGATCGCAGAAAAGGCCGAGGTGGAGCTGGACTGTGCGCTGAACCCGAACCTGCCCTTTACACTGGCAGACCACCTGAATTTTGCGGCGGAGCGGCTGAACAAGGGCATCGAGGTGCCCACGCCGCTGGCTTACGACGTCCGCCATCTGTACCCCCGCGAGACCGAGCTTGCCGAGCAGGCCCGGGAGCTGCTGGCCCGGACAGCGGGCTTGGAGCTGCCCCAGAGCGAAGTAGTGAACATTGCGCTCCACCTCATCAACGCCGAGGCCGAAGCCGGGGACATGCACTCCATGATGATGACCCTCAAGGCCCTTTCGGATGTGGACGCCATCGTGGAAAAAGAACTTGCCATCCAGCTCAACAAAGAGAGCTTTTCCTATTCCCGCTTTTCCATGCACCTGCGGTATCTTATCCAGCGGCTTGCCAGCGGCAGTCAGGTGGAGGATCGTATCAGCGGGATGCTGGTTCAGGTCAAGCGTGAGTGCCCGCAGGCGTACCACTGTGCCTGCAGCATCGCGGACTATTTCCGGAACACATGGAACTGGCAGTGCAACGATGAGGAGCTTTTGTACCTCACATTGCACATTGGCCGCTTGCAGGAGAAAAACGGCGTGTGACCGCCTTTCTTCTGCCCTGATTTTTGTATGAACCCGGCCGATGGCGCGCGTCGGGCGGTTCAGAAGATATTGACTGAGAGGGAGGTCCTCTGCCATGGATCGTGAACAGTTTCTGGAGCAGCTTTATGCTCCTGTCGGCGGAAAAGAAAACATAGGCCTGTGTGAATTCCGCAACGGCAGCCTGTCTGTCACGGTAAAAGACCGCAGTGTGGTCGAACTCGATGCCATCCGTGGGCTGCCCGGCGTAGCAGGTGCAGAATTTCTGCGCAGCCGGCTGCGGCTTACGTTGGACCCAAACATCATGGAGGAATTACAAATGGCAAAAAAAGAAGATTACGGCGTTTTGGCCGAACAGATCCTCAGCCTCGTGGGCGGTGCCGAAAATGTGAGCAATGCCACCCATTGCGCCACCCGGCTGCGCTTTAACCTGAAGGATGAATCCAAGGCGGACACCGATGCCATCAAGGGCCTGCCCGGCGTTGTGGGCGTGGCACAGGCAAATGGCCAGTATCAGGTCATCATCGGTGCCGAAGTGACGCAGGTATACGAGAAAATGAGCGGCAAGCTGGGCAATGCCCCCGCTGCACCGCAGGCCCCCAATGGCAAGTGGTACGACCGTGTCATTGACACTCTGACCGGCATTTTTACCCCCATCCTGCCCCCGCTGACCGCAGCCGGCATGATCAAGGCCGTGCTGGCCGTTCTGGTGGCCTTCAAGCTGGTCAGCAACACGTCCAGCACCTATCAGGTCATCAACTTCATGGGTGATGCCACCTTCTACTTCCTGCCCATCCTGCTGGCAAACTCCGCTGCCAAAAAGCTGGGCTGCAACCCGTATCTGGCCATGATGCTGGGCGGCATCCTGCTGCACCCCAACTTCGTGAACATGGTGGCGGCTTCCAAGGAGAGCGGCGAGGCCATTGCCATCTTCATGCTGCCCATCTATAACGCCAGCTACTCTTCGTCCGTGATCCCCATCATTCTGGGCGTGCTGCTCATGTCCAAGGTGGAGCCGTGGGCTACCCGCATCTCGCCCAAGGCCGTGCGCTTCTTCACTGCGCCGCTGATCACCATGTTCGTGTGCGGCATTGCCACCCTGTGTGTGCTGGGCCCGGTGGGCTATGTGGTGTCCAACGCGCTGGCTGCCGTGATCAACGGCCTGAGCACACTGGCTCCTTGGCTGGTGCCCACCATCGTTGGCGTGTTCCTGCCCTTCCTCGTTATGACCGGCACCCACCATGCCCTGACCCCCATTGGCATTAACAACCGTATGACCATCGGCTATGATACCATCATCTACCCGGGCCAGCTGGCTTCCAACGTGGCACAGGGCGCTGCCGCTCTGGCCGTTTCCATCAAGACCAAGGACCCTGAGCTCAAACAGCTGACCTCCGCCACCGGTGTCACCGCAGTGTGCGGCATCACCGAGCCGGTGCTGTTCGGCGTTACCATGAAGATCCGCACCAACATGATCGCGGCCATGGCCGGCGGCGGTGTAGGCGGCTTCTTTATGGGCCTGATGAACACCAAAAACTACTCCGGCGGTTCTCCGGGCCTGCTGACTCTGCCCAGCTACATTGGTCTGGACGCACCCATGTCCAACTTCTACTTTGCCTGCATCGGCGCTGCCATTGCCTTTGTGGTGGCCTTTGCCGTCTCGTTTGTGCTGTTCCGCGACGAAAAGAAGAACTGATCCGCAGGAGGGACAAAGCAGATGTATTTCCCGAAGAATTTCCTCTGGGGCGGTGCGACCGCAGCCAACCAGTGCGAGGGCGCTTATCTGGAGGATGGCAAGGGCCTGTCCATTCAGGATGTGCTGCCCAAGGGCTTTAAGGTGATCACGCCGGAGCCCACGCCGGACAACCTCAAGCTGAAAGGCATCGATTACTACCACCGCTACAAAGAGGACATCAAGCTCTTTGCGGGCATGGGCTTCAAGGTGTACCGCTTCTCCATTGCGTGGAGCCGCATCTTCCCCACCGGTGAGGAGGCGCAGCCCAACGAAGCGGGCCTTGCGTTCTACGATGATGTGATCGATGAGTGCCATAAGTATGGCATCGAGCCGCTGATCACCATCTCCCACTACGAGACGCCCCTTGCACTGGCCCGCAAATACAACGGCTGGAGCAACCGCATCATGATCGAGCTGTACCTGAAATACTGCAAGGTGCTGTTTGAGCGGTACAAGGGCAAGGTGAAATACTGGATCACCTTCAACGAGATCAACTCCATCCTGCACCAGCCCTTTGTCAGCGGTGCCATCCTGACCCCGAAGGAGCAGCTGACCAACCAGCAGCTGTATCAGGCCATCCACTATGAGCTGGTGGCCAGCGCAAAGGCTGTACAGCTGGCCCACAGCATCGACCCTGCGTATAAGGTGGGCAGCATGATCCTTGCCGTCACCATCTACCCGCTTACCTCCAACCCCGATGATATCATTGAGGTGATGGAGCTGGACAACGAGGTGTATCTGTTCTCGGATGTGCAGGCGTTGGGCGCTTACCCCTACTATGCAAAGCGGGTGTTTGAGGAAAAGGGCGTTGCGCTGGAGATCAGCGAAGAGGACCGCGAAGCGCTGACCCACACGGTGGACTTTGTCTCCTTCAGCTATTATTCCAGCAATTGCGCGGCGGCGGACCACTCGCTGGGCGAGCCCACCGGCAGCAACATGGTGCCCACCCTCAAGCGCAACCCCTATTCCAAGGTCAGCGAGTGGGGCTGGCAGATCGACCCCAAGGGCCTGCGCTACACCCTGAACCGGCTGTACAGCCGGTATCATAAGCCGCTGTTCATTGCCGAAAACGGTCTGGGCGCCAACGATACGCTGGTGCCGGACGGCCACGGCAGCTTTACGGTGGAGGATGATTACCGCATCCGCTATATGAATGACCATCTGGTGCAGGTGAGCGAGGCGCTGCACGACGGCGTGGACGTGCTGGGCTACACCAGCTGGGGCTGCATCGACCTGATCTCCTGCTCTACGGCAGAGATCAAAAAGCGCTACGGCATGATCTATGTCGATCTGAACAGCGACGGCTCCGGTACGCTGGAACGCTATAAGAAAAAGAGCTACGAATGGTACCGCAAGGTCATTGCGTCCAACGGCGAAAGCTTGCAGCCGGACCCGGACAAGCCCATCGTAGTCTGATGCAGTTTTAAAATAAGGCACTTCCTCCTTGAAAGGCCGCTGTGCACAACGCACGGCGGCTTTTCGTTGTCCCTTTGGGCAAAGTGTGTTATACTGTTGCCAGAGATTTTATTGGGAACGAGGTACATCTATGAAAATTCCTGCAAACGGCTTTACCCACGCCGGCAAGTTCCACGCCGACGATGTGTTTGCCACGGCGCTGCTGCAAATTCTGCGCCCGGATATCAAGATCACCCGCGGCTTTGTGGTGCCGGACGATTTTGAAGGCATCGTGTACGATGTGGGCTTTGGCATGTTCGACCACCATCAGGAGCCCCGCGAGTGCCGTGCAAACGGCGTGCCCTATGCAGCCTTCGGCCTGCTGTGGCGGGTGCTGGGCCCGGGCCTTGTGGGCGAGCGGCAGGCCCGGCTCATCGACGAAAACTTCATCCAGCCTCTGGACCTGAACGACAACACCGGCGAGCAGAACAGCCTGTGCGACGCCATTGGCTTTTTTAACCCGGTGTGGGACTCCAAGGAGGATCAGGACACCTGCTTTTTCAAGGCGGTAGCCGTGGCAAAGCAGATCTTGGAAAACCAGATCGCCAGCGCCAACGCCGTGAACCGTGCGGACGAAAAGGTGCAGCAGGCCTACAAAAATTCCCGCGATGGCATCGTGGTGCTGCCCTGCTACCTGCCGTGGAAAAACGGCTTGTACAAAACGGACGCTTTGTTTGTGGTGTACCCCAGCCAGCGCGGCGGCTGGAGCGCCCAGTGCGTCACCGACCACAAGACCAAGCGCCCCAAGCTCCCCTTCCCCCAGAGCTGGGCTGGTCAGCCGCAGGAGGTCATTGAGCAGAAGAGCGGCATCCCGGGCATCAGCTTCTGCCACGCCAGCCGCTTTTTGATCACGGCCAAGGATAAGGAGACCGCCCTTGCCGCCTGCCGTCAGGTGCTCAAAAACAATGGCCGCATCTGAGCATCCGGCCCGGCCAAAGCCCGCTTTTGTGTACATGGTGCGGTGTACCGGCGGCCAGCTGTACACCGGCTGGACCAGCGACCCTGCCGCCCGCCTGCGGGCCCACAAAAGCGGCAAAGGCGCCCGCTACACACGGGCAAAGGGTGCAGGGGCCTTTGCCTACCTTGAGCGCTGTGCCGATAAGCGCAGCGCCCTGCGGCGGGAGATCGCCCTCAAAAAGCTGCCCAAGGCCCAGAAGGAGCTGCTGTGCCGCGCATGGAGCGCGGCGGGCAGGCCGTTCGGGCCGTCAGAATAAAATAACCGAGAAGCGGCATCTGCGTTTGTAGGTGCCGTCGTCGCTGCGGTCCACATGGATAAAACCGCAGCCCGGAATTTGTGCACAAAAACACGCAAGGCCCTGCCGGTTGATCCGGCAGGGCCTTGCGTGCGTTTTTGGAAAAACGAATAAGAAGAAAGAAGTTTCAGAGAAAAGCGATGTTTACATTATGCCTTTGCGTCCGCAGCTGCATTGGTACCGGCAATGCGGCCAAAGGTGATGATATCGGGGTAAGCGTTGCCGCCCAGACGGTTGTTGCCGTGGATGCCGCTTGCCACCTCGCCGGCTGCGTACAGGCCCGGGATGGCGTTGCCGTCGGCGTCCAGCACATGTGCGCCGGTGTCGATCTGGATGCCGCCCATGGTGTAGTGCACGGTGGGGGTGCGCAGGCTTGCGTAGAACGGGGCCTGCAAGATGGTGGAATCGGCACTGGTGGCCTTGCCGAACGCATCCTTGCCGGAGGTCATGCCGGCGTTGTAGGCTTCCACGGTGGCCTTGAGGGTGTCGGCATCCACGCCGATCTTCTCGGCCAGCTCGTCCAGCGTGTCGGCCTTGACGGAGTGGCCGTCGTTCAGCAGCTTGTCGATCAGCTCATTGCGGGAGTCGTCACCGGCAATGGCGCTGCTGTCCACGATCAGCCACATCTGGCCGTCGGTCTGCTGCAACTCTGCCATGCTGATGGCGTAACGGGTGTTGTCCTCGTTGATGAAGCGCTTGCCTTCCTTGTTCACGAACATGTACTCGGTGGCGCTGAGCCAGTTGCCCACGAACTCGCTCACGCAGCCGCAGTCGTCGATGGGGTCGCCCAGCGGATGCACCTGGATCTGGTCCAGATTGATCAGGCTGCCGCCCACGTTCTCGGCCAGAGCCAGACCGTCGCCGGTGCTGGTGGCTGCGCAGCTGGTCAGCTTGGTGGTGATGGCACCATTGGAATACTTGTACACCAGATCGCTGGAAGCGGCATAGCCGCCGGTGGCAAGGATCACGGTCTTTGCGTTGACGGTAATGGTGCTGCCGTCGGTGCGCTGGGCGATGCAGCCGTTCACGGCACCGTCGTCGCCCACGGTGAGGGTGGTCACTTTGGCATTGGTCTCAATGGTGGTGCCCAGCTTCTCGGCGTAATTTTGCAGCTTTTCAATGTAGATGCGGCCGCCGTTGTCGCTCTCCTTGCCGGTGGCTGCGATCAGGTCCACCTGATGGCCGCGGGCCCACTTGCCGCCGATGGCCATGAAGATGTAGTCGTTCTTAAAGGGCACGCCGATGGTGTTCTCCAGCCAGTCCAGCGCGTCCACAGCGCCGTTGGCGTAGGTCTCGATCAGCTCGATGTTATCGATGGAGCCGCCGCCGATGTAGGTCTGCAAAGCGTGCCAGTTGGGGCTGTCGAACAGGGTCTTGCCGTCCTCAGCCTGCCACTTTTCGTAATCGGCGCGGGTGGCATCGATCAGTGCCTGATACTCGGGGTCGTCGGTCTGGGTGTTCAGAGCGGCTTCCACTTCCTTGCAGTTGTCTGCGGTCATGGTGAGCTGCTTCTGGCGCTCCGGGTCAGCCACGTTGTAAGTGCCCTCGCCGAGCTTCGTGTTGCCGCCGATGGAAGCGGCCTTTTCCAGCACCAGAACGGTGGCGCCGTTCTCGGCTGCGGCTGCGGCAGCGGCCATACCGGCACCGCCTGCGCCCACAACGGCCACGTCCACATCATAGGTGGAGTCCTCGCCGGTGGTGGCAGCTACCTCGCCGTTGTAAGTGTCGGGGTCAACGCCTGCGGCGGTCAGGGCGTTGCGCACAGCCTCCAGCAGGCCGTTGCTGGTCAGGGTGGCGGTGGCCACAGCGTCCACAGCGATGGTGTTGTGTTCCACCATTTTGGGGATCATCTGGTCGAAGGCGATATCGCCCACGCCCTCGGTCTCCTGCTGTTCCTTGACTTCAATGTTGGTGATCACGGCGTTGTCGTCCAAGGTGACGGCAACCACGATATCACCGTTGCGGCCCTTGCCGGTGCCTTCGTAGGTGCCGGCCACAGAGCCGGACGCTGCGGTGCTGCTGGAAGAGCCGCAGCCGGCCAGCAGCGTAAGCACCATTGCGATGCACAGCAGTGCCGCAATAAATTTCTTGCGCATGATAATTCTCCTTTTACCTTCGTGTGATTCCTTTTTGGTCCCGATGGGACACTGTTAATAGTTTAACGTGAAAACCTTGTCAAAAACAAGAAGCGTGCGGCAATATATTGATAGTTTTTTGCTATGGGTCGTGGTATAATAAAAGCAACATATCCCGGAAGGAGCACCCGCCATGACACTGAACCAGCTGCGGTATTTCCGCGTGCTTGCCAAGACCGAGCACTACACCAAGGCCGCCGATGCACTGGCCATCTCGCAGCCGTCGCTCAGCCGGGCCATCGCCCTGCTGGAAGAGGAGCTAGGCGTGCTGTTGTTTACCCGGCGGGGCCGCAATGTGGTGCTGACCGATGCGGGCCGGGCCCTTTTGCACTATGTGGAAGCGGGGCTGGACACGCTGGACGCCGGTGCCGCCGCCATGCGGGACTTCCGCACCGGTGCCGAGCGGGTGTCCATTGGCAGCATCACGCCGGTGGTGAACACCTACCTGCCCAAGATGCTGGCGGATTTCCGCACGGAAAAGGCCAGCAAAGCCAGCTTTGATATCCGGGTGGACCAGACCGAACGCCTTTTGGCGGGCCTGAAGGCCGGCATGTACGATATGGTGTTTTGCAGCTACCAGCCCGGCGAAACGGGGCTTTTGTTCACGCCGGTGGTGGAACTGCCCTTTGTGGTGGCGATGCTCCGGGACGACCCGCTGGCGGGCTGTGACAGCATCACACCGGCGCAGCTGGCGGGCAGGCCCATGCTGTTTACAGATTCGCCTGCCTACTCCGACCTTCTGCGCCGGATGCTGGGCGAATACGGCATCCGGCCCGAGATCCGCGGCTACTCCAACGAGGACTCGGTGCTGCTGAGCATGGTGCAGGCGGGGCTGGGGGTGTTCATCAGCACCGACCACCCGCAGATGTACAGCCCGGACACGGTGCTGGTGCCCTTGCAGCAGGACCGCTACCGCCGCTACGTGTACATGGTCACACGGCCGGGCCTTGCGGCCAGCACCGCCGCGGCCCAGCTTATCCTTTATAACCGGCAGCGCGCCGTCCCGGAGCGGGGCCGTCAGCCCCGGGCCGACGGCGGCACCAACGAATAAAAATTGCAGATACAAACAGTAAGACCCCCGCCGGCTGCCCGGCGGGGGTCTGCTGTGCAATTGGAGATGCGCTGGAAAATAGAAAGGGGGGATAGTGCTTTAGCCGGCCTTCTGCATTGCCTGCAAGTTGTTCCACGCCTTGATGACCTGCGGCCGGAAGGTGTATTTGCCGGGCTTGAAGCTTGTGCCATCGGCCTGCATCAGACCCTGCTCCACACACCAGCGGGCGGCTTGCTGGCTGTCGATGGCCTCCGCGCTGATGTCGGTGAACAGCACGCTGCTCTGGGGCTGGGGCTTGCCTGCGGCAGTCCACAGCAGGTCGGCTAGCTGCTGGCGGCTGGTGGGGATGGATGCATCGGCGGGGAGGTTTGCTTCCAGCCAGAGCTGTGTGCCCACCAGATAGGCTGCGCCGCCAAGGGCCGCACCGCCCACCACAAGGGCCACGCCAACGCCTGCGTCACTGCCGGAGCTGATGTTGTCGGCGGGGGTATCGTCACCGGGCTTGGTGGTGGTCACCCACACCTCGCCGCGCGGCATGGTGAACCAGGCACCGGTGGCTTCGTCCGGGTTTTCAATGGTCAGGGCCACCTTCGTCTTCGGGTCCACGAACCACAGCATGGTGCCCACTTCGCTGTCCTCATTTTCGGCCAGCAGGGTGACATCGGGCGTGTCGGAGTCGTCGGGGGTGTCGGCACCGTTCATCACCAGATACACCTTGGTGCCTGCAAGCACCTTGGTGCCCTCGGTGGTTTCGGTGCCCTCAACGATCGGGACCTTTTGATCATTTTCGTCCATGTAATACGCGGAACCGCCCTCTACGTGGACGTAGTTTTCCGGCTCGGCAATGGTGAACTTCCAGCTGAAGTTGGTCAGGGTCGCTGCCTTGTAGTTGCCCTCACCGCTGGTGGTGATCTCAAAATAGTAGAGGCCGGGCAAAATGGGGTCACCATCCACATCGACGCGCTGGTCGTTTTCGTCCAGCTGGTAGTAGGTGACGGTCAGCGGGCCGGTCAGCGGGCCTGCGGGGGCGTCGATCTCGCTGTCTTCAAGCTCTTCTGCCGTCTTGGCCCAGACCGTGGCCGTAATGGCGGAACCGGTGTAGACCTTGTTAAAAGGTATGATCACGGTCAAAAGGCCATTGGTGGGCTCTTCCTGCTCAACGGTGAACACCCATTCGTCACTGGTCAGCGTGCTGTCCGCACGGTAATTCTGTGCGTCCTCATGCACGGTGACATATGCCTGGTAGGTGCCTGCGTCGGTGGGCAGGTTCTGGGCGGACAGGGTGGACAGGGCGGACGGGGCGGGGACGAAGGTCACCGTGTATTCGTTATCGGCCAGCTTGATGTCATTCTTGGGCTTGACGGTGTGGTGAGCATCGTCCCGCTCAAAATCGGCTGCGGTCAGCTCGGCCTTGGCAATTTCAAAAGTCCAGCTGTCAAAAGTGAGCAGAGAATTGCTTTCCAGCTTGTGGTTGCTGTCCGGCGTAATGTTCAGCACGACCTTGTAGGTGCCAGCGTTGGTAGGTTCAGCAATAGCCTTTCCGGCTGCATCGGTGTGTATAACGGCAAAGATTTTTGCAACCTGGTTGGTCTCTGTGACCGTTGCTTTTTTGGCTGTGCCGTCGTAGGTCAGGTCGTCAGGGGGGCTAAAGGTAAAGTCCGCAGCGGTAATGGCCTTTTTGCCGATGGTGAACGTCCAATTTGTGAGGTTGTACAGAGCCGGTGCAGTACTGTATGTGTCGGTTGCGGTGTCGACCTTCAGCACAACCGCATACGTGCCTGCGTCCTTTACTTCCGCTGCCGTGAGCAGCACGGGGCTTGCGGGCAAGTTGCCGTCGTCAGTCAGCTTGTAGAAGCCTGCAACAACGGGGGTGCCAACATTCGCAGCATTGTCTGCCTTGGCAGGGGCAATGGCGCTCAGCTGGGTGCTGATATCGTTGTCACCATAAGTAAGCTCCTGCGGAAGGCCGCTTACTGTAAACAGGTCAGAGGTGGGGGCTGTCAGTGCATAGCCCAGAACGATATTGTCTGCGGAGGAAATGCGGTGGTTGTTGACAAGATCATTGATGTTGAGTTTGACGGTCTTGTCCTGATTGCTGAGAAGGTTCCAGCCCGGCTCGATCTTCTTGCCGTTGATAAAGCCGAGCGCTTTTGCAGCAGTCAGGTTCAGAGAGCTGTCGGTGGCGATATAGACCGTGCTGAGCGGGTATTGGGTATAGCCGTTTGCAGTGAATGTATCGCCGTTTTTAATGGTAACGGATTTCAGGCTGCCGGTCACATCGTTGGTAAACACACCGCCGGCAATGTTGAGCTGCGCACCTTCTGCCAGCGTGACATCTTTAATGAACAAGCCGCCGGAGATCTCGGCAGAGTCGTTCACAGTGACAGGCTGTTTAAAAAGACCGGCTTGGATGGTGCCATTCTGGCCTTCTAAGGTGACGGTGTCGGAATAGGTGCCGCCGAGGATCGTGCTTTTGTTGATAACAGCACCATTAAAAGCACCATGATAATAGATCATGCCGGTATTGGTAACTGTATTGTTAAAGATGCCGTCCTGAATGTTGCCGCTGCTTTCAACAGGGCCGTTAAAAATACCGTTCTGGATCGTACCCTTGTTAATAACAGTACCGGAGAAACCCGGCCTGATATTATATGCGCCGATCACACCGCTATTGATAACTTTACCCTTAAAGGTGCCGCCTGTTACTGTATGACCGCGGCTGATAGTAACGGTACAGTCTTTATTAAACCAACCGCCGGAAATATCGCCGTTGCAGGTGACATTCGCATCAAAGCTGCCGTCGGAAATATCGCGGCAGGTAACAGGCATGGTGTAGGCGCCGTACGAAATATCACCCTTTGTTACAATGGGTACTTGAACCGCATTTACTTTGACCCGGTTGCTGTTCAGCGTGATGCTGGGATCGGTGATGTACAGGGTCATGGTGCCGTTGCTGTCTGGTTCATACGTCCAGCCCTTGCCCTTGTAGGTGATGGTGCCGTCGGCATTGGTGGTCGCAACAACACCTTCGGCTTTGATGTCGGGTTTGCCGCCGGTGTCGGCCCGGATCTCGAGTTCTGCGGTCGGCTGCGGAACGGTGCTCAGCTGAATGACCGAATTGGCATCATAATCGCTCAGCTTGATAGTGTTGGAATAATATCCATATTCAAAGGTAGAAGAGCTGAACGGCTTCCCATTCACATACAGGATCTTCTGGTTAGTGTAAATGGTGAGGGTCTGATTGCGCTGGCTGGTTTTGATATAAAGCGGAGAATTTTGGCTGTCATCCGGAATCTCGAAACTGTCACCATTACTGTTTACGCTGCTTTTGGCAAACAGGAAAGGGATCGCGTCATCGTCAGCGTGGGTAATGGTGTAGTAGCTTCCAGAAGAAGGCTGGGCGCTTGTAATAAGAGTGGTATAGGAAATAGACGTTGAAGTGGGTTCCTTGACGGAGTAGAGCAACTTATAAGAACCGCCTTTAATTGTGCTGAGATTGCTTACAGTGCCGTTGAACGTGCCACTGTTGATTGTGCCGGAATTGTCTACAGTGCCGTTGAATGTGCCACTATCAATATAGCCACCGGTATAGTTGGTTACCGAGTAGCTGCTATGGAATTCGCCGCCCTTGATGTGGCCTCCACCGTGGTTGTACATATGATATTTAAATTGACCGCCAAGAATATTACCGTAGTTATGAACCGACCCAGAAAATATGGGGTAGCCGGTAGTGCCGCTCTGACCGATGGTGCCATGGTTCGTAACGTAAGACGCGTTACCGAATGTGGTGGTGGAACCGGGCATTAGAGTGGCATAGTTCTGAATGACGACTTTGACATCACCCAGATTGCTGCTTAGCTCAAAACGGCCGTTAGTCAGAGTCAGCGTTTTGCCGTCATAGGTCCAGCCAGTACCGCTGCTGGCAGTGGGCTTGCCGCCTGAAATGGGGATGGTGGTCACAGCAGATGCCCGTGTACTGGGCACAGCGCTTTGTGCCACCGCCCCCACGGGCACAAGGCTCAGTACCATGCAAAGGGCCAGCAGAAGGCTGAGAAGCCGTTTTTTCATGAGATGCATCTCCTTCTTTTCTATTTTGCGTTTGCGGCGGCGTGCCCGGTGCGTGGGCGGCCCCGCGGGTTTATTTGACTCTATTATAAGATACCCCCCCCCGTAACACATAAGAGCCGGTACGAAACGCCGCCCAAACGACACGAAACGACACATCCGCTGCCTGCGCAGGCAGGATGCATAAATACCCTGAATATGCATATAAAATAAATATTTGCACCAAATATTGCATAAAGATACAAATTGAACCAAAACAGAGGTCAAATCTGCGTAAGGTTTGGCGGTTTTCGGCATTGACGGAAAAGCCGCGCGGCGTATAATAAAAGCATCAACGACAAATGCAGATGCAAGAGGGCGCGGGAGGGATGCCCGCACCGGAAACAAAAGTGTATTTTTAAAAGGAGCAATCATTATGAAAAAGGAAAACATCAAAAAAGTCGTTCTGGCATACTCCGGCGGTCTGGATACCTCCATCATCATTCCTTGGCTGAAGGAAAACTACAACAACTGCGAGGTCGTCGCCGTTTCCGGTGACGTGGGTCAGGGTACCGAGCTGGACGGTCTGGAAGAAAAGGCCAAGGCTACCGGCGCTTCCAAGCTGTACGTGCTGGACCTGAAGAAGGACTTTGTGGAGAACTACATCTTCCCCACCCTGAAGTTCGGCGCCAAGTACGAGGACTACCTGCTGGGCACCAGCTTTGCACGTCCCTGCATCGCCAAGGCTCTGGCCGATATCGCCATCAAGGAAGGCGCAGACGCCATCTGCCACGGCTGCACCGGCAAGGGCAACGATCAGGTGCGTTTTGAGCTGACCCTCAAGGCCCTGTGCCCGGA
>CAKSWG010000019.1 GCA_934511465.1 uncultured Faecalibacterium sp. | reverse complement strand
GGCAACAGCCTGAAAGCAACGGGCGGCATGAACGCTGCGGACACCAAATATCAGGAAGCACTGGGCATTACGGACAGCGGTGTGGATGAATTTATCGAGGATACCATGAATGGCGGTCATCAGATCAACGACCGCAGCTTGGTGACCGTGATGGCAGAAGAAAGTTCGGATGCGGTCGATTGGCTGGATTCTATCGGTGCTCCGCTGCCCAAAGTCGCTGCAACAGGCGGCACTACCCACAAATATCTGCATGAACCGGAAGATGGAAGTGCAGTTGGCAGCTATCTGGTTGAAAAGCTGAATGCGCAGGCAGAAAAGCTGGGTGTGCAGATCATGCTGAACACCGAAGCGACCGAGATTCTGACTGAAAATGGTGCTGCGGTTGGCATCAAAGCAGAAAGCAAAGAACATGATTATACCATCCATGCAAAGAGCGTCATCATTGCAGCCGGTGGCTTTGGTGCAAACTTTGACCTGATGGCCAGCTTCAATCCGGCACTGGCCAATGCTGTGACCACCAATCACGCCGGTGCTACGGGTGATGGTATCCTGATGGCAGAAGCCATTGGCGCTGACACGGTGGACATGGATCAGATCCAGCTGCATCCGACCGTTTATCAGGAAACCGGCCTGCTGGTTTCGGAGAGTGTGCGCAGCATGGGCGGTATTCTGGTCAATGCTGAAGGCAAGCGTTTCTGCAACGATCTGGCTACCCGTGATGCTGTTTCCAATGCGGAATTGGAGCAGCCGGGTGCATACGCCTATATTATTTTTGACCAGCGTATTGTGGACGATCTGAAGTCCTGCCAGAAGTATATTAAAAATGGCCTGACCGTTTCTGCCGACAACTACGAGGATCTGGCAAAAGCAATGGGACTGGAGGGCGATGCCATCCAGAACTTTGTGGATACGATGGATACTTGGAACGCAGCAGTGGCAGCAGGCGAGGACAAAGAGTTTGGCCGCAACAACGGTATGGACGCTGACCTTTCTACTGCACCCTATTACGCGATCAAAATCGCACCGGGCATCCATCATACCATGGGTGGCCTGAAGATCAACACAGACGCAGAGGTCCTTGATACGCAGGGGAATGCGATCCCCGGTTTGTATGCCGCTGGCGAAACGACCGGCGGTGTGCATGGCGGCAACCGCATTGGCGGCAATGCCGTGTGCGACTTTGTAGTGTTTGGCCGGATCGCGGGCAACAACGCTTCGGCTTACGCAGCGAACTAAGCCATTTATATAAAACAAAAAACAGGGTGCGCCCTGCGGACGCACCCTGCCAAAAGCCACAGACAACAGCGATATGTACAGCAGGGAGTTCCCCACCGGAGGGAACTTCCTGTTTTTCGTTGTTTGCAATATGAGCCTGTTCCGCCTGCCAAGGCAAGCTCGCGTTTGCGCAGCAACAAAAGCCCCAGTGGGGCTTTTGAGCGACCGAACGGTCTTGCGTTAGCAAGATGGAGGGGCCTCCGCCCCGACAAGTGACCTCTGGCCTTCCTCGCTGTTCCAGCAGGCAAGGATGGCCGGGTAGAATGCCCGTGCCAGACGGTCGATGACTTCATCGGGATAAGGGGAAGTGTTTGTGGACTTTTTCTTTTTGTTCAAACGCACGCTCCTTTGATCGTCCCACCGTGGAAAAGTCGGGCGAGAAAATCAAAGTTCCAATTTTTATCAGGCGCAAGGGCGCGGATGTTTTCCGCCCTGCACTTGTGGCTGGTGGCTCGTTGATGGCTTACAAGTGCCTGTCGTTATGCGATTTTTTCATCGTTCAGCATTTCTTCAAACTGTGCCATATATGCTTTGTGCTGTTTGAGAATCTTCGTGGTCTCCACTTTCACATAGGCATCATCAGGCACCTTGGGGAGATACTTCATCAGGAAATCAACATCCTGCTGGATTCGCCGGACGGCAGCTTCCAGTGCAGAATAGTTGATTCCGTAGATTCGTTTCTGCGGAGCAGGGCGGTCCTCCGGGTGCAGAATTTCGTGCACGATCTGCTTGCGGTTCGGAAAATCGGCTCTGGCAAGACGGTGCATATCGGCATCACGGACTTTGAACTGCCCGGACAGGATTTTCTCTTTCGTACCGGGCATCATCTGCTCCATGATCTCCACGCCCCGCATGAACTTTTCCGAGCGGACAACATAGGATTCGCTGACATTGTTCCGCTCTGCGATCTGCTTACGAACGCTTGCTTCTGAGGAAGTGGGAGGAATTGTGTCAAATTGACACAATTCCTCCGGGACGGTTTTCTTGGCAGCAGCCGTGTGCTGGTTGTTGCCGTTTCCACCGGGCTTCCGATGCTCCACACTGTACCGTTTTCCAATGAGGAACTTCTTCTGCTCCGGCGTGAGGTTGCGCCGCCCCAACTGGTTCTTGCAGATCCAAGCGAGAACTTCTTCCCGGCTTTCAAACGGGAGCGGCATGGTGGAGAAAGAGATTTCGGGATGCTCCTGAACGATTTCATAACGATTGTGGCCGTCAACAAGGGTGTTGTTCCAAACGATCAAAGGAGAGAGCAGCTTGCCCTCTCTGAGGATATTTTCTTCAAGCTGCTTAAATTCATCATCGGTCAGAGGGGGGAATCTGAGACTGGAACTCCGGGTCGATTTTCAGGTTGATCATACGCACACTCCTTTATCTCTCCTGCTGCGTCTGTTCTTCCTCCCGGAAAAAGGACGCAACATTCTGCTTTGCGGTTTTCAGTTTGAGCAGTTCCTCTTTAGCTTCCTTGTACTGCTCGTAGAACTTTGCCTTTTCGGATGCAAGCTGCGCATACTCGGATTCCAGCTTTTTCGGGCTGGGCAGCTTAGTGATATCGTTTGCCTTGAAATAGGCTGCTGCCGTCCGGTATGCTGTCAGTTCTGCACGGTGCTGTTCTTCAAAGGCTACGGAGCAATCTTTTTTGTATCTCTATAAATAACAATCAAGAGGGTGACAACAAAAGCTGTCACCCTCTTGATTGTTATTTATTTTTCCCACGTTTTGGCTTTTTGTCGGACATCTATAATTTGGAGCTGGTATAGAATGCTGGGAATTGCAGAAACCAATGAAAAAATACCCAAGACAATAGAATGCTTGATAATCGCAAACAGTGCAAATAGGAGCAGCAGGAATAGCCATGGGTTACGCAAATTGCGGTAGTATTTTTCTTTATCGTCATAAGAGGTATGGAGTTCAAAAGGCTTTCCATCATTTGTTTTTTCTACAATCAATATTTCTCGATTAAAAGTTGTTGTGTTTGTCGCAATACGACCGCCCCTTTCTGCCCATGGGCGCCAACGAACTTTTCCAACAGAATAGTTTAGATTGATGTTTTTGAAAAATACCTTGTAGCCCATATCCTCCAAGAAATCAGCGTAGTCCGTTGCGTTCTCTTTTGATTTTTCTCCGATAAACTCTACACAATAGGTCACTTCATCGGGCTTGCATTTCTCAAATTCGTATAAAAGTGTTCCCGTCCGAACAAGTCGATAGCCTTTTTGAGACATTTGGTTTAACCAGTTTGCCTGTGCATTTAGCAATCCACCAAAGAAGCGATAGCATTTTTTACTCATACTGTACCTCTCCAATAATTTCACTCGCGATGCTTACAAGCTCATTTAGTCTTGTGAGTTCTTTTTCTGCGACTTCCTTCCCATGCATCGTAATACGGTATTCTTTTTTTCTTCCATCACAATCTCCGCAAGGTTCGATCCATTTCTTGTCCTGCAAAGAATTCAATGCTCCATATAAAGTACCTGCACCTAATGAAAGCCGGCCGCCTGTTTTTTCTTCAATAAATTGCATGACGGCGTATCCGTGTTTTGGCGTATAAAGAGAGAGCAAAATATAAAAGGTGACTTCTGTAAGCGCACCACCTTTTGTATTATCTCGCATGGTTTGACCTCCTTATTACGGTTACTGTAATAAATATATCACTAAACGTAATATTCGTCAAGCGGATTCAGAAAAATTATTTGAGGGATGTGTGAAAAAAGAACGGTCTACTCTATTCTTGTTTTGTTGTTCGGCGTGTCGTGGTGCTGGGAATTGCTAGGGGTCGATTGAACATTCGTTTTGGTCATTGTACCTCCTGTCTGTTCGATAACTCCTCGGTGAAGTTATGTAAAGCACGACACGCCGTTGCTGTTCGCACCGTCAGGTGCGAACCATGAGCAGGGTTTGGGGTGGGACCGCGTTTGCGAAGCGCAGCGCAGCAATGAAAGCCCCAGTGGGGCTTTTAAGCGGCAGCGCGGTCTGCGACAGCAGATGGAGGGGCGTTGCCCCGACAAGCGCTACCCCAACAAAATCACTTAGAAAACTCGCAAGAGTTTGAGAAGTGAAGTCCCGGATGGACAGAACATTTTCAAGAATTGAAAATTTGTGGCCACGGGACGGTTCTTGCCCTCTACCGCTACGCTCAAAACACGTTTCTGACAGTTGTTTCCGAATTGTTAAGACGCAAAAATAAGTAAAGGTGGTGCTGCTCATGTAATGGGGTCACCGTTTGCTCCGAACGAAGTTCCTCCCCCTGTTTGTGCAGCGGCGTTGTCCGGCTCGCCCACAGAAAGTGTGAGGTCGTGGCACAGTATCACGTTCAGACGGCTTATGCAAGATTCAAGGTACAGTATGAAGAAAGCCGGGCGCAGTGCGGACACTACGTTCTGCTTCTTTCAAACACAAGAATAACACTTTGAGGTTGTGTAACAAACAACTAAAAACAAATTTTGGAAGACTAAACAACTACATAAGGTTCTATTTGTAAAAAAATACCGCCCACGCAGCGCAGCGATGATTTTGTCGGGTGAATCGGCGGCAAAATGAATCGGGTGTGTTGCGGGGCGGTAAATTCTTTCGCAGACTTTTCCTCACTGAAGTGGTGGGTCTCACGGTGATAACCAACCACTTCCTGTGGCTGAGTTCAAAATGAACACGACCACATCTTGTGGATAGAATCAATCCACAAAGTCCGCGTTTGCGTAGCAATGAAAGCCCCAGTGGGGCTTTTAAGCGGCAGAGCGGTCTTGCGAAGCAAGATGGAGGGGCGTTGCCTCGACAAGCTCCGTGGGATTTGTGACAGAGAATATCATGGTTCGAGGGGTGCGTCAAGATGTTTTTGAAAAATTTATTGTGGTAAAGCAACGATAGTAGGGCTTATCGACTTTTGAATGCGGCGTTGACTTTTCTGAAAAAAGATGAAATACTTAAAACAATCTTAGGTCAAACGAAAATCTGGAAGTTGAGGGCATCATTATGGAGCTGCGAAAAGAAGCGCGAGATCTTTTGTTCTGTATGCTGCGTAAGGGAGATTGGATTACCGGCGAAGAACTTTCAAGGATGCTGGATTGGAACAAGAAAAAGGTTCAGCAAAATATAAAGTGGCTCATGGAGGACATTGGGCAAGAGGGAAACATCGAAACACAAAAGAACAAGGGCTATCGAGTTTGCCGAATCAGCGAATGTCTGCGCAATGAAATTCTGAAGGACGCTTTTTATAATGAGGTTTACTTTAATCTGGATGAACGGCGCATCATCCTGATCATAGATCTGCTTTTTCGGCGGCAGTATATTCCAATGGATCAGCTGGCGGAGGATTATTATTTATCGAAGTCTGTTGTGTTTGAAGAAATCCGTCAGATGCGGCGGTGGTTTGGTCGTAATGATGATATTCAACTGGAAGTTTCACCGCAGAGGGGTATCTATATTCATGGCGAGGAAAAGGATAAACGGTACGCATGCACTGCATGGGGACCGCTCCATGTCCTGCAAATGACAAAGATCGATCCGGATGCGGTGCAGCACTATCAGGAATCCATGGAACAGGCAGCGGAACCTTTGCAGCAGTTGCTGATCGATACCGGGCGTTTTATTTCAGGAGAAGAATATTCTTTTCTTCTCCGCTACATTGCGATGAGCCGACTGCGTTCCAGTTTGGGATACTATCTCCCGGAAATGGGCGAGAAACCGTTTGAATATTCAGCCTTTTATGAAACGCTGTCGAGAAAGCTCGGATATACCTTTTCAGCGTCCGAGCAGACAGAGATCAATAAATTCATTCGGAAAGCAACGATCCTTGCCCCTAAAAGCCACCCCGATGCAAAACAGGAAAACCTTCATGCACTGGAGAACTACTTTAACCAGAAGCTGAAGCTTTCTCAGCCCTTGCACTTTGAAGACCCCGAACTGGTCGCTGAAAATCTGAACGCACTGTTGAAACGCCCCTATCACCGGGTGAACTACTACGATAAAAGCATCCTGATAAAATATCCACTTGCGATCCATCTGGTGAAACAGGCATTTCAGGACGTGTTTGCAAAAAAGCTTCCTCGGACAGAAATTCTGAATATGGCGGCATTTCTGGGCAGCTATCTGGATACGATTCATTACCCATCCAGCGTTCGCATCCTTTTGGTAGGCAATCAGAGTTTTTACTTGATGGAAAATTTGAGAAACTATATCTGTCAGATGCTTTCGTTTGCGCCGGAACGTGTAGACTATCTGCCCGGTTACGCATGGAACAGCTCTTTGCTGTGGGATATCGATTATTACACGATTTTCCTGACAACAGAGCCTGAAATCGCACTGAAAAACAGTCGCTTTCGATTGATCCCGATCATTATGACAAATGAAAACCGTGAAATGCTGAAGAGCATTCTGGAGGACTGCCGTAAAACAAATCGTATCCAACGCATGGCGCGGATGGAAAGAATCACCCAGTATAAAATACTTTCACACTTGGAAAAAATTGAAATGCTGCTGCCGGAAGAAGACCCGGCTAAAATTACAACCTATGTGCTGAATCGCAACACGCTGTGTGTGATATGTACAACTCCCACCGTGCAGACCGGCATGGAAATCATCACACTCGACACGCCGTTCCCATACGACTTCAGAGAGATCAGCACGATCAAGATTCTGAAATTCAGGGATGATCAACCGGGCATCATTGAGTTTTTTCATGCGGCGGCGGATATTTTGCAAAAATAAGATACAGCTTGGATATAAGCCATTCGGAAAAGTTTGCTTTTGTAAGAGAATTTTCCCGAATGGCTTTTCCTTTTGCAGACTGATACAATAAGGCTGTCGAAAGTACACTGAAAGACAGTGATAAGAAGATAAATGAAGGAGCGCGTGGTATATGAAAATCGCAGTATTGGGTGCAGGCGCAATGGGCAGTCTGTATGGCGCAAAGCTGTCCCGTACACAGGACGTAACGATGGTAGATGTGAATGAGACGCTGATCGATCACATCAACCAGAACGGCATCGTTGTGCAGGAAGCTGATGGCACGGAGGAAACTTACACCCTTAAAGCCGTGAAGAGTGGGACAGGCATTGGTGTGCAGGATCTGGTAATCGTCTTTGTGAAGGGTATCTTCACGAAGGATACCATCCGGCAGAATCTGTCGATGATCGGCAGCAACACGCTGGTCATGACGTTGCAGAACGGCGCAGGCAACAACCGTGACATTGCAAAGTTTGTGAGCAAGGACAATATTCTGGTTGGTACGACCAGTCATAACTGTGTCGTGAAGGGACTGGGTGTGATCTACCATTCCGGCCATGGCCCCACGAATATCGGCCCTGATGTGCGGACTCCGGATAACACCGCGAAAGCCAAAATTGCAGGTGAGATCCTGAAGCAGGCAGGCTTTGAAGTCTATGTTCTGGATGACATTCAGGTGATCCTCTGGAAAAAACTGTTTGTCAATTGTGCCGTGAATGCACTTTCCATGGTAACTGGAAAGCATCTGGGCGAGTTGTCCAGCGATCCGTATCTGTGGGAGATTTGTACAGATGTGATTCAGGAGTGCGTCAAAGTGGCAGAAGCGGATGGAACTTCGATCCCGTCGGACGTTGCAATGGAAACTGTAAAAGAAGTCTGCGAAAACAACCCGTTGGGATACGCAAGTATGTATCAGGATTACATGAATCACCGCAAGACAGAAATTGACCGCATCAATGGTGCGATTGCGGAACTGGCGGATGAATATGGCATCGTAGCCCCCTGCAACAAGATGCTGATCCGTCTGGTTCACGCAATGGAAGGTTAAGGTGCAGAAAAATGATCAGTGAACAAATTACGCAGGGTGTTGAACGCGCACCGCAGAGGTCGCTTCTGTATGCGGCCGGTTTTACCGAAGATGAGATCAAAAAGCCGCTGATCGGCGTGGTATCTGCCCAGAGCGAGATCATCCCCGGTCATATGCACCTGAGCAAAATTGCTGAGGCAGTCAAGGCTGGAATTTATGCCGCAGGAGGAACCCCCGTGGTGGTGCCTGCCATTGGTGTGTGCGATGGCATCGTCATGGGACATCGTGGAATGCACTATTCCTTGGCATCCCGTGAACTGATCGCGGATTCCGTGGAGACGCTTGCCGCCGCACATTGCTTCGATGGTCTAGTGCTGATTCCCAACTGCGACAAGATCGTACCCGGCATGGTCATGGCAGCACTGCGGCTGAACATTCCTACCATCGTCTGCTCCGGCGGGCCGATGCTGGCGGGACGTGTCAAGGGCAAAAAGACCAGCCTTTCGCAGATGTTTGAAGCAGTCGGTGCCTACAAAGCCGGAAAGCTGGATGATGCCGGTCTGCTGGAATGCGAAAAAGGCAGCTGCCCCTCCTGCGGCTCCTGCTCCGGTATGTTTACCGCCAATTCCATGAACTGCCTGTGTGAAGCACTGGGTCTAGCTCTGCATGGTAATGGTACGATCCCAGCACCGTATTCGGAACGTCTGCGTTTTGCAAAAGAAAGCGGCAAGCAGATCATGGAACTGGTGCGCCGGGATATTAAGCCGCGCGATATCGTAAATGAGCAGGCTCTGGAAAATGCTATCACGGTGGATATGGCTCTGGGCTGTTCAACCAACAGCTCGCTACACCTGCCCGCCATTGCACACGAAGCTGGATACAAACTTGATTTGAAGCGGTTCAATGAAATCAGCGAAAAGACGCCCAACCTGTGCCATCTGGCACCGGCAGGCAACCACTTCATGGAAGAACTCAACGAAGCGGGCGGCGTGGCAGCTGTGATGAAGGAACTGGCCGGCATTGGCTTGCTGCATACCGGTCTGATGACGGTGAGCGGAAAGAGCGTAGGCGAAAATATTGCCGGTGCAGAGAACCGCGATCCGGAGGTCATCCGCCCGGTCGAAAATCCTTATTCCCGGATGGGCGGATTGGCTTTCCTGTTTGGCAACATTGCCAAAAACGGCTGCGTTGTCAAGCGCAGCGCAGTTGCCCCGGAAATGCTTGTTCACACCTGCACAGCACGGGTGTTCATTGGAGAAGCAAAAGCGGTCAATGCGATCTACGGTGGACAGATCCATCCGGGAGATATCGTTGTGATCCTTTATGAAGGACCGAAAGGCGGTCCCGGTATGCGTGAAATGCTGGTACCGACTTCCGCACTGGCTGGCATGGGACTGGACAAAGATGTGGCATTGATCACTGATGGCCGCTTCTCCGGTGCATCTCGTGGTGCATCCATTGGCCATGTTTCCCCGGAAGCCGCCGCAGGCGGTGAGATCGGCTTGCTTCGTGACGGTGACCAGATCGAGATCGATATGCTGCACTATACGATTCACGCCGATGTTACGGAAGAAGAATTTGCACGCCGCCGCAAGGAACAGGTAATGCCGGAAAGCTGGGTCAAAGGCGGCTGGCTGGCACGGTATCAAAAGTCGGTCTCTTCTGCGGACGAAGGTGCAATTTTGAAAGTTTGACAGGAGGTTTTTATGGATTTTACAGTCAGAAAACACTTTCCGGAAGGGTTTCTCTGGGGCGGTGCCTCGGCAGCAAACCAGCTGGAAGGCGGGTGGAACGAGGGCGGCAAAGGTCTTTCGGTAGCAGATGTGTACACCTTTGATTCATCGCTTCCGAAGGAAAAATGGCTGGATCAATGGCTGATGATGACCCACGATCAGGTCAAGGAAGCCATGAATCCAGATTCCAAACTTTATTATCCCAAGCGTGTGGGCAACGATTTCTACCACCACTACAAGGAGGATATCCGCCTGTTTGGGGAAATGGGGTTCAAGTGCTACCGGATGTCCATTGCATGGACACGCATTTTCCCTCGCGGCGATGAGGCAGAACCCAATGAGGCGGGTCTGGCGTTCTATGACAGCGTATTTGATGAGTGTGCCAAGTACGGCATCCAGCCGATGGTTTCGCTGTCTCACTATGAAATGCCGCTGACTTTGGGCGTAGAATACGGCGGCTGGGCAAACCGCAAGCTTATCGATTTCTATGTGAAATTTGCAACCACCTGCTTCAAGCGGTATAAAGATAAAGTAAAATACTGGCTGACCTTCAACGAGATCAACTGCATCAAACACCATCTGTTTGTCAGTGCCGGTATCGTAGAAGAAAACTGTGAGAATATTGAGCAGAAGCGTTGGCAGTCTGCCCACCACCAGTTTGTGGCAAGCGCACTGGCAACGAAGTACTGCCATGAGATCATCCCGGATTCCAAGGTGGGCTGCATGGTCAGCTACCAGCTGCTGGTTCCGTACAGCTGCGACCCGGATGATATTCAGAAAACCGTGGATGAACAGCGCATGAGTCTGATCTTTACCGATGTGCAGGCACGCGGTTATTATCCGGCCTATGCTGCTCGCTTCTTTGAGAAAAATGGCGTAAAACTGGAAGTACAACAGGGTGATGAGGAGATCATGCGGATGTATCCGGTGGACTTCATCTCCTTCAGCTACTATATGTCCAGTGCAATCAGTGCCCATGCAGACCAGCATACTGGTGCAGTCGGCAATATGCTGGGCAACAGTGTTGTGAACCCCTATCTGGAATCCAGTGAGTGGGGCTGGCAGATCGACCCGAAGGGGCTGCGGACTGCGCTGAATCAGCTGTATGACCGTTATCAGAAGCCTCTGTTCATTGCAGAAAACGGTCTGGGTGCTGTGGACAAGATCGAACCGGATGGAAGCATCAATGATGATTACCGCATCGCCTATCTGCGCAAGCACATCGAACAGATGAAAGAAGCAATCGAGGATGGCGTAGAGCTGTTTGGTTATACCAGCTGGGGCTGCATTGATATGATCAGCGCATCCACCTCCCAGATCTCCAAGCGGTACGGTTATATTTATGTCGATCAGGATGATGATGGCAATGGCACGCGCCAGCGTCGGAAGAAAAAGTCGTTCGACTGGTATAAGAAAGTGATCGCCACCAACGGCGAGGATCTTGCATAAACAAAAAGCGAAAGGATGGAATCTCTCATGGCAAAAAAGAATTTTAAAGAACTTGCCGACGCCATCGTAACGAACATTGGCGGCGAAGGCAACGTCAAGATGGTGACCCACTGTGTCACACGTCTGCGCTTTATTCTGAAGGATGAAAGCAAGGCGGACACCGAGGCTATCAAAAAGATTCCGGGCGTTATGACGGTAGTCAAGGCATCCGGTCAGTATCAGGTCGTTATCGGCAACGATGTCGTTGCTGTGTACAACGAAGTGACGTCCAACTACAAAATGGATACCGGTGAAGTCGTGAATGAAGATAACCACGATGTTGAGAAGCCCAAAGGCTTCAAGGCGATTTGGGCGAAGGTGATGGACTATGTTACCGGCACGATGAGCCAGCTGCTGCCCGTTCTGATCACTTCTGGTATGATCAGCGTGATTCTGGCTCTTGCAACCAGCTTTTTCGGGATGTCTACCGATAGCAATACCTATCGTCTGCTGAACGCTGCATACGATGCAGGCTTCTATTATCTGCCGATTTTTGTTGGCATTGCTGCTGCGAAAAAGCTGAAAGCTAATCCATTTGTAGCAGGTCTGATTGGTGCAGTTCTGGTACATCCGAACTTCCTTGCACTGGTCACTGACGGTGGAACTACTGTTTACGGCATTCCGTTCACTGCTATCAGCTACGCCAAGAGTGTTATTCCCATGCTGCTCATCACTTTTGTGATGGCTTATGTGGAAACGTTTATGAATAAGTGGATCCCTGGCGCACTGAAATTCACCTTTGTGCCGCTGTGCACATTCCTGATCATGCTGCCTCTGGCACTGGTCGTATTCGGACCGCTGGGTTATTTCGTGGGTTCCACTCTGGTCAATGCTGTTCTGTGGGTCTATTCTGTTTCTCCGTTCCTGATCGTTCCGCTGACCGCTGTTAGTTGGCCGCTGCTGGTCATGTTTGGCGCACACACTTTGATGGTTCCTACCATGACCGAGTTGATTTCTACGTTGGGCTATGAACCTGCGGTGAAGCCGGGTGCTTACTGCTCCAACTTTGCACAGCTTGGCGTTCTGCTGGCCGTTGCATTTAAGTCTAAAAAACACCGTGCAGCAGCTCTTTCTGCGGCATCCAGCTGTATCTTTGGTGTTACCGAGCCTGCGATGTATGGTGTGATTCTTCCCCGAAAGAAAACAATGATCAGCATGATTCTGGGCTCGCTGGTTGGTGGTTTTACCGCAGCATTCTTGGGTGTCAAAGCTTACACGATGGCGGCCAACAGCATTTTGAGCATCATTATGTTCGGACCGACTATGATTGGTGCTATTATCTCTGTTGTGGTTTCCGTTGTGGCAGGTTTTGGCTTTACCCTGCTGATCGGCTTTGATGAGAACTGATTGAACTGAACAGTATCTGATATGTTGCAGTTCTTTTAAGATCTGGCACCCGGTTCTGCTGTGGAATAAACACAGAGCCGGGTGCTTTATTTTTAAGTGGTGAAGGAGATTTTTTATGGAGCTTGATAAGATTATTCCTTTGCAGGAAACGCCAAAGACACCGTATCAAACCTCGATTGCAGTGCCTATTTTGCGATTTCGATGGATTCACGCCCAGTGCTTTCAGTTTGAGCTGCCCGGCGGAAAAATTTTGATGACAGACCCTTTTTTTCCGCAGAATCCAAAGGCATGGAAGGAAGTTTGCACACCGGCTTTTGACGCAGATGAACTTGGAAAGGTAGACTATGTCACAATCAACCATTCGCATTTTGACCATACTGCAAATTTGCCAGATCTGTTTAAGCAAGCACGGCCTACTGTGATCTGTGACCGGATTTTTGCAAGAGAACTGTCCGCTGCATTTCAAGTTCCAGAGGCCTGTATTCGCCCGATTGTTCCCGGTTTGACCTATCATTTTGATGATTTTACACTGAATACTTTTTCAGGAAATCACACGGATTTGGGAACCGTGAGCAATTTTGATGGAGGAAAAATGTTTGCTGACCCGGAGAATCCCATGATTGGGCCGCTGAACTCGTATGGTTGCTTGTATAACACGAACTATGCTTTCACATTAAAAAATGGATTTTTTATCGGGTTTGCGGCGGGCGTTGACCTGACAGACTTGCAGGCAGCGTGGAAAAACAGACGACCCGGATTGCTTCTCCGGCAAAGAATTGCAACGGCATCGGCAGAATCGTATGCAGAAGAATGTGCTTCACTGGGAGCACAGTTCGTCTTGCCAATGCATCAGGATGCATCCTGTGCAGAAAACAGGGATATGAATCTCTTTGCGCAAAAAGTCAATGGCAGGTTCGTTCAAAAAAATTGTACTGCCCGTATGCTCAATCCGCAGCGGCTAAAATGGTATAGTTTGGAAAGCAGAATTTGTCTGGATGAAAATTGACCCGGTTGATAAGTGAAATCTAAATTATAAGGAGAAAGAAATGAGGAAGTTCATCTATACCATTCAGGATGCAAACGGCGTTCATGCACGTCCGGCTGGTCTGCTGGTGAAAGCAGCCAAAGCATTGGACAGCACCATTACGCTGGAAAATGCAGCAGGTAAGTCTGCTGTGGCAACTAAGCTGATAGCAGTTATGGGGCTGGGTATCAAGCAGGGAGATACCGTCACTGTGACTGTTGAGGGCGGCGATGAGGAAGCAAGTGCCGCTGCCATGGAGAAATTCTTCAGCGAGAATCTGTAAGTAATTGTGCCCCATTGGTTTTTTGAGAGGTTTGGCTCAATGGCGAATGGGGCTTTTTGTTGTTGGGCAGTTATTTTCCCTATTGCAATCTATCTCAAGTTATGGTATATACATTATACGAAATAATGATTTGATGAACGTATTGCCGTTCAATGATGTATAAATGGAGGTGTCTGCCATGACCGCAGTGATCTACGCCCGCTATTCCAGCGACAACCAGCGCGAAGAATCCATCGAAGGTCAGATCCGGGAATGCACGGCCTATGCGGAAAAGAACGGCATCACCATCGTCAAGCACTACATCGACCGTGCTATCTCTGCCAAGACGGACAACCGCCCGGAGTTCCAGCAGATGATCAAGGACAGCGACAAGAAGCTGTTTGACATGGTTCTGGTCTGGAAACTCGACCGCTTTGCCCGAAACCGCTACGACAGCGCACGGTATAAGACCCAGCTGAAGAAGAACGGTGTCAAACTTGTTTCGGCTACGGAAATCATCTCTGAAGGGCCGGAAGGCATCATTCTGGAATCTGTGCTGGAGGGCTATGCCGAGTACTACTCTGCTGACCTGTCGGAGAAAGTGATTCGCGGCATGACAGAAAACGCCCTGAAAGGCAAATTTTCTGGCGGTGCTATCCCTTTCGGCTACACCATCAACGCAAACCGCCGCTTTGAAATCGACCCGCTCACTGCTCCCTTTGTGGCAGAAACCTTCCAGCGGTACAATGACGGACAGACGATGCGGGAGATTCGGGATTGGCTCAATGAAAAGGGCATCAAGAATAAGCGCGGTGGGCCAATGACTTTCAATGTCATTCAGCATATGCTGAGCAACCGCCGATATATCGGCGAGTTGAAGTACCGGGACGTCCTGATTCCCGATGCGATTCCACCTATTGTGTCCGTAGAGCTTTTCAACGATGTGCGGGAAAAAATGTTGAAAAACAAGAAAGCCCCCGCCCGTAGAAAGGCAGAGGATGACTATCTGCTCACCACCAAGCTGTTCTGCGGCTACTGTGGGGCATTGATGTTTGGAGAGAGCGGCACGAGCCGGACGGGTGAAGTCCACCGCTATTATAAATGTGCTACTGCCAAGAAGCACAAGGGCTGCAAGAAAAAGACCGTCCGTAAACAGTGGCTGGAAGATCTGGTGGTCAACCAGACCATGCAGCTTGTGAAAGACGATGCCGCCATGGAGTCCATCATCGCCAAGGTGATGGAACTGCAAAACAAGGAGAATACCAACATTCCTCTTTATGAAAAGCAGCTTCGGGATGCGGAATCGGGTATCCAGAATATGCTGAATGCGATTCAGGCTGGTATCCTGACCAGCTCTACCAAGGAGCGGTTGGAGCAGCTCGAAGAAACCAAGCGTGAGCTTGAAGCCCGCATTGCGGAAGAAAAGCTGGCGAAGCCCAAGGTCACGGAGGAGTTCATCCGGTTCTGGCTGCTGCGGTTCCGTAAGCTGGACATGAGCTTGAAAGACCAGCGGCAGGCACTGGTGGATACCTTCATCAATGCGATTTATCTGTATGATGATAAGGTTCTCATTACCTTCAACTATAAAGAAGGCACACAGACCGTGACTTTTGGAGAAGCGACAGAAGTTGTATCTGAGGGAAATGGTTCGGATTTGGATTGCTTTACTGCACCAAGAAAACTCAGTACAATGTACTGAGTTTTCTTTTTTTGTGCGGATAAGAGGACTTGAACAGCAACAGCGACGACCGCAGCCAGCGGCTGAAACAGGGAGGAGCTGTTGGGGCCGCGTTCTGATTTTTCAAAGCCCTGCCAAGGGGCTGCGGAAAAATCAGCAAACGCAACCCGTAAGGCGGCGCGCAGCGCCGCAAGCAAAGCCACAGCGCGGCTTTGCCGGACTGTCCTTCCGCACGGATGATATTGGAGTGGCAGTTGGCGATGAGTACAAAGGGGCCGGAGCAGCTCACGATGGTCAGATAGTTTTTGGCATAGGCCCATGTTTCGGCGCTGACACCGATGAGGGAGAGGATCGGGTCCATAAAGAGCAGGAACAGGGCCGACATCAGAATGCCTACGCCCACACAGCTCCACATACAGAACGAGCAGACCTTTTTGGCGTAGTCGTTCCGGCCTTCGCCCAAGGCACGGGAGATCACCGAAGTGCCGCCGATGCCGAACACCGTTCCTACCGACATAAACAGCAGAAAGACCGGCGTGGCAAGGGAGACCGCAGCCACTTGCAGGTCGTCGTGGGTCTGCCCGATGAAAAAAGTGTCTGCGAGGTTGTAGACCAGCACCATAAGCATGGCGGCCATGGCAACGGTCGCGCCGCCCATATTGCGGACAAACGGGACGAAGCCGGTCGCCAAAAGCTGAAAGACAGCGCCCAGCGCAATGACGCGGGCATATTCGGCGCAGAGCTCGAGCGTATCCCCTCTTGCGCCCAGCAGATGCAGAAGCGGCTCTGTAAAGCCAAGCAGGAGCGCCGTCAATAAACCGGCAACGATCAGCATCAGCAGCGTTGTGCCGGAAAAGCATTCCTGCCGCTTTTTGCTCTCACCCTGTGCGTTCAGGATCGTAAAGCGAATGCAAGGATGGATGGGATAACATAAGAAAAGAATTTCTTATTCCATGCGGTGTTCATTGCCTGTGTCTCCATTTCTTTTTCAAAAACAAGATTGAATAATGCGATGGCGTCCGTCATCTGCTTCATGCGCTCTGCGCCCATGATGTCGAACAACCGTTGTTCCAGCGTGTGCAGCGGAGAAAGGGTTTCCACTGCATAGCGCGCGCCTTCCGGTGTCAGGCACACTTTTTTCTCTCTGCGATCCGATTCCCCGGCTTGAAGGGAAACAAGCCCTTCCGCCTTCAGCGCCCGCATGACGGTACTGACCGTTTGCTTCGACAGCCCGGTGTAGTCCGCTATGTCCTTTTGTGTGATCGGTGCGTGCGCTTCTATGGCATATAAAACGATCACACGGTATTGATTCTGCCCTGCGGCGGCACACCATGCTGTGTAGAGTGCGTTTGTCTGCCCCCACGCTTCCCACATCGTATCTTCATTGAGCTTCACGATCGTTTCCTCCTATAATGGTATTTACAAATACTATCATAGGACTGTTTGAGGAAAAGCCAACCTCTTTTTTCAGAACAGGCAAAAACACATTCCTTTCATCCTCCATCAAAAACCAGAAAAGGCGTGCCCTGCGCAACTGCGGGGGCACGCCTTTTCTGGTTAGA
Source organism: uncultured Faecalibacterium sp. (assembly GCA_934511465.1). Lineage (GTDB taxonomy): Bacteria > Bacillota > Clostridia > Oscillospirales > Ruminococcaceae > Faecalibacterium. The sequence continues at coordinate 17,661 of CAKSWG010000019.1, read as the reverse complement.
AGGAGAAATTATGAAAATGCAGGAGAATGGTTATCCCATGGTCACCTGAACCGCAACTTCGGCTCCGGCGGGGGCCAGCGGCAGCACATTGCCTGCAATGGGCCTGCCGTCCACGGTGACGTTCTTCACGCCGTGCTGCACGGCGGCGGTGTTGTCCACTGCAATGCGGTAGGTAGCGCCCCGGTAGCGGCGTGTGACCGTGAAGCCGCGCAGCGTATGCGGGATGCAGGGGTCCACCTTCAGGCCGTCCAGCGTGGGCTGGATGCCAAGGATGTACTGACTCACGTTGAAGAAGGTCCATGCCGCTGTGCCGGTCAGCCAGCTGTTCTTTGCTTCGCCAAAGGTGGGGGCGTCCTTACCGGCTACCATCTGGCTGTAAACGTAGGGTTCGGTGCGGTGAATCTCGGAAATATCCTCGATATAGGCCGGGCAGGTCTTGCGGTACACCTCAAACGCACGGTCGCCGTGGCCCAGCACCGCTTCGGCACAGCTGATCCATGGATTGTTGTGGCAGAAGATGCCGGCATTCTCCTTGTATCCCGGAGGATAGCTGGAAATTTCGCCCAGATTGAGCTGGTAGCTGGTATAGGCGGGCTGGTGCAGCACAACGCCGTACTTGGTGTCCAGCCGCTCTTCCACGCTCTTGAGCGCCTGCGCGGCCTGACCGGTCTCTTTGCCGATGCCGGCCATCACGCACATGCCCTGCGGCTCGATGAAAATTTGTCCTTCGGTGCACTCTTTGCTGCCCACCGGCTTGCCAAAAGCGTCGTAGGCGCGGCGGAACCATGCGCCGTCCCAGCCTGCGGTCAAGGCTGCCTGCTCCACGCCATCCACGGCCTTGCGGGCCGCAGCGGCTTCCTCGGCAAGGTGCAGGTGGTCGCACAGCTCGGCGTATTCATGGCCGTATTTGACGAACATGCCTGCAATGAACACGCTCTCGGCCACAGGGCCTTCGCTGGGGCCGGTGATCTGGAAGCTCTCGCCCGGGTGCTCGGAGAAGCAGTTCAGGTTCAGGCAGTCGTTCCAGTCCGCGCGGCCGATCAGCGGCAGGCCGTGGGGGCCCAGATGGGTGACTGTGAAGTTGAAGCTGCGGCGCAGATGCTCCATAAGGGGCTGTGCCTTGCTTTCATCGTTGTCAAAGGGCACCTGCTCGTCAAGGATGCTCCAGTCGCCGGTCTCGCGCAGGTAGGCGGCAGTGCCGGCAATGAGCCACAGCGGGTCGTCGTTGAAGCCGGTGCCGATGTCGCGGTTGCCCTTTTTGGTCAGCGGCTGGTACTGGTGGTAGGCGCTGCCGTCCTCAAACTGGGTGGCGGCAATGTCCAAGATGCGCTCCCGTGCGCGGGAGGGGATGATGTGCACAAAGCCCAGCAGATCCTGACAGCTGTCGCGGAAGCCCATGCCGCGCCCAGTGCCGCTCTCAAAGTAGCTGGCACTGCGGCTCATGTTAAAGGTGACCATGCATTGGTACTGGTGCCAGATGTTCACCATGCGGTCCAGTTTTTCCTCGCCGGATTCCAGATGATAGGTGGAAAGCAGTGCTTCCCAGTGTTCCGCCAGCGCCTTGCGGGCGGCGTCGATCCGGGCATCGTCGGCATAGCGCGCGATCATGGCGTGAGCGCGTGCTTTGTTGATCACACCGGGCGCGGTGAATTTTTCGTCCTGCGGGTTCTCGATGTAGCCAAGGCCGAACAGGATCTTTTTCTCTTCGCCCGGTGCAAGGGTGACGTGGATGTGCAAAGCGCCCACCGGTGCCCAGCCGTGGGCGATGCTGCCGGAGCAGTGCCCGGCGCGGACGGCCTGCGGGTCTGCCGGGCCGCCGTACACACCGCAGAAGGCGTCGCGGGTAGTATCAAAGCTGGTAACGGGCGTATTGCTCCAGAACACCGCATAGTGATCGCGGCGCTCACGGTATTCCGTCTTATGGTAGATGATGCCCGGCTCCACCTCCACCTCGCCGGTGGAGAAGTTGCGCTGGAAGTTGGAGCTGTCGTCAATGGCATCCCACAGGCAGAACTCCACGTAGCTGAACACATCCAGCTCTTTGGCGGCACCGGTGCTGTTTTTCAGGGTCAGGCGGTCCAGCTCGCAGGCATCGCCTTTGGGGACGAACATCTCCTGCGCGGCAGTGATGCCGTTCTTTGTGCCCTCGATCACGGTGTAGCCCAAACCGTGGCGGCAGGTGTAGCTGTCAAGCGGCGTTTTGGTGGGCTGCCAGCCCGGGTTCCACACGGTATCGCCGTCCTTGATGTAGATGTGGTGGCCATCCATATCCAAAGGCGAACTGTTGTAGCGGTAACGGGTCAAGCGGCGCATCCGCGCATCGCGGTAAAAACTGTAGCCGCCCGCCGTGTTGGAGACAAGGCTGAAGAAATCTTCGCTGCCAAGGTAGTTGATCCAAGGCAGAGGAGTCTGCGGGGTGGTGATGACATATTCTTTGCGTGCGTCATCAAAATGACCGAATTTCATAAATGCTTCCTCCTTAACAGGCTGCCGGAGGTCCGGCGGAATCGCTTTGCGAAAACGATTAAGGCTGCTGGGAGAAACGATCTCTTTGCCTTTAGCATAGCCGAACTGCGCCAAAAAAGCAAGAGGATTTGCGAAAAAAATTCTGAAAGTATTTTTCGTAAATCGGCGCAATGCCACACTTTTTCTGAAAAAATGCTCTGCACGACCAAGGCGGCCCGCAAAACCGAAAACGCTGAAACGCAATATTAAAGTAATTATAACAGCAGCGAAATCTGTAACGAAACCGCAACGAAAATCTTTCAACTTTAACCGAAATGTAACGAAAAGCGTCCGAGATGCACAATTCTTGCCCGCTCAAAACGAACAAAACGCCAAACTTGCGTCAAAAATGATAAAAGTTGTTTCCGGATACTTGATTTTTGGTGCAGAATGCGCTATCATGAACTTGCGAAAACGATTAAGGACCTGCGGAGGACATCCCCGCAGAAACGTTCCCCGGAAGGAGGCAGCGAGCAATGCCGTCCCTGAAAGATCTGGCAAAGGAGTGCGGCGTATCGGTGGCAACGGTCAGCAAGGCGCTGAACGACCAGCCGGATATCTCGGCTGCTACACGGGAGCGGGTGCGTGCCGCAGCGCACCGCATGGGCTATCTGCCCAACGCCGCCGCCCGTGCCCTGAAAACGAACCGTACTTATAACTTAGGCGTTCTGTTCGTGGACGAACGGCAGAGCGGCCTGACCCACGAATACTTCTCCGCCGTGCTGGACAGCTTCAAGGTGGAAGCCGAAAAGCATGGCTACGATATCACCTTTATCAACCACAATATCAGCGGCAAGAGCATGAGCTATCTTGAGCACTGCCGCTACCGCAATGTGGACGGTGTGGTGATCGCCTGCGTAAACTTCTACGATCCGCAGGTGGTGGAACTGGTCAACAGCGAGGTGCCGGTGGTCACCATCGACCACGTGTTCAATAACCGCATGGCCATCCTCTCCGATAATGTTTCCGGTCTGAAGGCGCTGGTGCGGCAGGCATGGGCCTGCGGCCACCGCCGCATCGCTTTTATCCACGGCGAAAAGACCGCCGTTACCGAGAACCGCGTGGCGGGCTTCTATCAGGCGTGCGAAGAGCTGGGCCTGAAGATCCCGGAGGAATATGTGCGGGAGGGCATCTACCACGATGCCGACCGCTGTGCCGCCGAGACAAAAGCACTGCTGGCTCTGCCGCAGCCGCCCACCTGCATCATCTTCCCGGACGACTTTTCCGCGCTGGGCGGCTACAACGCCATCAGCGAGAAGGGCCTCTCCATTCCGGAAGATGTTTCGGTAATGGGCTACGACGGTATCTACCTTTCCCGCGTGGTCAAGCCGCAGCTGGTGACCTACCAGCAGAACACCGCTGCGCTGGGCCGCACCGCAGCCGACAAGCTCATTGAGCTCATCGAACACCCGCGTGTGACCCTGCCCGAACAGATCCGTGTCTCCGGCAAACTGCTGGACGGCGGGTCGGTGAGCATCTGTTAAACCTGTCTCCAAAGGCTTTTGCAGACAAAGCCTTTTATGAAGAAAACTTTTGAAAATAATGGAAAACCATGAAGGAGGTTTACCCTTATGAAAAAGATCTCTCGTCGTAATTTCCTGCTCGCTTCCGGTGCCGTTACCATTGGTGCAGCTCTGGCTGCCTGCGGCGGTTCTTCCGCTTCCACCAGCACCGCTTCTTCCGCTCCCGCATCCAGTGCAGCTGCTTCCGAGGCTCCCGCAGCCGCCGGCAAGGTGCTGAACATCTGGTGCTGGAACGATGAGTTCCAGAGCCGCTTCAACGACTACTATCCTGAGGTGAAGGAAATCGCAGAGGACAAGTCCACCACCACCCTGAAGGACGGCACTCTCGTCAAGTGGACCATCAACCCCAACGATAACAACAACTATCAGAACAAGCTGGACGAGGCTCTGCTGAGTCAGGACAGTGCCGCCGATGATGATAAGATCGATATCTTCCTGATCGAGGCTGACTACGCCCTGAAGTATGTGGACTCCGACTATGCTCTGGACGTCAAGGCGGATATCGGCCTGACTGACGCCGATCTGGCAGAGCAGTATCAGTACACCAAGGACATCGTCACCGTGGACGGCAGCCAGCGCGGCACCACTTGGCAGGCAACTCCCGGCCTGTTCGCATACCGCCGCAGCATCGCCAAGGATGTGCTGGGAACCGATGATCCCACCGAAGTGCAGACCTACCTGTCCGACTGGGATAAGTTCAACGATGTGGCTGCACAGGCTTCTGCCAAGGGCTACAAGATGCTGTCCGGCTTTGATGATTCCTTCCGTACCTTCTCCAACAACATCAGTGCACCTTGGGTGGATGGAACCACCATCAATGTGGATCCTAATATGATGAAGTGGGTGGACCAGACCAAGGAGTACACCGATAAGGGCTACAACAACAAGTCCAGCCTGTGGGACAGCCAGTGGGCAGCCGATCAGGGCCCCACCGGTAAGGTGTTCGGCTTCTTCTACTCCACTTGGGGCATCAACTTCACCCTTCTGGGCAACTCGCTGGCAACGCCGGTGGCAGAGGGTGAGACCCCGCAGGTGGGCAACGGCATCTACGGCGATTATGCCGTGTGCGAAGGCCCTCAGCCCTACTACTGGGGCGGCACCTGGATCTGCGGCGCAGCCGGCAGCGACAATATCGAGACCATTAAGGATGTCATGCAGAAGCTGACCTGCGATGAAGCCATTATGAAGCAGATCACCATGGACACGCAGGACTACACCAACAACAAGAAGGCCATGAACGAGATCGCAAACAGTGATTACAAGTCCGACTTCCTTGGCGGCCAGAACCACATCGCTCTGTTTGCAGAGGCCGCAGACAAGATCGATATGTCCAACGCAGGCCCCTACGATCAGGGCATCACGGAGAGCTTCCAGAATGCGTTCAAGGATTACTTTACCGGCAACGTGGACGAAGATGCCGCAAAGGCAAACTTCGAGACCGCTATCAAGGAGAAGTATCCGGAGCTGACCGACGTGGTGTGGCCCGCATAACAGGCTGACCCTATTCGCTCAAACGGAAAAGTAAATACGCAGGGGCGGGCCGGACGCTGTTCCCGCCCGCCCCTGTTCTTTGCCGCAACATTATCAGGAGGCGATCCTTATGGGAGAAAAGAAAAAGAAAGGGTCGATCAGCTACGCGAAATGGGGCTACATCTTCATTGCGCCGTTCTTCATCATCTTCGCGGTATTCCAGCTGATCCCTTTGGCATCCACCATCTATTACAGCTTCTTTGAATATTACCGCAGCGGCCTGAAGGTCATTGGCCCCAACTTTGTGGGCCTGAAAAACTACATCACCCTGTTTGCCACCGATCTGCCCAAGTATTTCAGCAACACGCTGATTTTGTGGCTCATCGGCTTTATCCCGCAGATCGCCATCTCGCTGCTGCTGGCTGCATGGTTCACCGACCTGCGGCTCAAGCTCAAGGGCCAGACCTTCTTCAAAACGGTCATTTACATGCCCAACCTGATCATGGCCTCTGCGTTCGCCATGCTGTTCTTCGCATTGTTCTCCGATAACGGCCCCGTGAACGCCGTGCTGCAAAGCATGGGCTGGATCGATGCGCCCATCAGCTTTCTGAACACCGTGTGGGGCAACCGCGGGCTCATCGGCCTGATGAACTTCCTGATGTGGTTCGGCAACACCACCATTATGCTGATGGCGGCCATCATGGGCGTGGACCCCACCCTGTACGAGGCCGCAGAGCTGGACGGCTGCACGCCGAAGCAGATGTTCTGGAAGATCACCATCCCGCTGATCCGTCCCATTCTGGTTTACGTGATGATCACCTCCATGATCGGCGGCTTGCAGATGTTCGATGTGCCGCAGATCCTCACCAACGGCAAGGGCGGCCCGGACCGCACCTCCACCACCATGATCATGTACCTGAACAACCACCTGTTCAGCAAGAACTACGGCATGGCCGGTGCTGTCTCGGTGGTGCTGTTCCTCGTTTGTGCGGTGCTGTGCGTGGTGGTCTACTTCTCCCTCACCCGGGAGGATGACGGCCTGACCAAAGCCCAGCGCAGGGAATTGAAAGCTGCCCGGAAGGCAGCAGCTAAAGGGGGCAAGTGAATATGGCACGCACTCCGAAAACGCAGTCTGAAAAAGCAACACTGGCGGCACGCCGCACCTGGTGCTATCTGGTGCTGGTGCTCATCAGCTTTCTGTGTCTGTTCTTCTTCTATGTGCTGGTGATCAACTCCACCCGCAATCACTTCGAGATCCAGAAAGGCTTCTCGCTGCTGCCGGGCAAGTCCCTCGTCACCAACTTCCGGAACGTGCTGGCAGACGCCAACATCCCGGTGGGCACCGGCATCCGCAACAGCCTGATCGTCTCCGCCTGCTCGGCAGCCCTCAGCGTGTATTTCTCGGCCCTGACGGCCTACGGCATCTACGCCTACAATTTCCGGTTCAAAAAAGCCGCCTTTGCCATCATCCTGCTCATCATGACCATGCCCACGCAGGTGTCGGCTCTGGGCTTTTTGCAGCTCATCACCAAAATGGGCCTGAAAAACAGCTTTGTCCCGCTGATCCTTCCCAGCATCGCAGCGCCCACGGTGTTCTTCTTCATGAAGCAGTATCTGGACGCTTCCCTGCCCATGGAGATCGTGGAGGCCGCCCGCATCGACGGTGCAGGCGAGTTCTATACCTTTAATAAGATCGTGCTGCCCATCATGAAGCCCGCTCTGGCGGTGCAGGCCATCTTCTCCTTCGTGGCCAGCTGGAACAACTACTTCATCCCCGCTCTGGTGCTGGACAGCGCCGACAAGAAAACGCTGCCCATCCTCATTGCACAGCTGCGCAGTGCAGACTTCCTCAAGTTCGATATGGGCAAGGTGTATATGATGGTGGCCATCGCTATCCTACCCGTGATCATCGTCTACCTGCTGCTGAGCAAATTCATCGTCCGCGGTGTTGCACTTGGCGGCGTGAAGGGTTAATGTGATTCTATAAGAGGCTGTTGCAAAATAAAAATGCGATAGCAATTTCCACAAAGAAATAGCGCAAAATCAGAAACCCGGAACCCTTTTTGAGCCATTTTGGCCGAGAAAAGGTTCCGGGTTTTGTGCATTATTTTTTTTTATGGGGCATTTTGCAACAGCCCCTTTTGCGTTTTATCGATGCCGGTTTTCTTTACGGCCCTTTCCCGTGATGCGGTAAGGGTCTCCAGCAGATCGCGGGCAGTCCGGGCCGCATCAGCATCCGTGGGTGTGACCGGGGCAGATCTCTGTGCCGGAAAAAGCGGGTCGCGACAGATCGGTTTTAGCATAAAATACATCGTTTGCATTTTACGATTCATTGTTTTTCAGAATGACGGAACATCAAACCGGCCACCAGTCCCGCCACAGCCGGCAGCACCCAGCCAAAGCCCATGCTGCCCAGCGGCAGGGTTTTGGCTGCGGCGGATACCGCGCCCAGCGGCAGGGCCGCCGCGATGCTTTGCACAGCGGTCAGGCCGATGCAAAGCGGGTAGACGGCACGGCGCTGCTCCAGCCCCGGCACGAAGGAGAGCAGGATCAGCACGATGGCGGCGGGATAAATGGCGTTCAGTACCGGCGTGGACAGCCGGATGATGGCCGAAAGGCCGAGGTTCGATACCAGCATACTGGCCGCAGCAAAAAAAGCTGCAATGGCAGGGTAGGGGATGCGGGGCAGCAGTTGGTGGAAATACTGGCCCACACAAGCGATCAGGCCCACGCAGGTGTTGAAGCAGGCGATCACAAAAATGGCTGCAATGAGCACAAGCCCCGCCCTGCCGAACAACGTTTGTGCCAGCACTGTCAGCACTTCGGCGCCGGTGGCAAGGCCCGGGTATACGGCGCCCGTTTCGGCACCGGCATGGCCCAGCATGGCGTACACGGCCAGCAGCAATGTGCCCGCAACAAAACCGGCCCGGATGGTGCCGCGCTCCACGGCGGAACGCTGGGTAACGCCGCATGCACGGATGTTCAAAGCGATCACTGCGCCAAAGTTCAGCCCGGCCAGTGTGTCCATGGTCTGGTAGCCGTACAAAATGCCCTGCACAGCAGGCAGAGCGGCGTATTCAGCGCTGGGGGCGGCGTAATGCACGGCCAGAGGATGCACCAGACATCCGGCAAACAGCACCACGATGAGCAGAATCAGGCAGGGGCAGAGGATGCGGCCCAGCCAGTCGGTGAGCTTTTCCGGCCGCAGAGCCACCAGAAAGGCCGCTGCAAAAAACAGCACCGAGTAGCCCAGCCGCAGCCCGGCACTGCCGCCCACCAGCGGCACAAGCATCTGGAAGGAGGTGCTGGCGGTGCGGGGAATGGCAAGGCACGGCCCGATGGAAAGGTAGACCAGAATGGTGAATACCGTGGCAAACACCGGGTGTACCCGGCGGGCAAGCTTGTCCAGACCGCCGGCCCGTGCCACGGCCACCACGCCCGCAATGGGCAGGAAGATGGCGCTGACGGCAAGGCCGGCAAAGGCGGGCCAGAGGTTCGCGCCCGCCTGCGCGCCGAGGTGCGGCGGGAAGATCAGGTTCCCGGCCCCAAAAAACATGGAAAACAGCGTGAACCCGACCAAAAGCAGCTTTTTGCCGGAAAGCTTCTGCATACAGAGGCCACCTCATTTCTTTACGGCATCAAAGATGACAGGAATTTATGTATTCCAGTTTATCGTTTTATCCGTTTCATGTCAAGAAAGAAAAACGTGAAGAAAAGTAATGACGGGCATGATAAGCTCTTGTGTATCATGATGCACCGGTCATTGGCGTTTGGAAAAAGATATGGTATTATAAATAAGTATCGATACCCGAGGAGCAGATAAGACCTATGAACGATAAACGTTTTTTTCAAAAAATCGGCGCCGCAGCCTTCTGGCTGGCGGTGTGGCAGTGCGCTGCCATGGCCGTGGGGCAGGAGGTGTTCCTCGTTTCGCCGGTGCAGGCGCTGCGTACACTGCTGCGGCTTTTGCCGCAGGCAGAGTTCTGGCAGCGGGTGGCCTTCAGCTCCGGGCGCATCCTGCTGGGTTTTGGGCTGGGCGTTGTGGTCAGCGCGGTGCTGGCCGTGGCAGCGCAAACGTGGCACGCAGCGGATATCCTGCTGGCACCGGTGCTGCAATTGGTCAAGGCCACACCGGTGGCAAGCTTTATCATTCTGGCGCTGGTGTGGGTGCGGGGGGCATCGCTTTCGGTGCTCATCAGCTTTTTGATGGTGCTGCCGGTGCTGTACGGCGCGGTGTGCACCGGCATCCGGAGCGCGGACCCGCAGCTGGTGGAGATGGCAAAGGTGTTCCGCCTGCCGCTGGGCCGACGCCTGCGGGCGGTGTGGCTGCCTGCGGTGCTGCCGGCCTTCCGGCAGGGATGCAGCACGGCCATTGGCATCTGCTGGAAGAGCGGTGTGGCTGCCGAGGTGATCGGCCTGCCCAACGGCAGCATCGGCGATGCACTCTACCGGGCCAAGATCACTCTTTCCACCGGGGAGCTGTTTGCATGGACATTTGTGATCATCCTGCTCAGCGCCGGGTTTGAGAAGCTGTTCCTGCTGCTTCTGGACCGCGTGACCCGCGCCGTGACCGGGGAGGTGCCGCAATGCTGACCGTAGAACATCTGACCAAACAGTTTGGGGCAAAAACGCTGTTCCGAGACCTGAGCCTGACTGTGGAGGGCCCAGCGGTGCTGTGGGCACCCAGCGGCTGGGGCAAGACCACCCTGCTGCGCATCCTCATGGGGCTGGACACGCCCACCGCAGGCCGGGTGCAGGGCGTTGGCCGCGCGGCAGCGGTGTTTCAGGAGGACCGGCTCTGCCCGCAGCTGACGGCCGTGCAGAACGTGGCTCTGGTGCTGCCCGGCAGTGAAAAACAATACAAAGCGCAAATTGAAGCGGACTTTCAACAGCTTGGCATGGATATGGCGGCGCTTGCCCTGCCTGCGGCACGGCTTTCCGGCGGGCAGAAGCGGCGCACCGCCCTGCTGCGGGCCCTGTGGGCACCCAGCGACACCCTTCTGCTGGACGAACCCTTCACCGGCATGGACCCGGGGACGCTCTCGGCGGCAGCGGCTTTGCTGCGCCGACGCTGTACGGAAAAGCCTGTGCTGCTGGCCACCCATGACCGCGAAGCCATCCGGCTGCTGGGCTGGCCGGTGCTGGAGCTGGAAACGCTGTGAAATGCTCTGCATAAAAAACCGGAAAGGCCTGAAACGGTCTTTCCGGTTTTTACTGTTTGTGAATATTCTGTAAGAAAATACGAAAAGGATGCGCTGAAAGATCAATCCAACAGCTTTGCCGGGTCGAGATAGGCATCGCCCTGCATCACTTCCAGATGGATATGCGTTTCCTCGCCGCACTCATTGGGGATGCTGCCTGCGCGGCCAAGGGTCTGGCCTGCACTCACTTCGTCGCCCACTTGTACGGTGGGCTCTGCGGTGCCGCATACCCGCCATGTGCGCCCGGCGCTGTCCTCAATGCACACCACGCTGCCCCAGCGGCCATCCGTCTCGGCGGCGGTCACTTTGCCGGCGGCAGGGGCACACACCTGCGCATCCTGCGCGCAGGCGTAGTCCACGCCGTTGTGGGTGCGCCAGTCGCCCAGCGTTTTATTGTACACCAGCTCATCGCCGCTGTAGGCGTTCAAGACCCTGCCCGAGACAGGCTGCGTGGAGGCAGGCGCTGCTGAACTGCTGGCAGGCGAGGATGCACCTTGCAGCGCGGAGGGTTCGTGCACCAAACCAGAGCCAGACTGCGCCCCAGAAGAGGACGCAGAGGAAGCGGATTCGGTTTTGGGTACAGTTGCCACAGAGTCTGCGGCGTCGGTCACGGGCTGCTGCCATACATCGTCCTCCTGCGGGTCAAGGGTGAGCTGCGGTTCCGGCGCAGGCTCTGCCTGCGGGGTGGTCAGGCTGTCGTAGCTCTTTTTCAGTTCATCACGGACGGCGCGCACTGCCCACACCCCCGCCGCCGCTGCCGCGACGAGACAGGCCAGCAGCGCCAGTGCAAAGCCCTTGCTGCGCAAAAACTTTTTGATCTGCTCCATTGTTGTTACTCCCATCTGCTGCATTGTGTACGCATTGCTTCTGGGCTTAGTGTGGGACAGAGAACAAAGTTTTATGCATTCTTCTATTTAAAATGCCCTCCGCTTTGCTCTGGGCATAAATAGCGGAAATTTTATTTTAATTCGTAACCAGCAAAAGCCTGCGGGCTTTTGCTGGTTACATTTTCACAGGAGGGGCCGCAGAGGAAAACTGCATTTTCTGGTTCGGGCCCCATCTGTGAAAAAATAGCTCCGGACAGACCGCAGTCTGTCCGGAGCTATAAAATAATCAATAAATTTTCCACTGATATGGCCAGAATGAAATGGAGGCCATTTCAAATCGTATTTTCCAACATCAGTTGCGGCGGCGGCTGTTCATGCCCAGCAGACGCACCACATACAGGAAGATGTTGATGAAGTCCAGATACAGGGTCAGTGCGCCGTAGATGGAAGCCTTCTCGGCCAGCTCGCCGTCATAGGCGTAGTAGGAGAACATCTGGCTCAGTTTCTGGGTGTCGTAGGCGGTCAGCAGCATGAACACTACCAGACCGACGGCGCTGTACAGCACCGTGGTAAGGAAGCTCATGCCGAACAGCATGCCCACAAAGCCGGTGATGATGAGCGCAAACAGGCCCATCATCAGCTTGGGGCCCCAGCCGGACAGATCCCGGTGGGTGGTGGTGCCGTAGACGGCCATCAGGCCAAAGTACAGCGAGGTGGCAAGGAAGGCCAGCACCAGAGTGCCCAGATCGAACACCAGGAAATAATAGCTCAGCACCATGCCGTTGAGCAGTGCATAGGCAAAGAAGGTGGCTCTTGCGCCGCCCACCGACATGCTCTGCACCCGGGAGCTCAGCACGTATACCAGAACCAGCTCGGCGATGGTGAACACCAGATACAGCGAATTGACCACGTACAGCAGCGGGGTGGCAGCTGTGACAAAGGCGGCTGCAAAGGTGATCAGCAGGCCTACCGCCATCCAGCGGTAGGTGCGGTTCATATAGTCAGCCGAGGTCATAGCAGGCTCTGTATAGCCCCGATCGTAACCATTGTAATTGTAATCCATAGGGACTCCTCCAGTCTCTTTCCGCCGGGGCTGTGTGGGAGCTTTCGCTCTTGCTCCGGTCTACGAGTTATAGTATACTGCATAGAAATGAACGTTTCATGAAAAAGGCTGTGATATTGTATGTCTCTTGGGCTTTATTTACACATACCCTACTGTTTTTCCAAATGCAGGTACTGCGACTTTTATTCTCATCCCGGTGAGCGCGGTGTGCCGGATGCCTATGTGGAAGCACTTTTGCGGGAGCTTGCCCGCTTTGCACCAGATGCGCCCCTACAGCCGGATACAGTCTATTTTGGCGGCGGCACCCCCAGTCTGCTGCGCCCGGAGCAGGCAAAACGGCTCATCGATGCAGCGCATCCGGTGCCGGAGGCAGAGATCACGCTGGAAGCAAACCCGGAAACGGTGACGGAAGAGAGTCTTGCAGGCTTCCGGGAGGCGGGCGTGAACCGCATCTCCTTTGGCGTGCAGTCTGCCCGGGACACCCAGCTGCGCACGCTGGGCAGGCCCCACACGGCAAAGCAGGCGCGGGCCGCCTTTGCCGCCGCACAGCGCGCCGGTTTTACAAACATCAGCGGCGACATCATGCTGGCGCTGCCGCATTATACGGAAGCGGAGTTTGACGAGACGCTGGAACTGATCGAGGACGGCGGAGCCACCCACATTTCCGCGTATCTGCTGAAGATCGAGCCGGATTCGGCCTTTGGCAAACAACCGCCCAAGGGTCTGCCCACCGGCGACAAAGCCGCCGATTTCTACCTCTACGCGGTGGAGCAGCTGGAACACCACGGCTACCGGCAGTACGAGATCTCCAACTTTGCAAAGCCCGGTTACGAGGGCAGGCACAACCTTATCTACTGGGACTGCGGCGACTATCTGGGCCTTGGCCCGGCGGCGCACTCCTGCATGGGCGGCAGACGGTTCTATTATCCGCCGGATACCGCCGCTTTTCTGAACGATGCCGCTGCCCCGGTGATGGACGGCAGCTGCGGTGCAGAGGATTACCTTATTTTACAGCTGCGGCTGCGCAAAGGCCTCTCGCTGGATGCGTACAAAAAACTTTATGGAAAGCAGTTTTCCACCGCGCAGCTTGCCTTTGTGCAAAACTGTGTCAAGGCGGGCTATGCAAACTTTGACGGGCATACCCTTGCCCTGACTCCGGCGGGGCTCATCGTGCAGAACAGCATCCTTGCCCAGCTGTTGTAAAATTGGCAGAAATACGGTAACACATTGCTTTTGTGCGCCGATTCTGGTATGATATACTCGATATACTAGGGGATCCGGGAGGAAAACAGATGGCGAAAGTTTTGATCGTCGGCGCAGGCGCGGCAGGGCTGATGGCGGCGGGCGCCGCCGTGCGGCAGGGGCATCAGGTGACGGTGCTGGAGCATACCGACAAGCCCGGCCAGAAGATCCTTGTCACCGGCAAGGGCCGCTGCAATGTGACCAACGACTGCCCGGCAGAGGAGTTTCTGCGCCATGTGCGCACCAACCCGCGCTTTTTGTATTCATCGCTGGGGGCTTTCCCGCCCGCAAAGACCATGGAACTGTTCGAGGGTCTGGGCGTGGAGCTGAAGGTGGAGCGCGGACGCCGGGTGTTCCCGGTATCCGACAAGGCAGAGGAGATCCGGCAGGCCCTTTTGCGCTATGCACAGGACGCCGACATCGTCCACGACGGCGCAAAAAAGCTGCTGCTGGAAGAGTTGACGCCGGAGCCGGAAGCAGCCCCCGCCGCACCGGAAAACCCGCGCCACCCCAAAAAGAAAAAGGCAGGCCCGGCCCTGCGGTGCATCGGCGTGCGGGGCACCTCCGGCAGGGAGTACCGGGCAGACGCGGTGCTGGTGGCCACCGGCGGCGTGAGCTACCCCACCACCGGCTCCACCGGTGATGGCTACAGGCTGGCGCAGCAGGCCGGGCACACCCTTGTGGAGCCGGTGCCCAGTCTGGTCAGCCTTGTGAGCCATGACGCCGACTGCAAAAAAATGATGGGTCTGGCCCTGAAAAACGTCACCCTGACCCTGTTCGAGGACGACAAGGCCATCTTTGACGAGCAGGGCGAGATGCTGTTCACCCACTTTGGCATCAGCGGCCCGCTGACCCTGAGCGCATCCAGCCATCTGGGCGATATGAAAAAACACCGGTATCATGCGGAGATCGACCTCAAGCCGGCCCTCAGCGAAGAGCAGCTTTACGACCGCATCACCCGGGACTTTGCCCTGCTGGCAAACCATGCGGCGCAGGGGGCGCTGGTAAAGCTTTTGCCCTCCAGCATGCAGCCGGTGATGGTGGTGCGCTGGGGCATCGACCCGGCCACCAAGGCCAATCAGATCACCCGGGAGCAGAAGCGGGAGCTGGTGCAGCTGTGCAAGCACTGGCGGGTGTCCATTGATGCCCGCGGTGATCTGGCCCATGCGGTGATCACCAGCGGCGGCGTGTCCGTGCGGGAGGTGGACCCCAAAACCATGCAGAGCAAAAAGGCACAGGGCCTGTATTTTGCCGGCGAGGTGCTGGATGTGGACGCCTACACCGGCGGCTACAATTTGCAGATCGCTTTCTGCACCGCGCAGAGCTTTGCAAATAATCTGTAATTGCAGATAAAACAATTTTAAATGCCCTCCGCGCTGCTCTGGGCATATTTAGAGGAATAGATTTTTGATTTGTATTTTGAAAACGACTGCGGTCGTTTTCAAAATACGTTTTCACGAAAAGGGCTGTTGCCGGAATAGTCTCACAGACCGCTGCGCAACTGTTCCCGAAGGGAACGGGCAGCAATGCATTTCTCCGCTACGACTCTATCCTGTGAAAAATGTGTTTGGAGCGCTCCGCAGAGCGCGACAAACACAAAAATAATAAAATAATTTTCCGCTGAAGATGGCCAGAGCGTGAGCGGAGGCCATTTTAAATCGTTCAGTCTAAAAAGGAGAAGATATAAAATGGTATCTGTTGCGATCGACGGGCCTGCGGGTGCAGGCAAATCCACGCTGGCACGCCGTCTGGCGGCTGAGATGGGCTATATCTATGTGGACACCGGCGCCATGTTCCGCACGGTGGGCCTGTATGCCCTGCGTGCGGGCAAGGACCCCAAGGACAACGAAGCCGTCAACGCCCTGCTGCCCGGGATCGAGCTGCGGTTCGCCTTTATCGATGGCGAGCAGCACATATATTTAAAGGAAGAGGACGTGAGCACCGCCATCCGCACCGAAGAGGTGGGCATGGCGGCATCGGCGGTGGGCGCAAACCCGGCCGTGCGCGCCTTTCTGCTGGAGTTGCAGCGGGATATGGCCAAGAAGCAGGATGTACTGATGGATGGCCGCGATATCGGTACCGTGGTGCTGCCGGATGCAACGGTAAAAATTTTCCTCACGGCAGCGCCGGAGGCCCGTGCCACCCGGCGGTGGAAGGAATATCAGGCCAAAGGCATGGAAGTGCCCTTTGAAGAAGTGCTGGCCGATGTGAAGCAGCGGGATTATCAGGATACCCACCGCGCCGCCGCGCCGCTGCGGCAGGCAGACGATGCCGTGCTGCTGGATACCTCGGAGCTGGACTTTGAACAGAGCCTTGCCGCCATGAAGAAGATCATTGCGGAGAAGGCCGGCGGAACGATTTAAAATGCCATCCGCTTCGCTCTGGGCATATTTAAGCGGCTGCGGTCGTTTCAAAAACTGCTGCATGGTCCGGTCTCGGCCCGCTCGAGAGATCGAAAATCGTATCAATTTAAGGAATAAAACGACACTATGATATTATATTACATCTTGGTGCCCCTTGCGTGGCTTGTGTGGCACATCGGTTTCCGCATCCGCGTAGAGGGCCGCGAGAACCTGAAAAAAGTGCAGACCAAGGGCTGCATCCTTGCGCCGACCCATGTCTCCGCCATCGACCCAGTGTTTATCGTGGTCACCCGGTGGAGCAGGCGGATGGTCGTATTTGCCAAAAAAGAGCTGTTCGAGATCAACGCCCTGCTCACATGGTTCTTCCGGTGCTGCGGCGCGGTGTGCGTGCGCGGCACAAAGGATGAGATGGCTGCCATCGAGCAGACCGTTGAAGCCTGCAAAAACGGCAAGACCCTGCTCATCTTCCCGGAGGGCACCCGCGAAAAGGAAGGCAAGCTCCTGCCGCCCAAAAGCGGCCTGTTCGTCATTGCAGCGGGTGCCGGTGTGGACGTGGTGCCCTGCCGCATCCTGTACGATACGCCGGACGGAAAAATGCATCTGTTCTGCAAGGTGCGGGTGATCTACGGCGAACCCATGCCCGCCGCACAGTTTGCCATGGAGAGCCGCCGCGATACCAAAAAGCTGCGTGCCAACAAACAGGCTTTGCTGGACGCGTGGGAAAAGATGGCGTAAGGAAAACAGGCTAGCCCTCTCCGTCTTTGCTGTGCAAATCCACCTCTCCCAGAGGGAGAGGCCTTGGCAGTCCATAAAAGCTGCCGGATTCGCCAGAGGCTCGCCCTTTGGGAGAGCTGTCACCGAAGGTGACTGAGAGGGCGAGGATGCTGAGAATATAAGGAGAAATGCAATGGAGATCCGAGTTGCCAAAACAGCGGGGTTCTGCTTTGGCGTCAAGCGGGCCGTGGACCTGACCTACGGCCTGCTGGCCGAAGGGCACAAGGCGGCCACCCTTGGTCCGCTGATCCACAACCCGCAGGCGGTGGAGGACATGCAGAAAAAGGGCGCCCTTGTGGCGGACACGCTGGCCGATGTGCCCGATGGGTACGAGGTGGTCATCCGCAGCCACGGTGTGCCCCGCAGCGTGTACGACGCGCTGGAAGAACGCGGCATCCCGTATCACGACGCCACCTGTCCCTTTGTGCAGAAGATCCAGCGCATTGCCGAGCGGGCCGAAAAAGAGGGCGCTGTGCTGCTGGTGGCGGGCGATCGGACCCATCCGGAGGTGCAGGGGATCGTGGGGCACACCCGCGGAGAGGTGTTCGTTTTTGCCGATCTGGCCGAATTGAGGGCGTGGAAAGGCCCCTCTGACCCGCAAAAACCCCTGTTTGCAGTTGCACAGACCACATTTCAGGTAACAAAATGGCAAGAAAGTTCGGAGTTTCTCAAAAAAGCCTATACAAACGCCCG
>CAKSWG010000018.1 GCA_934511465.1 uncultured Faecalibacterium sp. | reverse complement strand
CCGCCCAGCAGCGGCAGAATGCCGATCAGTGCGATCCAGCCCACCTTGTAGGCGCTGTTTTCGTCCTTGCGCACAAGGTACAGGATGATGAGCAGGCTCAGCGCATTGAGCAGGCCGCTCACCCACACGCGGCCCGTGCCGGTGGTGATGGCAAACACCGCCCAGCACAGCCACAGCAGCTGCAATGCCACCAGTACCACCGTGATGGTGACACGGTTCAGGATGCGGCTGAAAAATTTGACGATTGGCAGCCGGTAGAACACGCAGCCTGCCCCCTTTCCCTGTTTATAATATGTGTAAGTATAGCGCAGCTGTGCAGCTTTTTCAAGCTTTGGGCCGTTCAAACAGTTTGCCGCAAAAAGCTGCCGCTTTGCGGCGCGGCCTTTCCGGTAAAAAAACAAAAGGGGCTGTCGCAATGTGCAACAGCCCCTTTACAGTTCCAACGCGTTATTCCGCTGCCTGACTGGGGTGCAGCTGCGGCGGCATTTTGGTAAAGAGAGCCTTGAGCACCAGCGGCGTTGCCACGCTGGACACCACGATCAGCAGAATGACAGCAGTAAAGTACACCGCATCCACCACACCGATGGCAAGGCCCTTCTGGGCCACGATCAGCGCCACCTCGCCGCGGGTCATCATGCCGACGCCCACCTTGAGGGAGTCGCCCCAGTTGAAGCGGCAGAGCTTTGCGGCCAAACCGCAGCCGATGATCTTGGTGATGAGGGCCACGATCACAAAGCAGACGCAGAACAGCAGGATCTCCGGCGTCAGGCCGCTGATATCGGTCTTGAGGCCGATGGAGGCAAAGAATACCGGCGCAAACAGCACATAGTTGCTGATGTCCACGCGGCGCTCCACGTAGGGTGCATCGGTCATGGTGCACAGCACGATGCCCGCAATGTAGGCACCGGTGATATCTGCAATGCCGAAGTATTCCTCGGCGATGTAGGCCATGGCAAAGCAGAACGCTATGCTCACGATGGTGATGCGCTGGGTGTGGGGGTTGCGCTTGTCCAGCCAAGTCATAGCAAAGTGGGCCACAACGCCCACGCCCACGGCGGTGGCAAAGAACAGCGCCGTGTTGATGAGTACCTTGCCCAGACCCGTACCGGTGCCGGAGCTTGCGCCCAGCACACAGGTAAGGACTACGATGCCGATGACATCGTCAATGACGGCGGCGCTGACGATGGTGGTGCCGAGAAAGCTCTTCAGGTGGCCCAGCTCCTGCAAAGTTGCCACGGTAATGGACACGCTGGTGGCGGTCATGATGGTGCCGATGAACAGGGCGCGGTAGAACTCCGGGCTGCCCACGGCAGAGAAGCCGTAGAACGCACTGTACAGCAGGGTGCCGCCCACCAGCGGAACGGCAACGCCTACGCAGGCGATCAGGGTGGCGATGGGGCCTGCCTTGATCAGTTCCTTCAAATTGGTGCCAAGGCCCGTGGTGAACATGAGCATGACCACGCCGATCTCCGCAAAGGTGGAGATGGTGTCACTGGTCTGCACGAGGTTCAGGATGCACGGACCGATGAGCAGGCCGGCAAGGATCTCACCCACCACCTGCGGGGCCTTGCACTTGCGTGCCACAAGACCGAAGAACTTTGCGCTGAGGATGATGATTGCCAGGTTACGGAAAACCGAATACACAAAGAATCCTTCCTTTACTATAAAATTCCCAGAACCATATATACATTCCTTTCGAAGACAGATAACAGAGAGCAGAGAGACGGCCGATCCCCGGCTGCCCTGCCGTTCATCCTCTGAAAGCCACTATATTATATTCCTCTTTCACAAAAAAATCAAAATATTTTTTATTATATCTTTTTTCGGAAAAAGCTTGACAGAATCCACACAGCTTGCTATAATAAATTGCTGTCTGAACAGACACGCCGCACACAAGGCGCGACGCCGCGTTTTGTGTGTACCCTTGGTCCTGTGATTGCAGGACCCTTAAGTCCAAAAGGAGGTGCTACAAAATGGCAAAGTACGAAACCATGCTGATTACCAGCGCCGCTCTCGACGAGGAGGCTACCGCCGCTCTGGTTGGTAAGTTCAAGTCCCTGATCGAGGCTAACGGTACGATCGATTCCATCGACGAGTGGGGCAAGCGCCGTCTGGCCTACCCCATCAACGACGAGGAGGAAGGCGTCTACACCGTGATCGACTTCACCAGCGAGCCCAGCTTCCCCGCTGAGCTGGACCGTGTGTACAAGATCACCGAAGGCGTTATGCGCAGCCTGATCATTGCTCACGAGGAGTGATCCTTCTGTGACAGAAAGGGAGACCGTAGAATGTTGAATGTTGTTGCCATCATGGGCCGTCTTGTGGCGGACCCGGAACTGCGCACCACCCCGCAGGGGACCAACGTGTGCAGCTTCCGCATTGCCTGTGACCGCAATTTTGCGCGTCAGGGTGAGCAGCGTCAGGCCGATTTCATTGATATCGTTGCATGGCGCCAGCAGGCCGAGTTTGTTTGCAAGTATTTCCAGAAGGGCAGTCTGATCGCCATTGAAGGCAGCCTCCAGACCCGCCAGTATCAGGATAAGAACGGCAACAACCGCACCGCTGTGGAAGTGGTAGCCAACAACATCAACTTTGCAGGCCCCAAAAACAGCAATGCAGGCGGCGGAGCAAATTATCAGAACAATTCTGCTCCCGCCTACCAGAACGCAGCGCCTGCCCGCCCGGCTGCTGTGGAGGCAGCTCCCAGCTACTCCGCCGGCAATGCAGACGATTTCGCCGTCATTGACGACAGCGACGACCTGCCGTTCTGACACGAAACGGTCTATCCGTTAAAAATCCAATAGGAGGTAATAAGCAATGGCTTTTGAAAGAACCGAAGGCTCTCGCCCCGCACGCCCCATGCGTCGCGGCCGCAAGAAGGTTTGCAGCTTCTGTGTCGATCGCATCGACACCATCGATTACAAGGACGTGCCCCGTCTGCGTAAGTACGTCTCTGAGCGTGCAAAGATCATTCCCCGCCGTGTGACCGGCACCTGCGCTTATCATCAGCGCGCACTGACCATCGCCATCAAGCGTGCTCGTCACGTTGCTCTGATGCCCTACGTCAGCGACTAATCTTTAAAAAATCAACCCAATCAAAATAATCAGCAATCAGCAAAGCGCTCTCACCGATGACAAGGTGGGAGCGCTTTTTTGATGCAGTCTGCACCTATCGTTTTGCCAGGCTGTGTGGTATACTTGCCTTGGGCACTCCCCTGCCCCATTCTTTTTTGAGGAGGTATTCCAATGAAACACCATCCGATCCGTCTTGCGGCGGCTGTGCTGAGCCTTTTGCTTGTGCTGCCCATGGGGCTGCCGGCCTCGGCTGCCTCAGCCTTTGATGCGGGTTACTATGCTTCCAAATATCCGGACGTGGCAGCGGCCTGCGGCACCGACGAAGCAGCCCTGCTGCAACACTACATCCAGTTTGGCGCCGCCGAGGGACGCAAGCCCTCTGTCTGGGGCAAGGCCGGTGACACCGACCTGAACCTGACCGACAGCCAGATCGCAGCCATCTGGTCGCCGGTGGCCATCAAGGAGCTGGCCAACTACAAAAGCCTGAAGCGCAAAATGACCGACGATGAATTTGCTCAGGCCTACGAGCAGGCCCGTAAGATCGTAACGCCGCTGGCCTTCAAAAGCCGTGAGGAACAGTTGCAGGGCATTGCCAATGCCCTGCGGGAGATGGTGGACGACGGCACCGTGAGCTACTCCACAGATACGCCCCACTACAACGACGCCTACGGTTATCTGGTGCTGCATGTGGCATCCTGCGCCGGATGTGCCCGCACCACCGGCCTGTGCCTGAACATGCTGGGCATCCCCTACGAGCACGTGAACGAGAACCAGTGGAGCCACCAGTGGTGCCGCGTGCCCATGGCCGATGGCAGCTACTGGATCTGCGACGCCTACGGCCTGTACTGCGGCCCGGAACCCGCGCCCTATCAGCACCCGTATCTGCAATAACACACAGCAAAGCGCCCGCACCGAAGGTAAGGTGCGGGCGTTTTTTGTTAAGGATGCTGTTCACACCACTGCTGCACCCTCTCCCCTGCCTGCCCGGCTGTCAATCCGTCCGTAGAAAGGAAGGTCACGTTTTGCTTTTTCCGGAACCATTCCCGTTTCAGCGGCAGAAGGTGGGTCAGGTAATGCTCAAAAAAGCCACGGTCACGGGTGGTGTCTCCCGCTTTGCGGGCACGCAGGGCAGCTTCCGATGCATCCAGAAACAGAATGTGCTGCGGCATACATGCCTGCACTTCCGCAAGCTCCGGGGCCAATGCCTGCCGGATGGCTTCCACGTCCCAGTCCAGCCCCCTGCTTTTGGGATAATTCAGGGTGTAGAACTCGATCTCCTCCGCGCCGAAATCCATCACGGCGTGGGGGTATTTTTGTGCTTCCTGCCCGCGGCGCAGCTCGTTTTGCAAAAAGAGCCGCTGGATCTCCAGATAATCCGCGTAACTGTTTTTATCCAGCCCGCGTTGCTTCACCTTGGCAATGACGGCGGCGTTGTCCTCAAAGCAGACATGCACCTGCGGGCAGTGCTGCGCCAGATAACGGGCCGCCGTGGTCTTGCCCACCGCCATGCAGCCCTGTAAGGATACGATCACACGCTTTCCCTCCCTCTTTTCTTTCATTATAGCATATTGGAGCGAATGAATCCATGCGCCTCAACGCACATCATCTGCGCCAGCAGGCATCATGCCGCAGGTGCATCATTGCAAAGCACATCATTTTCTTCGGTACCGTTCCCGAAAATCGCGGTGCTTTTTGCTTCGCACGGCGGGCTGGCAGCCTTCCCCACAAAACCACCGTTCCACGCCAAAAAGTTACAAACCGGTACGGTTTTACCGGCATTTTCTGCTTTGTACCGGGAATTTGCGGAACTGCCGGTATGTTTTGCTCTGTGGGCAATTCAACCTGCACAAAAGCGGGTTGATGTGCTGTACAGATTGCACGAAAGTGATTTTGGGTTATTGATTTTTTATACAAATTATGCCATACTATAGTCACTGAAAACGTTCCCGACAACGTTCCCGAATATATTACCGAAAGTGAGGTACTCCGACAAAATGCCGAATCTGACCATCAAGGACATTGCCCGGATCAGCGGCTGCTCGGTGAGCACCATTTCTCGTGTCATCAACGACCGGCCCGACGTCCGGCCCGAGACCAAGGAACATGTACTTACGGTAATGCGGGAGGCCGGGTTCGTGCCCAACACCAATGCACGACAGCTGAAGATCCAGCAGTCCCGCAGTCTGGTGTTCGTGGTCAAGGGTACCCGCAATCTCTTCTTCTCGGACTTCTTAGTCCAGCTGCAGCGGGCCGCTACCCTGTACGGCTACAATGGCATCGTTTCCTATCTGGATGAAAATGCCAACGAGATCGATGCCGCCGAAAAGATCCTGCGGGAGATCAAGCCCAAAGGCATGATCTTTCTGGGCGGCAGCGTAGCCAACTTCAAAAAAGGCTTTGCCAACATCACAGTCCCCTCGGTGCTGACCACACTGGTCTCCGACGAGCTGGACTTTCCCAATCTTTCCATGGTGGGCGTGGATGACCGCGCCGCAGCCTACGCTGCTGTGGACTACCTCATCCAGCAGGGACACCGCAAGATCGCAGTGCTGGGCGGTCCGGTCACCAGCTATCCCAGCGTGATGCGCCGCGAGGGTGCACAGCAGGCGATGCGGGACGCAGGCATCCTGTTCAGCGACAAGCTGTACGGCCTGTCCAACTACGATTTTGAGTCTGCCTATCACGCTGTGAACAGCCTGCTGGCCCACCGGGCCGACTTTACCGCCCTGTTCGCCATGAGCGATGTGATCGCTTTAGGTGCCATCCGTGCGCTGGTGAGCGCCGGGCTGCGGGTGCCGGAGGACGTCTCGGTGATCGGCTTTGACGGCATCACGATGTCCCGTTACTGCGTGCCTGTTCTGACTACCGTTGTGCAGCCCAGCGAACAGATCTCGCTGCAGAGCATTGAGCTGCTGGTGCGGCAGATCGAGCACGGTGCCCCGGCCCAGACCATCACCTTGCAGCCGGAGTTGCAGCAGGGCGAAAGCGTAAGGGCGATTTAAATTTTGTTTTCCCTCCGTCAGGGGACGGAGATTTTGAAATAGTTTATTTTTAATAAGAAGGAGAACTTATTATGAAGAAAATGATCACTCGTCGTAACTTCCTGAAGGCCGCCGGCGTTTCCGCCGCTGCTCTGGGTCTGGCTGCCTGCGGTGGCTCTTCCAGCAGCACCGCATCTTCCGCTGCCGGTTCTGCCGCTGCTTCCAGCACCGCTGCAAAGGCTGACGGCAAGGTGTATTACCTGAACTTCAAGCCCGAGCAGGATCAGGCTTGGCAGGATCTGGCCGCCGAGTACACCAAGGAGACCGGCGTGCCTGTGACCGTCGTCACCGCCGCTTCCGGCCAGTACGAGACCACCCTGATGAGCGAGATGGAAAAGAGCGAGGCTCCCACCCTGTTCCAGGTGAACGGCCCTGTGGGTCTGGCAAACTGGAAGGACTACTGCTACGACCTGTCCGGCAGTCAGGTCTATGGTGAACTGACCAGCGACTCCTTTGCTCTGAAAGATGGCGACGCTGTTACCAGCATTGCATACGTCATCGAGACCTACGGCATCATTTACAACAAGGAGTTGCTGAGCGCCGCCGGCTACACGCAGGACGACATCAAGGGCTTTGCCGATCTGAAGAAGGTCGCTGACGATATTCAGGCACGCAAGGCTGAGCTGGGCGTGGACGGTGCTTTCACCTCTGCCGGCATGGATGGTTCTTCTGACTGGCGCTTCAAGACCCATCTGGCAAACCTGCCCATCTACTACGAGTACAAGGCAGACGGCATCGGCTCCACCGACGCCATCAAGGGCACCTATCTGGACAACTACAAGCAGATCTGGGATCTGTACATCACCGATTCCACCTGTGACCCCACCCTGCTGGCTTCCAAGACTGGCAACGATGCTGTGGCTGAGTTCGTGGGCAAGAAGGCTGTGTTCTACCAGAACGGTACCTGGGCTTACAGCGATGTGAAGGATCTGGGCGACGACAATCTGGGCATGCTGCCCATCTACATCGGCGTGGATGGCGAGGAGAATCAGGGCCTGTGCACCGGTTCCGAGAACTTCTGGTGCGTGAACAACACCTCTTCTGATGCCGACATTCAGGCTACTCTGGACTTCCTGTACTGGTGCGTCACTTCTGAGGCCGGCACCAGCGCAATGGCCGACGACATGGGCTTCGTGATCCCCTTCAAGGCTGCCAAGGACTCCACCAATCCTCTGATCGCCATTGCCAACGATTATGTGGCAGCTGGCAAGACCAGTGTTGACTGGTGCTTCTCCACCATGCCTTCTGAGGAGTGGAAGAACGGCGTTGGTTCCGCTCTGACCGCTTACGCAGCAGGCACCGGCGACTGGGACGGCGTTGTGACCGCCTTCGTCGATGGCTGGGCTAAGGAGTACAAGCTGGCAAACGGCTAATCCCCTGACAGATCCACTGAAACAGAACTGAATCGGGAGGCGGGCGAAGAAGTTCGCCCCGCCTCCCCTTTTTTGTTAACCACTCCGCATATAGGAGGTACATCATGCAAAAAGCCATCAGTAAATACTGGCCGGTGTTCGTGCTGCCTACCCTCATCGCATTCATCATCGGCTTTATCTGGCCCTTTATCTGGGGTATTTACCTTTCGTTCCAGCGGTTCACCACTGTGAGCAAGACCACCTTTGTGGGCATTCAGAACTACATCAGCGTATTTCAGGATGCCACCTTCCTGCACGCGTTCGGCTTTACCGCAGCGTTCACTGTGGTTTCCACCGTGCTCATCAACGTCTGCGCCTTTGCCATTGCGCTGGCGCTCACCCGCGGCATCCGCGGCACCAACATCTTCCGTACCGTCTACTTCATGCCCAACCTGATCGGCGGCATCCTGCTGGGCTACATCTGGCAGATCCTGCTCAACGGTGTGCTGGCCAACCTGCAAAAGCCCCTGCTGGCGTTGGATGCCAAGGCCGGTTTCATCGGTCTGGTCATTCTGATGTGCTGGCAGCAGATCGGCTACATGATGATCATTTACGTTGCCGGCCTGCAGAGCGTGCCCGGCGACCTGATCGAGGCCGCTAAGATCGACGGTGCCAACGACCGCGAGATCCTGTTCAAGATCAAGATCCCCATGGTCATGCCCAGCGTGACCATCTGCACCTTCCTGACCCTGACCAACAGCTTCAAGCTGTTCGACCAGAACGTTGCCCTGACCGCAGGCGAACCCGCCAACGCCAGTGAAATGCTGGCCCTGAACATCTACAACACCTTCTATGGCCGTTCCGGTGCCCAGTGGAAGGGCATCGGTCAGGCAAAGGCCGTGGTGTTCTTCCTGATCGTGGTGGTCATTTCTCTGATCCAGCTCCACTTTACCCGCTCCAAGGAGGTGCAGCAGTAATGCCTAAACAGAAAAAAATGTGGGATAACATCCTCACCGTTATCATGACGCTGCTGAGCCTTTTGTGGATCTACCCCATCGTGCTGATCCTGTTCAACAGCTTGAAGGTCGAGGGCACCTTTACCACCTCCACCGTGTTCCAGCTGCCCACCGCAGAGACCTTTGCGGGCCTTTCCAACTACGTTTACGGCGTCACCAAGATGGGCTTCCTCTCCAGTCTGGGCTACAGCCTTGTGATCACCGTCACCAGCGTGGCGCTGATCCTGCTGTGCTGCTCCATGACCGGCTGGTACCTCACCCGCGTGAACAACAAGCTGAGCAAGTTCATGAACCTGCTGATCGTGTTCTCCATGGTCGTGCCCTTCCAGATGGTCATGTTCACCCTGTCCAAGACCGCTGACCAGCTCAAGCTGAACACCCCGTGGAACATCTGCATCATCTATCTGGGCTTCGGCGCAGGACTTGCCGTGTTCATGTTCACCGGCTTCATGAAGAGCGTGCCCATGGAAATTGAGGAAGCGGCCATGATCGATGGCTGCAACCCCATCCAGATCTTCTTCAAAATCGTGTTCCCCATCCTCAAGCCCACCATGATCTCCACCGCCATCCTCGAGACCATGTGGGTGTGGAATGACTACCTGCTGCCCACGCTGGTGCTGGACATCAAGAAGTACCGCACCATCCCCATGGCCATCCAGTATTTCCGCGGCGGTTATGGCCGCGTGGAACTGGCCCCCATGATGGCCTGCATCATCATTGCCATCATCCCCATCATCATCCTGTACATGACCTGCCAGAAGTACATCATCGAGGGCGTTGTGGCAGGTGCTGTGAAGGGCTAAGGAGGTGCACACAATGCGTGCAAGCGGCATTCTGATGCCCGTGTTCAGCCTGCCGGGGCCCTTTGGCATCGGCACGCTGGGCAAAGAGGCCTTCGCATTCGTGGATTTTCTGGCCGAAGCCAAGCAGACCTACTGGCAGATTCTGCCCATCGGCCCCACCGGCTACGGCGACAGCCCTTACCAGAGCTTTTCCGCCTTTGCCGGAAACCCCTATTTCATCGATTACCGTCTGCTGGCTGCGGAGGGCTGGCTGACCGCTGACGAGCTGCCTGCGGAAAGGCCGGTGGGCCCCATCGATTACGGCACGCTCTACAACGAGCGGCCTGTCATCCTGCAAAAAGCGGCCGACCGGCTGCTGGCCTCCTCCTGCCCCGCCTACGAAGCCTTCTGCAAGGCGCAGAGCTTCTGGCTGGAGGATTACGCCCTGTTCATGGCCGTCAAGGCCGCACAGGGTCAGGCGGGCCTTGCGGACTGGCCGGATGCCCTGCGCTGCCGTGAGCCTGCGGCCATTGCCGAAGCCAAAGCAGCGCTGGCCGGAAGCATCGGCTACTATAAGGCGGTACAATTCTTCTTCTACACCCAGTGGAATGCCCTGAAGGCTTACGCCAACAGCAAGGGCATCAAACTGGTGGGCGATATCCCCATCTACGTCAGCCCGGATTCCAGCGACCTGTGGACCCACCCGGAGCTGTTCCAGACCGACGGCCGGATGCATCTGACGCAGGTGGCCGGGTGTCCGCCGGACGCCTTTGCGGCGGACGGCCAGCTGTGGGGCAACCCCCTGTACGCATGGCCCGTCCACAAGGCCACCGGCTTTGCGTGGTGGAAGCAGCGCATGAAACACGCCACCTCCATTTACGATGTGGTGCGCATCGACCATTTCCGCGGCTTTGAGAGCTACTACTCCATTCCTGCCGGGAACAAGACCGCGGCAGGCGGCCACTGGGAAAAGGGCCCCGACCGCGATTTCATCCACGCCATGCACGAGGCACTGGGCGCAGGCGGCATCATTGCCGAGGATCTGGGCTACCTGACCCCGGAGGTCAAGGCCATGCTGGCGGCAAGCGGCTACCCGGGCATGAAGATCATGCAGTTTGCCTTTGACAGCCGCGAATCCGGCAACTACCTGCCCCACACCTACCACCGCAACAGTGTGGTGTACACCGGCACCCACGACAACGTGACCACCGAGGGCTGGCGCACCAATGCCAGCGCCGAGGATGTGGCCTACGCCTGCCGCTACCTGCGTTGCCGGCCCGAAGACTTGGCCGAAGCCATGATCTGCGCCTGCCTTGCCAGCGTTCCGGATACGGCCATCATCCCGCTGGCCGACTGGCTGCATCTGGGGGCCGAGGCCCGCATCAACACCCCCAGCACCCAAGGCACCAACTGGCAGTGGCGGCTCAGCACCCCCCTGCCGGAAGGCCTTGCCGGACACATTGCCGGCTTGACCGCACTCTACGAGCGGGCACAGGAATAAGTTTTCCCATCATTTTCTCCCCATCAAGGCACCTGCACACCTTTGTGTGCGGGTGTCTTTGTTTTTTGCGGGGAACATTTTTTCGGCGCAGGGGTTTTCCGCTCATCCGCCGTTTTGCACGGTCATTCGTATTTTCGAAAGTTTTGCGTAACAGTTTGTTCACAAATGTATCATGATTTTTGCCGGGCGGTGCTCTTGTTATTTGCACGCAGTTATGCTACAATTCAGATAGTATACGATCTGTTTCTTTTGCAGATCCCACCAATGAAAGGAGTTTTCCCACCATGGATCATCCCTATCAGAGTACAATGCAATTCCCGGCAGCTTATGCCGTTCTTACCCAAGAGGAAATGACCTATCTGGACGGTGGCCGTGTCATTCAGTTGGGCACTGTTTTTGGCTATGATATTTCCTTCAACACCGACCAGTTCGTGATCTTCTGCAAGAGTGCTGCCATCAACGCATTTGTTCTGGCAACCAGCTATTCTTTCAGCTACATCAAGAATACCGCTCTGAGCGGCTTTAACAACGGTCTGTCTGCTTCCGGCACCTTCTACCACACTTGGGATAAGATGAACGGCTGGAGCCGCGTTGCCCTGTTTGGCGTTGCCACTCTGGCAGTCTACTATGCATACGGCCAGATCTCCAGCTTCATCAACACGGCCAAGGACTTCTACCAGCAGGTCATCAAGCCCGCACTGGGCACCGGCAGCACCCAGACTGCCGCTGCGGCCCCCACCATCTGATCTTTGCTTTCTAAACTGAACGGGAAGGAGTTTTGAGTATGAAAGAGCTTCAGCTGCCGCATGCCTGTACCTTTGTATCGGAAGAGGAGCTGCGCACTATTTCCGGCGGCGGGCCGCTGGTGGATGCACTGGACCTGTTTTTTGCAAACCTGCATCTGGACGACTTTTTCTTTGGCGGCGGCCTGATCTCGTTCTCCTTTACCTTTGTGCCCACGCTGCTGCTCAACGTGGTAAAGACCGGCTTCAAGTTCATGACCGGTGCTTACGACTCCTTTGCAAAACTGTTCCACTTCTCCCATGAGGAGGAAGCCATGGTGCAGTTCATCAATCAGCAGCAGCGCAAGGAAGAGCAGCAGCCCGTGTTCTGATGGTCTTCCCGTTTCCTACACAAATGGACCCCGGCAGATAACGCTCTGCCGGGGTTTTGTTTTGCCTGTTTACGGCGTCAGATCACTCTCACTGCCCCCTGCTCCCGCAGGCGCAGGATGTAACAGCTGCCCTTGCCGAACACGTTCTCGATGGCCGCGTGGTATGTTTGCAGCAGCGGCTGCGGCACATAAGCCTGAATGGTGCCCGCAAAGCCGCCGCCCTGCATCCGCCAGGCACCGCCGCTGCCCTGCAAGATGCTCTGGCTCAGTGCCAGTGCCACCGAGAGCCCCTGATGCCGCACATCGGTGCTGCAATATACATTCTGGCACAGTGCAAAGGAAGCGCGCCCGCTTTCCAGCACCAGCGCGGCAAAGGCGGCAAAGCTGCCCGCCTGCAGCGCATCGCGCTGGGCAAGGGTGCGGGCATTCTCCGCAAAATAGTGGATGGCCCGCAGCACGGCGCGGTCTCCGCACTGGCGGCGCAGGGCAGGCAGTGCGGCCCAGAAGTCGGCTTCCTGCACCTGCCCCAGCACCTTGTGCCCAAGGGCCGCGGCCACCTGCTCCATCTCCTGCCGGATGGCCGCAAATTCGCCTGTCAGCTCGCTGTGGCTGCCGCGCGTGTCCGTAACGCACAGGCTCATGCCCGGCGGCAGCAGGCCGTCTGCGTGGATCTTTTCCACTGCGGGCCGCTGCGGGTCCGCAAAGTCTGCAAAGATGATGCCGCCCACCGCGCTGGTCAGCTGGTCCAGCAGGCCGCTGGGCTTGCCAAAGTAGATATTCTCGGCGTACTGGCAGATCTGCGCCAGCCGGGCCGGTGCAAGGCCGCAGCCGTACGCTCCGTTCCAGATCACCGCCATGCCCATCTCAAACGCGGCCGAGCTGGAGAGCCCGCTGCCGCGCAGCACATCGCTGGCCGTGTAGGCGTCAAAGCCGCCCACCGCTTTGCCTGCGGCCTTGAAGCCCTCGGCAATGCCCCGGATCAGGCTGGCCGAGTGGGTGCTCTCCCCTTCCTGCGGGCCGTCGGCGGCAAGGTCGATCACATCCAGCTTGTTGAAGCCGCGGCTCTTTACCCGCACATAGCCGTCCGTGTTGCGCGCCGCCACGGCCACAAGATCCAGCGTCACCGCTGCCGCAAGGCCGTAACCGTGCTGGTGGTCGGTGTGGTTGCCGCCCAGTTCGGCCCGGCCCGGCGCCGAGTACACCTGCACCTGCCGTCCGGGGCCGAAGTACAGCTCAAACTGTTGCAGCGCCGCGCAGTAGCGTGCCCTCTGCCGGGCCAGCTGCTCCGGGCTGCCGCCGTACAGCGCCCGCAGCGCATCGTCCCACCTGCCTGCCGCGATCTCGCCGCAAAGCTGTGCACTGGTTGCCATAACGTTCCCTCCCTCAGAGTGTGTTTGGGGATCAACGGGTTTGTTATGCCTATTGTAATGCATCGGGCCCTGTTTTTCAATTTCCAACGCCGAAAAAACGCGAATTTTGGCATCCGGCTCAAAGAATAAGATGTACTTTTGTTGAATTTGCAGGTGCAGGTGTGGTATACTATACTCAAATCGGGCCGGAATATGCCCGGAACCTGACAGAGCGGAGGAAACGCGGCTATGGCGGATGTATATAAGCAGTCCTTCAAACAGAATTATACCAATAATATCGAGCTGTCCATCTTCAACTGCGGCATCGAGCGCTGTGCGCCCGGCCAGACGTGGGGCCCCGGCATCCGGGACCACTACCTCATCCATCTGGTGCTTTCCGGCAAGGGTGTGTTCGAGGTGGGCGGCCGCACTTGGGAGGTGAGCCCGGGCGATCTGTTCTTTGCCCGGCCCAGCCAGCTCATCCGCTACACCGCCGATGAGCAGCAGCCTTGGGAGTACAGCTGGGTGGGCTTCAACGGCGCGTGCGCCCACAAGCTGTCCGCGCAGCTGCCCTTTACCGACGATTCGCCCGTGCACCACACACAGGACCCGGACGGGATGCGTGCCGCGCTGGCCAACATCTACTCCTCGCGCGGGTTGCAGCCGCAGGACGAAGCCTCCATGGTGGGCTACCTCTACCTCTTCATTGCGGCCCTGATGAAGGAGACCATTGCGGGCAAGCCGCACACGGCCTCTTCCTCCAGCCAGTATGTGCTCAACGCCATCAAGTACATCCAGTTCAACTATTCGCACGATATTTCCATCGATGATGTGGCAAAAAGCGTGGGCGTCTCCCGCAGCCATCTGTACCGCGTGTTCATGCTGAACGTGGGCAAGAGCCCCATCGATTACCTCACCGAGTACCGCATCAGCGAAGCCTGCAAGCTGCTGCGGGCCGGCAACCTTTCCATTGCCGAAGTGGCGGTGTCGGTGGGCTTCTTTGATCAGTTCTATTTCTCGCGGGTGTTCAAGCGCGCCAAGGGCGTGCCGCCAAGCAAGTATTTTGCATCTCAGGCCGACGCGCCCGCCGATGGCGCCGCCCCCCAGTAAAGGAGACCCCCACACATGCCCTTACAGAAAAATCAAGTCCTCACCCTGCGTGTGGAGCGCCTGTCCAGCGATGGCAGCGGCGTGGCCCACAGCCCGGAAGGCGAGGCCGTGTTCATTCCCGGCGCAGCGCCCGGCGACGAAGCCCGGGTGCGCATCGTCAAAGACTGCAAGCGCTACGCCTTCGGCATTCTGGACGAGGTGCTCACCCCTTCGCCGGACCGCATCCCGGTGGACTGCGCCGTGGCCGGCCCTTGCGGCGGATGCAGCCTGCGCCATCTGCGTTACGAGGCCGAGCTGCGCGCCAAGCAGGAGAATGTTGCAGACGCCTTTGCGCGCATCGGCGGGCTGAGCGTGCCGGTGCTGCCCATCGCGGGATCTCCGGAGGTGGACCGCTACCGCAACAAGGTGCAGTTCCCGGTTGGAACGGACAAGACCGGTGCCCCCTGCATCGGCTTTTACGCGGGCCGCACCCACCGCATCGTGCCCTGCCCGGACTGCCGTCTTCAGCCCGGCGTGCTGAACGAGATCGGCAACGCCCTGTGCGCCTTCTTTGCAGAAAAAGGCGTCCGGCCTTACAGCGAGGAGACCGGCAAGGGCCTTGTGCGGCATATATTTCTGCGGCGCGGCGCCCACAGCGGCCAGATCATGGTGTGCTTGGTGTGCACCCGCTCACACCTCCCCTGCGCCGAGGAGCTGTGCACCCGGCTCAAAGAGCAGTTTGCGGACATCACCACCATCCTGCTGAACGTCAACAGCAAAAACACCAACGTCATTCTGGGCACCGAGACCCACACCCTGTACGGCCCCGGGTACATTGAGGATACTCTATGCGGCGTGCCGGTGCAGCTGGGTCCGCTGTCGTTTTATCAGGTGAACACCCTCGCCGCCGAGCAGCTCTATGGCATCGCCGCGCAGTACGCGCAGCTTGCCCCCAGCGACCTGCTGCTGGACCTCTACTGCGGCATGGGCACCATCGGCCTTTCCATGGCAGCGCACTGCCGGGAGCTGGTGGGCGTGGAGATCGTGCCGGAAGCCATCGAAAGCGCCAAGGCCAACGCCGTCCGCATGGGCGCCGACGTAGCGGCAAAGAGCCGCTTTTTCTGCGCCGATGCAGGGCAGGCCGCCGCGCAGCTGGCCGCCGAGGGCCTGCACCCGGACGTGGTGATGCTGGACCCGCCCCGCAAAGGCTGCGACGAGGCCACCCTCTCCGCCGTGGTGCGCATGGCTCCCCGCCGGGTGGTCTACGTCAGCTGCAACCCCGCCACCGCCGCAAGAGATGCCGCATGGCTGAAGCAGAACGGCTACCATGCAGAAAAGGTGCAGCCGGTGGATCTGTTTCCAAGGACGAAGCATTGCGAATGTGTCATTGCACTTTCCAAGGGTGAGATCGACTCCAAAAAGTCCGTGTAGAGTTCTCTTTGGAGGGCAGATGTTTTCGTGTACAATCATCAGCCGGAAAGGGGCTGTTGCAAAACAGCTTCCTGAAAAAAATGCACAAAACCCGGAACCTTTTCTCGGCCAAAACGGCTCGAAAAGGGTTCCGGGTTTCTGATTTTGCGCTACTTCTTTGTGCAAAGTGCTATCACATTTTTATTTTGCAACAACCCCTCTTCTTTTTCCGCGTGTGCATTTCCCGCAAAAAGCGTTCCGCAACGCTTTTTTCAGGCAGGTGTGTCCTTCACTCTGCCCTTATTCGTAAAAGTTGTTATCCACCTGTCCCAGTTCAAAATAGCCTGCCAGCGGTGTATCTTCCTCTTCGGCGCTGATCGAGTCGTTGTAATCGTCCGAGATCTTGACGACGACCGTATCGCCGATCTGCCGGATATACCCCTCCTGCGGGTAGTTGGGCATCTGCGCCGTCTCACTTTCAGCATACACGTCAAGATAACGGTCCACCCATCCGTAGGTAAGGTTGATTGGCGTGATGTTCTGGAACACACTTTTCCACACTTGGCGGGCAACATCAGCACCGCCCCAGAACCGGCCCATCTCGGCGTAGGTGTTGGCATACAGGTAATATTCCCGCATTACAAAGGTCGGGTTGGAGCTGGGCCTGCCCACAAACACCACCGGCAGCTGCTCTTCCCCGTCAAAATAGCCAAAGTCGATCAGGTCGTCCGCGATCCGGTCCGACATGGTTTTCAGTGCTTTTCTGCCCTCGGACATTGCCTCCTGATCGACTGCGCGCATGTAAACATTTCCGTATACGATCAGGAATGCCAGAAGTGTTACTCCCCCGGCCATGATCGCTCTCCACCGCTTTGCCTGCGGCTTTTCCCGCCGGGTGGCATCCAGCAGAAGGATGCACAGCGGGAGAAACAGGTCCAGCGCCCCTGCCATCTGCAAATGCCATGCCGCCGTGCTGGTGATCAGCAGCATCACATTGCAGGCTGCCGGCAGAACTGCCAGTGCCGCCGCGCCGAGCAGAACATATTCAAGGTTTCTGCTTTGAACCACCCGTCCGAAGCGGGCCAGCAGTCCGATGCCAATGAGCAAAACGACCAGCACAAAAAAGCCCATGGCCTGTAAAATATTGTTCCGGTACTGGTTGCGGAAGAAATATGCTCCAAAAATCCGGTATGCCCGCGCAATGCCAACCGGCAGCTGCTTTAAAATATGAAGCGGCGACACGTCCGCGGCTCCATTGTATTCCGACAGCTGCCAGCCTGTGGCCAGCAGGATCAGCTTGAGGATCAGGTAATACAGCGCCATACCCGCCGCTGCGCTGCCAAGGCTCCTGCCAATATACGCATGGACCAGCCTGCGGTCTGCCTGCTGAAACAGAAGCAGAAGAAAATAAACCAGAAGGATCACGCAGAAGCATCCAAGGTTCGCCTGATACAAACCCAGACTCAGTGCCAGACACACGGTCCCCCATGCAGCAGCCCGGATATCATTTTTGATACGAATTACACCGTATGCCGCTGCCACCGAAAGAAAAAGTGCCAGCCCGAAAATCGGCGACATAAAGCGATAGGACAGCTGGATACTGACCGATGCACTGGCAACGAATGCCATCCCCAGCAGATAGGTCAGAAGCGAATCTTTCGCCGCAAAAAGCTTGCGCACCAGAACAAACGAAAGTGTCACCAATGCAAGGGTGAGCAGCGAGTTGATGGGGTCCGTCTGAACCCCGAACCGCAGTGCATCCATAAGCGGCCAAAGCCACCGGCCGAGCGAAAGCTCCCAGAAACTGGCGATAAAAAACGAATCCATCCAAAGTCCGTCAAATGTATTGGTCAGCTTCTGGCTGATCAGTGGAAAATACACCACAGCTGCAAACCCGAACAGCACGCAGAAATATTTTTTGTCTGGGTCCTGCCAGAAGCGTGTTTGCCCCGCTTCCTTTTGTTGTGTCAGGGCATTTGCCGTTCCACTCATAAAACATCCTCCTGTTTTGCCAACAATATAGCCATTTTACACTTTGATGATATCCCTTCGCTATTTCCGCAGCAATTCTCACAATGCGTTGTTTTTCGATTGGCTGCGACACATTTTGGAAAAGTCGATTAGTGTTCACCACATATTATACCATTTTATGTTCGTTTATGAACTCTTATATGTCATTCATCTTATTTAAATTGTGAACCATAATAGTAACGGGGTGATAACAATGGATGAACTTAGAATTAAGAAGCTTTCGGAACCCGTTACATTTACAATCCGTGTGGACAAGTCCATCGTTGATTTTTACGATGAACTTGCCGGCAGGACCAACCGTTCCCGCAATGAGCTGATCGGCCTTGCGCTGGACTACGCAAAAGATAAAATCATCGTGGAAGAATAAAAAGTGCCTGACCGTTTTCTTGACAGAAGTACGGTCATGCGCTATAATATTATTAGAAAAGGCACCGCGACAAGCGGTTTAGCCTCGTCCTAGTGGTTTAGGTTTTATAAAACCGTCACCTTGGCAGAGGTGGCGGTTTTACCTTTTGATCCGCAGTGTGAACGTAAGTCCAAACAGATGGAACGTCAAAGTAATTGGCATCGGACCACCTCCTTTTCAGGAAGTGCGAAGCCAAACCGCCTGCCGTGTGCAGTGCCTGCCGCCTTGCGGGCAGCAAAACAAGTGTAGCATAAAACGCCACAAAAAACAAGGAGCCGACATATCGCTTCATGTCAGCTCCTTGTTTTTTATTTTGTTTTTACTTTTCCACGATCTCCGCTGCCAGAGCATCCATCTGGGCCTCAGCGGCGGCGTTGGCGGCACTGCGGATGGTGACGACCTTCTCGCACAGGGCGATGTTCTTCATGCCTTCCAGCTCGGCGCGCATGAGCTTTGCAGCCATGGGCGCCCAAGTGCCGTTCTCCATCAGGCCGACGGTGCGGCTCTGGAAGTTTTTGGTCTTGAGGTGGGCCAGCAGGTTCTCCATCGGCGGGAAGAGGAAGCCGTCGTAGGTGGCGCAGGCCAGCACAATCTTTCCGCAGCGGAAGGCTTCGGTGACGGCGTAGGACACATCAGTGCGGGTCAGGTCCATCTCCACCACCTTTGCGCCCTTGGCGCGCAGCTTTTCGGCCATGAGGTGGGCTGCTGCACGGGTGTGGCCGTGGATGGAAGCACTTGCCACAAGGATCTTTTCCGGCTCCTCGGGCTTGTAGCTGGACCAGATGTCGTAGTAGTTCAGGTACCTGCCCAGATCACCGGTGAGCACCGGGCCGTGCAGCGGGCAGATGGTCCGGATATCCAGAGCCGCCGCCTTTTTCAGCAGTGCCTGTACCTGCGGGCCGTACTTCCCTACGATGTTCAGGTAGTAGCGGCGGGCTTCGCTGGCCCAGTCGGCCTTTTCGTCAAACTTTGCCACAGCGCCGAAGCGGCCGAAGCCATCGGCGGAGAACAGCACCTTCTCGCTGCTCTCATAGCTGACCATGACCTCCGGCCAGTGCACCATGGGGGCAAACACAAAGGTCAGGGTGTGGGTGCCAAGGCTCAGGCTCTCGCCGTCCTTCACCACCACGCGGCGCTCCTTTGCCACAGCATCAGCACCAAAGAACTGATCCATATACAGGAAGGTCTTGGCGTTGCCCACCACCTGCATCTCCGGATAGAGTGCCGCCAGCTTTGCGATATTTGCGCCGTGGTCCGGCTCCATGTGGGAGACCACCAGATAATCCGGCTTACGGCCTGCCAGAGCTTCGGTCAGGTTTTCCAGCCACGGCTCGGTGGCGCGGGCATCCACCGTATCCAGAACGGCGGTCTTCTCGTCCAGAATGACATAGGAATTATAGCTGACGCCGGTGGGCACCGGATACTGGCTCTCGAACAGGTCGATGGTGGTATCATCCACACCAACGCCCAGAATGGCTTCGCTGATCTTGTTTACGCTCATAACACTCGGTCTCCTTATTTATATTTTTATGCAGTGCCGCGTCTCTGCGGCGGTTTTTTTCTGAGAACAGTTCCTATTATATCACATTGTCAGAAAAATCGCAAGGATATTCTGCACATCAAAGCTCTTCTCCATTCTCCGGCAGACGTGCCGCCACCGGTCTGCCCGGCTCATTGTCCAGTTCCAGCAGGGCGGCGGCAGCGTTTTCATCCATGGTCTGCACCGCCCGCAGCTTGCGGCTGATGGCGCGGCTGCGCACACCGATCAGGTCGTCCAGCTCTTCATCCGTCTGGCGCAGGCGCTGCTGCATCTTGGTAAGCCCCTGCCCGAACTTGTCGAACTCGGTCTTGACGGCACCCAGCAGCTGCCATACTTCGCCCGAGCGCTTCTGGATGGCAAGGGTCTTGAAGCCCATCTGCAAACTGTTGAGCAGCGCCGCCATGGTGCTGGGGCCCGCGATGTTCACCTGATAGTCCCGCTGCAATACCTCCAGCAGCCCAGCGTTCACCACCTCGGCGTACAGGCCCTCAAAGGGCAGAAACAGGATGCCGAAGGCCGTGGTATAGGGCGGCTCCACGTATTTTTCGCGGATATCCTTGGCCTCGGCCCGCAGCACCAGCTCCAGCGCATGGCGGGCGTTCTCCACGGCCTGCGCATCGCCGGAAGCCTGCGCATCCTGCAAATGGGCGTAGGTATCGCCCGGGAACTTGGAATCGATGGGCAGCCACACCGTGCCGCCGTCCACGCCCGGCATCTTGATGGCGTACTCCACCCGCTGGCTGCTGCCCGGGATGGTGGCTACGTTGGTAGCGTACTGCTCCGGAGCAAGGATCTCTTCCAGAATAGCTCCCAGCTGGATCTCGCCCAGAATGCCGCGGGTCTTGACGCCGGAAAGTACCTGCTTCAGCCCGCCCACATCGGCGGCAAGGTTCTGCATCTCACCAAGGCCCTTGTACACCTGCTCCAGCTGGTCGTTCACGGCCTTGAAGCTTTCGGTCACCCGCTTTTGCAAAGCGTCCTGCAACTGTTCGTCCACCGTGCGGCGGATCTCGTCCAGCTTCTGGGCGTTCTGGGCCTGCAAGGCGGTCAGGCCCTCGGCAAGGGTGCGGCGCATCTCTTCCAGCTTGCGGGCGTTGGATGCTTCCAGCCCTTGCAGGCGCTGCTCCATGGTCTGCTGCTGGGTCCCCTGCCCTGCGGTGAGGGCGGTGCTCATGCTCTGCACCGAGGCTTGCAGCGTCTCGCTGATCTGGCCCATGGCCGCAAGGTTTTGCTGAGACATCTCCGCCAGTTTTGCGTTTATCTGACGGTCCTGTGCGTCCAGCTGCTGGCGCAGCCATTCCTTCAGCTCTGCATCATCCCGGCTGGCGGCCGGCTTTGCCGAGCGGTACAGCAGCAGCGCCATCATCAGGCAGATGGCCACCAGAAGCACCGTGTAAAGAAATGCCAAAAATTCCATACTTATCTCCCATTGCAAAATCCGGGCTGTGCTGTGCGCAAAGCCCGGACCTGCGTGTTTTTTATTTAATGCCGGGTCTGTTCCGCCCAGAAGTCGGCCGCTTCCTTCACCCAGCCCTCGGCGTCGGTACCCACACCGATGCCCACGCCGTGCGGCGCATGGCGGTAGATGCTTTCCTTGTAGGGCACGCCATAAGCGGCCAGTGCCTTGCGCAGCGCAGGCCCCTGCTGCCAGTAGTTGAACGCCATCAGCAAAATATCATCCTTGGCATACCAGAAGCAGGTGGGCGGGTAATCCGCATCCACGCAGGCGGAGATATCGTACTCGTAGTAGCGGCGCTCCAAGGTATCCGTGTCCAGCAAAATGTGATAGATGGGCTTTGCCTCGTAGAAGTTGTTGATGGGGTAAGCCAGCAGCAGCGCGCCGGGCTTTGGCACGCCGTAGTTTTGGTAGCCCAGCTCCTTGCCGCCAAAAACGCCCACGATCTGCCCGCCGGAAGAATAGCCCAGCAGCGCGTAATCCTCGGTCTGCACGCCAAACTGCTCTGCATTTGCGGTGATGAACCGGATGGCGCGGCCAAGGTCCTCCAGCGGTGCATTGTTCGTGGCCTCATGGCCGATGCGGTAGCGCAAAGCAAACACCGCATAGCCCTGCTGGTGCAGCTCCCACGCGGTGGAAACGCCGCCGCGCATCTCGCCGCTGTAAAACAGCGCATTGCCGGAGAGGATCACGGCGTACTTTGCGTTCGGCTGCGTGGCCGGGAAGTAATACATCTCCACATGTTCGCGGCTGCTGTCCTGCGCGATCTCCTCGGGCGTGAACAGCTTATAGGTGATCTGCGTCCCGGCGTTGTAGGTATCGATCAGGTAGTTCATACCGTTCACACAGCTGCCCACCGACTCCTTGCCGATCACCTTTTCCAGCGTGTCGTTGTCTCTGCTGTGCTGCAAAAGGTCGCCGTCGCGCTCCCACACATACACATAGGTATACAAGCCCATGCCCTTGATGCTGGGGTTTTCCCGCAGCTGCTTCATTGTGGTCTGCGGGGTAATATTCGCTTTGCCGTATTCCGCCGCCCATGCGGGCAGTGCCAGAACCAGCAGCATCCCGATGCACGCCGCCGCCATGCGGAGCTTTTGTTTCATTCCGTTTCCTCCTTTTCAGCCCACCTGTTCTTCCCAGAACGCGATGGCTTCGTTCAGCCAGCCTTCCGCGTCGGTGCCCTTGCCTGCGCCCACTGCGTGCGGCGCATTTTTATAGATGTGGTAGATGTGGGGCACGTTGTTCTGCGCAAGCGCTTTTTCCAACACCGGGCCCTGTGCGGCCCAGCACATGCTCGTCAGGGTCAGATCGTTCCGGCCATACCAGTGGTAAGTAGGCGGATAGTCCGGCGTGATGTAGTTGGACAGGGTCATTTTGTAATACCGCTGCTGGCACACACCGGTGTCCAGCAGGATGTTATACACCGGCTTCAGCTCAAAAAAGGTGTTCACCGGGTAGCCCATCAGCAGGGCGCCGGGCTTTGGCAGGCCGTAGTTTTTGTAGCCCACCGCGTCGGTGCCAAACAGGCCCGCGATCTGCCCGCCGGAGGAATAGCTCACAATGGCATAATCCTCGGCCTGCACGCCGAACCGGTCCGCATGCTGCGTAATGTACTGCACCGCGCGGGCAAGGTCCTCCAAAGGCGCATTGTTGCTGGCCTTCATGCCGATGCGGTAGCGCAGCACGAACACCGGGTAGCCCATCTCGTGCAGGTTCCATGCGGTGGAGATGCCCTCGCGGATCTCGGCGCTGACCACGATGGCGTTGCCGCCCATCACCAGCACAAATTTCCGATGGGTCTGCTCCCCTTCCGGCGGCATGTAATACAGCTCCACGCCGTCCCGGCTGGTATCCTGCGCGATCTCTTCCTCCGTGTAAAGCGGGAAGGTCACCTGCTGCCCGGCGTTATAGGTGCGGATCAGATAGTTCAGCCCATCGGCCGAATCCTGCGCCGTCCAGCGGTTGGAGAGCCGGTTCAGCGTCTGGGTGTTCCAGTACAGCCGGTCCAGCGGACGGTCCTGATCCAGCGAGTAGGTATAGATGCCCGCCCCCACGATGCTGGGGTTGGAGCGGATATCCCCCATTTTGGTGCCGGGCGTGATGTTTGCCTCGCCCAGCTCCTGCGCAGATACCGGCTGCGCCAGCAACAGCAGCAGGCAGATGCTCAGCAGAGCCGCGCGGAGATGCTTTTTGATCTTGTTTTTCTGCATCGTTACTTGCACTGCTTTTCCCAGAATTCGGCGGCCAGTTTGATCCAGCCGTCCGCATCGGTGTAACGGCCCGGGCCGATGGCGTGGGGCGCGTTCTCGTACACATGGCACTCGTACACCGCACCGCTGTCCTTGAGGGTCTTTTCCAGCAGCAGACCCTGCTGTTTAAAGCACATCCGCTTCATGTAAACATCGTTTTTGCCGTAGAAGAAAAAGACGGGGGTGTAGTTTTCGTTCACCACGTCCGAGATATCCGTCCAGTAATAGCGCCAGCCAACGGCAAACGGATCGATGGCGATGTGGTACAGCGGCTTTACCTCAAAAAAGTCGTTGATGGGGTAGCCCAGCAGCAGCGCGGCAGGCTGCGGGATGCCGAACGCTTTGTAACCGAACCGGGGGTTATCGGAACCGATCAGGCCCACGATATGGCCGCCGGAGGAAAAGCCCATCAGTGCATAGTTCTCGCGCTGAACATCAAACTGTTCGGCATTTGCTTCCACGTACTTCACCGCGTTGGCAATGTCGTACAAAGGCGCATTCTCGCTGGCGTCAAAGAAGGAGCGGTAGCGCAGCACGAACACTGCATAGCCCAGCTCGTGCAGCTGGTTTGCAATGGAAGCGCCCTCGTTCAGCTCGGCCGTGGTGTTGCCGCCGTTGCCGGGCACCACGATCACATATTTGGCATTGGCCGTTTTTGCCGGGAAATAATACAGCTGCACCATGCCCAGCTGCACATTGGCATCGATCTGTTCCTGCGTGTACACCTGCCATGTGATCTGCACGCCCTTGTTGTAGTTCTCGATCACAAGGTTCATGCCCTCGGCAGCATCCTCTGCCGCCGCATAGCTCACATAACCGGAGATGGGCGTATCATCGTATTTTGTGTCGCCTTCCATCCATTCGTTGCAGTATGTATAGTAGCCGGAGCCCTTGATGCTGGGGTTCTCGCGCAGCTCCTTCATGGTCGTTTTGGTGGTGATGTTCGGCTCGCCGTATTCCGTTGCAAAGGCCGAAAGTGACAGGCACGCCAACATGGCCAGCATACAGGCTGCCGTTCTGATCCATTTCATCCTCAAACTTCCTCCGTTCTGCGGCAGCATTTTCCGCCGCAAATTGCTTTGATATGTTTTATTGTATCACAAACACTCTTGTTGTCAAAGACATTTCTGTGCAGGAAAGCGCTTGTGCCCCGCTGTAAATTCTGCTATACTGGAACCGGTTATTTTGGAAAGTTGAGGGCGCAGACGGAATCGTACCGCCTGCCGGGAATTTTTGCCTATGAGTAAGATCGAGGTCCGGCCCATGGAGCCGGAGGACTGGAACGCAGTTTCCAGAATTTACCTGGAAGGGATCGCCACCGAGCACGCCACCTTTCAGACCACCTGTCCCCCGTACACGGCGTGGGACGCCTCCCACACAAAGGACTGTCGGCTGGTGCTTCTGGTGGATGATGTCATTGCCGGGTGGACGGCCCTGCACCGGGTGGACCCGCGCTGGTGCTACCGCGGCGTTGCCGAAGTGAGCATCTATGTGGGCGAGCAGTTCCGGGGCCATGGCCTTGGCTATCACCTATTGTCCGAGCTGTGCCGCCGGGCCGAGCAGGCCGGTTACTGGACGCTGCAATCCACCGTTTTGCAGGATAACGCCGCCAGCCGTGCCCTGCACGCCAAATGCGGCTTTCGTCTGGTGGGCCGCCGCGAGCGCATTGCCCGCGACTGCCATGGCCGCTGGCTGGACACCTTTTTAATGGAGCGCCGTGCCGCTGCCGACGAGCCGGAAGGCTACAAAAAGCTGTGAGACGCAAAAAGAGCTCCGCACCGTTTTGTGGGTGCGGAGTTCTTTTTATTTTATCCGTAAACCGGCTTTACCACTCTTCGCCGTCGATGTCCACGCTGCCGCTTACCACGGCACCGGCGCGGGAGCGCTGGAACATGCTTTCCACCACGGCGCAGTATTTATCTGCCAAGCAGACGATGACCGCCTCGCGGCAGGCAGGCATGTGGCGGAAGGTGAGCGGCCACATGTGGCTTGCAATGATGCCCTGCTCCTTTTTGGTAATGCCGAACACCCGCTTTGCATTGACGCAGGCATAGCCCGGGTGGGCAAAGCCGTGCATCTCAAACAGGCGGCGCAGGCCATGGAAACTGCCCCGGGTGTGCCAGTCGTAGAGATAAAAATCGTGCAGCAGCGCCCCCACTGCCAGCGAGGTCTCATCGGCGTGCAGATGCAGGCGGCGGTTGAGCCAGAAGCTCACCAGTGCCACATTTTTGCAGTGCTGATAGGTGGTAACGGAGCCGTGCTGGATATACTCCCGCATCCGCTGCACTTCCGGGTGATGATCGTATTTTTCCACGATGGCATATAGCTGTTCGCGCTCAGAATCAGAAAGCTGCATGCTGCAAAATTTCCTTTCGCTCTAAGGTGATGTTTTCAGGAACGGAGCTGCACCGGGTTGGAATTGCCAAAGTTTTCTGCGTTGGAAGGGTTCTCGCGCTTGAGCGCAAAGTCCACAAGATACTGCTTGCCGTCGCCAAGCTCTTCCAGCTGGGCCAGCTTTGCGTTGGCAGCGGCCTTGTCCGGGTACCATTGGATGAGGAAGAAGTTCTCCTCCTCCACACCATAGTACAGCCACTGGCCGTCGGCGCGCAGCCAGTCGTCCAGATGGTCCACTTCCTCGCCGTCCGGCAGGCCAAGCCCCTCTTCGGCATACAGATTTTCCGGTTCCACTTGCAGCATCTCGATCACCTGAATGGAGCTTTGCAGGTACTCGTCCTGCGAAACGGTTTTGTCCGAGAGCTCCCACCCGGTAAGAAATGCCTGCATCAGCAGATCGCGCACGGAAATGCGCGGCAGTGTCGGGTCCATAACCATAGGTATTCCTCCTTGAGTTTGTCCCTGCTGACCAGTATACGCCCAAGGCTTATGCAAGTCAACAGTTTAATTGTGAATTTTTTGTAGGTTCGTTCAAATTTGTCCAGATTTAACCAACCGAAAAGTCAAATGTGTCGTCCAGCCATTCCACGGCCAGTTCCACCCAGTGGTGCCGGTGGCGGCTGGGCCGGTCCACCTCCGCCGTGCTGATGCTGGTGCCGTGCGCGCCCTTTTCAAAGATGTGCACCTCACACGGCACCTTTGCCCGGCGCAAAGCGCCTGCCAGCAGCAGGGTGTTCTCCACCGGAACGGTCTCGTCCTCCATGGTGGCCCACACGAACATGGGCGGTGCGGCTGGCGCGATCTTGTCTTCCAGCCCGAACGCCTGCTGTGCGCGGGTATCCTCACTGCCCGCCAGCTGCACAAAGCTGCCGCGGTGGGCATACTCGCCCGCCGTGACCACCGGATAACCCAAGATCACCGCATTGGGCCGCGGCTGTGCGCGCGCGCCGGGGATGTCCAGCACGGCGCCGGAAAGCGCCAGATGCCCGCCCGCCGAAAAGCCGCACACCGCAATTTTTTCCGGCAGTACATGCCACTCCTCCGCGTGCTGCCGCACCAGACCGATGGCCTCGGCCAGCTGGCGCAGCGGCAGATAGTCTTTTGCCTTTTCGCAGATGGCGTAGTCCAGCACAGCGGTGTGATAGCCCGCTGCCGCAAATTGCAGCGCCACCGGGTCGCCCTCCCGGGCGCTCA
The DNA here is from genome assembly GCA_934511465.1 of uncultured Faecalibacterium sp. Classification (GTDB taxonomy): domain Bacteria; phylum Bacillota; class Clostridia; order Oscillospirales; family Ruminococcaceae; genus Faecalibacterium. The sequence continues at coordinate 11,738 of CAKSWG010000018.1, read as the reverse complement.
CATGGGTGTAGCCGCCGCCGGGCACCACCAGCACCAAAGGCCGGTCCAAGACGCCGGGCATCCGCGCGCAGGAATCCCGCAGATAAACCGTCAGCGTTCCGCCGCCGGTCAGCTCCAGCTGTTTCAGCTGCATCGTATCTCCCCCTTCGGAAATGATCTCCGGGGCTCATTATAGCACAAAACGCTTTCATTGGAAATACGATTTAAAACCGTCTTTGTGTGCACCACGGTCATCCATAACGGCGGCTCTGTTTTTATTGGCAGGCGCAAAAGGCCGCTTTTGATTTTTAAACTTTTTATGAAAGCCCTTGATTTTTGCTGCAAAGCGGTGTATATTAGCACTCGAAAGCTATGAGTGCTAAGCATTCTTGAAGTGTTCCGGCTTCCTGAGTGCCCGGTACTGAATACAGATAAAAAGAGGTTTTGCATTATGGCTAAGAAAGAATTTCAGGCTGAAAGCAAAAAACTGATGGATATGATGATCAACTCCATCTACACCAATAAGGAGATCTTCCTGCGGGAGCTGATCTCCAACGCATCGGATGCCATTGATAAGCTCTACTATAAGAGTCTGACCGATCCCTCCGTGGGCATGAACAAGGGTGATTTCCGCATCCTCATCACCCGCGACAAGGATAACCGCATCCTGACCATCGAGGATAACGGCATCGGCATGACCAAAGAGGAACTGGAACAGAATCTGGGCACCATCGCCCGCTCCGGTTCTCTGGATTTCAAGAAGGACAACAAGGACGAGAACATCGACATCATCGGTCAGTTCGGCGTGGGCTTCTACTCCTCCTTCATGGTTGCCGACAAGGTCACGGTCATTTCCAAGGCCTATGGCTCGGATGAAGCATGGCAGTGGGAGTCCTCCGGCGTGGACGGCTACGAAATGACCCCCGCCCAGAAGGACACCGCCGGCACCCAGATCATCCTGCACATCAAGCCGGACACCGAGACCGACCACTACGATAATTTCCTGGACGAATACGGCATTGTTGCCATCGTCAAGAAGTACAGCGACTATGTGCGCTACCCCATCCAGATGGAGCGCCAGCACGAGCGTCAGAAGCCGGAACCGGACCCCAAGCCCGAGGATTACAAGCCCGAGTGGGAGAGCTACACCGAGCTGGAGACCCTGAACAGTATGGTGCCCATCTGGAAAAAGCAGAAGAGCGAAGTGACCGACGAAGAATACGCCAGCTTCTATAAAGAGAAGTTCAACGATTATACCGATCCCGCCCGTGTCATCGTCAGCCGCACCGAGGGCACCGCGAACTACAACGCCCTGCTGTTTGTTCCCAGCCACCGCCCCTACGATTTCTACACCAAGGATTACGAGAAGGGTCTGGCCCTGTACGCATCCGGCGTGCTCATCATGGAGAAGTGTGCCGACCTGCTGCCCGATTACTTCAGCTTCGTCAAGGGCATCGTGGACAGTCAGGATCTGAGCCTGAATATCAGCCGCGAGATGCTGCAGAAGGACAACCAGCTCAAGCTGATCCACAACGCTCTGGAAAAGAAGATCAAGAACGAGCTGCACGCCATGCTGGCCAACGACCGCCAGAAGTACGAGGAATTCTGGAAGGAGTTCGGCCGTCAGATCAAGTTCGGTGCTTACTCCGACTACGGCATGCACGCCGAGCTGCTGCGCGACCTGCTGCTGTTCTGGTCCGCCAAGGAGCAGAAGATGATCACCTTGCAGGAGTACGTGGATAAGATGCCCGCCGAGCAGAAGTACATCTACTTTGCTGCCGGCGACTCCACCGACCGTCTGGCCAAGCTGCCCGCCGCAGAGCTGGTGCTGGACAAGGGCTACGACGTGCTGCTGCTGACCGAGGATGTGGACGAGTTCTGCTTGCAGATCCTGCGCACCTATCCCCGCAAGGACGCCGAGGGCAAGGACGGCACCGTGGAGTTCAAGAACGTCAACAGCGGTGATCTGGGCCTTGAGACCGAGGAAGAGAAAAAGGCCGCCGAGGATGCAACCGCCGAAAACAAGGCTCTGTTCGACACCATGAAGGACGCTCTGGACGGCAAGGTGAAGGAGGTCAAGGTCTCCACCCGCCTGAAGGACCACCCCGTGTGCCTGAGCGCCGACGGCCCGCTGTCCATCGAGATGGAAAAGGTTCTGTCCAAGCAGCCCGGCAGCGAGGGCGTAAAGAGCGACAAGGTACTGGAGCTGAACGTCAACCACCCCGTGTTCGCCGTGCTCAAGGCCGCACAGGAGGCCGGTGACGCCGACAAGCTCAAGAAGTACAGCGCCCTGCTGTACGCACAGGCACAGCTCATTGAAGGCCTGCCCGTGGACGACCCCGCCGCTTACGCCGAGGCCGTGTGCAGCCTGATGAAGTAACGTTTTCCCGGCAAAAGGCAGACTTACTCCCCTGCCTTTTGCACGCATCGATATTTACCCCTTAACAAAAAGACCGCGCTCCGCTATAATGGAATGGAACGCGGTCTTTTTTTGTTGAATCCAGTTTTGATATATTGAGAGGTTTTGTCCATGCAGCCCAAAAAGCATTATTTTGCGCACATTCCCACCATTGCCATTTTTATCGTGTTTGCCATGTCGGCACCGCTGGGCGTGCTGCTGTTCATTTTGAAAAGCATCGATAAAAATGCGGAAAAAGAAGAAAAAGCCGCTGCACAGGCACAGGCAGACTATCGTTCCGACCTTGGCCCGGCCCCTGCGCAGACGGCCCCCCGGCAGGAAAACGAGCCAGCCTACGGCCACGATGTTCCCACCAAAGAGCAGACGGATGCCAAGGAGCGGCACAAGCTCCTTACCACCCTGTGCACCATCGGCGGTGCTGTCTTTCTGTTCGCGGGCTTCAGCACCCTGTTCATGGATGGTGCCGCCAGCATGATGGAGGCTTTTACCGCCATCGCCCAGATGCTGGGCGGCGGTGCGGCTCTGCTGACCGGCCTGCACATGAGCCGCACCCGCAAGATGGAGCGGCTGCTGGACAAGATCGCAGGCGACCGCGACAACATCCCGCTGGATGAGCTGTTCGCCGCCGCAGGCATTGATGCCGCAAAGGGGCGTGCTGTGGTGGAAAGCGCCATTTCCCACGGCTACTTTGGTGCCGACGCCTACATCGATAACCGCACAGACACCCTTGTTGTGCGCGGTGCTGCACCGCAGCCGCCCAAACAGCCGGAGCCGCAGCCCGCACCGGCACCGGCCGACCAGTACGCCGCCCTTTTGCAGCAGCTGCGGCAGGCCAACGATGCCATCCCGGACCCGGTGATGACCGCCAAGATCAGCCGTCTGGAAGCGGTCAGTGCCCGCATTTTTGAGCTGGCAAAGCAGGACCCCGGCAAAAAAGCCCAGCTGCAAAAATTCATGGATTACTACCTGCCCACCGCCCTCAAGCTGCTGAACACTTACGCCAGCCTTTCCGCACAGGACGTGCAGGGCGAGAACATCACCGATGCCAAAAAGAGCATCGAGCGCTCCATGGATATGCTGGTGACTGCCTTTGAGAACCAGTTGGACAAGCTGTTCCAGTCCGATGCGCTGGATGTCTCGGCGGATGTTGCCGCGCTGGAAGGCATGCTGAACATGGACGGGCTGACCGGCAGCGATTTTGCAAAATAACATTTTTTTGATACGGAGAAGCGCCTGCGGGCTTTTCTCCGTTTTTGTTTTCCAAAGTGCAAATCTCCATGCTGCGCAGCATTTGTCTGTCTTGCGCAAAACGCGGGATTCGCGGGCGTTTTGCCCAATGATTTTTCCGTTTCACACTTGATTTTATTTCAATCGTCCATTCCTGCTCTGCGCATCCATTTCAGGCTTTTTGCAACTTTTCATTCAAATGCAACAATAACACATGGTTTTTTGTGCTTGGATTTTATATTATAAGGTCAGAAGTGTGCGGGGCGTCCTGTATGCGGCCCCGCACCGCAGTTTCAACCCGCTCAAAAGGAGGATCCTTCCTATGATGAAATCCGTTTCCACATGGAAGCAGGAGCTTGCCGGCGGCACCCATGCTGCGCGTCTGGCCGCTCTTTACTGCTGCAAGCCGGAAGAAACGCCCGTGCAGGCCGCCCGTTACGAGGCTGTTCTGGACGGGCTGGAAGCCACCTTCGGTGCCCATGCCGAGGCCGGCCTTTACAGCGCCCCGGGCCGCACCGAGATCGGCGGCAACCACACCGACCACCAGCATGGCCGCGTGCTGGCCGGCAGCGTGAACATTGATATGATCGCCGCCGCTGCCCCCAACGGCCTGAACCAGCTGCGCGTGCAGAGCGAGGGCTACGACCTGTGCGTGATCGATCTTGCCGACCTTGCCGCCCGCAAGGAGGAGGAAAACACCACCATCTCCCTGCTGCGCGGCGAATGCGAAGCCTTCCGTCAGCGCGGCGCAAAGCTGGAGGGTCTCGATGTGTACATTGCCTCCAATGTGCCCAAGGGCAGCGGCGTTTCGTCCTCTGCCGCCTTTGAGGTATTGATCGGCGTCATTCTGAACGACTGCTTTATGGCGGAAAAGGTCTCCCCCATCGAGATCGCGCAGATCGGTCAGTGGGCCGAGAACGTCTACTTTGGCAAGCCCTGCGGCCTGATGGACCAGATGGCTTCCAGCGTGGGCAACATCATCACCATCGATTTTGCCGACCCTGCCCACCCGGATGTGGAGCCGGTGCAGGTGGATTTCTCCAAGGCAGGCCTTGCGCTGTGCATTCTGGACTCCTGCGCCGACCACGCCGACCTGACCGACGAATACGCCGCTGTGCCTGCCGAGTGCCGCGCCGTGGCCGCTGTGTGCGGCGGCGAGGTGCTGCGGGATGTGCCCTTTGACGCCTTCCTTGCAAAGCTGCCGGAGTGCCGCAAACAGTGCGGCGACCGCGCGGTGCTTCGTGCCTTCCACGTCTACGCCGACAACGACCGCGTGGCAAAGCAGGTGGCTGCTCTGCGTGCAGGCGATTTTGAAACCTTCCTCTCCCTCGTCACCGAGTCCGGTGACAGCAGCTGGGAATACCTGCAAAACGTCATTCCCGCCGGGTACAAAGAGCATCAGGAAATGGGCGTGACCATCGCTGCCGCCAAGCATTACCTGAACGGCAAGGGTGCTGTGCGTGTACACGGCGGCGGTTTTGCCGGCACCGCGCAGGCCTTTGTGCCGGTGGAAATGCTGGCCGACTTCAAGGCCCACATGGAAGCCATCCTCGGCGAGGGCCGCTGCCATGTGCTGAGCATCCGCCCGGAAGGAGGCGCCGTGCTGTGATCTCTACTGCCATCCAGCAGCTCGTGAACTACGGGCTGGACACCGGGCTCATCCTGCCCGATGACGAAATCTACATCCGCAACCAACTGCTCATGACCATGCAGCTGGACGACTTCACCGCGCCCGAGGGTGAAGTGTGCTACACCGATCTGGAAAGCATCCTCAAAACGCTGGTGGACGATGCCGTTGCCCGCGGTGTGTGCGCCGATAACTCCACCGCCCGCGACCTGTTTGACACAAAGCTCATGGGCGTTTTGACCCCGCGCCCCAGCATCGTGCGCGCCAACTTTGAGGAGCGCTACGAGAACGATGGCCCGCAGGCCGCTACCGACTGGTTCTACAAGTTCAGTCAGGACACCGATTACATCCGCCGCTACCGCATCAAGCGCGACCTGAAATGGGTCACCAAGACTCCCTACGGCGATCTGGATATCACCATCAACCTTTCCAAGCCGGAAAAGGACCCCAAGGCCATTGCCGCTGCAAAGCTGGCCCCCCAGAGCGCGTACCCCAAGTGCCAGCTCTGCGCCGAAAACGAGGGCTATGCGGGCCGCATGAACCACCCTGCCCGCGAGAACCACCGCATCATCCCGCTTACCATCAACGACAGTGCGTGGAATTTGCAGTACAGCCCCTACGTTTACTACAACGAGCACTGCATCGTGTTCAACAGCCAGCACACCCCCATGAAGATCGAGCGTGCCACCTTCCGCAAGCTGCTGGACTTTGTGGGCCTGTTCCCCCACTATTTCGTGGGCAGCAACGCCGACCTGCCCATCGTGGGCGGCAGCATCCTGAGCCACGATCATTTTCAGGGCGGTCATTACGAGTTTGCCATGGCCAAGGCTCCCATTGAAAAGAAGTGGGTGTTCCCCGGTTTTGAGGACGTAGATGCCGGTATCGTGCACTGGCCCATGAGCTGCATCCGCCTGACAAGTGAGGACGACAGCCGCCTTGTGGAGCTGGCGGACAAGATCCTGACGGCATGGCGCGGCTACTCTGACGAGAGCTGTTTTGTCTTTGCCGAGACGGACGGCGAACCCCACAACACCATCACCCCCATTGCCCGGATGCGGGACGGCAGATACCAGCTGGATCTGGTGCTGCGCAACAACATCACCACCCCGGAACATCCGTTGGGCGTGTTCCACCCTCATGCAAAGCTACACCACATCAAAAAGGAGAACATTGGCCTGATCGAGGTCATGGGCCTTGCCGTGCTGCCCAGCCGCCTGAAAAAGGAAATGGCTGAGCTTGCCGATGTGCTGGTCTCCCGCACACCTGCAGCCCAGTACCCTGAAGAGCTGCAGAAGCATGCCGAGTGGGCCGAGGACATCCTTGCCCGTCACCCTGAACTCAGCGCCGACAATGTGCACCCCATCCTGCAGGATGAGATCGGTCAGGTGTTCGCCGAGGTTCTCGCCGACGCCGGCGTCTACAAGCTGGACGAGGCTGGCCGTGCAGGCTTTGTGCGGTTCCTCGCAAGCGTGCAATGATCTTTTAAGATAATCGCTCTCCCCCTTTCCCCCGCCGGTATGCCTTGCCAGCGGGGGATTTTTATTGCTCAGCGAAGATATCGGGCCGATCTTCATTCCGCAACGCAGCACAAAAAAGCCGCCTTTCGTGCTAAACAGCACAAAAAGCGGCTTTTAAACGTCTTATTTCAGGAGCAAAGAGCCTTGCGGATGCTTATTCCGGCAGATCCTCTTCGTTCTCCAGACTGTGCCAGACATTCTGGACGTCATCATTGTCTTCCAGCGCATCCAGCAGCTTGCCCATCAGCTTCAGCTGATCGGGGTCGGTCAGGCGGGTGGTGGTCATGGGCACCATAGCCAGATCGTCGGACAGGATCTCGTAGCCCTTCTCCTCCATGGCCTTGACCACGGCAGAGTAGTTCTCGGGATCGGTGGTGATCTCAGCTGCATCCTCGCTGGCGTCGAAGTCCTCGGCACCGGCATCCAGAGCATCCATCATAGCCTCGTCGGCATCCTTATCTTCCAGAGAGATATCAATGACACCCTTCTGGCTGAACAGGAAGCCCACGCAGCCCATAGCACCCAGATTGCCGCCATTCTTATCGAAGTAGTGACGCAGATCGGCAGCGGTACGGTTGCGGTTGTCGGTCAGGGTCTCCACCATAACAGCAACGCCGCCGGGGCCGTAGCCTTCGTAGGTGATTGCTTCGTACTCGGTCTTATCGCCGCCCTCAGCCTTCTTGATGATGCGCTGGATGTTATCGTTGGGCACGCTCATGCGCTTTGCCTTGGCGATCAGGTCAGCCAGCTTGCTGTTGGAAGCGGGGTTCGGGCCGCCGGTACGGACGGCAACGCTGATCTCGCGGCCGATCTTGGTAAAGACCTTCGCCTTTGCGCCGTCGGTCTTTTCCTTCTTGCGCTTAATATTGTTCCATTTGCTATGTCCAGACATGGGAAAGAGCCTCCTGTATATTCTCAAATCTCCGCCTGCGGGCAGACGGGCTGTGGTCGCCCGCATTGTGGCAGCACACAAAATCTAACTCTATTATTGTAGCACAACCGGGCAGAGCGTTCAAGTCTTATCGGCCCGGTTTTCGGCGGATCGTGGGGGAAAATGCGCTTTTTCTGCCTGTTTACAGCAGACGCAGGGCCTTGGGGTAGTGGTTTTTCACCCGCCCGCCGGACACCTTGCCGCCGCCCAGCGGCCAGCCGTCCACCGTCACACAGCACCAGCCATCGATGGCAGTGCGGGCCTCCAGCTCACGGCCGGAGAGGTACTCCACGCATCGCGGGTCGGCGAGGGTCAGCTGCTCGCAGTTCTGGCACAACGCGCCAAATGCCGTGAACAGATGGTGCTCCGGCACAAAGCGGCCCTTCTGCACGCTGCCCACGAACACGCCCGCCCGCAGCACATGCAGGTTCGTCTGCGGGAAAGGCACCGGCAGCAGCACACCGCCGCCATGCACCACAGCGGGCCGTGCGGCCAGCGCCGGGAAATACGCTTTGGCAAACGCCTGCCACGCGGCAAGGCTCTGGGCAGGGCTTGTCTCCCCTGCCTGTGCTTCGCGGCTGTGCTTACCGCCCTGCACCGCCTCGCGGCAGGCGCGGGCATTCTCACGGCGGGCACTGCGGGCGTCCGGCCCCTTGGCAGGCTTGCCGCCGCGGCTCTGCGCTTTTTTGCCTGCGGCTTCCGCTGCGGCAAGCCAGAGCTGCTCTTCCGGGGTGTACTGCCCTTCTGCGGGCAGAGTGCGGGGCGTGCCCGCCTTGACCAGCCGTGCCATAAAGTGGCCCTCGCCGCCCTGACAGGGCCAGATGCGGCGCACCTTGCTTACCTCCAGCGGCAGGCCGCCGGTGCGGTTGGCTTCGCCCTCACTGCCAAATGTATAATCCACATTGCCCAGTGCATCTGCCAGTTCAAACTCCGGGTGGCGCTGCAAAAATGCGGCGACCTGCCCTTCGTCCTCTTCCGGCGCAAAGGTGCAGGTGGAATACACCAGCTGCCCGCCCGGGGCCAGCACGGCGGCGGCACAGTCCAGAATTTCCGCGCCCAGCTCCGCACACTGCTTCACCAGCGCTTCGCAGTGCTGGATGCGGGCCACCGGCTCCTTGCGGAACATCCCCTCGCCGGAACAGGGTGCATCCACCAGAACGCGGTCAAAAAACTCCGGCAGTGCGTCCGCAATGCGGGCAGGCGTCTCATTGAGCACCACCGCATTGGGCACGCCCATGCGCTCGAGGTTGCTTTTCAGGATGTCAGCACGGGCTGCAACATATTCGTTGCTCACCAACACACCGCGCCCTTGCAGTGCCGCCGCCAGCTGGCTGCTTTTGCCGCCGGGCGCGGCGCACATGTCCAACACCCGCATCCCGGGCTGCACGCCCAGCAGCGGCGCCGCCGAGGACGCCGACGGCTCCTGCGAGTAGAACACGCCCGCATGGTGGTACGGATGCCGTCCGGGCTTGAAATCCGGCTGGTGCACCACAAATGCCGCCTTGCAGAAGGGCGATGCTTCCAGCGGAAAATCTGCCTTTGCGGCGAACTGCTCCGGCGTGGTGCGCAGGGCCGAGACGGTCACGCCGCGCTCAGCCGTCTCCTGCGGGGCCGCATACAGTGCGTCGAACCGGTCCCCCAGCAGGGCGCGCTCCCGCTGCTCAAAATATTCTGTAGGCATTCTGCAATCCTCCTGTGGGATGTATAAAGCCGCCGTCTGCGGCCAAACTAGGTCTTGTGAGGGGCACACCGCCCCGCACGGAAAACCGAAAGGAGATCATTCACTATGGCAACCGAAAACCGCAGCAATAACTGCAAGAATCAGACCTCGAACCGTACGTCCAACCAGACTTCCAACCGCACCAGCAATCAGACCTCCAACAGCGCCACCAACGAGCATAAGCACCCCAACCAGTACACCAAGGGTGCTGATGACGAAAGCGCCAAAAACTCCACGAACAGCCGTTCCAGCAACGCAAAAAACAGCCGCTGACGCTGCCCTGCGCGCCTGACGGACCACAGGCGTGAGAGCTTGACCTTTCTCAAACCGCAAAGCCCGCTGCCCTCCGGCACTGTTTTCCAGTGCGGAAAGCAGCGGGCTTTCGCATTTTTATCGTTCGTTGGGGTCGAACTGCTGCCACAGCGTATCAAACAGCTCGTGCACACGGCTCAGCTGACCGTTCAGATACAGCCAGCCCAGCAGGCACTCAAAGCCGGTGGAGGCACGGTATTCCTCCGGCGATGCATGCTTTGCCACACTGGCCTTGCTGGCGTTGCGGCCCCGCTTGAACACGGCCAGTTCGTCCTCGGTGAACAGCGGTTCCAGCAGCTGCTGTTCCCGGAACTGTGCCCGGGCCGAGACGTACTTGACCTTTTCTGCGTTGAGCTTTCCGGCAGACAGGCGGTGATGCTCCACCAGACGCTGACGCACCAGCAGTTCCAGCACACTGTCGCCCACGAAGGCCAGCGCCAAGGGGCTAAGCTCCCGCGGGTCGATCTTTTCCGATTCGTTCATAAATATTCTCCAACCCTCTCAGACTCGCATCCGCTCGCCAGCTCCCCCGAAAGGGGGAGCTTTTATTACACGTACTTTTTAGATGCGTGAAACCTCGCCCTTCGGGAGAGGTGGCAGCGCGACAGCGCTGACGGAGAGGGTTCTTCTTTAGAAGATATAATCGAACTGGTAATCGCCAATGAGGATGGTATCGTTCTCCTGCACGCCCTTTTCCACCAGAGCATCCAGAATGCCGCTGTCACCCAGCTGACGCTGGAAGAACTGCAAGCTCTCGTAATCGTCCACATTGCTGCCGGCCAGAATATACTCCAGCCACGGCGCTTCCACGCTCCACACATGGGCTTCCATGCGCTTGATCTCGAACGCGCGGTCATTGGCCTTGGGCTCGGGCTTTTTGTATTCGGGCGCGAACACCGGCACCGGCGGGATATCCTTCAGCCGGTTGTACACGAGGCCCGGCAGCTCCTTGACGCCCTGCATGGTGGCGGCAGAGATGGGCACAAAGGTCAGGCCCTTGCCCTCCACATACTTGCGGAAATCCTCGATCTGCTCCTCGGTGGCCAAGTCGCACTTGTTGCCAATGACGATCTGCGGACGCTCGGCCAGCACAGGGCTGAACTTTGCCAGCTCCTCGTTGATCTTTTCAAAATCCTCGATGGGCTCACGGCACTCGCTGCCGGAGACGTCCACCACATGCAGCAGCAGGCGGCAGCGCTCCACATGGCGCAGGAAGTCGTGGCCCAGACCGATGCCCTCGCTGGCACCCTCGATCAGGCCGGGGATATCGGCGCAGACAAAGCTTGCGCCCTCTGCCACGGATACGACGCCCAGCGTGGGCACCAGCGTGGTGAAGTGGTAGTTTGCGATCTTGGGCTTGGCTGCGCTGATGGTGGAGATGAGGGTGGACTTGCCCACATTGGGGAAGCCGATCAGGCCCACATCGGCGATCAGTTTCAGCTCCAGCGTCACCTGAATGTCCTCGCCGGGCATACCGGGCTTTGCAAATTTGGGGATCTGGCGGGTGGGCGTGGCAAAATGCGCATTGCCGTAACCGCCGCGGCCGCCCTTTGCGATGGTGACAGGGGTGTGGTCGGACAGATCCGCAATGACAAGGCCGCTCTCGGCGTCCTTGATGACGGTGCCCAGCGGCACCTTGATGACAAGGTTCTCCGCGTTTTTGCCGTGGCACAGGCTGGCGCCGCCCTTGCCGCCCTCCGGGGCCACATACTTGCGCTTATAGCGGAAGTCCATCAGGGTAGTCAGGTGATCGTCCACCACAAAAATAATGTCGCCGCCGCGGCCGCCATCGCCGCCGTCCGGACCGCCAGCGGCCACGAATTTTTCACGGTGAAAGCTCACCGCACCGTCGCCGCCCTTGCCCGCGTGGAGCCATATCGTGGCGATGTCGATAAAGTTGGTTTGTGCTGCCATACAGCCCCTCCTTATTTTTCATCAAAAAGAGCCGGGCCACGAGGGTCCGGCTCTCTACGTTTTGCAGTTATCCGAAAGAAGTTACTGCTTGA
>CAKSWG010000017.1 GCA_934511465.1 uncultured Faecalibacterium sp. | reverse complement strand
CCATGCACGGCGCTCTTCCGGCTGAGCTAATGCCTCACTCGTTTGGGACAAACAAAAGTTCCGGACAAACAAAAAAGACACCACACAATGTGTGATGCCTTGTTCTGGTGGAGAATACCGGGATCGAACCGGTGACCTCTTGCATGCCATGCAAGCGCTCTCCCAGCTGAGCTAATCCCCCAGATGTTTGTGCCGTGCCTGACGACAGGAGTAATTATACCAGTGCTTTGCCGGATTGTCAACAGCTTTTCTGGATTTTCTGCAAAAAAATTCCCGCCGGAGGAAACGGCCTTCCCGGCGGGAAAATCGACTGCGAAAAAACTTACGCTCTGGCGCTCTGCCGGTCGAAGATCTGCGGTGCGACACGGATCAGGATCACCACAAGGACCGTGGTCAGGATGGCTTCGGGCAGCATGTAGGTGGCGTTGTACACGGCGCTGTACAGCCAGCACAGACCGTCCACGCTCATGCTGGAGATGCCGGGGAAGCCGACCTCGGTCATCCAGCTGAAAGCGTAGTCGTAGTCCTTCCAGACGATGTAACCGGACAGAAAGCTGCACAAAAAGCGCAGCAGGCACACCACAAAGGCGCTGACGCCGACACCCACGGTGCGGCTGCGGAAAGGCTTTGCGATCAGGCAGGCAAAGCCCAGCACCGTGAAGGCCAGAAGGTAGTCCAGCAGCACGCAGCCCACCTGTGCCGTGAGGGTCTGGCAGTATGCCAGATTACCAAGGCCCTGCACAAGCTGGATCAGGCTGTTGACGAAAGCGGTCATGATGCCCCACTTTGCGCCGTGGCGGTAGCTCATTACCAGAATGGGCACCATGCTGAACAGGGTGATGGAACCGCCGTGGGGCATGAGCGGGATCTGGATCATGCTCAAAACGGCGGACAGCGCGATCATCAGTGCACCCTCCACCAGAATGCGGGTCTTGGAATAGGTTTTGGTCATAAGGATTCCTCTTCTCAGAACGATAGTACACAAAAACAAAATGCGCCCGCTTTCCAGCAGGCGCACGGGGGTCGTGAAAGAACGGACAGTTCTGCAAACTCCCACGCCGGCATTGTCCGGTCCGGTAAAAGGGTACTCCGCACAATGCGGATCTCAGCCTTTCGGCACCCCTGTTTTTATGTCCAAGCAAAAGTATAGCGCATCCGGCGCAAAAGTCAAGCCCCGGCGGGCATATCCGGCCCCGCCGCCGCATAGGCTGTAGCAAAGCTTATGGCAGGGGAGGAGCGGGCAATGAAGGGCGATCCGGAGCAGCGGGCGGTACAGCTGGGAGAGTACATTGCGGCCAACCACGCCACGGTGCGTGCGGCAGCGGCGGCGTTTGGGTGCAGCAAGTCCACCGTGCACAAGGATGTGGCAGTGCGGCTGCGGACCTTGCAGCCGGAGCTGTTCCGGCAGGTGCGCGCGGTGCTGGCCCGCAACAAGGCCGAGCGGCACCTGCGCGGCGGCGCGGCCACCCGGCGCAAATACGGCCACATATAAAGAACCACGGCACGCTTCCGCTTTGGGAAACGTGCCGTGGTTCTTTGCGCTAGTCCCGGGTGCGGAACTGGTTCAGGGCACCTTTTTCCAGCCGGGACACCTGCGCCTGACTGATGCCAATCTCATGCGCAACTTCCATCTGGGTCTTGCCCTGCAAATAGCGCAGCTCCATGATCTTTTTCTCCCGTGGGCTAAGCCCGGCCACCGTCTGGCGGAATTGCAGCCCGCTGATCCAGCTGTCCTCGCCGTCCGGGTCCCGCACCTGATCGATCACATACATGGCGTCGCCGCCGTCGGTATACACCGGTTCTTCCAGACTGAGCGGTTCCACCACCGACTCCAGCGCAGCAGTCACTTCCCGGCGGGTAAGCCCGGCGCTCTGCGCGATCTCGTCCATGGTGGGCTCGCGGCCCAGCTGCTTTTCCAGCGCTTCACGGCACTGCATGGCACGGTAGGCGGTGTCCCGCAGGCTGCGGCTCACCCGCAGGGTGTTGTTGTCGCGCAGGAAGCGCCGGATCTCCCCAATGATCATGGGCACACCGTAGGTGGAAAAGCGCACCGGCTGGGCCGGGTCAAAGTTGTCGATGGCCTTGATCAGCCCGATGCACCCCACCTGAAACAGGTCGTCCAAGTTTTCGCCCCGCTGTGCGAACCGCTGCACCACGCTCAGCACCAGCCGCAGGTTGCCTTCCACCATCCGCTCGCGGGCAGCGGTGTCGCCCGCATGGGCACGGGCAAGCAGTTCCCGTTTTTCCGTTTCGGTGAGCATGGGCAGCTGGGCGGTGTTCATGCCGCACAGTTCCACTTTGTTGTACATCCAAACGCCCCCGGTCAGATTTGATTCTCACCGGAAGTATGGGATAGCGTGCGGCGCGGTATACGTGGAAAAAACTACGCGCCCTTCCACCCAACAGGAAGTGCGCGTAAAACATTGTATTTTGGCTGTAAATATGGTATGCTGTATCTGCGGTGGCAACACCGCCATAGGCGCTGTGCCCACAAACGCAGAACGGGTTGCGGCACCCAGCATCCGCTTCGTGTCTTGAGCGGCACTCGCGTCTTGCTGGCCGCGGCCCCAACCTCGCCTCCCTGTTTCCGCCATAGGCGGCGGTCGGCTCCGTTGCAGCTGCTCCTTACCGGTACTTGGGTGCCGGGCAAGAGCGTTTTTTCTTGGAATCTCGTTCTCCCCGGAATGCTTGAGGGCAGGAAGGGGGGATGCACCATGACGTTTGAACAGGTCGTGCTTCTGCTCACGCTTCTCGGCGGAGCGATTTACGTTACGTTTGAAATTACATGGACTGTTTCTCACAGTGATGACAAAAAGAAAAAATGACCGCCTCGAGTCCCAATCCGAGCGGTCATCTTTTCTTGACTTAATCCGGTAAGGAACTAGCCGTTTGCAGGGCCAGCGCCTTTTGTAGTTCTATTATATGCGAATCAGCGCGGATTGTCAAGCCCGACGGGCGGCAGTTTGCGCTTTTCTTTGCCCTCACTCGCTTTCCAGCTGCACCTTTAAAGTGTGGATGATGCGTTTTTCCAGCCGGGAGATGTAGCTCTGGCTGATGCCAAGGGCGTCGGCGGCTTCCTTCTGGGTGCGCTCCACGCCGTCCGCAAGGCCAAAGCGCAGCTCCATGATCTGGCGCTCCCGCGGCGAAAGGCTCTCCACTGCGCGGCGCAGCACGGCGCGCTCGGCGTCCTGCTCCAGCCGCTGGCTGATCTGGTCCTCATCGCTGCCAAGGATATCCGAAAGCAGCAGCTCGTTGCCGTCACCGTCCACATTCAGCGGTTCGTCGATGCTGGCTTCCTGACGGCGGTTGGAGCTTTTGCGTAAGTACATCAGGATCTCGTTGCCGATGCAGCGGCTGGCGTAGGTGGCCAGCTTGATGCTGCGCTCCGGCGTAAAAGTGTTTACCGCCTTGATCAGCCCAATGGTGCCGATGCTGATCATATCCTCGGCGGGCACGCCGCTGTTCTCGTATTTTTTGGCCAGATACACCACCAGCCGCAGGTTGTGGGTGATCAGGTCGTCCCGGGCAGCGGCATCGCCCTGCGCCATGCGGGCCAGCAGGGATTTTTCCTGTTCGGGGGTCAGCGGCGGCGGCAGGCTGGGCGCACCGGCCAGATAGTGCGCGCCGCCGCTGTACCGCAGCTGTGCCAAAAGGCCCCAAAGCCAGAGCCGGAACCGGTGCAGAATATGCAGCATGAATACCCCTCCTGTACTTATAAAAATAAAGACGTTCAGCCTTTGCCCAGCCGGGCGGCAACCTCGCTGCCCAAAAGCAGGGTCCAGTGCGCGGGCGGTGCATCCGGCTGGCAGAACGCAGCCAGAATGCCGTCTGCACGGGCTTTGCCGCTGCGCAGCGCTTTGGCCGGGACGGCGGGCAGCACGCAGTGCCCGGTGATGGTGCTGCAAGGCACCAGCCGTATATGCAGCTGCGGCGGCGGGGCCGCACCGCAAGCAAAATATCCGTCCAGAGCGCTTTGCAAGAGCGGCGGCAGGGCATGGCGCACAGCAGGGTAGTACACCAGCACCACGGCCTGCCCGGTAAGCGGGTCCTGCACGGCAAAACCGGTGTCGCAAAAGGCCTGCACCGGCAGAGTGACGCCTTCCAGCTCCAGAATGGCGGCAAAACTGCGGGGCCCGGCGCGGCCAAAACAGTAAAGCACGCCGCGCACTGCCGCAAACACCAGCCCGCAGCTGGCCAGCAGCCGCCCGGGGGAAAGCGGCAGGTAAACGCACAGGTTTGCGCTCTGCACGCCGGGCAAAACTACGGCCCCGCACAACAGCAGGTTCAGCAGCACATACCACGCGCACAGCCGGGCAAAGCTGCGCCGGCCCGGCATGCCGTAGGCTGCGGCTGCCACAGCACAGCAGGTGAGCACTTTATAAACAAGGGCAAGCAGCTCCGGCATCTCCGGCAGCAGAATGCCCAGCGATGCCGCTGCCGCACAGGCGCTGCCCATGGCCAGCCGCAGGGCCGTGCACTGCCGCGCGCACAGCAGCCCGGCGCACAAAAGCAGCGCAGCAGCGGCCAGAAAGTTTGTGAGCAGCAGTTCGTCTAAGTAGATCACGGTTTTCATAGGGCGTTCCCTCACACATTCCAGTATCTTCCAGTGCATGGAAAAACAATGTCGATACGCCGGAAAATGCAGCCCTTGTAAAGAAATTGAGAGCGGATTTTCACAGGTCCACCACACTTTTCACATATTTTTCAAAAAAGTACTTGCATTCTTCTGGAAAGTGTGGTATATTATTGCCATCCTAAGAAGGACGCAGGCCACACAAAGTGGCTTGGAAAATGTTTTTCTAATTTTGAAGGGAGTAATATCATTATGATGATGCCTGCAAACTTCTCTGCTGTTGCAGAAAACGAACTGACCTATGTTGTTGGTGGTACCTCTCTGGTTGACTACCTGGCACCTGTTATGACCGTTACTAACTGGCAGAACGTGTCTACCAACGTCGTTAAGATCATTGGTAACACTTTCCTGAAGAACTACGTGAACGATGCTTTCACTCAGCTGTTTGACGGCAACTACGTCCCCGGCGACTTCATCGGCGGCGTGTTCAACACTGTCAACCACGCATACGACAAGGGCTACCACACCTACGGTGACACCCGTTGGGGCGCAGCTCTGGGCATCCTGAACGCTGGCATGAGCATCCTGGGCGGCGCAGCTGCTATCTACACTCTGGGCAGCAGCCCCATCGGTCTGGAAGTTAAGGACGCTGCTGGCACCTCCCACAGCGCTCTGGCTGGCGCTAAGTTCCACTACTAATCCTTCCTGAATAAGGTTGGCTAGTAGCCTGAGGTAAACCAAAGGGCTAACGGACCCGCACAGAATGAGAGATCATTCTGTGCGGGTTTTTGTTTTGCACAAAAAGCAGATCGGGCAATGGACGGGGAACTGGACACCGCGTTTTGAGCAACTGTGATCCCTGCACATCCCAGTATCTTCCAGTGCATGGAAAAACCATGCCGATGCGCCGGAAAATGCAGCCCTTGTAAAGAAATTGAGACCGGATTTTCACAGGTCCACCACACTTTTCACACTTTTTTCAAAAAAGTACTTGCATTCTTCTGGAAAGTATGGTATATTATTGCCATCCTAAGAAGGACGTGGGCCGCAGAACGAGGCGGCTTGCAATATGCTTTTCTAATTTTGAAGGGAGAAATATCATTATGATGATGCCTGCAAACTTCTCTGCTGTTGCAGAAAACGAACTGACCTACGTTGTCGGTGGTACCTCTCTGGTCGACTACCTGGCACCCGCTATGACCGTTTCTAACTGGCAGAACGTGTCTACCAACGTCGTTAAGATCATTGGTAACACCTTCCTGAAGAACTACGTGAACGATGCTTTCACTCAGCTGTTTGACGGCAACTACGTCCCCGGCGACTTCATCGGCGGCGTGTTCAACACTGTCAACCACGCATACGACAAGGGCTACCACACCTACGGTGACACCCGTTGGGGCGCAGCTCTGGGCATCCTGAACGCTGGCATGAGCATCCTGGGCGGCGCAGCTGCTATCTACACTCTGGGCAGCAGCCCCATCGGTCTGGAAGTTAAGGACGCTGCTGGCACCTCCCACAGCGCTCTGGCTGGCGCTAAGTTCCACTACTAATCCTTCCTGAATAAGGTTGGCTAGTAGCCTGAGGTAAACCAAAGGGCTAACATACCCGCACAGAACGAGAGATCGTTCTGTGCGGGTTTTGTTTTGCGCAAAAAAACGGCACGCCCCAAAGGCGCGCGGTGTTTGTACGCTGCCGGTGTTCCACGGCTGCGTCTGCAATGGCTGTGCAGAGCTGTCTGCGGGAAAAATGCAAAAAAGTGGTTGACAACAGGTGTTTGTGCTGGTATAATAAACCACGTCGTCAGGCACGAACATCTGGGGGATTAGCTCAGCTGGGAGAGCGCTTGCATGGCATGCAAGAGGTCACCGGTTCGATCCCGGTATTCTCCACCAGAAAGAAAAGCACTGCACAGAAATGTGTGGTGCTTTTTTCTTGCCATGATCGAGTGAGGAAATTTACTCAACCGGGCGAGCGCCGTACATGGACTGCAAGAGTTCACCGTGATTGGAACGGGCCCGGCATTCTCCACCAGATAAAAAGCGTTGTACAGAAGTGTACAGCGCTTTTTTATTTGTCCCAAACGAGTGAGGGATTAGCTCAGCCGGGAGAGCGCCGTGCTGATATCCGCGCCTGCCGTTGACAGCCTTTTGCGCCCTGTCTATAATAGGGCTGTAAGCCCCCGGAAGCGCCGCATTCTGCGCGAAAGGCTGCTTTTTGTGCGTGAAATGCAGGCCGGGACCGGGATGAACTATGTTATAATAAAGTAGACGTAAAAAGACAGGGGAAAGTACTATGGAACTGCGGACAGTGATCGTGGAGGATCGTCAGCCGGATGCCCAACGGCTGGAACTGCTGCTGAAACAGGCCTTTGCGGGGGACGAGGTGGTGTGCCGCACATTTGCAAGCGGCGATGAGCTTTTGTGCAGTTTCTGCGCAGGAGAGCAGAAGGTGGTATTTCTGGATATCTGCATGGAGGGCACCAACGGCATCGAAACGGCCCGGCAGCTGCGCGCCGCCGACCCGGACCTGCTGATCGTGTTCGTCACCTCCTCGCCGGAATATGTATGGGATGCTTTTCCGGTGCATCCGTTCGACTACCTGCTTAAGCCCTATACGGAAGAAAAAATTTTGCACTTGGCCGAAGAGCTGCGGCGGGTGCTCTGCCGCAAGGAGCCGGAGCTGGAAGTGCGCGTGGCCCGGCAGGTGGTGCATCTGCCGCTGGCCCGCATCCACTATGCGGCAGCGCAGAACCACATTGTGCGGGTGGTGACGGATGACGGCGAGTACCGCGCCACCGCAAACTTTGCGCAGGTGGAGCAGCAGCTGAAAACGCGGCCGGGCTTTCTGGTGTGCAACCGCGGCGTGATCATCAACATGGATAAGGTGCTGCGCTTTGACGGCGACTGCATCGAAATGCTGGACGGCACCCGCCTGCCGCTGCGGCAAAAGGATAAAAACAGCCTGCTTGCGCAATTTATGCAGTATCAGTTCCGCTATATGCAGCGGAAGCTTTAAAAGCGGTGAAAGGAGATGCATTTGTGGATCTGGTTTTGTTTGGACGCTATTTTCTGGAATTTGCCATGATGTACCCGGCAGGGTATCTCTGCCTTGCTTCGCTGAAGGAGCACCTGCGCGCACCGCGCAAGACCGGCATCCTTGCGGCGGCAATGCTCACGGCGATGGCGGTCTCGGGCGCAGCGATGTGCACGATGCTGGACATCGGCAGCAATTATTTGCTCATCCCGCTGTTGATCGTAAACTTCTGGGTGCTGCGCTGGCGCACGGATCAGAAGATCTCGGTCAGCCAGACGGCCTTCCTGTTCTCCATCGCGGCGGTGATGATGGCGGTGTGCACTCTGATGGCCATTGTGCTGAATGCCGAAGCCGAGCTGGACAACGCTTTGCCGGTGTTCCTGCCCGGCACCTCGGCCATCTGCCTGACCCTCTCGGTGGTGCTGAGCACCATCTTCCGCTTTACGGCGGTGCGGTGGAGCCGGTGGCTGATGCGGGAGTACCACGGCGAAGCCTTCTGGGAGTCCGCATGGCCGCTGCCCGCCCTGTATGCGGCGTTTCTGGCGTTCTGTATGCCCAAGAACACGGCCATCATCCTGATGAGCCGCCTGCGCATCATTGCGGTGCTGGCGGTCAGCATCTCGCTGCTTGGCATCTTTTTGTTGCTGTACGAGATGTACCGCGTGGCAAAGGAGTACACCCGCAGCGCCCAGCTGGACCGCGAAAACCAGCTGCTTGCCGTGGAATCCCGCCGCTATATGGAGCTGCGCAGCTATCTGGAGCAGACCCGCCACCTGCGGCACGATTTCCGCCAGCACCTGCATGTGATCTCCGGCCTCACGGAGGCGGGACAGCTGGACGAGCTGAAAAGCTACCTGCACCAGTATGAGAGCAAGCTGACCGACGCGCGGCCCACTTTGTGTGCCAACGCCGCCGTGGATGCGCTGGCCGGCCACTACGACTACGAGGCCCGCCAGCAGGGCGTACAGATGGAGTGGAAGCTGGAACTGCCAAAGCTGCTGCCCATGCCGGAAGCCGACCTGTGCACCATTCTGGGCAATCTGGTGGAAAATGCCCTCCACGCCAGCAGTCGCCTGCCCATGGAGCAGCGGCAGATCAAGGTGCTGGCCCAGATGCTCAGCCCGGCCATGATCGGCCTTGTGGTGGAAAACCACTACGACGGCGTGCTCAAAAAACAGGGCGGAATTTTGCATTCCACCAAGCACGAGGGACAGGGCATTGGCCTTGTTTCCATCGAGACGGCGGTGCGCAAGTACGGCGGCCAGCTTACCGTGGAAACGGCCAACAACACCTTCCGGGCCAATGTGCTGCTGAACCTGTAAACTGTTTTGCACCTGAAACACCGGTTTCCTTACGGGAGCCGGTGTTTTTTTGGTTGCACTTTTCCCGGGGAATCATTATACTAATAGGTGCAAAAAGCCGGTACGGCAGGGCAGGAGGGGAGCGTATATGGAAGGCAGCAGCCACAAAGGCGGCGTTTCGCTGCGGCGCAGGGTCACGGCATGGCTGGCGGCGATTCTGCTTGTTACCATGCTCTCCAACGGCATTGCCACGCTGGCGGGCCGGTGGTCGGCAAAGGCGTTTGATACCCTTCTGGCCGATAACGCCGCCTGCTACACGGTGCAGGATGCCCTCAAGGACGAGACCCGGGCCTTTGCGCGCTATGTGCGCGAACCTACCTGCGAAAGTGAGCAGGCTTACACCGCCGCCTGCGCTGCCGCCGAGCAGAGCCTTGCAGCCCTGCCTTTCGATTATGCCCGCATCGGAGAGGAACGCTATGCCCGCACATGGAGCCTTTTGCAGGGCTATGCGGGCTACCGGCAGGAGCGGGACGCTTTTTTGCAGCTTTCGCCCGCGGCGGATACCTACATCGAGCAGATGTACCGGGTGATGGCCCTGCAAGACTATCTGGCCGAATACGCGCTGCGGCTGACACAGGCCACGCTGGAGCAGGAAAATGCCCTCTACAGCAGCACGGCCACCCATATCCGGCACCTGCCGTGGCTGTATCTGGGCCTGTTTTTGGCGGCAGCGGCGCTGATGCTGCTTCTGGTGCAGGTGCTGCGCCGGGCAGTGATCCTGCCGCTGCTGGGCCTTGCACAGGCGTCCCGCAGCATTGCGGAGGGCAGCCTTTCCGGCCCGGACCTGCCGGTAAAAAGTGCCGACGAAGTGGGCCAGCTGGTAGGCACCTTCAACCGCATGAAGCACGCCATGGCCCGGCAGCTGACCACCCAGCAGGCCCTGCACCGGGAAGAACTGCACAGCCTTGCGCTGGAAAAGGATCTGGAGCACACCCGGCTGGAGGTGCTCAAGAGTCAGGTGGACCCGCATTTTCTGTTCAATACCCTGAACATGATCTCCTGCATGGCAAGGCTGGAGGATGCTTCCACCACAGACCAGATGATCGTGCATCTGGGCAGTCTGTTCCGGCACAACCTGCGCACCAAGCGCCAGCAGATCACGCTGGAAGAAGAGCTGGACGGGCTGGAAGACTATATCTATTTGCAGCAGATGCGCTTTGATGGCCGCATCACGGTGGAAAAAAGCATCCGGGTGCAGCCTGCGCAGGTGATGGTGCCGTCCTTTACCTTACAGCCCATTGTGGAAAATGCTTATTCCCACGGGCTCAAAGCCTGTGAGGAGGGCGGGCGCATTTTGCTGCGGGCGTGGATGGAGGGCTGTGTGCTGGTGCTTACCGTGGCCGATAACGGCAAGGGTATGACCGCCGCAGAGCTGGACGCGCTGCAAGCCAAGATCGCCCAGAGCGAGCAGACCGGCAAGAGCATCGGCCTTGGCAATATTTCCCGCCGCATCGGGATGCTGTACCCCGGCGGCAAAATGCAGGTGTACAGCCGCGCGGGCCACGGCACTGTGGTGCGGTTTGAGCTGCCGCAGGACGCGGCGGCAGAGCAGGAGGAGGAACGTTTGTGAAATGCAAACTGCTGGTGGCAGAGGATGAGCTGATCGAGCGCAAGGTGCTGTGCAAGACTCTGCAAAAGTATCTGGGCGACCTCATTACCCTGTACGAAGCCAAAAACGGGCGCGAAGCCATGGAACTCTTTGCCCGCGAAGCGCCGCAGGTGGCCGTGCTGGACATTGAGATGCCGGGTGCCACCGGCCTTGATGTGGCCCGCAAAATACGCGAGACGGACAAAAACTGCGCCATCCTGTTCCTGACCGGCTTTGATAAGTTTGCCTATGCGCGGCAGGCCATCTCGGTGCGGGCTATGGACTATCTGCTCAAGCCCTATAACGAGCAGGAATTGGTGTTTGCAGTGGAGGAAGCCATCCGGCAGGTGACCGCACAGGCACCGGTCCGCCGTATGCCGGAGCCTGCGCCCGCCGAGCCGGTGCGCCGGGAAGAAGACGAGGATGTGCGCACCGCCATCATCCGGGCCGAGATCAGCAGCTTTATCGATGCCCACTACCGGGAGGATATCTCCATGCAGGATGCGGCGGCGGCCCTGCGCTACTCGGATGCCTACTTCTGCAAGCTGTTCAAGCAGTGCTTCAAGGTGAACTTTTCGGCCTACCTGAACGAGTACCGGGTAAACAAGGCCCGCCAGCTGATGCTGGACCCGCGTCTGAACATGAAGGACATCGGTGCGGCGGTGGGCTACAGCGATGCAAACTATTTTACCCGCGTGTTCAAGCGCCTGACCGGCCAGACCCCCTCGGAATACCGCATGGCCGCAGCGGAAAAAGCGGTGCAATAATATTTATTATAAAGGAATAAAGAAAGCACTCGTTCGTTCCTGCATAGCAGCAGGAGAAGGACGGGTGCTTCTTGATTTTTGCCAGTTTCTTTCGTCGGTAAAACATAAAAATTGTACTTGGATACAACAAAGACAAAATCGTGCTGTGTTTCGCAAAAAATTCCCGTTTCGCAAAAAATAACAGTTTGTTAAAATCTAATCATAGAAAAAGCGAGAAAAGAGAGGATGCAATTCATGAAGAGAAGAACGTTTCTGTCGCTGATGGGCGCAGCGGCACTGACAAGCGGCGCACTGCTTACCGGCTGCGGCGCAGGCTCCGACGGTGACGACCGTAAGATCGTGCGCATCGGCCATGTGCAGTCCCAGACCCACCCGGATCACTTGGGTCTGGAAGCCTTTGCCAACTACATCAACGACAAGCTGGGCGATAAGTACCTCGTGGAAGTGTACCCCAGCGAGCTGCTTGGCTCCCAGAACGAGATGGTGCAGCTGACCCAGACCGGTGCCATCGACTTTGTGGTGGCATCTACGGCCATTATGGAGACCTTCAGCTCCAAGTACCAGATCTTCAACCTGCCGTATCTGTTCTCCAGCGTGGAAGCCTATCATGAGGCCATGGACGACCCCGAGGTGACCGACCCCATCTTCAAGACCACCTCCAAGGCCGGTCTGGAGACGGTGGCTTGGCTGGACGCCGGCACCCGCAACTTCTACACCATCAAGACCCCCATCAACCAGCCTTCCGACCTGAAGGGCCTGAAGATCCGCGTGCAGCAGTCGCCCACCAACGTGGAAATGATGCGCCTGCTGGGCGGCACCGCAACGCCGATGGGCTTCGGCGATGTGTACACCGCTTTGCAGGCCGGTATTCTGGACGGTGCCGAAAACAACGAACTGGCCCTGACCGACAACGGCCACGGCGATATCTGCAAGTATTACTCCTACGATATGCACCAGATGGTGCCCGACCTGCTGGTGGCAAACTACGCCTTTCTGCACGAGCTCAGCGATGAGGAGCGCGCCATCTTTGAAGAGGGCTTTGAGATCGTCAAGAGCACCGAGCAGGATGCATGGGAGGATGCTGTGGCCGAGGCCAAGGACAAGGCCGAGAACGAGCAGCATGTCAACTTCATCTATCCGGACACCGCACCGTTCCAGGAGGCCATGGCCCCGCTGCACGACTCGGTGCTGGCCGCGAACCCGGAGCTGCAGCCCATTTACGATCTGATCCAGCAGCACAACGCTGCCAATGCCGCAGACTGAGGAGGGAGCATCATGGAAAAACTGAGAAATACCCTGAACAAGGTGCTCAACCTGCTGGCAGGCCTGAGCATGACCGTCATGGTGGTGCTGACCACCTATCAGGTCGTCGTGCGTTACATCTTCAATTCGCCCTCCACATGGTCGGAAGAGCTGGTGGGCTATCTGTTTGGCTGGAGCACCATGCTGGGAGCCACCATCGTTTCCGGCGAGCGCGGCCACATGAACATCCCCGTGCTGGTGGACCGTTTCAGCCCTGCCATGCGCAAGGCGTTCCATATCTTTGCTGAAGTGATCGCTTTCATTTTCTCCGCTGCCATTCTGGTGTTCGGCGGCTTTCAGGTGTCCAAGCTGGCCATGGGCCAGCAGACCTCCTCGCTGGGCGTGGCCGTGGGCGTGTTTTACTGGGTCATGCCCATCTGCGGCGTGATCATCCTGATCTACTCCGTGCTCAACATCATCGGCATTGCAAACGGCTCCATCAGTCTGGATACCCCGGAGGACGCCGATCTGGCCAAAGTGGAAGCCGAGCAGGCTGCAAACAATAAGGAGGACTAAACTGTGGCGATTCAAGCATTACTCGTAATTCTGGCAGTGCTGCTGGTGCTGCTGTTTCTCGGCGTGCCTATTTCGTACGCCATTGCGGTCTCTTCTCTGACTGCCATCCTCTCGTCCATCGACCTGAACGTTGCTGTGCTGACGGCTGCTCAGCGCACCTTTGTGGGCATGAGCAAGTTCAGCCTTACCGCCATCCCGTTCTTCATTCTGGCGGGCAACATCATGAATCAGGGCGGCATCGCCAAGCGTCTGGTGGATTTCGTCATGGCCATTCTGGGCAAGCTGCCCGGCGCTTTGCTGGTGACGAACATCGGCACCAACGCCCTGTTCGGCGCCATCTCCGGTTCCGCTTCCGCTGCTGCTGCCGCCGTCGGTTCCATGATCCGCGACGGTGCCGAGGAGCAGGGCTACGACCCCGCCGTCACCGCTGCCACCAACGCTGCTTCTTCCTGCTCCGGCCTGCTGATCCCGCCGTCCAATGCCCTCATTACTTATTCTCTGGCGTCCGGCGGTACCTCCGTGGCTGCGCTGTTCATGGCCGGTTACATCCCCGGCATCATCTGGGCACTGTGCTGCTGTGTGGTGGGCGTGCTGCTGGCTGTCAAGCTGGGCTATAAGGGTACACCCGGCAAGTTCGACTGGAAAAATCTCGGCGTGTGCACTCTGCGCGCCCTGCCGTCCCTTTCGCTGATCATCGTGGTCATCGGCGGCATCATCGGCGGCGTGTTCTCTGCCACCGAGGGCTCTGCCATCGCGGTCGTCTATGCTCTGGTGCTGGCCTTCTGCTACCGCTCCATCAACCTGAAGAGCCTGTGGAAGATCATCGTGGACTCTGCCAAGATGTCCGGCATGGTGGTGTTTCTGGTGGGCGTTTCCAATATTCTGGGCTGGGTCATGGCCTTCTTGCAGATCCCGGATGCTGTGGCGGCTGCACTGCTCAGCCTTACCAGCAACAAGTACGTGATCCTGCTCATCATGAACGTGATCCTGCTGGTGTCCGGCACCTTCATGGATGTTACCCCGGCCATCCTCATCTTCACCCCGCTGTTCCTGCCCATCTGCCAGAGCTTTGGCATGAGCACGGTACATTTCGGGCTGATCCTCGTGTACAACCTGTGCATTGGCAACATCACCCCGCCCGTGGGCAATGCACTGTTCGTGGGCATCAAGGTGGGCCGCACCTCGCTTGCCAAGGTGATGCCGTACATGCTCATGTACTATGTGGCCATCATCGGCGGTCTGCTGCTGGTCACCTTTATCCCGGCAGTGTCCACCGCACTGCCGCAGGCAATGGGCCTGATGTAACGAAGCCATCTCCTTCTTATTCTTCTTCTCCTGAAAAGGCGGTACCTGCTTTGCAGCGGGCACCGCCTTTTCCTGTTGCACAACCGCGTGCCGCTGCGGTATACTATCAGCAAAAGGGGTGTGAGACAAGATGCGCAGACGGACCTTTCTGGCCGGGCTTGGCCTTGCGGCGCTGCAATTGGCAGGCTGCACGGCCAAGCCGCAGGCTGTGCCGGACTATGTGCTGACCTATGCCGACAACCAGCCTGCCGGGTACCCCACCACGCAGGGTGCGCAGTATTTTGCAGACCTTGTGCAGCAGCGTACCGGCGGCAAGGTGGTCGTTCAGGTCAAAGCGGGCGGTGAGTACGGCACAGAGCAGCAGGTGTGGGAGCAGCTGGCCATTGGCGGCGTGGATTTTGCGCGGCTGTCGCTTTCGGTGATCGCGGACGACCTGCCAAAGCTCAATGTGCTGCTGCTACCGTACCTTTACCGGGACGCGGCCCACATGTGGCGGGTGCTGGACGGCAGCATTGGCGAAGCGTTCTTGCAGGATCTTTCGGCCCGGAATATGGTGGGCCTGAGCTGGTACGATGCCGGTGCCCGCTCCTTCTATGCCCGTCAGCCGGTACGCAGCCTGAGTGATCTGGAGGGCAAGACCATCCGCGTGCAGGACTCGGCCATCGTGATCGATATGATCCGCCTGCTGGGCGCTGTGCCGGAGACCTCAGCCTACAGTGATGTCTACTCGGCCTTTGAGACCGGGCAGATCGATGCCGCTGAGAACAACTGGCCGGCCTACTACTCCATGGAACATTATAAGGTGGCGCGGTACTACATGGCCGATGAGCACAGCCGCGTGCCGGAGGTGCAGCTTGCGTCCGGCCGCACATGGGACGCGCTGCCGGAGGAATACCGGCAGGTGCTGCGGGAGTGCGCCCGCGCATCGGCCCAGTACGAGCGCCAGCTCTGGGCACAGGAGGAAACAACGGCCCGCGAAGCCGCCCTTGCCGCCGGGTGCCGGGAACTGCCGCTGCCCGAAAAGGAAATGCAGAATTTCCGCCAGCTGGTACAGCCGCTGTACAAAGAATACTGTGCCGACTATCTGCCGCTGGTGGAAGAGATACAGGCAGAGTAACTGCTGTGGAGTCGGCCAGTTATTTCTTAAGCTTTCCTAAGAAATCTTTCGTGGAAACTAAAACGTTCTGCTGGTATACTAAAGCTGTATTTAGTATGGAACAAGGGGGAAGTGTGAATATGGCAGGACAGACGATCCTGATCGTGGAGGACGACCCGGACATCCGGGATGGTGTGCGCATCCTGCTGGCAGGGGAAGGCTACCATATTCTGGAAGCAGAAAACGGTCTGCGGGCATTGGAACTGTTCAACCCGGAGGTGGACCTTGTCATTCTGGACATCATGATGCCCGGCATGAGCGGCCTGCGCGTGTGTGAAGAGCTGCGCAAGACCTCGGCGGTGCCCATTCTGTTCCTCACCGCAAAATCGCAGGAATCCGATAAGCTGCTGGGCCTGACGGCGGGCGGCGATGATTATCTGGCAAAGCCCTTCTCCTTTGCGGAGCTCAGTGCCCGGGTCAAGGCACTGCTGCGCCGATACTGCGTGTATCAGGGCAAAGATCAGGTGCGGCACAAGCCCCGCAACACCACGCTGGAACTGCACGGCGTGCGCATTGCGCTGGACTGCAACCGTGTGTGGGTGGATGAGCGGGAAGTGGACCTGACCGAGACGGAATACAAGATCCTGCGGTTGCTGATGCAGAACCCGCAGCGCATCTATTCCATCCAGGTCATCTACGAAACGGTGTGGAACGAGCCCTATTATTATGTCTCCAACGGCACGGTGATGGTGCACATCCGCAATCTGCGCATGAAGGTGGAGGATGATCCGCAAAACCCCGCCCGCATTTGTACCGTGTGGGGCAAAGGCTACCGCTTTGCTGCCGGAGAGGAAGGCCGCTTATGAAAGAACATCACGGCCTTGCAAAACAGTTCATCCGCATCATTGCACTGGCAGCGCTGGAAAGCGTGCTGCTGTTGACGGTATCGCAGGTGGTGCTTGCCAAGGGACTGCGTTTCTGGTTCAGCCGCACGGAGGTGCAGCGGCACGCCACCCAGAAACAGGTGCAGGAACTGCAGAGCTATGTGACCGAACATCACCTTGCCAGCACGGATGTAAAGGAACTGACGGACTGGAGCCATAAGCGGCGCTATACCCTGCTGGAACTCTACCGGGGTCAGACGATGATCTACTCTTCGTTTGCACCCAAAGACGGGATGATCTCGTTTCTGCCGCAGAACGGCACATCGGATCAGGACCCGGGCATTCTGGTGGATAAGACCGGCATTTACGATTGGCTGCCCTGCTACACACTCACCTTTGCAGACGGCGAGGTGAGCGCGATGCTCTATTACAACGGCTTCAATACCTATTACGGTACCGGGTGCGAAATTTTGCTTTCCCTGTGCATTTTATGGTGGTTTCCAAGTCTCTTTTTGCTGCACTGCCGCAGGATCGTGCGCTACGTTGTGCAGCTCAGCGAGGAGATCCAGGCCATGGAGGGCGGCGATCTGGGTCACCCCATCACCATCCGCGGCAGCGATGAGATCACCACGCTGGCGTCCTGTCTGGACTCCATGCGGTTGACGCTGCGCCAGCAGCAGGAGAACGAAGCGCAGGCGTCGGCTAAGGTGAAGAACCTCATCACCGAAATGTCTCATGACCTGCGCACGCCGCTGACCACCCTGCTGCTGTACACGGAAATTCTGCGCTGCCACAAGTATGAGACGCCGGAACAGGCCAGCGACTACCTGAACAAGATCGACGCGAAGGCCCGGCAGATCAAGCAGCTTTCCGACAATCTGTTCGAGTATGCGCTGGTCACCCGGGATACCGTGGCCGTGCTGGACCCGCCTGCGCATTTTTCGGCGGTGTTTGAGGAACCGCTTACTGAAATGGTGGAAACATTGCAGCAACGCGGTTTTGCCTGCGCGCTGGATCTGGGCGCGGAGGATGTGCTGCTCTCGGTCAGTGGGCAGTATGTGCGCCGCATTCTGGATAACATCACCTCCAATCTGGTCAAGTACGCAGATCCGCACAGCGATGTCCTTGTGCACTTTGTGCAGGAAGAGGGCAGGGCAGGCCTGTGCTTTGAGAACCGGGTGCTGCCGGTGCCCGCTTCCTCGGAGAGCACCAAGGTGGGCCTGCCCAGCATCGAGACCATGATGGAAAAGATGCAGGGCGTCTGCCGTATCGAGCAGCCGGAAGGCATGTTCCGCATGACGCTGCTGTTTAAAATTGCAAAAGAGTAAAATTCAACTGCTGTATGAGAGATCGTACAGCAGTTTTTTGTTGGCATCCTCGCCCTCTCAGCCGCCTGTCGGCGTCAGCTCTCCCAAGGGGGAGCTGGCATAGCGAAGCTGAGAGGGCGAGAATGCTGCCTTTTTTCTGGTCTTAATTTCTCTTAAGAAATTTCTGCTCCTTTTCCTAAGAATCATCCTGTATAATTCCAGATATTGGCGGAGAAGGTTCCGCCGTATGCAATACAGGAGGGGCGATACGATGCTGCGAAAGAAAAACAGCGAACCGGCACAGCTGCCGGATGCCCGGCAGGAGCTGCTGGGATTTGAAAACCTGGCGGCGCAGCCGGGCAAAAAAGACCCGAAACAGTTTTTGAAGCACAACTGGAAAAAAATTACGGCAGTGGTGTGCGTGGCGGCGGTGGCTGCTGCGGTGCTGCTGCCCAAAAACAGCAAAAAGGACGTGCAGGCCAGCACCCAGTATGTGGAAGCGGCGCTGGAACGGCGCGATATCACCAACACCTTCAGTAGTTCCGGAACCATTTCCGCGGCCAACACCTATACGGTCAAGTCGCTGGTGAAGGGCACCGTGCTCACCGCGGATTTTGAGGTGGGCGATACCATCGAGAAAGGCACCGTGCTGTACACCATCGACAGCTCGGACGCTGCCACCAGCGTGGAAAAGGCTCAGCTTGCACTGGAACAGGCGCAGCGCAGCTACGACGATGCCGCCGATGCCCAGTACATCCGCAGTGTCATTGGCGGCACGGTGGCGTCCATCAAGGTCAAGGCCGGTGACTACGTGACCGCCGGGCAGGAGATCGCCACCGTGCGGGACGATTCCAGCCTGCTGCTCACGCTGGAATTCCCGGCGGCAGATGCTTCCGGCTTTGCTGTGGGTCAGGCTGCACAGGTCATGCTCAACGGTACCTTTGAGACCCTTTCCGGCACGGTGCAGGCTGTGGCCGGTACCGATACCATCAGCAGCGGCAATCTGCTGGTGCGCACCGTGACCATTGCGGTGCCGAACAACGGCAGCCTGACCACCGCACAGGCAGCGTCGGCCTCCATCAATGGCGTCAGTGCGCTGGCCTCGGCCCGGTTCGATTACCAGCACCAGCAGACCGTCACAGCCACCGCCAGCGGCACCGTGTCCGCTGTCTGTGTCAAAGAGGGCACTGCCGTTGCGGCGAACACGGCCATTGTGCAGCTTTCCGGCACCGAGCTGAGCAGGCAGATGCAGTCCACTGCCGACAGTCTGCTGAACGCACAGCTTTCCATGAGCGACACCGAAAAGCAGATGGAAAACTATACCATTACCTCGCCCATCAGCGGCACCGTGATCCAGAAGAATGTCAAGGCCGGTGACACTGTGGGCACCGACACGGCTTCCAGCGAGACGCTGTGCACCATCTACGACCTGAGCTATCTGGAAATGACCCTGAATGTGGACGAGCTGGAGATCCTCTCCATCAAGGAAGGCCAGACCGTCACCATCACGGCGGACGCCATCTCGGACCAGACCTTTACCGGCGTTGTGACCAGCGTGTCCAAGGCGGGTACCACCACCGGCGGCACCACCACCTACCCGGTGACCATCCGCATTGACGATATGGGCGACCTGCTGCCCGGCATGAATGCCACGGCCGAGATCGAGGTGAGCAGTGCCGAGAACGCGCTCACCATCCCCAATGGTTCCGTGGTGCGCGGCAATTATGTGCTTGTCACCAAGGATTCGCCCAGCGCTGCCAATGCCGTGCAGGATATGACCGCACCGGACGGCTATGTGTACGTAAAGATCACCACCGGCACCAGCGACGATGATTACATTGAAGTGACCGGCGGTTTGCAGGAGGGCGATACCATCGCCTACGATGCCGATGCTGCCGCAAAGCAGACGAGCAGCGATGATCAGAACTTCATGGTAGGCCCGGGCAGCGGCGGGCACGGCGGAGGCCCGGGAGGTGGCTTCTGATGAGTGCCCTCATTGAATTTGACAATGTGTGCAAGTATTACCAGATGGGCGATACCCTTGTAAAGGCTGCGGACCACATCTCCATGCAGATCAACAAGGGCGAGTTCGTGGCCATCGTGGGCCAGTCCGGTTCCGGCAAGTCTACCTGCATGAACATCATCGGCTGTCTGGATGTGCCCACGGCGGGCACCTACAAACTCAATGGCCGGGATGTGGGCAGAATGAGCCGCGATGAACTGGCCGAGATCCGCAACGAGCTGCTGGGCTTCATCTTTCAGCAGTACAACCTGCTGCCCAAGCTCAGCCTGATGGAAAACGTGGAGGTGCCGCTGGTGTACGCCGGTGTGCCGCGCGCCGAGCGCCGCCGCCGTGCCGCCGACGCACTGGAACGGGTGGGACTTGGCGATAAGCTCCGGAACAAGCCCAACCAGCTTTCCGGCGGTCAGCAGCAGCGTGTTTCCATCGCACGGGCACTGGCAGGCCGCCCGGCTGTCATTCTGGCCGACGAGCCCACCGGCGCACTGGACAGCCACACCGGCCGCGAGGTGCTGGGCATGCTGCAAGACCTGCACCGGCAGGGCAATACTGTGGTGCTGATCACCCACGACAACTCCATTGCCGTGCAGGCCCAGCGCATCATCCGGCTGGAGGACGGCCGCGTGGTGTACGACGGCGATGCCCACGCACCCGAAGCCGTGGTGCAGCCAAACTATGCACCCAAGGCGGAACAGGAGGGCAGTGCATCATGATCTACGAGACCTTCCGCGAAGCCATCCAGAACATCTGGAGCAACAAGTTCCGCACCTTCCTCACCATGCTGGGCATCATCATCGGTGTGACGGCGGTCATGGTCATCGTGGGTCTGGGCAACGGCATGACCCAGAGCATCGCGTCCAGCTTTTCAGATCTTGGCACCAATATCATCAGCGTGCAGGTGATGGGCTACGGTTCCCGCTCGGTGAAGGTGGAGGATGTTTACAGCCTCGTGGATGCCCACCCGGACCTGTTTGATGAAGTGTCGCCTACAGCCAGCATCAACGGCACCGTGAAGGTGGGCACCACCAGCTACAGCAACACCACCGTCAAGGGCGTGAGCGAGAGCTATCTTGGAATGAGCGGCTACACCGTCCGCGTCGGGCGAGGCATCAACTATGTAGATCTGACCGACAACAAGAAGATCTGCGTTGTGGGTGACTACATCAGCCGTGTGGCCTATGGCGGCAATGCCGTGGGCCAGACCATCAAGATCGGAACGGAGAAATATACCATTGTGGGCGTACTGGAAGCCAAGGTGACAGACACCTCGGATCAGGAGGGCAGCAGCGATGATATCGTTCTGCTGCCCTACACCACGGCGCTCCGCGTTTCAAAGACCAGCACCGCCAGCTCCTACGCTGTCACCGTGACCAGCGAGGACAACATTTCCGAAGCGAAGACCGTACTGGAAAACGGCCTGCAGGAGCTGCTCAATTCCGATGAGGGCTACATGGTCACCAGCATGAGCGAAATGCTGGATATGATGACCTCCATGGTGAACATGGTCGTCACCATCCTCACAGCCATTGCGGCGATCTCGCTGCTGGTGGGCGGCATCGGCATCATGAACATCATGATGGTGTCCGTCACCGAGCGCACCCGTGAGATCGGCATCCGCAAGGCGCTTGGCGCAAAGGAACGGGTCATTCTGGGCCTGTTCGTCACCGAAGCTGCCACCACTTCCGCCCTTGGCGGCGTGCTGGGCATCGGCCTCGGCTACCTGCTCTCGGCCCTTGCCAACAAAATTCTGCCGCTGGTCATGAGCGATATGGAAATGACCGTGTCGCCGTCTCTCAGCTCGGTGGCTGTGGCCTTTGGCATCTCGGTGGGCATCGGTGTGCTGTTCGGCTACCTGCCTGCAAAGCGTGCGGCCCGGCTGAACCCCATCGAAGCACTGCGCTATGACTGATGTGGCAAGAACGCCAGAAAGGAAAGAACGATGAAAAAACGATTTCTCGCACTGCTGCTGGCGGTGTGCATCGGCGTGTCCATGCTGGTGCTGCCGGCTTCGGCAGCGGGCTCCAACACGGCGGTGCAGACGGCGGTGACGCTGGGCGCTTTCTCCACCGAGGAAGCGGCCGGGCTGAGCACGCCGCTCACCCGCGGGCAGCTGGCAAAGCTGCTGGTGGCCTTTTCCGCCTACCACGATAACGCCAATACGCAGGGCAGCATCGGCACCCTGTATACCGATGTGAACGGCAGCAGCGCTTATGCGCCCTATATCCGCATTGCAGTGCAGCAGGGCTGGATGAGCGGCTACACCGACGGTTCCTTCCGCCCGGATAACACCGTCACGCTGGAAGAAGCCTGCACTGCCGCCCTGACCCTGCTGGGCTATGACATCACCACCCTGACCGGTGGTTTCCCGGCGGCACAGCTGAACAAGGCCAATGCCATCGGCCTGCGCAGCAATCTGGGCTGTACGCAGGGCCAGACCCTGACCCTTGAGGAGGGCGCCGTACTGCTGTACAACGCCCTCACCGCCAACACTGCCAGCGGCAGCGTGTACGGCACCACGCTGGGCTACACCGTAACGAACGGTCAGGTGGACGTCTCGTCCATCCTGCTCAGCAATCTGGAAGGCCCCTTTGTGGCATCCGAGGGCGAGAGCCTGCCTTTTGCGCCGGAAGCCATCTACCGCAACGACAGCGTGAGCACCTCGGCAGAGCTTGCCACCTACGATGTGTACTATTACAATGCCAGCGCCAAGACCGTGTGGATCTACACCCGCAAGGCGGCAGGCCGCATCACGGCGGTGTCGCCCAGCGCCAGTGCACCCACGGCGGTCACGGTGGCAGGCACCAGCTACACCATTGCAAGCTCTGCGGCGGCAGCGCAGCTGTCCAGCCTGAACGGCGGCGGTGTGGGGCAGGTTGTCACCCTGCTGCTGGGCATGAACAACGAGGCCGTTGCCGTGCTGACCGGTGACGAAGCCGACGAAGTGTTCTACGGCGTGGTGCAGACGGCCACCCGCAGCCTTGTGGAAGAAAACGGCGCGGACGTCAAGCAGACGGTGGCCGTCAAGTGCACCGATGGTGTGACCCGCACCGTGAACGTGGATAAAAGCCTGAACTACCCGGCAGGCTGGATGGTCAAGATCACCGTGAGCGCTGACGGCGAGCAGGTGGAGGCCATCACCAAAACCAGCACCTCCGGCACCATCAATGCAGACGGCACCGCTCTGGGCGGTACTGCCCTTGCAGACGACGTAGAAATTCTGGATACGACATCGGAGGGTGTGGCTGGGACGGTAAGTCCCAGCCGCCTATCGGGGGTAACACTTTCTGACGCCGATGTGCGCTATTACACCACCAACGAAAACGGCCAGATCGACCGCCTGATCCTGAACGATGTGACCGGTGATCTGTGGACCTATGGCGTGCTGGATGATGTGAAGAACCTCATCAACAACACCACGACCACCACCAGCGGAACGACCTCCTCCGGCATGACGGTCAGCACGGCAATCAAAAAACTTACAGGGAACGACAGCACCACTGGCACGACCGGAAGCACAACCACCACAACGACCACGACAGATGATTCCCAGATCATCAGCGATGTGGCGGATATCGTGCTGCCCAGCACCGGCGATCTTTTGTGGGGCCTTGTGGACGGCAGCATTGGCAGCAGCCTGTGGGAAAGCGTGACCGGCAGCACCGATAAACTGGCAAGCTACCTGCTCAAGCTGGGTGCGAACAATACCAGCGGCAGCCTGAGCACCGTGCTCAACTATCTGGGAAGCGGTGCAGATTACGTGTGCTACGTGAACGGCAAGCAGACGACCTACAAGACCAGCACCAAATATCCGGTGCTGGCAGGCGGCATCGCCATTGGCACCAGCACCTCCGGTACGGTCAAGTCCATGACGCAGCTGCTGCCCGTAGTCATTGACAAGGTGGGTGCGGCCTCGGTTATGAGCGGAAACAAAAAGTACGAAACTGCCGATGAGATGCAGGTGTATCTGTGGTATAAAGGCACCTACTATCCCACCACTCTTTCTCAGGTGAACGGTGAGGAGTACACCCTCATCGGCTGGTACGATGGCGGCCTGCGCGCGGCAGGCGGCAAGATCCGCGTGCTGATCGCGGTCAGGAAAAACTGAATCCGGCCCGGCCCTCCCCGATGGGAGGGCTTTTGCTGTCCGCACAGCGCATACGGTCAAGTTGAAAAATGAATAAAATTTACGCACATGATGATATCATTTTAGGTTGATTGAGCAAAGAATCGAAAGAAGTCCCATAATCATATTGACATAATGGGTAATGGGGTGTAAACTACGTGCATCGGGTCGAGCAAATCCGAAAATTGAGATCATTCAGGGAGGAAACGGCTATGATGTGTTGTTGCGCAATGTGTTGTTGTACCGCAAACGCTTCCCGGACCGGCCGCCCTGCAGTATGGTATGCCGTGTGAGCATATCTGTAAATTCTGTGTGGGAACACGCAGAGAGATCTGACGCTGACCGCCTGGGAGCTTACTCGAAGAGGGAGCTTCCGGGCGTTTTGTTTTGACCCGCAAATCAGGATACAAGGGAGGAATCCGGCAATGGACTGGAATGCGATCCAGCAATATTTGCCGCTCTACCAGAAAGCAGCCGTGCTGACGGTACGGCTGGGCGTTGCAGGCATCATTTTTGCCATCATCATCGGGCTTGCGTGTGCGGTGATCCAATACGACAAGGTGCCGGTGCTGCGGCAGATCGTGGGTGTTTACATCCAGCTGTCCCGCAACACGCCGCTGCTGGTGCAGCTGTTCTTTATCTACTACGGCCTGCCCAAGGTGGGCATCAAGACAAACCCCGCCGTATGCGGCGTTGTGGGCTTGGCTTTTCTGGGCGGCAGCTACATGGCCGAAGCGTTCCGCAGCGGTCTGGACGCCATCGAGCCCATCCAGACCGAGAGCGCCTACAGCTTGGGCATGGACCGTCTGCAAGCCATGCGCTACGTCATTCTGCCGCAGGCCATGTCCACCAGTATGCCGGCCTTCATGGCAAACGTGATCTTCCTGCTCAAGGAGACCAGCGTGTTCAGCGCTGTCAGCCTGATGGACCTGATGTTCACCGCAAAGGACCTCATCGGCATGTACTCCAAGACCATCGAGTGCCTGTTTTTGCTGGTGGTGTTCTACCTTATCATTTTGCTGCCGGTGTCCATCGTGGGCAGCCTGATCGAAAGGAGGCTGCGCTATGCTGGATTTGGGTCTTGACGTGCTGTTCAAGGGCAAAAATATGATCCGCCTGCTGGGCGGCCTTGGCGTTGCCCTCAAGATCAGCTTGGCCTCGGTGCTCATCAGCCTGCCGCTGGGCATCCTGCTGGGCGTGCTGATGACCTTCCGAAATCCCATCATCAAAGCCATCCTGCGGGTGTATCTGGAGATCATCCGCATCATGCCGCAGATGGTGCTGTTGTTCCTCGTCTACTTTGGCACCACCCGTGCCTTCGGGTGGAACCTTTCCGGCGAGACGGCATCCGTGATCGTATTCGTGCTGTGGGGCACTGCCGAGATGAGCGACCTTGTGCGCGGCGCACTGATCGCTATCCCAAAGCACCAGTACGAAAGTGCTGAAGCACTGGGCATGAGCCGTGTGCAGACCTACTGGTACATCATCATCCCGCAGACGGTGCGCCGCCTGATCCCGCTGTCCATCAACCTGATCACCCGCATGATCAAGACCACCAGCCTTGTGCTGATGATCGGCGTGGTGGAGGTGCTCAAGGTGTCGCAGCAGATCATCGAAGCCAACCGCACCGCCAGCCCCAACGCAGCCTTCGGCATTTATCTCACGGTTTTTGTGTTATATTTCTTTGCCTGCTGGCCCATCAGCCTGCTGGCAAGCTACTTGGAAAAGAAATGGAAGTGACCGCACATGGCAGAACCGATTTTGACTGTTGAACATCTGATCAAAGCCTACGGCGAGACCCCGGTGCTGGATGATATCAGCTTTGCCGTCAAGCCCGGCGAGGTGATCGTGGTGGTAGGCCCCTCCGGCTGCGGCAAAAGCACCCTGCTGCGCTGCCTGAACGGCTTGGAGCCTACCCAGAGCGGCCGCGTGCGGCTGGGCAATGAGACCGTCGCCTACGGCGGCAAAAACCTCACCCAGCTGCGCCAGCGCATCGGCATGGTGTTCCAGAGCTACGAGCTGTTCCCGCACCTGACCGTGCTGGATAACATTCTGCTGGCCCCCACCAAGGTGCAGAGGCGCCCCAAGGATGAGGTGCAGAAAGAGGCAGAAGCTCTGCTGGACCGCGTGGGCCTGCTTGCCAAGAAAAACAGCTACCCGCGAGAGCTTTCCGGCGGGCAGAAGCAGCGCGTGGCCATTGTGCGGGCACTGTGTATGCACCCTGAAATTTTGCTCTTTGACGAAGTGACTGCCGCCCTCGACCCCGAAATGGTGCGCGAGGTGCTGGACGTGATGCTGGACCTTGCCAAGCAGGGCCGCACCATGATCATCGTCACCCACGAGATGCAGTTTGCACGCGCCATTGCCAACCGGGTCATTTTTCTGGATGGCGGCAAGATCGTGGAGGAAGCTGCACCCGCAGAGTTCTTCGACCACCCCAAGACCGAGCGCGCGCAGCGCTTCCTGCGTACCTTCACGTTTGATGCTGTGAAATGAGTCACAGATCATATAAAGGCTCCGGGCGTTCCGGAGCCGCTGGGAAAGATTTTGTAAAGGAGTAAATCATTATGAAACAGTCTAAGATCGCTCGTCGTTCCTTCCTGCTGGGCCTTGGCGCAGTTTCCGCTGCCGCCGTCCTGACCGCATGCGGCGGCTCTTCTGCTTCCACCGCAGCATCTGGCAGCGCTGCGGCTTCCGCCGGCGCAAACGGTGTGGTGTACCGCACGCTGGACCAGATCAAGGAGTCCGGCACCATCAACATCGGCGTCTTTTCCGATAAGAACCCGTTCGGCTATGTGGATGAGAACGGCGAGTATCAGGGCTACGACATCTACTTCGGCAACCGTCTGGGCGAGGACTTGGGCGTGGAGATCAACTACGTTTCCACCGAGGCCGCTAACCGCATCGAGTACTTGCAGACCGGCAAGGTGGATGTGATCCTGGCAAACTTCACCGTTACCCCGGAGCGCGCGGAGGAAGTGGACTTTGCTCTGCCGTACATGAATGTGGCGCTGGGCGTCATCTCCCCGGACGATGCCGTCGTCACCACGCTGGACAACTGGAACCCCGATGACCAGATGATCGTCATTTCCGGCACCACCGCCGAGACCTACCTGACCAAGGAGTACCCCGACATCCCGCTGCAAAAGTACGATTCCTACGCAACCGCCAAGAATGCACTGGAGAACCGCAACGGCGTGGCATGGGCCAACGATAACACCGAGGTCATTGCCTTTGCAAAGCAGAACCCCGGCTACACCGTCGGCATCCCCTCTCTGGGCAGTCAGGACACCATTGCTCCCGCAGTAAGTCAGGGCAACACCACCGTGCTGGATTGGCTGAACGAGGAGATCAAGGCTCTGGGCGAGGAGAACTTCTTCCACAAGGACTACGAGGAGACTCTGGTGGACACCTACGGCCTTGACTACGAGGACGAGCTGGTGGTCGAGGGCGGCGTGACCGCACAGTAAGCTTTTTGTAAAAAGCAACCCACGGGCAGGAGAGGGCAGAACCTTTCCTGCCCGTTTTTGCGTTGCACCCGCGGCGGGAAAGTGCTATACTGGAACAAAACGACACCTGTCCGGAAAATACAAAAAGAGAGGAAGTTCCCCATGAAACGTGCGTATACAAATGGTATCCTGCTGGACGGCACCGAGCAGATGCAGCCCACAGCCCACAAGATCGTCCTGACCGAAGGCGATACCATCACCGCCATTGCAGACGAGGGCGTGGATCTGGACGGCTACGAGGTGCTCAACCTGCACGGCGGCTACCTATGCCCGGGTCTTGTCAACCTGCATGTGCATCTGGCGGGCAACGGCAAGCCCAGTGCAAAACCGCGGGACAATGCAGCGCTGGTGCGCAAAATTCTGAGCAACGGCCTGACCCGCGCGGTGGCCTATAAGCTGGTGTGCAATTATGCCAAGCTGGAGCTGCTGGGCGGCGTGACCACCATCCGCACCGTGGGCGGCATTGCGGATTTCGACACCCGCTGCCGCGATGCTGCCGCCGCCGGCAAGCTGCTGGCGCCGCGCATCCTTGCCGCCAACGAGGGCATCTCGGTGCCGGGCGGACACATGGCAGGCTCGGTGGCGGTCGCGGCGCACAACAATGCCGAAGCACTGGCCCAGCTCAGAAAGGCCAGCGGCCAGAAGGTAGATCTCATTAAGCTGATGATCACCGGCGGTGTGCTGGACGCCACTGCAAAGGGCACCCCCGGCGAGCTGAAAATGAAGCCGGAGATGGTCAGGGCCGTCTGCGACGAAGCCCACAGGCTGGGCTACACCGTAGCAGCACACACCGAGTCGCCCGAGGGCGTAAAGGTGGCGCTGGAAAACGGCGTGGATTCCATTGAGCACGGCGCAAAGATGGACGAAGAGACCATCCGGCTTTACAAGGAACGCGGTGCCTTTGTGTGTACCACCATTTCTCCGGCGCTGCCCTATGCGCTGTTTGACACGGCCGTCTCCGGCGCTTCGGAAAAAGACCAGTACAATGGCAAGATCGTGTTTGACGGCGTGGTGGAAAGCGCAAAAACGGCCCTTGCCAACGGCATCCCGGTGGGCCTTGGCAACGATGTGGGCTGCCCTTACATCACCCAGTACGATTTCTGGCGGGAGCTGTGCTACTTCCATAAGTACTGCGGCGTGAGCAACCGGTTTGCTCTGTACACGGCTACCCTGCGCAACGCCCAGCTGGCCGGTGTAGGGGACGTGACCGGTTCCATTGCGCCGGGCAAGAGCGCGGATTTTATTGTGACAAAGCGCAACCCGCTGGACGACCTGCGCGCCTTGCAGCATCTGGAGCTTGTGGTCTGCCGCGGCCATGTGGTCAAAAAGCCGAATCCCAAGCGCAATAAAACGGTGGATGCCCTGCTGGACCCGTACCTCAACTGATCCTAAAAACCAACGGAGAGGCCATCGTCTCTCCGTTGGTTTTTGTTTACATGCCAGCCATCACGGCCATGATGCTCTGCCAGCTCTTGCTGCGGGCAGCAGGCACGGCGGTGCGGCGGCGGGCAGGCGCCGGAGCGGAAGCAGCTGTGTTCATGGCGGTCATGGGTACCGACGGGTGAAAGAATACCGCCGTATCACCGGCCAGCCATTGGGCTGCAAGGCGTGCGGCCTGCGGGTCGGCTTGCAGTGTGCGGCGCTCGGCACCGGCCAGAAAATCTGCCAGCCAGTACAGGATGGCGCCCAGCGGCAGGCTGGGCAGAGCGTCTTGGCTCCAATACACCCAGCGCGCACCGGCACCCACATGGCTTTCCACGGTGATCTGCGCACCGGTGCGGGCGTTCTGCGGGATGCTGCCGCGATAGTTGACACCGGCGCACAGATGCAGCTCGGAAAGGATGCGCTGAGTGCGGGCCATGTCCAACCGGTCCTCACGGCAGTAAGCGCGGAAGTCGGTGGTATCAATGAGTCCGTCGGCGCTGGCAGGAAAGCGGCCCACCAGCTGGCCGTCTGCATTGTGGCACAGCTGCCAGCCCTTGCGGAACAGCTGGAAATTCAGGCAACGGCGCCCCATGGTGGAATAGCACAGGATGGCCGTGCTCTCGCCGGGCAGCTGCTTGAGCTCCAGACAGGCGTCGTTGCCGCAGCTGTCCTGCAAAGCTACCGTTAAAAGCAGCTGCGCACCGGGGTGCTGGGCCGACATTGCGTTGTGCATGGCATCAAAATAACGGTTGGCATCCATGATCTGTTCCTCCCTGAAACTATCATACAGCGGTTCGTTGTAGAACGGCCAAGCGCTGCGTCCGGCAGCCCGGCACCGGACAGGCGACTTACGCAGGAATGTTTTATCGTCTGCGGATAGTATAGCACATTTTACAACAAAAAACAACTATAAGTTTGCAGAAAACAGAAAATTTTTGAGAGACATTGTAAAACAAGCTCGAAATATGGTTGTTGATTGAGATGCACGGTTGTATCTCGATGCAAACAGGCCCGCAGGCAGGGAGCGGCAATGTCCTGTCTGCGGGCCTGTATTTATAAGGTGGATCAATCGCCCAGCTCACGAATTTCGTTCTGGATCAGCCGTCCGGCGGCACGGGCCAGCTGGTCCATGCCGCGGATGCGGGCCATGTTTTTGCCGTAGATCTGTGCGGCGGCACCGGCAGAGCTGTCCTCGCCCATAAATACGGCGGATACCCGGATACCCATGCGCTGCAATGCACGCACCTGCGCGGCGGTGTCGGCCACACCGGCAGCGTCCTCGTAGCCGCAGCCAAGCGGGTTTTCCGCACTGGGTGGGATGCGGCGGCTGTCGTTGGGAGAAGCGTCCGTCAGCACAATGAGCAGATGCCGCGCCGCCGGGCCGGGCGCAAACTGCAAAAGGTCGCCTGCGGCCCGCAGGGCAAGGCCGTCGCGGTTCCAGCCGGAAGCAAAATAGCGATTGATGTTTTGCAAATTTTTGTCCGCAAAGCCCTTGAGCACGCGCAGCACCGTGTAGCCGCGCAGACTGCTGAAGCTGGACACCCGCACCGGGATGCCGCAGGCTGCAAGGCTCTGGGCCAAGATGCTGCCCTGTGCGGCGATCACCTCCTGACAGTGCAGGCGGGAAGCGGACGCATCCAGCAGAAGGTCCACCGTAAAGGACGGCTGGTTTTCTTCCTCTGCGCACAAAAACACCCGGTCGTCGTTCAAAAGCGGCGCACGCCAGATGCGCCCGGCGTCCAGATTGCCGCGGCGTGCCACGCGGGCGTTGGGCTGCTGATGCACAAGGATGCAGTTGCGGATCTGTTCGGTCAGCCGCAGCACCACGCTGCGGTGCAGCTCCCGGTTCTTGGCGTAGTAGGCGCGGTTGCGGTCTGCCTGCAATTCGGCCTGCTCGGCCAGATGCTTTGCCTCCGGCGTGGGGGCCTGCTCCGGGCTGGGCACACCGGCGCTGAACCACAAATGGCAGCCCAGATGGTCGCCCACGCAAAGCTCCTGCTCGGCCTTGCGCAGCCGCTCCGGTGGGTAGATGGAGCGGCCGAAACAGCTTTCGATGTAGGCGCGGTCCTGCGCGGCGTTCTGCTTCAGGGTGATGTGTGCCTTGCGCTTGTCCACGGTCAGCCCGCCGCCTGCGGCATCCACAGAGCCGGAGTGCTCCACGGTGACGCGGTCGGTCTTGATCATCTGGGTGGGCATGGCCTTGGTGGCAAGCTTGGCCAGCAGGCCGTCCAGATGCAGATGCAGGGCCGCTTTCTGGTGCACCGTGCCGTTGAACAGATCAAATTTTGCGTAGAGCGCTGAGAGCTCAGCTTTCAGCTGTTCCGGCTGCGGCACCTTTTCCGGTGCAAGGGCCGCGGCAAGGCCGGATTCGTAGGGGGTCATGACCGGGTCGGCACGGCCCAGCACCCGCCGCCAGCGCGCGGCCTGCATGGTGTAGACCAGCTGATTCTTTGCCATCCACTCCTGACGGGAGAGCTTGTATTGGATCGCAAAAAAGTAATCTGCATGGGCATGGCGCAGCGCTTCCAGAACCGGGCGGCGGGGCATCTCCAGCCGGTAGGCGGCGTTTTCGAGGTAGAGCCATGTCATATCGTCCAGCATGGCCTGCCGCATGTCGCCGTCCCATGCATCAAAGATGCTGCGGATAAGCGTATCACCGTAATATTTATGGATGAGGCCCACGACGGTGTTCATGTAAAAATCCGTGGTGCCGTCGGTGTAGCGGGCCAGAAACAGCGGCTCAAAGCCATAGGCTCCTGCGGCAGCCCAGACCTGATTGGCCGCGCGCCGCTCCTGCGCGGTGTAGCTCTGGGCTTCCATCAGCCAAAGAGCTTGGCGGCATCCAGTTTTGCCGGGATGCGCGCCGCGATCACATCACGGATCAGGCCCTGCTCGTAGGAGTCAAAGGCCTTGTTGGTGATGCCCATATCCAGAGCTGCGCCCGCCGGGATACCGCGCCGGATCAGCCGCAGAGCATCCAGCATACCGCGCAGGTCCAGCGCTTTTGTGGAGATCTCCGCACTGTCGCATTTCTTTTGCAGGTCAAGGAACAGCAGTGCGAACTGGTGTACGTATTTGGAAGCAAGGTCCGGGAACTGCGCCCGCAGCAGCTTTTCGAGGTTGTCCTGCGTGATGGTGGGCATCTGGATGACCACAAAGCGGGAGGTGAGGGCCTCGTTCAGCTCGCGGGTACCCGCGTAACCATAGTTCATGGTAGCAATAAAGCGGGTCTCCTCGGCCAGCGGGATGCGGTCGTAGCCGGGCACATCGATGGCACGGCGGAAATCCAGCACCGCGTGCAGCACGGCCAGTGCTTCGTTTTTGGCCATGTTGATCTCGTCCAGCACGCCAAAACCGCCGCATTGGGCACAGCGGTACACCGGGCCGGGCCGGAACACCACCTGCCCGCCTGCAAAGGTATCCATGCCGATGAGGGAGGCCGCGTCCATGTTCACATGGAACGAGATATCCCATGCAGGGCGTCCGAAAGCGGCGGAAAGGTTCTCCGCCAGCACATTTTTGCCGGTGGCTTTGCCGCCCGCCAGCAGCAGGTTTTCGCCGCACAGCAGCGCCGCCAGCGCTTGTTCCCACACCTCTTTGCCGTAATAGGTAAAGGCAGGGGAGGGGATGCGCGGGCGCAATTCGTCCGGCAGAGTATGGGCAGCACGGTATTCGGTCACAGC
The DNA here is from genome assembly GCA_934511465.1 of uncultured Faecalibacterium sp. Lineage (GTDB taxonomy): Bacteria > Bacillota > Clostridia > Oscillospirales > Ruminococcaceae > Faecalibacterium. Next base: position 11,398 of record CAKSWG010000017.1, on the reverse strand, counting down.
AGAGAGCAGGCTTTCGTCCACGCCCTCCTGCCGCAGCGTTGCAAGGATATCAGACATTTGTACAAACACCTCGATCTTGCCGGTTGTTTGGCACAAACCGGCTGTTCAAGCTTATCATAGCACAATTGCGGGTGTTTGTGTAGAGGTTTAAAAGGGAAAGAAACGGTAAAAACTCCTTCAGTCTGCTCCGCAGACAGCTCCCTCAAAGGGGGGAGCCTATCCGTACGGTAAAGCCTCCCTCCTTGAGGGAGGTGGCATCGCGTCAGCGATGACGGAAGGAGTAAAAAGCCCGGCGGCTCTCTTTTGGGAGAACTGCCGGACGGCATTTGTATGGGAGAAGAAACCTTTTTTATTCTACCACGTCCTCGAACTGGCTGTTGTACAGATCGGCGTAGAAGCCGCCGGCTTCGATCAGCTGGTCGTGGGTGCCCTGCTCCACAATGTCGCCGTTGCGCATCACAAGGATGAGGTCGGCGTCCTTGATGGTGGAAAGGCGGTGCGCGATCACAAAGCTGGTGCGGCCCTCCATCAGGCGGTCCATGGCGGTCTGGATGCGTTGCTCGGTGCGGGTGTCCACGCTGCTGGTGGCTTCGTCCAGGATCAGGATGCGGTTATCCGCCAGAATGGTACGGGCAATGGTGAGCAGCTGCTTCTGGCCCTGACTGACGTTGGAAGCGTCCTCGTTCAGCTCCATCTGGTAGCCGCCGGGCAGGATGCGGATGAAGTGGTCGGCGTTGGCGGCTTTGGCCGCGGCGATCACCTCTTCGTCGGTGGCGTCCAGACGGCCATAGCGGATGTTCTCCATGATGGTGCCCTTGAACAGCCATGTGTCTTGCAGCACCATGCCAAAGCCTTCACGCAGAGCGCTGCGGTCAAAGTCGCGCACATCGTGGCCGTTCAGGGTGATGGAGCCGGCGTCCACATCGTAAAAGCGCATCAGCAGCTTGACCATGGTGGTCTTGCCGGCGCCGGTGGGGCCCACGATGGCCACCTTCTGGCCGGGCTGCACCGCACAGCTGAAATCGTGGATGATGGTCTTTTCGGGCGTATAGCCGAACCTGACGTGGCTGAACGTGACCTGACCGTTGATGCTGGCCGGGTCCGCGCGGCGGGCAGGGCTTGCTTTCTGGTCCTCTTCCGGCTCGTTCAAAAACTCGAACACGCGCTCGGCGGCAGCGGCCATGCTCTGGAGCATGTTGCTCACCTGCGAAAGCTGCTGGATGGGCTGGGTGAAGTTTTTGACGTACTGGATAAAGGCTTGGATGTCGCCGATGGTGATGGTGCCGTTTGCCGCAAAGATGCTGCCCACGATGGCCACCGCCACATAGCCCAAGTTGCCCACAAAGTTCATAATGGGCATCATCAGGCCGGAGAGGAACTGGCTTTTCCACGCAGATTCGTACAGCTTGTCGTTGGCGGCGTTGAAGTCGGCCAGCACAACGGCCTCGCGGTTGAAGGCCTTGACCACGTTGTGGCCGGAGTACACCTCTTCCACCTGACCGTTCACAACGCCCAAGGTGGCCTGCTGGGCCTTGAAGTATTTCTGACTGAATTTGACCACCACCAGCACCAGCGCCAGCGAAACCGGCAGGATGAGGAGGGCGATCAGGGTCATTTTGGGGCTGATGGAAAGCATCATGACCAGCACGCCAATCATGGTGGTGACGCTGGTGATGAGCTGGGTGATGCTCTGGTTCAGGCTCTGGCCCAGCGTGTCCACATCGTTGGTGATGCGGGAGAGCACCTCGCCTACGGTGCGCTTTTCAAAATAGGCGAGGGGCAGGCGGTTGATCTTCTGGCTGATCTGCTTGCGGAAGTCGTAGCACACCTTCTGGGAAAGGCCGGTCATGAGCCAGCCCTGAATAAAGCTGAACGCGCTGCTCAGCAGGTACATGCCCAGCAAAAACAACAGAATGCGGCCGATATACGCAAAATCAATGCTGCCGGTGCCGCGCAGCTTGGCGATCCAGCCGGTGGCAAGGGCGGTGGTGGCTTTGGCCAGCACCTTGGGGCCTGCAATGTTAAAAATGGTGGACAGAATGGCAAATACAATGGCCGTGATCAGCGGCAGCTTGTAATGGCTCATGGTGCGGATGAGCTGCCGCAGCGTGCCTTTGAAGTCCTTGGCGCGCTCGGTGGTGGGACGACCGGGTCTTGGCATATCACTCACCCTCCTTTGCAGTGTTCAGGTTTTCGAGGTCGAGTTCCTTCTGGCTCAGCTGGCTGCGGGCGATCTCCTGATACTCCGGGCAGCTGGCCATCAGCTGGGCATGGGTGCCCTTGCCCACCAGACGGCCCTCGTCCAGAACCAGGATCTGGTTTGCATGCAGCACGGTGGAAATGCGCTGTGCCACGATGATCACGGTGGCGTTGTTGGTCTTGGCCTTCAGCGCACGACGCAGGGCTACGTCCGTCTTGAAGTCGAGGGCAGAGAAACTGTCGTCGAACAGATAAATTTTTGGGTCTTTGGCAATGGCGCGCGCAATGGAAAGGCGCTGCTTCTGGCCGCCGGACACATTGGAGCCGCCCTGTGCGATGGGGCTTTCGTAGCCCTGCGGTTTTGCATCGATGAACTCAGCGGCCTGTGCAATGGCAGCTGCCTTTTGCACGTCGGCATCGGTGATATGCTCACCGCCGAATTTCAGATTGCTGTCAATGGTGCCGCTGAACAGGACGCCTTTCTGGGGCACATAGCCCAGCAGGTCGTGCAGCTGTGCCTGCGGCATATTGCGCACATCGATGCCGTCCACAGTCACACTGCCGCCGGTGACATCGTAGAAGCGGGGGATGAGGTTGAGCAGGGTGGATTTGCCGCAGCCGGTGGAGCCGATGATGGCTGTGGTCTCGCCGGGCTTGGCGGTAAAGCTGATGTGCTCCAGCGCGTCGCTGTCTGCGCCCGGGAAGCGGAAGCTCACATCGTGGAACTGCACCTCGCCCTGCCAGTTTTTGTGCGCTTCGGCGGGCTTTGCCGTGGCTGCGTCCGGGTCGTTGATGGTGGCCTTGGTGCGGATCACCTCGTCAATACGGTCCGCTGCCACACCGGCGCGGGGCAGCATCACGGCCACCATAGCCAACATCAGGAAGGACATGACGATCTGCATGGTGTAGGTGATGAATGCGATCATTTCGCCCACCTGCATGGTGCCGGTGTCCATGGCTTTGCCGCCGAACCAGACGATGAGCAGACTGGTGCCGTTCATGATCAGGGTCATAAAGGGCATCATGGCCACCATGGCGCGGTTGGTAAACAGCTGGGTGCCCATCAGGTCCTTGTTGGCCTTATCAAAGCGCTTTTCTTCAAAGGCTTCGCGGCTGAAGGCACGCACCGGCATGATGCCGGTCAGAATTTCGCGGCTGACAAGGTTCAGCCGGTCCACAAGGGCCTGCATCACCTTGAATTTTGGCATGGCTACGCTCATCAGGAAAAGGATGAGCAGCAGCAGGATGGCCACATCCAGCACGATGATCCAAGAAAGGCCGGTGCTGCTGTTGATCACATGCAGCACGCCGCCAATGCCCAGAATGGGTGCATAGGCCACCATACGCAGCAGCATCACGCACACGAACTGCACCTGCTGGATGTCGTTGGTGGTGCGGGTGATCAAGGATGCGGTGGAGAAGTTCTCGATCTCGGCGTTGGAGAAGTGAATGACCGAAGAGAAGGTCTCGCGGCGCAGGTCGCGGCCAATGGCGGCGGACACGCGGGAAGCAAGGAAGCCCACCGCAATGGACACGGCCACCATCAGCAGGGTCAGGCCCAGCATCTGCCCGCCCACCTTATAAAGGTAATGCATCTGCACCGTGTGGGCCACGCCTTGGGCCTCGTATTCCAGCTGCACCAGCAGCATGGACTGGCTCTTGAGGTTCTCGGCTACGGTCTCATCCAGCTGTCCCATGGCACCGGCCAGCTGCTGTTGGAGAGCGCTGCGGTCAAAGCCGGGCATCTGGGCCATGGCGGCAAACTGGGCGCACACGGTGTCCAGATCTTCGGCAGAAGGAGTGACGGTTTCGGCTTCGGTTTCGGCAGCTTCTGTGCGGGCCGCCTGCATGTCGGCAAGGCTTGTCATACCCATAGTGTCCTGCCCGGCGGGGGCATTTGCCGCCTGTGCAGCAGCCATATACAGCACGATGTCCGGCGTGGTGATGGCGTCCTCCAGCGCGGCGCGCTCGTCGGCGGTTAGATCGCTGCGGAGTTTCAGAACGCCGTTGTCCTGAACATAATACTCGTAGGCATTTTGGAGCGTGTCGGCGTCCTCTTCACGCATCAGCAGTGAGAGGGCATCCAGCGTGCTCTTGCGTATCGTTTCGGGCAGAGGGCTCTCGATGCCGCCCTGCTGGATGCCGGTGTCCACGATCTTGCTGGTGTAATCCGGCAGCGAAAGATCGCAGTACGCCTGCACGAACAGCAGCGCGAACACTACAAGGCAGACGGCCCAGTGCCGGGCCAGCTGCTTGAAGATCTTTGTCATGGTTCGGTTCTCCCTTCGGTATTTTGGGCTTGGCGGGAAGCGTTTTCGGCCAGAACGGCGTCCATCAGTGCGCCGCGCAAAGCGTTCAGCTGGGCCGCCTGTTCCGGCTCCAGCCGCGCCATCACGCAGGTGAAGTAGTCGCTCAAAGCGTCCTCACACTGCTGGCAGGCGGCATGCCCCTTTGGCGTGATGCGCACCAGCGTTTTGCGGCGGTCATCCGGCGCGGTCTCCCGGATGAGCAGCCCGTCCGCTTCCAGCAGGCGCAGCGCACGGCTGATGGCAGGAAGGGTCTGGTGCAGCTCTCCGGCAAGGTCGGAAACGGAGATCACGCCGTTCTGTCCATGCACGTTTATGGTGTGAGTGATGCCTTCCAGCATGGGAAAATGGCATCTGGGGCAGCCATCCAGTGCGGCCTTTATGCCGGTTTTGGCGGCTTTGCTCAACTGGCCGAGATAATGGCATACGCCGTGGAAGCTCAGCGCTTCTTCAGGTTGTTGGAACATGATATTTCTCCTCATTGCAAAATGCTTAACAGTAGTCAACTATTAACGCCTGATAATAATATACCCCGTGCATCCGGATTGCAAGCGGATTTTGAAATGTTAAACAAAAATTCATAAAGAGGGTTGTTCTTCTGCCTGCTGCATAAACATAAACAAGCAGAGAAGGGAGAAGGAAGCATGGAGCAGAAATTCTTTGTGATCTTGCAGCTCTTTGGCGGTCTTGCGTTGTTTTTGTACGGCATGGACAGCATGAGCCGCGCCATCCAGCAGGGTGCGAACAAGCGGCTGCGCAGTGTGCTGGCCCGCTGTACCGCAAACCCTGCGGCAGGTGTGCTGACCGGTGCGGCGGTAACAGCGGTGGTGCAGAGCAGCTCTGCCGTTACGGTGATGGTCATTGCGTTTCTGGCGGCGGGCCTGTTGCAGCTGCGTCAGGCCGTGCCGGTGGTGTTCGGGGCCAACATTGGCACCACCGTCACCGCCCAGCTGTTGGCGTTTCAGGTGGAAAAATGGCGGTATCTGCTGTTGTTTGGCGGGGTGCTGCTCTGCTTTGCCTGCAAGGGCCAGAAAGGCCGCTGTGCAGGCGAAGCACTGTTCGGGTTCGGCCTGCTGTTTGAGGGCATCACGGTCATGGGCAGCGCCTTGCAGCCGCTGGCTGAAAGTCCCCGGCTGTGGCAGTGGCTTTTGCAGGTGCAGGAAAACCCGCTTCTTGGCCTGCTGGCGGGCCTTGGCATGACCTTGACCGTGCAGAGCAGCTCGGCCACCATTGCCATGCTGCAAAGCGCTGCGGCACAGCCGGGCCCGGACGGCGTGCACAGCCTGCTGGGGCTGGCGGGGGCCATCCCGGTGCTGCTGGGTGACAACATCGGCACCACCATCACGGCGGTGCTGGCATCCATCGGGCAGGGCAGAGACGCAAAGAGGGTGGCCGCAGCCCACGCCATTTTCAACCTGAGCGGCGCGGCGGTGTGCTGCGTGTTTTTGCGGTCCTTCACGGCACTGGTGCAGCAGCTTTCGCCTGCCGGGCCGGAGTGCGCGGTCATTGCCCGGCAGATCGCCAATGCGCACACCCTGTTCAATGTGCTGTGCACGGCGGTGTGGCTGCCGCTGACGCCGCTGATGGTGCGGCTGGTGCGCCGCCTGCTGCCGGACCGGTGAGTTTTTGCTGGACAAACATGCCGATTGCGCATATACTGGAAGAAACGGAGGCACCACGGAACAAAAAGGGAACATTGCTATGAGACAAAAAATTGGAAAAGTGTGTATGGCAGTGGGCGCACTGCTCATTCTGGCGGCGGCAGCGCTGCTGGCCTACAACAAATGGGATGCTGCCCGCGCCGACAAGGCCGCGCAGCAGGCTTTGGGCGAGCTGGAACAAACGCTGACCACCACCATTGAGGAAAAAGAAAAATCGGATACGATGGCTTTGCAGCCGGAGCTGGACCCCGCACAGCCCATGACCGAGGTGGAGCTGGACGGCTGGAACTACATCGGCTACCTGTCCATCCCGGCGGCAGGGCTCAACCTGCCTGTGATGAGCGAGTGGAGCTATGCGGGCCTGAAGATCGCGCCGGGCCGGTACTCCGGCTCCACCTATGCGGACAACATGGTAGTCTGCGCCCACAACTATGCCAAGCATTTCAGCCCCATCAAGTGGCTGGCCGAAGGTTCGGAGGTCTATTTTACCGATATGGACGGCATGCGCTGGACCTATGAGGTGAGCACGGTGGAAACGCTTCAGCCCACGCAGATCGAAAAAATGACCGAAAAGACGGCGGATTCCGCGGATTGGGACCTGACCCTCTTCACCTGCACCACCGGCGGCAGCGCCCGGTGTGCCGTACGGTGCGTGAGAACGGGGTATCCCGTTCTGACCACAGAAACCGCAGAATAACGATTTGGAATGGCCGCCGCACGGCTCTGGCCATAAATAGCGGAAATTTTATTTTAAATAGCACAAAGTCCGGCAGACTGCGGTCTGCCGGACTTTGTATTTTCACCAGAGAGGCCGCAGTGGGCAATGGCATCTTCCTTAAAAAACAAGCCGCTTTCCCTTACGACCCCACTCGTGAAAAAAGTAGTTCCGAAATGCCCGCAGGCATTTCGGAACTACAAATACAAAATAATAATTTCCTCTAAACATGCCCAGAGCGAAGCGGAGGGCATTTAAATCGTATAGGGGCAATTAGTGGGTGGTACCCATATTCACAGCAATGTCGCTGTCGTTCTCCACAATGGCTTCCACAGCCTTTTCCAGACCGCGGGCGATCTGGTGCAGATCCATGCTGGGGGTGCCCAGCGGCTTATTCACCACCTGCTCCATGGCGTAAGGCACGTGGATGAAACCGCCGCGCACGCCGGGGAACTTCTTGTCGATGAGGTACAGCAGGGTGTACATCAGGTAGTTGCACACATAGGAGCCTGCGGTGTAGGACAGAGCAGCCGGAATGCCGGCATCCTTCATCTTCTGCACCATGGCCTTCACGGGCAGGGAAGTGAAGTAGGCAGTCTCGCCATCCTCGCGGATGGTCACATCCACGGGCTGATAACCGGCGTTGTCCGGGATGCGGCCATCCATGATGTTGATGCCCACCTTTTCCGGGGTGATGGCGGAGCGGCCGCCGGCCTGACCGATGCAGATGACCACATCGGGCTTCGAAGCGTTCATGGCGGCTTCCAGCACTTCGCCTGCGCGGCCAAACTCGGTGGGAACTTCCTGCTTGATGATCTGAGCACCGGCAATGGTGTCGGGCATCAGCTTGACCGCCTCAAAAGCAGGGTTGACGGACTCGCCGCCAAAGGGATTGAAACCGGTGATAAGGATCTTCATAAGGAATTGCCTTCTTTCTCAGATATAAATGGATGGTTCGAGAATCGTCAGCTGACCGTGGTCCATGATCATGCGGTTGTCCACATAGATGCAGGGATCGTGGGTGACGAGGTCGAAGTGGCCGGTGGCGTCCTGCACACCGCCCAGCGCAATGTTGCGCCCAAAGCCGATGTGGAAGGTGCCGTAGGTGGATTCGTCCTCGATGTAGCAGTTGCCATTGCAGTGGGAGTGGGTGTTCAGCCCGATGCCAAACTCCGAAGCCACCACCATATCATCGGGGTCCTTGAAGCGGCGCAGGAACTCTTTGAGCCGCCTGCCGCTTTCGTTGCCCTCAATGTCCACGATCCTGCCATGGCGCAGCTCCACCCGCACCGGACTGGACACCACGCCGATGTAGCCCATGGAGCCGTCCAAGATCAGGGTGCCGCTGGTCTCGGTCTCCACCGGGGCCACGTACACTTCCATACTGGACGAAGCCAGACCGTTGCCGTCGCGGCAGCAGCCGTTGAAAAAGCCCGGCGTGCGGCCCTCGATGGTAAGATCCAGATTTGTGCCAAGGTCTGTGGTGACATGGATGTGGCTGGCATTCTGGTAGCTTTGCATGATGATGCTGGCCATGATGCGGCTCTTGGGCAGGCTCATGTTCAAAAAGTCGTAGCTCAGCAGTGACTGGCCGTTGCTGGTGCTCAGCGGCAGCGAGAGGAACCGGTTCCTCCGCTGCACCACACGCTTGACCGCCCGCGTGGTGATGAGCGAATACTCGGTGGCACCGATCACTGCGTCATAGGGGTCAAAGGCGTCCTCACGGTCGTCAAAATACGGGCCCACCTGTTCGTGCAGATCGTCCAGCAGCAGGACCTCGGCGGTGGCGCCCACCGCTTTGGCCGCTGCCTGCATGGCTTGTACTTCCGTGGCATAATTCAAACTGGATACGATCAAAAGACGTTCTCTTGCACGGAGCCGGACCCAGTCCTTGATAATAACGTTGGCACCGTGCTGAATTGCTTGTTCCATTCAATCACTCGATCTAATTTTAAAAACTAAAAGATACAGCGGGGCAGACGATCACTTCAGCAGGATCATCATCACGATCTGGACCACCAGCATGATGATGGCAACGGGCACCTGATTCTTGATAACGCCCATGGGCTTCTTCATGTCCAGCAGAGCCACAGGCACGGTGTTGAAGTTTGCCGCCATCGGGGTGCACAGGGTGCCGCAGAAGCCGCAGGTGAGGGCCAGCATACCAATAACGACGGGGTTTGCACCGTGTGCCAGAACGAACGGATAGCCAATGCCCACGGTCATAACGGTGATGGCGGCGTAGGCGTTGCCCATGATCATGGTGAACAGCATCATACCAACGGCGTACACCACGATACCGGCGTTCACATTGCCCTCCGGGACGATGTGGCTGACGATGTCAGAGATCACATCGCCGACACCGGCCTTGGTGAAGATGGAACCCAGACATGCCAGCAGCATGGGCAGCATGGACAGGGGACCGACGGTGGACAGCATACGCTCGGAATCGTTCAGGAAGGTGGAGGGCTTGTTCTCCTTGTTCATGATCATCAGCAGGATGATGGATACCAGCACGCCGATGGCAACGCCGTTCAGAGCAGACAGGCCGATGCCCAGACCGGTGATGGCGCAGATAACAGCCATCACGCCGATGCTCAGGGTAGGAGCAAAGATCTTCATGCCGATCTTCTCATAGGCAGCCTCGGTCTCAGCCTTGGTAGCAGCAGAGACGGCACCCTTCTTCACCTTCTTGAAGATGGCGGGCAGGCACATGACAACGACCAGAATACCGCTTACCAGAGCGGGCAGCCAGCGGCCCAGTGCGATCACAACGCCCAGAGCAGCCCAGAAAATAAAGGTGCCCACAGGCTCGGAGTTCTCTTTGTCCTTCAGGTTCTTCACGCCACAGTTGATGCACAGCAGGCCGATAATGATGTAGATGACTTCCATCACCTTATTGGCGAGGGTGACATCAGCACTTGTAAAAAAGCTCATTCTTCTGTCCTCCCTTATTTGTAGTACTTCTGAACCATCTTGCGGTCCTTGATGATGTAGAACACGATCGCAACGGTGGTAGCAATGATGCACACCGGCACTTCAATGGCAGCCAGCGGGGCCAGCTCCACTTCAATGCCAAGGCCGGCCAGCGTGCTCTGCACCAGCAGTGCGCCGGAGCCGCCCACGAACAGCACCTGACCAAAGAACCAGGTGATGTTCTCCATGCCGGAAGCCATGCCCTTCAGCTCCTCAACATGGTCCTCGTTGGGTTCATAGCCCCGCGCCACAATAGCACCTTCTGCCATAGGCATGATCACAGGGCGGACAAAGCCGGCCACGCCGCCAAAGCCCACATTGAAGGCGGCAAAGACCGCGCGCATAACACCGTAGATGCCAATGACCAGACCGGAGGTCGCGCCCTTGAACTTGCCGATCAGAGCCGCAGCTGCCTCACGCAGGCCGTTGCGCTCCAGCGTGCCGGTGACCAGCATGATAATGATAAAAATTGCCATGCTGCGGTTGGCCACAAAGGTGCTGCCAAGGGTCTCCAGCAGGGTGACGGGGCCCAAGCCGCCAACGATCGCAGTCACAACGGCTGCAACCAGAATGACGAGAATGGAGTCCAGTTTCAGTGCAAAGCCAGCGATGACGATGACAATGCCGAGTAGTTTGAGTAGTTCCATAATTGCCTTCCTTTACAAAATATATTTTCCCGGCGAAGAACGCCGAAAATACGTTTTTGCGTCTGATTTACGAATTGACGAATGCCACAAGCAGCACCGAGAAGCCCAGCACCGTGAGCCACAGCGGCAAAAGACGGCGGCGCAGGTGGGCGGCAATGTCGCACTGCTCCAGCACACCGGAAGCCTTCATGGGCACAACGGTGGTCTGGGCGGGCACGGCGGCCTCACTGCCGTAGGGGTTCGTGGAAGTGAACTCACCCTTGCCAACTTCGCCCGGGCAGGCGTACACGCCAAAGTAGGAGGTAAGGATGCCGCCTTTCCCAGCAGCAGCCCTGCACACCCGCACCCGCTGTACGGTAACGGCTTCGGCTTTGCGCTCTTCCACCAGCAGGTTCACCCGCATCATGTTGACAAGGTTCAGCACCGACGAAACAGCAATGAGCACATCGAAGATCAGGATCAGAATGAGCAGTGGATGCATGGGCTTCGCCTCCAAATCAGAACGAAAGCAGCGCCGCTTCATACCGGATACAACGCTGCGCCTTTGATAGATGGTATTATTATACCATAATTGATAGGGATGTGTAAATAAAATACCAACAATGCAGGAAAGCTGTATAAAAATGGGAAAGAGGATCGAAAAGCCGATGGCTTTCCGGTCCTCTCTGCACATCTTATCAGGAATTATTTATTCTGAATGTACTCGTCAATGGCCTTTGCAGCGGCTTTGCCGGCGCCCATGGCCTTGATGACGGTGGCAGCGCCGGTCACAGCGTCACCGCCCGCGTACACACCGTCACGGCTGGTCTTGCCGTCATCGCCGTCGGTGACGATGCAGCCGTGCTTGTTGGTCTCCAGACCCGGGGTGGTGGAGCGGATCAGCGGGTTGGGGCT
>CAKSWG010000016.1 GCA_934511465.1 uncultured Faecalibacterium sp. | reverse complement strand
ATGTTGCCCACGATAGTGTCCGCATTGTCCTTGTAGATGGCTTTCAACTGGCTTCTCGCCTGCAAAACAAGGCAGGCAGAGATCTCACGGCTGCGGATGGTGGCTACCAGCTTTTCCAGATTGGGAATCTGCCCGATGTTGGCGCACTCGTCGATCAGGCACCGCACATGGATGGGCAGCTTGCCGCCGTACACATCGTCTGCTTTATCGCACAGGAGGTTGAAAAGCTGGGTGTAGACCATGCTGATGAGGAAGTTGAAGGTGGAATCCGTGTCCGACATGATGAGGAACAGCGCCGTTTTCTTATCGCCCAACGTATCCAGTTGCAGTTCATCATACATGGTGAGGTCACGCAGTTCTTGGATGTCGAAGGGAGCCAGCCGTGCGCCGCAGGAAATCAGGATGGATTTTGCGGTCTTGCCGGCAGCCAGCTTGTAAAGCTTGTACTGCCGCCCGGCAAAGCTGTTGGGCTTCTTTTTTGCCAGTTCTTCAAACAGCAGATCCACCGGATTTTGGTATTCCTCGTTGTCCTCCAGCACCTGCATGGTGTTGAGCATTTCCAGCAGAGTAGCGAAGTTTTGCTCCTCGACAGGGGCTTCATAATGCAGATAGGCAATCAGGGCGGTGAGCAAAAGACGCTCCGATTTCTCCCAGAATGGGTCCCCACCGGACCCTTCGCCCTTGGTGTTGGTCATCAGGGTTGTGACAAGTTTCAGAATGTCCTTTTCGCTGTGAACATAGGAGAAGGGGTTATAGTGCATACTCTTGGAAAAGTTAATGGTATTCAGGATCTTGACCTTATAGCCATTCTTCAACATTGCATTGCCACATTCAAGCACGATAGTTCCTTTCGGGTCTGTTACCACATAGGAACTGTGGCATTGTAAAAGGTTGGGCTTCAGCCAAAAGCGTGTTTTACCTGAACCGGAACCGCCCACCACCAGAACGTTTTTATTCCGGGCGTTCTTGGGGTCCGGCGGACGATTGGACATCATCAGCCGTTCCGTCTTGGTCAGGATGATGTTGTCAGCAAACTTGGGTGCCATGAACGGTTCAATGTCCTTGGGCGTACCCCACCGGGCAGAGCCATACTCCATGCCGTGGCGGTACTTTTTTGCGTTTTTGCCACGCAGATAGACCGCCAGCCGCATCGCGGCACCGCAGCACAAGCCCACCAGCAAATCAAGCGGATGCAGGCTTGGCAGCGGGTTTGCAAATGCCACCGGGACAGTGCCCATCATGGACATGATCTTATCGCCCAGTTCCTTGCCCTCCGCCAGCCGCCATGCTTCGCCAAAGTTGGTTGCAACCAGACCCAGCAGAAGATAGGGCAGATAGAGTGCCAGCAGCTTTGTCAGCTTTTTTGTGGTCACAGCCCACGCTCCTGTTCCTTGTGCCGGACTTTACCGGGGAGTTCTGCCGCTGCCTGCACCAGTTCATGCAGTTTTGCCAGCACCGAGGGGCGTTTGTCCTTGTTCAACAGGGATGCTGAATACTCCTTGAACGCCGATTGGAAGGCTTCTGCATCCGGGGCTTTGAAAAAGACCAGATACCGGGGCGACACCTCGGAGGTGTCCTTGCGGATGGCGTAGTCGATGCCGTACTTTTTAGCGTAGCGTTCCAGACCACGGATGCCGGTCTTGCTGATCTCCACGCTGGATACGCCCCGGTTTTGCCGCAGCAGGGTGCGGACGCTCTGCTTGCCTTGGGATGCCTTGGACTGGTACAGCCGAAACGCCGCCTTGACCGCCCGCAGGACGGTCCGGGCAGACAGCTTTGTGGTCGAGATCATAATGTTGAATGACTTCTGTTCGATTTCTTCCTGCACTGCCATCACCTCCCGTGCAGCAGGGTGATTTTAGCGGTCATGCTCTGCCGAGGGCTTAGTGCGGGGCTTTTCTGCCGGAGGTTCATCAGGCACCGGCAGCACCAGCAGACGGTTGCCCAATTTCAGAAAGGCTTCCGGCTGATGGAAAAGCTGCTCGTACTTCTGCGCCAGTTCCGGGGTCAGGGATGCAAAATCCTCCTCGCCCAGCCCCACCACCAGAAACGTTCCGGCAACCACATCATAGGCCTCGCCGCTTTCATCCCGCAGAGCGCGGTTCAGCGGCAGCCCCATGAGCTTGCCGTCATCGTTGTAAACGATGGCCACCGGGTCTTCAAAGGGATAGCTTGCACCAATCGAGCCGCCAACCGCCTGCTGCAGCGCTTTCAGGTCATTGTCAATCTCGACCTGCTGCGGATGCTGTCCCGGCGCAATTTTCAGCACCGACAGAGTGTTCTCGTTCTGTTCCATTATCTTCCTCCTCAAATTTGATAGTGATTTCCTGCCCAGCACGGGCGGCGTTCAACAGAGCTGCCACAAAGAAGCCAAAAAAAGCGCCGGCTTCAAACAGCATAAATCCAAAGACAAATCGCATCACACAACCTCCGACAGTTCCACACCGATATACCGTTTTCCGTCTTTGTCGTAGAAAAACAGGTGTGCCAGAAGCCAGTCATCCAAGTCCAGCTTCTCATAAATGCTCGGCAGAATAAGGAAGTGATCATTGTCCTTCCGGCAGAGAAATGCTGTATCCTCTAGGATGCGTTTACCATCCACAATGCGAATCTGCTCCGGCTGATAGCGGATCTGGAAATCCGTAAAAGGAATATTGCAGGCTTCGTAGGCACCTCCATAATACGGAAGCTTTTTCTGCATTTCCGCATCGTAAGGCACATAATGAATGCCCTCTGCGGCACTGATGGTCACAACCTCCGGGCCGTGTTCAAAACCGTATATGCTGGCTTTGATAAGTTCATCAATGACTTCACCATCGGACAGTCCCGGATACATACTCTGGAAAAATTCCGCTCTCGTTGACATAGCGGCACCTCAGTCGATGCAGATGCAGGGCAGCTTCTGGTCGTCAGCCATCAGGGTGATGCTGTGGCTTTCCAGATACTTCTGGAACAGGTAGACCTCATCGATAGTCAGCGAGATGACCTCGCCGTCCATGTTGGTGCGGACCAGAATCACCGGGCCGGTCAGGTAGTGCTTGCCGCCCATCTTCAGCACCTGCGCCGGGTTGTAGCAGAGCAGCAGCGAGGTGTTGGGAAGGTTCAGGCAGGCATCGTCCTCCTCAAAGCAGGGCAGGATGTCGGGAGCCTCGTCCAGCGTGATGACGGTCAGCTCCATATCCGGGGCAATGGCTGCGAGGTAGACCACACCGCTGCCCCGGTTTGCCGCCAGTGTAGCGCAGATACGCACATCAATGGTGATCTCCTCGGAGCGGATGGTGCGGGTAGCGTTGTTTTTCATAGGCGTTTTCTCCTTTTGTTTGCAAAAGAAAAAGACCCCATCGGGTCTTTCGTTACAGTATAAGTCAGCGTTCATTCTGCCGCTGCTGTTTGCGCTGCCATTGTTCCAGCAGCTTGATGATGGTGTCCTCCATCTGTTTCGGGGTGTAGCTGCGGGGGAAATATTTCCGCAGGGTATCGTTTTTGATGACCACCTTGTCCAGCTCGTCCTTTTTCTCTTCTCCCATAACGGCAAAGGCAACATCATACGAGAAGTGCCCTTCCTGTGCCAGCTTTTTGAGCCGTTGCGCTTGGGAAAGGGACGGTGCATTCTGGGTGTCGTTCATTGCCTCTAAAAAATCCCGCTGTTGGGCTTCGTCCAGATAGGACAACTCCACAGCGGGATTGAATGCAATTTTCTTTTCGTCTACCATGTCCAGCAGTTCCGGGATAAGGCAGGTTAGGCGGATAAATCGCTTGACCTGCGACTTGGTATCATTGGCTTCCTCTGCCACTTTTTCGGCTGCTGTCAACTTCGGCCCAATTTGGGCCGAAGTTAAATCTGACCTAGCACCTTGATTTTTTAAGGCTTCCAGCTTCATTTTGTAGGCGAAAGCCCTTTCACTGGGCAGGATGTTCTCACGTTGGAGATTGCTGTCCACCATGAGCAAAACTGCGGCATCGTCATCCATGTTGCGGACAATGACCGGCAGGGCATCCAGCCCGGCAAGCTGTGCAGCGTGCTGACGGCGGTGCCCGGAGATAATCTCATAGCCACCCTCCGGGCGTGGACGTGCGATCAGCGGAGAAAGCACACCGTACTGCTCCACGCTTTCCACCGTGCGCTGCATGGATTCATCGTCCAAAACCTTAAAGGGGTGGTTTTTGAAAGGAAACAGTTCTCCAATAGGAATCTGCTGCACCTGTTCCCGCTGCTGCTCCTGCCGGGATTCTTCGGTGGAGAAAATGTCATCTGCCCCTTTCAGCGACACGTTTAAGCTGCCTTTCGGCATTCGCAATCACCTCCCCAGTCAGAGATTTATAGGCTTCTGCCACCTTGCCTTTGGGGTCGTGCTGGAAAATGCTTTTGCCCACTGCACTGATCTCCGCAGCACGGACAGACCGTGGAATGGTCTGGTCGAACACCTTGATCTTGCTGCCGTAGGCACCCCGAATCAGGTTGTCGATCTGCTGTCCATAGTTGGTGCGGCTATCGGTCATGGTGAGCAGGATGCCCTCGATTTTCAGTTTGGGGTTGATCTGCCGTCGGACCTTCTGCACGGTCTGCAAAAGCTGTTCCAGGCCCTTTGCAGAAAGGTACTGCGCTTGCACCGGAATCAGGGTGGTGTCTGCCGCTGCCAAGGCATTGACGGTCAGCATCCCAAGGGAAGGGGTGCAATCCAACAGGATAAAGTCGTATTCTCGTTTTGCACCGTCCAACACCTGCTTGAGCATCTTTTCCCTGTTCATGGTGTTGACAAGAGAGACTTCCAGCCCTGCCAGTTCAATGTTTGCCGGAATCAGGTCAACGCCCTCTGCATGGTGCAGGATGCCTTCACCGGGCGGAATGCTCTGGCCGTTCATGGCTTTTGCCATCAGGGTGGAAAGAGTGGTGGGCAGTTCATCGGGCTGCTGCCAGCCCATGCTGATGGTCAAGCTGCCCTGCGGGTCAGCGTCCACCAACAGGACTTTTTTGCCCTCCATCGCCAGCCCGATGCCCAGATTTTCACAGGTGGTGGTCTTGCCGGTGCCGCCTTTCTGGTTGACGATGGCAATCGTAGTTGCTTTCTTTGAAATTTTTATCACCTCCGCATCGCTAAGTCGTGGTTGGTTTGGTTCTGGTAGGAAAGCTGCATCGTGGTGGGTGCGTTGTACAGAGAAGCGAGCAGATATTGTTTCATGTTTCGGATCGGGCTGCTGTTCTCTGCAAGGCACTTCAGCACAAAGCGAATATGGTCGGCGTTTAGCTTCATAAACCGGCTGCGTACCACCTCAGCGGGTTTATCGTCCCCGGCAATGCGCAGCGTCTTGCGCTTGGTGGCACAGGTGTCCACCAGTAAATCCATGATCTGATAGATGGTATCCTCATCGTCCGGGCAAAGCCGGAGCAGAAGGTCTACCTCTAAAGACTGAGAAAAAAATTCTTCCAGTTGGGTGCGTTTGCTCATCTCATCCGATTCTTCAGAATAGAAGGGATCAGTCTCACTCATTTCAGTATCATTCTCTTTAGTCTTATTACATCGTGATTTTGCAGGGTCTTGACTTGCGTTTTTGAAGCCTCCAGAATCGTGAAAATCACGATTCTGGAATATTGATTTTGACGATTCTGCCGAAAAGTTCTTCACATACACCAAACTTGGCTTTCCCAGACCTCTTCGTTTTCGTTCAATCAAACCAAACTTTTCGAGTTCCCGGAGCAGCTTGGTCGCTTTGTTGTCTGCGCAACACAATGCCCTCTTGACATCCTCTATCGTGAAGATGATGAACACCCGGTTCTGCTCGTCCAGCCAGCCGTTTTTCACAGACAGGCTCATGCGGTCCAGCAGGATGCCGTACAGGGTTTTGGCATCGGTTGACAGGCTCTGGAACCGTGGCTCCTGAAACAGAGCCTTTGGAATGCGGTAGAAGGAGAACAGCTCTCCGGCTTGTCCGTAGAAGTAGTCAAGTGTCATGTGGCTTTTTCAACGTTTTTGCTCCAGCTTGTGTTCAAAAAATCGACCGCCTTTCGTTTGAAAATAAAAAGCGCACTCTTTTCTTATTGAAAAGTGGTGCGCTATGTAATATAATGGCTGTATAATTTAGCTATCCAAAAGATAGTCGATGAGATATTCTTTCGGAATCATGAAAGATCGTCCGACTTTCAGGCAGCGAATTCTATGTTGATGGATTCTTCTGATGATGGCAGTCTGGCTTTTGAAACCGAGTAAAGTTGTTGCTTCTTCGACAGACAGCACATCAGGATAGTTCACAAATAATTTTTTATAATACTCTTTTGCTTGAATTTGATTCATTATCCTTGACTTTCCTTTCGTTTTGTGCCTAAGCAGAGGAGCGTTTTGCCCTGCATCCCTCCTGAACATCCCTCCAGTTTCCATTTGGGCGGTCCAAACCGAAAAAACAGAGTAGGGGGAAAACGCATCGAAAAATCGTGGATATTCCAAATTATTGTTCGTTGAGGCGTGAATTTTGCCTTTGCACAGTGGGAACCAGATATCACTAGATATCACTGGATGACACCAGATGGAAGATGAGGACAAAAACTCAAAATCCCTTGTGCTAATAACACGTGTGGGTTCGACCCCCACCACCGGCATAAAAAACAAGCTCCAGTTCAGGCTGGAGCTTGTTTTTTATTTTGCCGTGGTGAGGGGACGAAGGTGCACGGGTCCCACCCTATAGGAACGTCTGCGGGGGCCACGCCGTTTTGCCGGTGGCGGGGGCGAACAGGGCGGCGGCACGCAGTGACGGGGCTGCTGCAAAATAAAAAAGCACTAGCAGCTTGCACAAAGAAATAGCGTAAGAGCAGAAACCCGGAGCCCTTTTGAGCCGTTTTGGCCGAGAAAGGGTTCCGGGTTTTGTGCATGATTTTTTTCAGAGAGCTATTTTGCAACAGCCCCATACAAAAGCTTGTTTTTACAACATTTTGACCGCCAGTGCTTCGCTGGTGCGGTCCTGTGCGGCGTTGGCGTTTTCGGGGTCGTCCATGGTGTAGCGCAGCACCAGAACCTCGGCCACATACAGCAGCGCCACCTTGACCGGAATATTGCCGGAGTCCAGCGGACTTTCCTGCGCGCCGCACAGCAGCACGATGTCTGCCAGCTTTGCGCCGGGCGAATCCTCGTAGTGGGTCAGCAGAATGATCTTGGCGCCCGCTGCCTTGGCCGCGCGCAGCGTTTCCAGCATATCGCGGGTGGCACCGGAATAGGAAACAAACAGCACCACATCTTCGGCCGTCATCAGGCTGGCCGTGATCAGCTGCATGTGGCTGTCGCCGGCGGTGCGGAACTTGGTGGAGATGCAGGCAAACCGGGCACAGATGTCGTTGGCGATGTACATGCTGCCGCCCTGACCAAGGCAATACACCTGCCGGGCCTTGTGCAGCAGCTCCGAAGCCTTATCCACCGCCTGCGGCGAAAGGTTGTTCTGGGTGCCGTTGATGGTAGTCATCAGCAGGGCGCTTGCGTGCTCGCACAAGGTGGCGGTGTCGGCGTCCGGCTCCGGCACGCGCTGGTTCACCAGTGCGCCGGTGGCGTTGGCCTGCGCCAGTGCAATGCGCATCTCGTGGTAGCCCTCAAACCCCAGCGACCGGCAGAAACGGAACACCGTGGCTTCTGCCACGCGGCATTCTTTTGCCAAAGACGAAATGGACAGATACTGTGCTTCCGCCGCATGCTGCACAAGGTAATCTGCTACGGTACGGCCCGACTTTGTCAGGTCGTCCTGATGCTGTTGCAGCAGGTCCCAAAAATTCGTAGACATTTTCCTTTTCCCCTTTTCCGGCACGGCAGTGTTGCACTGGCTGTGCCGTCTCATTCACCTTTATATAAAGTATAAAAGAATCGTTTCCGCTGCGCAAGAGACGCATTGCCCACATTTTGCGCGTTTGTTCTGTGCAGAGCATACAGTTTTTACGGAAAAAACGCCCTATTCGTGAAAAAGTCTTTCATTTCTGCATTTTGTTTTCGAAAAGTTTTTTCACAACCGGAATGATAGGTTTGTACCATTTTGTAATAATTTCAGGTATGCTGCGGAAAGTTTTCTTTGCATTTTAACATATATCCCAGACTTTTGTGCACCATGCATAGACACATGCTGAAAATTTATGAAACCCGCAAATGGACAAAATGAAAATATTTTTCTATAATAGAGCCATCAAGAGCGGCCGCTGGCACGGCAGGCCGCCAACAACGTGAAGCATTTTGAATGCGAAGGAGAAACTATTATGAAAAACTGCATTTCTCGCCGTTCGTTCCTGAAGGCCGCTGGCGTTCTGGGTGCAGCCGGCGCTCTGGCCGCATGCGGCGGCTCTTCTGCAAGCACCAGTACCGCAGCTTCCTCCACCGCAAGCTCTGCCGCTGCTTCCACCGCAGCAGGCGGTGCCACCAGCATCAAACTGTGGACATACCCCATCGGCGGCTGGGGCAAGGATGAGACCGTGCAGGAGATCATTGCAAACTTCAACGCAAAGTATCCTGACATCAAGGTCACTGTGGAATATCTGGACTACACCAACGGCGACGATCAGGTGAACACCGCCATTGAGGGCGGCAGCGCACCCGATCTGGTGATGGAAGGCCCCGAGCGTCTGGTTGCGAACTGGGGCGCAAAGGGCGTCATGGCTCCGCTGAACGACCTGTGGACCGATGATGCCAAGAAGGACATCTACGAGTCCGTGGAGTCCGCCTGCAAGGACGACGCCGGCAACTACTACGAGTATCCCCTGTGCATGACCGCACACTGCATGGCCGTGAACATGACCAAGGTCAAGGAAGTGGGCGCCGACAAGTACATCGACACCGACAAGCACACTTGGAGCACCGATGACTTCCTGAACACGGTGGACGCACTGTATAAGGGCGGCTACGAGAATGTTGCAGCCATTTATTGCAGCGGTCAGGGCGGCGACCAAGGCACCCGCGCCATCATCAACAACATGTACGGCGGCACCTTTACCGATGCAGCCCACACCAAGTACACCGCCGATTCTGCTGAGAACATCAAGGCCATCCAGACCCTGTACGACACCAACGGCATCAACTTCGACGCTTCTATCAACGGCGGCGAGGAGATCACCCTGTTCCGCAACGGCACCTTGCAGATGGCTTTCTGCTGGAACATTGCCCAGCAGCTGAACACCGATAACAACGACGCCGGTCTGACCAACAGCGGCGACGAGATCATGCCCATGGCATTCCCCACCGCAAGCGGCGACCCGAAGCTGTGCGGCGGCATCTGGGGCTTTGGCATCTTTGACAACGGCGACGAGGCCAAGATCGAAGCAGCCAAGACCTTCATCGACTTCATTGCTGCCGATCCCGATCAGGTCAAAGACAGCGTGCTGGCTTCCACCTACTTCCCCGTCCGTTCCAGCGTGGGCGATATCTACGCCGGCAACGAGATCATGAGCGAGTACAGCAAGTTCATGAATTATCTGGGCGACTACTACCAGATCACTCCGGGCTGGGCAACGGCTCGTACCGAGTGGTGGAACATGCTTCAGCGCGTTGGCACCGGCGAGGACGTAGAGACCGCTGTCAAGACCTTTGTGGACAACGCAAACGCTGCCGCACAGGCATAATGCATCCGTTCTGCCGGGGGCAGAAAATTTGAGATGAGCCTTTGCCCCTTCCTCGAAGTTCCCGACGAGGGAGGGGCTTTATTTGTAAAAAACTTACCGGAAAGGAACGGTGATCCTCTTGGCTGCAAAAACGGCGATCAAAGAGCCTAAGCGCAGCAGTGCACTGGTACGGCGCGAGACCTTTGCTTCCTATTGCTTCCTGCTGCCCAGCCTAATCTTCTTTTTGGGCTTCGTCATTTACCCCATGATCCTGTGCGTGGTGACCAGTTTCTTTGACTCCACCATGAACCGTGCCGATATCTTTGTGGGCCTTGCAAACTACAAAGAGCTGTTCACAGACCCTATCTTTCTGGGTGCATTGAAGAACACCTTTATCATCGTGATCGTGTCGGTGCCCGTCACCTGTGCCTTCTCGCTGTGGGTGTCCTCCGCCATCGTGGATCTGCCCGAGTGGGCCACCAGCCTTTTCCGCTGCGTGTTCTACCTGCCCGTCGTCACCGGCTCCGTGGCCGTTACCGTGGTATGGAAGTGGATGTACAACAACTACTACGGCATCTTTAACTATCTGGGCAAGACCCTTGGCATCCTCGATAAAAACATCAACTGGCTGGGCGACGAGCGGTTTGCGCTGGGCTGCATCATCCTGATCCTGCTCACCACCTCGGTGGGCCAGCCCATCGTGCTGTACGTTTCGGCTCTGGGCAACGTAGACCAGTCCATCGTGGAAGCTGCCGAAGTGGACGGTGCCACCGACTTCCAGTGCTTCTGGAAGATCAAGTGGCCCGCCATCATGCCCACCACCCTGTACATTCTGGTGATCACCACCATCAACTCCTTCCAGTGCTTTGCGCTGATCCAGCTGCTGACCTCCGGCGGCCCCAACCACAGCACCGACACCATTATGTACTACATCTACTACACCGCCTTCAAGCTGTACCGCTACGGCTACGGCAACGCCATGGGCGTTGTGCTGGCAGTGATCATCGCCATTCTGTCGGCTGTTCAGTTCAAGCTGGGCAACCAGGATAATTAAAGGAGGTGCCGGGCAATGAGTGCAAATGCTGCTGCTAAAAAGCAAAAGCCGTTGAAGCGTCACCCCAGCAAGCTCAAGAAGATGAGCGCTTATACCATTCTGGCCATCATCCTGATCAGCATCGTGGCAGTGCTGTTCGCCTTCCCGCTGTACTGGATCATCACCGGTTCCTTCAAGACCGGCGCGGCCATCAACTCCACTACCCCGGAGTGGTGGCCCCACGAGTGGGTGCTGACCAACTACCAGAAGTTATTTGCCGGCAAGAGCGCCCCGCTGTGGCAGCTGGCTGTGCCCTTTGGCTCCAAATTCAGTGCTGACGGCGAACCCATCTATTTCTCGGTGGGCCCCACCGCTCCCGCTGCCATCCGCTGGATGATCAACACCGTGTTTATGGCCGTCATGTCCATGATCCTTACCTGCATCACCGCCGCCATGGCCGGCTATGCACTGGCAAAAAAACGCTTTGTGGGCCGCAAGCTGCTGTTCACCCTCATCGTGTGTGCAATGGCCCTGCCCAAGCAGGTCATCCTGATCCCCTTGCTGCGCGAGATGAGCAGCCTGAACCTGTACAATACCATCTGGGCCGTCATTTTTCCCATCGTGGGCTGGCCCTTCGGCGTCTTTTTGATGAAGCAGTTCAGTGAGGGCATCCCCACTGAGATGCTGGAAGCCGCCCGTATCGACGGTGCCAGCGAGGCCCGCACCTTTGTCAAGATCGTGCTGCCCATGGTCAAGCCCGGCATCGGCGCGCTGGCCATCTTTACCTTCATCAACAGCTGGAACGACTACTTCATGCAGTTGATCATGCTGTCCAGCACCAGCAATCTGACCATCTCGCTGGGCATTGCAAAGCTGCAAGCCGAGAACAGCACCGACTTTGGCCTGATCATGGCAGGTGCCGCACTGGCTGCCGTGCCTATCATCATCATCTTCCTCATTTTCCAGAAATACTTTACCAAGGGCATCGCAATGGGTGCTGTCAAAGGCTAAAATTTCGACCGCGGCCTGCGGCCGAAACAGGGAGAAATTTTTGGCGCAGCGGTCTGCAAGACGCGAGGCCCGCCCAAGGGCCGAAGCGGATGCAGGGCACCGCAAGAGGGCGCTGCATCCGCTGCCCGGAACAGAAAGCTCACGAGCTTGATGCGAAACCATTTTATCTGTATTTATTACTATTTTTAAAGAAGGGTTTGGAACATGAAAGATATCAAAAAATATCAGGGTGTCATCCCCGCCTTTTACGCCTGCTACGACGCAGAGGGCAATATTTCCACCGAGGGTGTCAAGGCCCTCACCCGCCATTTGATCGCCAAGGGCGTCAAGGGCGTGTATGTGGGCGGCTCCTCCGGCGAATGCATCTACCAGCATGTGGATGAGCGCAAGGCCGTTCTGGAAGCCGTGATGAGCGAGGCCAAGGGCAAGCTGACTGTCATTGCACATGTTGGCTGCAACAATACCGCCGACAGCGTGGAGCTGGCCCGCCATGCCGAGAGCGTGGGCGTGGACGCCATTGCATCCATCCCGCCCATCTACTTCCACCTGCCGGAGTATGCCATCGCCAAGTACTGGAACGATATGTCCGCCGCTGCCCCCAACACCGAGTTCGTCATTTACAACATCCCGCAGCTGGCCGGCACCGGCCTGACCATGAGCCTGCTGAAGGAAATGCTGAAGAACCCCAACGTGATCGCCGTGAAGAACAGCTCCATGCCCACGCAGGATATCCAGATGTTCAAGGATGCCGGCATCGCCGCCCGCGGCGAGGGGAACTTTGTGGTGTTCAACGGTCCCGATGAGCAGTTCGTTTCCGGCCGCGTGATCGGCGCAGATGGCGGCATCGGCGGCACCTACGCCGTCATGCCCGAGCTGTATCTGGCCATGAACGAGCACATCAACAAGGGTGAGATCGAAGCTGCCCGCGCCATCCAGTATGAGGCCGACCGTATCATCTATAAGATGTGCGAAGCCCACGGCAACCTGTATGCTGTGCAGAAGGAGATCCTGCGCCGCATGTACGGTCTGGAGCTGGGCGGCGTGCGCGAGCCCATGCCCGGCCTGATCCCCGAGGATGAAGCCATCGTGGCCGAAGCACAGGCCATGATCGAAGCTGCCATCGCAAAGCTGTAAAATTGAAGCAGCGCCCCCTCTCCGTCTCTTTTTCAGAGGGGAGGTGGGCGCTTCTTTTTTGACGGAGGGAACACGAACATGATCTGCGATTCTCTGGAACATCTGGGCCGGTACCGGGGGCTGAACGCCAATCTCGACACCGCCATTGACTATCTGCAAACCCACGATCTGGCGGCGCTGCCCAATGGCCGCACCGAGGTGGACGGCGACAAGGTATTCATCAACACGATGGACGCCACGCTCCACCCGGACGACGGCTACCACCCGGAATACCACAAGCAATATGCCGATTTGCAGATCGACATTACCGGCAGCGAGGGCTGGGGCTACACCAATCTCACGGGCAGAGAGATCGGTGATTTTACCGGCGACTGCGGTTTTCAGGCAAGTGCCAGTGTCGTGACCGGCACACTGGGTGAGGGACGTTTTGTGCTGTTCTTCCCCACCGAGCTGCACAAACCCGGCCTTGTCCAGCACGGCTGTGTGAGCGTGCGCAAGGCTGTTGTAAAAATCAGAATGGAGGGCTGAACGATGGACAAAGAAAAACTGTTTGCACAGATCAAAGGCGGCCTGATCGTCTCCTGCCAGGCACTGGAGACCGAGCCGCTGTACACGAAAGAGGGCGGCGTGATGCCGCTGATGGCAAAAGCCGCCGCCATGAGCGGGGCTGTGGGCATCCGCGCCAACACCGTACGCGACATTACCCAGATCAAGCAGGTGGTGGACCTGCCCGTGATCGGCATCATCAAAAAGGATTACCCCGGCACGCCCATGTACATCACCGTTACCATGAAGGAAGTGGACGAGCTGGTGGAGTGCGGTGTGGACATCCTTGCCGTGCAGGGCACCGGTGCCCTGCGCCCGGACGGCAGCACCGCCGCCCAGTTCATCCGCGCCATCAAGGCAAAGTACCCCGAACAGCTGTTGATGGCCGACTGCGACAACTTTGAGAACGCCATGCTCTGTGCCAAAGCCGGTGCCGACTTTGTGGGCACCACCATGCGCGGCTACACCCCGGAGACAAAGGGCATTGACGATATCGACTTTGACTTTGTGCACAAGTTGGCAACGGAGTGCCCGGCAAAGGTCATTGCAGAGGGCCACATCCACTACCCGGAGCAGGCGGTCAAGGCACTGGAAG
Source organism: uncultured Faecalibacterium sp. (assembly GCA_934511465.1). Lineage (GTDB taxonomy): Bacteria > Bacillota > Clostridia > Oscillospirales > Ruminococcaceae > Faecalibacterium. The sequence continues at coordinate 31,435 of CAKSWG010000016.1, read as the reverse complement.
CCGGTGCCTTTGCACTGGTGGTGGGCGGTGCCATCACCCGCCCGGCAGAGATCACGGCCCGCTTTACCGGTGCCATCAACGCTGCAAAAAAGTAAAATGGAGTGTGCCGGATGAAACAGTATTTTGGCATTGATATCGGCGGCACTGCCGTCAAGCTGGGCATCGTGGACGAGACCGGCAGGGTGCTGCACAAGGGCGAAGTGAGCGTGAGCTTTGACGGCTACCAGACGCCTGTTCTCACCACCGTGCGCAGGGCCGCAAAGGAGTTTTTGACCGCACATGCAATTCCGGTGGAAAACCTTGCGGGCATCGGCGTTTCCGCCACCGGCCAGATCGACAGCCGCAAGGGCATCGTGGCCGGTACCTGCGGCAACTTTCCCAATTATATCGGCAGTCCTATCAAGTCTGCGCTGGAAGATGACTTCGGCCTGCCCGTCACAGTGGCCAACGACGCCAACTGCATGACGCTGGGTGAAGTGTGGGTCGGCGGTGCACAGGGCTGTACGGACGTCATCGGCGTGACACTGGGCACCGGCGTGGGCGGCGGCATCCTGACCGGAGGGCGTCTGCTGGAGGGTGCACGGGGCCTTGGCGGTGAGCTGGGCCACTACCGCACCCACGCGCTGGACGGTGTGGATTGCACCTGCGGCGCAAAGGGCTGCTGGGAACGCTACGCCGCCACCACCGCGCTGGTGCGCGCCGCACAGGAAAGAGACCCCGCGTGGAAAGATGGCCGCGCCATCTTTGCCGCCGCAGAAGCAGGCAATGAGACCGTGCTGGCCCTGCTGGATGCATGGACGGACGAAATTGCACAGGGCCTTGCCGGCATGGTGCACATCTTCAACCCGCAGCTGATCCTGATCGGCGGCGGCGTGAGCGCGCAGCAGAAGCTGCTGATCGATCCCATTGCCGCAAAGGTGAAAGCATCCGTGATGCCTGCTTTTGCCGAGGGGCTGGAAGTGCGCGCGGCCCAGCTGCACAACGACGCCGGTATGGTGGGCGCAGTGTACTACTTCAAACAGACGATGGAAAAGGAGTAATGGAACATGAAAACACACATCCTCTGTCTGGGTGATTCCAACACCCACGGCTATTGTGCCGACCCCAACGACTGCGCCGACCACGGCATCCGCTTCAATGAGGACGAGCGCTGGACCTGCCGCCTGCAAAAAGCGCTGGGCGAGGAATATCTCGTGACGGAAGAGGGACTTTCCGGCCGCACCACCGTGTTCGTAGACCCCATCCACGAGTCCATGGATGCCCTCAGCGCCATTTACGCCCTGCTCAAGAGCCATGAAGTGATCGACCTGCTCATCATCATGCTGGGTACAAATGACGTCAAGGAGCGCTTTGGTGCCAATGCTGCCTGCATCGCTGCGGGCATGGAGCGGTTGATCCTCAAAGCCAAGAGCGTGGACTGCTGGGGCACCAAAGCCCCCAACATTCTGGTGGTAGCACCTCCTCCCATCGGTGCAGGCTTCCATGATGCCGTTATGGGCAACGGCTGTGTGGAGAAGTCTGCCGGTGTGGCAGAGCAGTTCCGCATCGTCTGCCAGCGGCAGTGCGTGCATTTTGTGGACGCGAAAGACTGCGAGTTCAACAAGGTGGACTTTATGCACCTGACCTGCAAAGGCCATGCGCAGCTGGCGGAGCTGCTGGCAAAAGAAGTGCCGGGCCTGATCTGAGCAGCGCCCGATTTTAAATAGCCGCCGCGTTCGCTCTGGCTATTATCAGCGGAAATACTATTTTTATATTCTGGGGTTTGAAAAAGTCTGCGGACCTTTTTCAAACCCCTTTTTCACGGGATAGGGGTCGCAACTGTAAACAGCATCCATTCAATTCGTCTTGTAAACGCCGTTCAAATCGGCTATACTCTCCACAGAAACTCTGCGGCCCTTCCGGGCCATTTTCATCTACAGAAAGAGGTTCCCCATGCCTGAACTTTTAACCTGCCCTGTCACCCCCGCCCAGCAGGTGCGGGATACGCTTCTCGGCGCGCTCATCGGCCTTGCCCGGGCCGCCACCAGTGAACCCAAGACCGCAGACACCGACGAAGTGCTGAACGCCGGGCTGCGCCTTGCCGCACAGCCCGATGCGCCGGAGGAAAAGCTGCACCGGATGCTGGCCATCGTCCGCACGGAAAAGCACCGTGTGGCTCCCAACTGTGCCAGCTGCGCCATGCCCTGCGGCAACACGAACGATTACGACCTCGCCCGCCTGTGGGCCGCGCCAAACGCTGTGCGCACCCTCAAGCTGCGGATGCTTGCCGCCGCCATCCGGCTTGCCCAAAAGCACCCGCAGGGCGAAAAGCAGACTGCCGTTTATCAGGTGCTTTTCACGCTGGCCGAGGACTGGGATGAGGAGCTTCTGGCCCCTGTTATGCAGCATGCCGAGGAGCTTTGCCGTGAGTAAATCCGGGCCGGAGACCCGCCGTTTTTACCCGCCGGGTTTGTAGCGGAAGTGCTCCCGGTGCAGGCCGAAAAAGTCTGCCTTTTTTGCATGTTTTGGTGATGTTTCTGCAATACGGTTGCATCAAAATGCATTCCTGTGAGTTTCACAGCCGATTTCCTGCCTTTTTCCGAAAGATTTTTCCCAAAAAGGCTTTACAAACCACGCCTAAAATTTTATTATATAAGTAATATTTCATGGAGCCAGCGCCGTGCGCGCACTGCACGGCATTGAATAGAAATCAAGGAGGGGTTCTCTATGCCCGAAAAGAAAAAGACCGCAGCGGCTGCTCCCGCTGTGGAAGCTCCTGCCGCAGAAGCCAAGGAGCCCAAGACCCGCAAATCTTCCAAGGCGCCTGCACGCCGCGGTCGTCCCCCGCTTGCACCGGAACTGTACGTGGAGTTCAGCGGCAAGCAGTACAATGTGACCGACATTATCGACCGTGCAAAGGCCGACTACCGCGCCACCCACAAGGTGGGCGTGCAGTCCTGCAAGGTGTATGTCAAGCCTGAAGAAGGCGCCGCTTACTACGTGATCAACAAAGTGTCCGGCAAGCTGGAACTGTAATTTCTGCATTTATTGGTACCGCGGCGGCAGTCCGCACCTGCTTTGCCGCGCGCCGTCCGTTCCCACACAAGGCTCCATCCAAAACCATAAAAATCTGCCCTGCATCCCAAAGATGCAGGGCAGATTTTTGTTATACGTTGAACCACTTTTTCCAGAACGGATGGTGCTGGATCACGAGGTCCGGGTCCGGGATCTCGAACACATAGCGCTCGGTGGCATTGATCACCGTGGTCTTGCCGCGGGTGCACACGCGCGGCAGCTTTGCATCGTAGTTCAGGTGCACATGCCCGTGCACGAACCACTGGGGTTCGTATTCGTCCATCAGCTCGTTGAAGCACTCAAAGCCCTTATGGGCGTGGTCGGTACTGTCATTCAGGCCCGCCGCCGGCGAGTGGGTGAGCAGCAGGTCGATGCCGCCCACCTGATGGGCCTTGCGCCAGAGTTTGCGCACACGGCGGCGCATTTCCCTTTCCGTATACTGGAAGCTGTCCTCCCGGTTGTTGTAGCGGATGCTGCCGCCCAGCCCCATGATGCGCAGACCCTTCCACACATAAACACAGTCGTCCACGCAGATACAGCCGCCGGGCTCATTTTCGCGGTAGCTGCCGTCGTGGTTGCCGTGGACATACAAAATAGGCGCCGCCGTAAAGTTTGTGAGATATTCCAGATACTTCTGCGGCAGATCTCCGCAGGAAAGGATCAGGTCGATGCCGTCCAGATGCTCACGGGTGCCATAATCCCACAGCGCTTTGGAGGGCACATCCGAAATTGCAAGAATTTTCACCTCAGGTCTGCTCCGTTCTCTCTCGGCCTTGGGCCGCTTATTTTGCGAATCCTTTTAAGGTGTTGATGCCGTTGATGGACATCAGCGTATGGGTTTTGACATCCAGCTCATCGTAGTGGGGCAGCGCGCCCTCCACGCATTCGTCCAGCCAGTCCATCTCCATCAGCTCCTTGGGGCTGTAGAGGGTGGCTTCCGGCGAGTGCAGCACATGCCCCTGCGCGTACAGGTCTTCCGGGAAAATGCGCAGGTCGTCCTCGCTGAGCATCTTTTCCATCAGGTCCAGCAGCTGCAAGGTGCCTGCGGGCAGGCCGGCGCTGTAGCTGATCTCTTCCGCACCGCTGCGCATGCCCCACCAGTAATTCACGGCCCGGGCTCCTGCGGCATCGTTGTCCCACGCGCCATCAAAAATGGAGCGGACGATCTCGGTGTAAAAGGTATCCCACCGCCACACCGGCAGGCCCAGCGGCTGCAAGGTGCCGTCCGGCAGGCGGCGCACCAGACCGTAATCCCGATGGGTGCTGTCCGGCTCCCGGTTGTCGCGGGCATAGAAAATTTCCACATCCGGCCGGTTGGAGAAATCCAGCGGGTGGGCCGGGTCCGGCAGGCAGGCCCAGCGCAGCACCACCTTTGCGTCCGGGCGCACGGTTTTGAGCCCCTGCGCATAGGCGTTCACCGCCGCCGGGATGCCGTACACCGGGTTTGCCGCCACATAGCCCACGCGGTCGGTCTTGGCCAGCACACCGGCCAGAATGCCCAGCAGGTAGGTCACTTCATACGTGCGGGGATAGTAGGTGCGCACCAGCGGATGCGGCGCGTTGAGCGAGCAGTTCAGGATGCGGGTCTTGGGGTGCTGGGCCGCCACCTTCAGGCAGGCGGTATGCATCCGGGCACTTGAGGTGAACACCACATCGGCATTGTCGTGGGCCACATCCTCCAGCACCTGCTCCGCGTCCACCTCGGGCTCGATGTTCTCTTTGCGGGTGATGAATACCCGGTCCGGGAACGCCTGCTGCAGCGCTTCGATGCCCTTGTCGTGGGCGCGCACCCATGCGCTGTTTTCGGCGTTGTGCTCGTGCAGGAACACCACCTTCAGCTCGCTGGGCTTTGTAAAGATGTTCAGCTTTGCCAGCAGCGGTTCGCCGGGGCCCTGCTTCGGCTCCAGCGAAAGGGCCACGGCCTGCGGCTCGGTGAGCACCTTCACCTCATCCCACAGCTTTTCCAGATTCTGTTTCATCTGGCTGGGCGTGCTCTCGCAGGCGTCCGCGTAGCGGTAGACCGACAGATACACCAGCATGGCATCGCCGGCAGTCAGGTCCAGCCCACCGCCGCCCAGAGCCAGAAACTGCTGGCGGAACATGGTGTAGAAGGCGGAAAAGCTCAGCCGGTCGTCATCCGTCCAGCTTTCACCGCTGGCCTTGCACACCAGCGTCTGCAATTTTGCATAACTGCCCAGACGGGAGAAATGCACATCGTTGACCTTGGAGAGCTTATAAAAATCCAGAAATTCGTAGTAGATGCGGTTTTCCAGACTGTCGTTCCGTTCCGGGATGAGCCGCGTGACCGTGCCCGCGATCCTGACCGCATCAAAATACTTGAGCACCGATACCCGCTTGTTGCCCTCCTGCACATAGAATTTGTTCAGGAACTCGTAGGCAATGATGGGGGTGTGGATGCCCTCGTCCAGATGGGCGTCGCAGAGGTTCGACCACTTGCCCGCAAACTCGGTGTCCGGCTCAAGCAATGGCATAAAGTTCGGTGCAAAAGCGGTGTGGCGGCCGCTGGTCTTTGTGCCGACGATGCTTTCCGCCGGGAGCTCCACAAGGCCCAGCGGCTCCTGCGCCACGATGTTCACATTGACCAGAATATCGTCCAGCACCGCCAGATACGGCGACTGGCCGCGCGCCACACAGGCGCGGTAAGCACGCTGGCCGCTCTTCAGTGCGTTCTTGTAATCTTCCAGCATAGTTGCTCCTTTTTTTCAGCTGCAATGCGCTGCAGCCAGCTGCCGCAGCGTCCTGCTTCAGTATACCATGAAATTTGATTTTATGGGAGGATTTTCCGTACAAAAGAGTTGATTTATCCTGCACTTTCAGGTACGATAATAGAAAGTAATTGATGATAGGAGCAGCTCACCCATGCAGACCGAACAGATCCCCGTTCTCAAGGCCGACGAATATCCCGGCGGCATCTGGTATTACGAACCCCATACATACCAGCCCTACCGCTATGTGCTGGGCCGTGTGGGCCGGCACCCGCTGGTGTGCATCGGCATCAACCCCAGCACCGCACAGCCCGGCGCACTGGACCCTACCCTGAAAAGTGTGGAGCGTCTTGCCGCCGCCAACGGCTTTGACAGCTGGATCATGTTCAATGTATATCCCCAGCGCGCCACCGACCCAAATGATATGGACCGCGTGCCGGACCGTGCCCTGTGTGACGAAAATCTGCGCTGGCTCCGGGCAGTTCTGGCCCAGACCGAGCCCACCATGTGGGCGGCATGGGGCACCCTGATCGAAAAGCGGGACTACCTGCCCGGCCTGATGCGGGAAATGGTCGCCCTGACCCGGGAAAGGGAGATCCCATGGGTCACCTTTGGCCGGCGCAGCAAAAAGGGACATCCCCATCATCCGCTGTATCTGCGCAAGGATTCCACCCCGGAACCCTTTGATGTGGAAAACTATCTGGACACCTGCTTTTGACCTGTTGTAAAAATTCCGACCTGATGCGGAGGGATCTGTTTTGACTGCAGAACATTATCACGCCCTGCACAGCTGGATGGATGCCCACCCCGCTGTCAGCCGCTGTGTGGTGGCGCTGGACCGCTGGCTGCCGCTTATCCCCTTTGTATGCTACCCCGTGCTGCTCTGCCTGCTGAATGTCCGGCTGTTCCATCTGCTGGGCAGTCAGGCTGCGCTGGACTTTATGGTGACCATTGCGCGTGCGGTGTTTGTACCGGGGTTCACCTTCTGGGGCGGCACCATCCTGCGCGATAAGCTCAATCTGCCCCGCCCCTATGAGCAGCCCGGCTTTGAGCCCTTGCGCCGCAAGGAAACAAAGGGACACTCCTTTCCCTCCCGTCATGCGCTGAGCGCCGCCGTGCTGGCCATGGTGTGGATGTACTTCTACCCGAAAGCCGGCTGGGCGATGGTGGGCATCACCGTGCTCATCTGCATCGGCCGGGTGCTGACCGGCGTGCATCACATCCGGGATGTCGTCGGCGGAGCCGTGCTGGGTTTTGCACTGGGCTATGCGGGCATGTGGCTGTTGTAAAGGCCGGGTCTGGCAGGTTTTGAAAAAAGAAAAAAGAATTTTGCATTTTATGCTTGACAGAATGGGGGCCATATGGTATTATACTTCTCGCAGCGTGTGCCGACACACAGCTGCCGCCATAAAGGAACCCAATGGGATAACAACGTGCGCCCGTAGCTCAGGTGGATAGAGCAACTGCCTTCTAAGCAGTGGGCCGGGGGTTCGAGTCCCTTCGGGCGCATCTATGTGGTGCCCATAGCGTAGTCGGTTAACGCGCCAGATTGTGGATCTGGAGACCGTGGGTTCGAGTCCCACTGGGCACCCCACCAAAAAATCCGCTGATGCTTTGCATCGGCGGATTTTTTTATTAGGGTGCCAGTGGGACTCGAACAGCACGGCACTGCCGAAGGCAGGGCAATCAACAGCCCGGTGGGCTGTTGATTAGTGCGCGGGTCCCAATCAGTAGGAATGTCTACCGTGGGAGAACTCTCTCCGGTGGGCGTGCCCAGTGGGACTCGAACCCACATTTTTCTGTTATATACAAAAGCATGTGCAGGCCTTTTTTCGGAACAGTAGCTCCGTCAAGATCTGCACATGCTTTTTTGTTTTATCTCAACAAAGGCTTGGCTTTACCGCTCAGCCCTGCATCTGCTGCAAGATCTTTGCGATCTCCTGCGCCGAGTAGCCTGCCTTATACAGTGCGCTGCTGATGCTGGTATCGCTCCTGCCCTGACTGCGCATCACCATTGCCATATAGGGCACCGTCAGCTTTCCGGCAAGCGTGCCGCCGCTGCTGCCGGACGTTCCGGTGGAGTTGCCGCCGGTGCCGGTGCCGCCGGAAGACGTGCTGCCTGCCCGGCTCGCCTTCTGGGCGGCATTGGATTTTTTCAGGTTCCACTCGCCCAGCGCGATGTTCAGTTTCTGGCTGGTAACGTCATTGTTGAACTTCTGCTGGTTGAGCTTATCCTGATATTCACGCTCGCTCTGGGCGTTCTCGTAGCGCTGCTGGTTCAGGTCGTCCTGATACTGGCGCTCCTGCAACTGCTGGTTCCACTGGATGTCGGAGCGGTCGGCCTCGTACTGGCGGTTGCCGGAATAGATGTTGTAACCGGTATTCAGCAGGCCGCTGAGCATGGAGCCAAGGCCGGTGGTGCCGCTGAGCACCAGCTGCACCGCATTGCCAATGGTGCCCAGCACACTCAGCACATTGCTGAACGCCTGCTGGCGGCGCGCTGCCTGCTGCTGCTCCTGCGCAGCATAGTAGTCGTGCAGAGCACCCAGCTGGCTCAGGTAATCCTGATACTGGCCGTAGTCCTGCTCGTAGGCGCTGTTATACGCTTCGCCTTTCTGCTGCAACTGGGTGTAGTAATCTGCAAGCTTATTGTTATACTGCTGCTGGGCATCCTGCTCGCTGTTGTTCAGCTGGTCCAGCTGGCTCACCAGCTCGTTGCCGCCGCTTTCGTAGGTATCCAGCGCCAGCCTGTACAGCGTAGGGATGGCATTGCTCAGTGCGCCGATCTGCTGCTGGTACGCCTGCCGGGCAGCGCTGGCGGCATAACTGGAGCCGTAGCCGCCGGTAAGGGCCGCCGCCTGTGCTGCGGCGTCTGCGCTGGCATTGTGGGCGTTTTGCAGGTAGTTCTGCTCGTACTGGCGGTAAAGCGGGTCCTTGGTGTAGCTGTACTGGAACGTTTCGCGCTGCAACAGCTGGTTCAAAAGCTGGTCGATCCGCTCCTGATAGCTGCTCTGGTAGTCACCGGGGCGGTTTGCCTGCCACGCTTTCAGCGCATCCGCAGCCTCGGTCACACTCTGGCCGGGCTTGTAGCTGGTATTGGCCAGCGTCTTTTCCACCTCTGCCCGGCTGCCCAGCCCTGCGGCTGAATAACCGCTCTGCACCGCAGGCTGGGTGCCCGTTTCGGTCTGCGCCTGCACAGCGGCCAGCACATCGTCCTGTTTCTTTTTGTTTGCCATAAAAATTCCTTTCTTTATATGTTTTTCAGCTTTGTGCGCAGTTCGTCGGACATGTTCTCGGTGTCAAGGTTGCTCAGCACGTATTGCAGCTGCTCCTGCATCTGGTACAGGTAGCTGCGCAGCGCGCGGGCATCCTCCGGGTCCATGTTCTCACTGAGCTTCGGCAGGCCGATCTTGTTCAGGCCCATCACACTTGCCATCTGTCACACCTCCCCGCCTGCAATGCCGCCTTTGGCAGCAGCCAGTGTTTTTGCCATGCTGCGCAGGGTGATCTGCCCTTTGCCGCGCAGGCGCAGCCGCAGCGTACCGTGCCGCCGGGGGACGAACGGCAGATCATAGCAGCGTCGGCTCTCCTGCGCCGCAAGGCTTGCCACCGTCTCCCACGGGCCTCCATCGTAACTTGCGGCCACTTCCACGGTGCTGGAGCATGCAGCGTCCAGCCGCAGCGTCAGGCGGGAGAGATAGCGGTCCTCGGCGCCGTCCACGCCAATGTCACCGGTGATCAGTTCAAAGTTCAGCTTTTCCTCCACGCCCTCGGTAGTCTGCCAGTCGGCTTCCCGGCTGGGGTCCGCGGCCCACAGGGCCTGTCCGTCCCACAAATAAAGCTGCCCGCCGGTGCTGGTCATCTCGTAGGAGCACACGTCTTCCTCGCTCCACAAAGAGCGCTCTGTATCGTAGACCAGCAGCCGCGCCTCCGTTTGTCCTGCTGCCGCACGGGACACGTGCAGATAGTAGCGGCCATCCAGTGCGCCGCCCACCGCACTTTGCACATGGGCAAGGCGGCCCGAATCCAATGCGCCGGAGACCTTGGTGGGGATGCTGCCGTCCCACGCCATCACGCCGTCCGGCGAGAGATAGTACAGCGTTTCGTTCAGCACACACAGGCTGCGGGCGGCATTTTGGGCAACGCCGCGGCAGCGCAGCGAGGTGAGCTGAAAATCCGACGGCTTGGAGCCGTAGAGCTTGTGCAGCGTGTTTTCTTTAAAGAACAGCGCATAGCCCATGCAGGTAGCCGCGCCGGTAAAAGCGCCGTCGCTGCCCACCGTAACGGCATAGCTGTCCGCTGCGATGCCCCGATAGCTGAACCAGTTTGTGGGATCGCCCAGTTTGCAGGCATAGATCACATTTTCCTTGCTGCTGCATCCCCACACCCGGTTGTCGCACTCGGTAATGTAGTCAAGGTCCGGTACGCGGCGCTCCATCTGCACCGGCGTGCTCACCGCAAAGCTGCGGCTTTCCCTGCCGTCCAAGCTGGTCCACTTGGCGCTGTCTGCACCCTGCACCAGCGTGCCGTAAAAACGGTCGCCCTCCGGGCTCACCCGCACGCGCAGGCCGTTTTCCAGCACGTCGTACACCACAAGGTCGCCGTCCAGCTTGGTCCACATGCCAGCCTGCTGTGCCGCCGTGCCCGCCACGGTCACGGTGTCCCACTGGGCAAACATCTCCTGTGCGCCTGCCGCCGTGATGCGGCAGTATTCCAGCGGCACCGTCGTCCAGCTGCCGGAGGATGTGCTATATTCTTCCAGCGTGCTGGTGCTGGCCCAAGGATGTTCCTCGTCCTCCACCCGCAAAAACAGCTGACCATCGGCAGGCTCTTTCGGCTCTTCTTTGCCGTAGGCGCTCACCTCGTAGGTCTTGCCGGTGGCATCGCAGGGCGCAAACTGCACGCTCTGGCCTTCGGCCTGCCATGCAGCCCCCAGCGCCGAAACGCTGCCGTCCGCCGTATCAAAAGCCACTTTGTCCGGGAAGATCAGGATCTTTGTGCCAATGCCCACCAGCGCCTTTTTGCCGTCCGTCACCGCATCGGTGCAGACCACAGTGTCCGTATCGGCGGCATCCGGCGTATAGGTCAGGTCTTTGCCGCAGATCGTCAGCAGGCCGTTCAGGTGGTACATGCCGTTCAGGCCGGTCAGTTCCCGCAGGCGGCGGCGTGGTTTGCGGGTGCTCAGCGCCGGGAAGTTCCGGGCCGAAAAATTTACGCCTGCGCTGTACTCTGCCTCTGTGCAGGCATAGGTCTCGTTCAGCCCGCCAAAAGCCCGCACAAGGCTGCGGCTGTTCCGGATCGTTTCTCTGTTTGCCAGAACCATGCCTTCACCTCCTTACCAGCGCCACTGCACGCCTGCTTTGGGCGGGTAGCTGCGCCGCAGCCATGCCGCCAGCTCGGCCAGCAGGCCGTTGTACTGAGCCTGCTCTCCGGCGTAGCGGTCGGTCTCGCCCAGCGCCGCGTCGGTCATGGCGCACAGATAATGCGGGTACAGCGCATCAAATGGTGCCGGCGCCAGCAGAACATCCTCGTCCTGCAAGCCGTCCTCCCACGCAAGGTCTGCGCCGACGTCGTCGTAGGCGTCCGTGATGCTGTTTTTAAAAAAGCGCTGGCGCAGCATGGCGTCTGCTTCACGCAGCCATGCCTGCCGGGTGGCCAGCGCAATGCGGCTGCCGGGGCGCAGCTCTTCGGCGCGTTCCAGCGCCTGTCCTACGGTCATATTCTCACACTCCTTTTTATAGCAGAAGCCCGGCCGGGCCAAGACACCCAGCCGGGCTTCCGGTTTGCTTTGGGGTTACTGGGCGGCGTTTTCCGCAGCCGCGATACGGGCGGCGGTCAGTTCGTCCTGCATCTGGCTGTGCTCCAGCACCTCGGCCACCTCAGGCGGTACTTCCACTTCTACACCGCGGCGGATCTTATAGTTCACGCCGTTCACGCTCACGAACAGATCGCCCTTGTAGCGGCTGTTGTCCTTGAACAGCCGGATGCGCACATTTTTCTTTTCAGCCATGGCTCGCACCCCCTCAGTTTGCAGCGGCGGTGGTGGAATAGCTGGATGCGCTCTCGATGCGCACCATATACTGCTCCACCAGACGCTCAGCAGCGCGCATACCCTTCCAGCCCACAGAAGCGCGCTGGTTCAGCGGGTCGTCGCCGTAACCCAGCTGCTTGACGATATGCTCAAGGCCGCCGCCCTCCAGCTCGGTGACGCCGTAGGCATGGGCACCCAGCACCAGCGTGCCGAACACGGCCAGACCGGTGGGGCAGGTGTCGTCCTTCCAGATCTTGGCCTCGCTGGTCTCGATGAAGCGGATATTGCCCAGCTTGCCGATCTCGCCGCGGAACATGGTGTCCGGGTCAGCGTACTTGTGCACCTCAATGAACTCCTTGCTGGTTTTCAGGTCGTAGGCGGCATAAGGGTGGATGATGGCAATGTAGCTGTCGCCGATGGGGTCGGCGTTCATGGCACCCAGCTGTGCCGCTGCCTGAAAGAACAGCTTCGGGGTCAGGGTGCAGGTCTTGTCCAGTGCCTTGCGGCTGGCAACGGCGGTCTCGGTGCCGTCTGCGCCGATCTTGGGTGCATAGATCACGTTGGTGCCGCCGGCCAGCACATCACGGGTGATGCTGTCCATGGTGCGGCCCGCCTGACTTGCCAGCACGCGGGTGGCCTGCACCACATTGTTATCGATAGCGGTCATTTGCAGCACATCGGTCAGCGGGGTCCAGCCGCCGTACTGGTGCAGGTCGCTGGTGATGGTGGTCACGTTCAGGGCCTGCCCGTTGGGGGTAACGCCCTCGGTCAGCGGGGTGGACGCCTTGGGCAGGCTGTCGTACTTGCGGAACTCGATGGTCTTGCCGCCGTTCTGGGGCACCGGGTAGTAATCGGCAAACTGGTCGTGCACCAAGCGCGGCTCTGCCTGATCGATCAGGCGCTTCTCGTAGAAGGTCTTCATCTCGGGCGACATGGTGGCCGTGGTGTTCAGGTTCTCGGCAAACAGCTGGATGTTGAAATCGTTGAAATTGTGGTTCATACTCAGTTTCCTTTCTTTTGTTGAATGGTTACAGTTCGATCTGTGCTCCGTGCAGCACGCGGCGTTCCAGTGCTTCGCGCTGGGCGCGGGTCATGCTGGCAACATCCGGGCGGACGGTGGCCGCGCCGCCGGGACGGATGCCGTTTTCGGTGGGGCGTGCGGCGCGCTGCTGGATCCGCTCCACCACGCCCTGTTCCACCGCCTGTGCAGCGGTGCGCAGGTTCTCGTCGTAGTGGGCCAGACGGTAAGCGTCCTGCACCCGCATCCCGGGCAGCTGCATCAGGCGGCGCATCTCCGGGCGGCGCAGCTCCTTCTGCAAATTGAAGTCCGGCTGGCTGCGGCGCATGGCGGCTTCCTCGGCGGCCCAGCGGGCGTGCAGGCCCTGCACGGCAGCCTGTGCGCCGCAGGCAAAGCCGGGCAGCGGCGGCAGTCTGTCCGGGTACGAAGCAGGCGGCGCAGGCCGTTCTTCCGGTTCCGGCGGCGGTGCAGCGGGCGCTGCGGGAGCTGCTGCGGTCTCGCCGGGCTTCATGGTGCCGGAAGCCACCGCCTGCCGGGTCTGGGCCTCACTCAGGGCAGGAGAAGCAGGGGCGGCATCGCCGCCTTCGCTTGCAAAGAGCTGTAGATCCATCATGCTGTCCTTTCCTCTCTGGCTCACATCCGCAAAGCAGACATTCTCCGGGTAGCGCTCGGCCAGCAGGGCAAAGCTTGCCTTGGCCAGTTCAAAGGCACCGCGCACCCAATCGGCGCAGGGCGCATCCGCCTGCACCGCCAGACGCGGACCGTCCGGCTCATCAAATGCATCGCTGTGGGCGTTCTCTTCCCCGGCCAGCAGGTACACAAGGCCCTGCATCACGGTGCTGGCACCGGCGCATACAATGTCCTGCCCGGCGGGTGCGTAGCCTGCATGGCCGGCTGCTTCCAACCGGCAGCTCAGGCCGGCAGGAGTATCCATTTCGCTGTAGATCACTTTCATCATAGGTTTCACCTCCTTCTTTTTAATGTACATTCATGGCTTTTGCGGCAGCGGCTACCGGCAGCGTGCTGCCAAGGCCCGCCAGCTTGACCGCCTGCCCGTCCTTTTGTGCAGGCGTACCGTCTGCACTGCGGACCGGTTCTGCGGGGCCGGAGCCCTGCCGGGCGATCACTGCCGCCATCTGTGCCATCTGCTGCTGCATCTGGGCCAGCTGCCGGGCAAGGGTACCGTTCTGCTGCACCCGCTGGCGCACCTTCTCAATCCCCTCAAAGTCCATCATGTCCAGCGCCGCAAGGGCAGCGTCGGCATTTTCCGGCTGGAAGAAACCCAGCTGGTAGCACTCCTTGGCCGTCTCGTTCTGGGAAAGGCGGCTGAAGGTGCTCTTCTTGGCAGCGCTTACCACGATGTCAAAAATGGGTTCCCGGCTGCCCAGTTCCACGCCGCCCACGCTGCCGCCGGGCACGGCCCGCAGCGCCGCAGCGGAGAAGGGCACGAACCGGTTCTCGCCCCCGGCCCCTACGATGCGGAATACCCGCTGCTCGTCGTAGAACTGGCGCATCAGCTCAATGATCAGGTAGCACTGCTTGGAAAAGGCGCGGTAGGCGCTCTTGAGCATGTCACGGCTCAGCTTCGAGCCCGCCTCCTGCAAGGCCGCAATGGCACTGGCAGCGGTCACGCCGCCGGTGGTGCCGCCCTGCGTCATATCGCGGTTGCCGCTGATCTCTTTCAGCTCCTCAATGCGGCTCTGGCGGTAACTCAGGCTGTTGCCCTGCAATCCCGCCGTCTGCAAAGGCCGGAAGCTGTCGTCGTTCAGACGGCCCACCACATGCACGATGTCCCGGCTGAGATCGGCCAGCTCTTCCTCATTCACGCCTGCCGTGTCGCTGAGCACATACCGCTGCTTTGCGCTCAGCAGCACGTTCTCGTCCATGGCGTGGTTCATGCGGTCGATGGCGGTCTGGCAGTCCTTCATCACGTCGATGTAGCCAAAGCCCGCCGGGCTGTCCTCCTCCACGAACAGCGGGTCGAACACAAAGGGATACTGGCCGTGGTCGTACAGCCCTCGTTCGGCAAGTTGCGGGTCGTTCTGGCTGGCGTACAGCACCACCCCGTTGCAGAACTTGCAGTAGTGCAGCACCATGCGGCCATTGGCGTCCGGGCGCTTATAATACCAGTCCACCACCACGCTCTTGGTGCTGGCATCCTGCCCTTCGTCGTGGATGTACCGGGGCACATCCACAACGCTGGCGGTGCGGCCTTTCAGCTGCGGGTACTGTGCACACAGCCGTGCCGTATCTTCCAAGCTCAGGCTGAAAAAGTCCGGCGACTGCTGAATATCCGCCGCACCCGGCTCCCAGTAGAGCATCAGCAGGTTCATGCTGCGCACCGCAATGTCGCCAATGCCGCCGCGCAGGTTCGGGTCCCAGAAGATGCCGGTCACACCGGTGCCGGTCTTGAGCTTGCGCCACCAGCAATCGCTGTACACCTGCTCGTAGTCGGCCTGTTCCAGTACCACCGGCAATACGCTGGAAAGCGCCCGCGCGGTATCCTCGTCGTCAGCGGCCCGCGGCAGCACATTGGGTTCCGGGTAGTTGTCCATGGCATCGGCATGTTTATTGGCAATGCTGTTGAACAGCCACCCGCTGGAAGGCTGGGCCTTGCCGGGCATCATGGGGTTTTTGTAGTTCTTCCAGTGGCCCATGCGGAACCACAGCTCATTGTCCACAATGCGCTTGTCCAGTGCCGCCTTGCCGGCCTTGTACCGCTGCAATGTCTGCATGGCCTCGGCCACCTGTGCTTCGCCCACCGGCAAAGCCTCGTTCTTGTAATCGTCCATCGCGTTTCTCCTTTAGATCCTGTAAAATCTTGCCCGCTTGTGCAGTTCCAGCGGGTCGTCGGGCATGGGCGGCGCAGCGCACCGCACCGGCGGACTGATGGGGTTTTCCATCAGCACATACCGGCATTCGTCGTAAATGTGGTCCTCCTGCCGGGTGTCGATATCCTCCACATTGCTCTCATCGTACACAAGGTTCGGGATGGTACGGATGAAGTGCCTGCACGTGCTGAACACCTGAAACATCGACCTGCCGTCCGCGTCAAAATTCAGCCGGTAGTGGAACTGCATCTTGCCCGCAAGGCGCGTGTGGTCGCCCGGGGTCCAGTGCAGGAAGTTGGGCGCACGCTCCATCATGGAGGCAATGCTCTCGCCGCGGCTCTCATCAAAGATGGCCGGGTCCGCAATGCCGTGGATCACCCTGCCGCGCAAAAGCGGGTCGTTCTGTTCTGCTTCCCGGATGCGCCGGGCCTGCTCCACCGGGTCGATGCGCAGGCCCTCGTTGGGCCGGCCGGTGCAGCCGTACAGCTCCTTGATACGGTACAGCCTGCCATCCTCGTCGGCGGCGTACCATCCCACCGAGAAGGGCTTTGCAAAGCCAAAGTCGAACCCGCGGTACAGCTGCCAGTGCTTTGGGATGCTGAACGGTGCCACCACGTGGGTCCAGCGCTGGTCCTCATAATGAGCCGGGTCGTTGCGCCACTCGGTGAACACCTGCCCGGAAAAGCTGTCCCAGCTGCCGTAGAGCAGCGCCTGCTTTTCCGCTTCCGGCATTCCCGCAAGGCTTGCAAGGTAGCCGGGGTCGTTGGCCAGCAGCGCCGGGTTATCAAAAATGCTGGACGGGATGAACACCCGCGAGCGCTGCAATTTCTGCTCGGTGCCGTCCGGCAGCTTGACGGTATATTCCTCGGTGATGGGCGTGCCGGGCGGTGCCGGCGTGATAAACCGTGCCTTCACCCACCCGTGGCCGATGCCGCCGGGATTGGTGGTAGCCCGCATGTACACCCGGGTGCCCGGGCCGGTGGGACGGTTGCGGCTCATCATGTAGCTGTACTCTTCCCATTCAAAGTGGGTCAGCTCGTCAAAGCCGATAAAATCGAACGCCTTGCCCTGATAATTGGTGCGGTCCTTGGTGTACTGCATGGAGCCAAAATAAATTTTCGCCCCGCTGGGGAAGTTCCACACATGGGTGGTGGCGTTGTACTGCGCCTGCGGAAAAGCCCTGCGGTAGTATGCCTGACTTTTGTCCACCAGATCGGATAATTGCGGGTAAGTTTTGCGCAGGATCAACGCCCTGTAATGCGGGATGTGCACCTGCCGCAGCGCTTCAATGATGAGCGCATCGCTTTTGCCGCCGCCTGCCGCGCCGCCGTACAGCGCTTCCGGCTCCGGACGGCGCATGAACTCGGCCTGCCGCGGCTGGGGCCGCCAGACCACCGGCGCTCTTGTTTGTACCATGCTCATGCTTCTTCCTCCACTTGCGGCAGCAGCACCACGCCGCACTCGGCACCCTCTGCCTGTGCGCCCTGATCGTTCAGGGTCTTGGCCACTCCGGCCAGATCCTTGAGCACCGCCGTGGCTTCCTTCAGGTCCTTCATGGTGCCCGCGCTGGATGCGCCTTCCCTTTTTGCCGCCTTCTGGCGGGCGTTCAGTTCCCGGACCTGCTGTGCCAGCAGGGTGCTCAGGGTGTCTGTGGCACGGCTCAGGCTTGTCAGTCCTTTGGCCTGTTTTGTCTGGTCCATGGTGTGGATATCAGCTCCTTTCTGTCCTCGTGTGCTGGGCTATGGCAAAAGGATACCACCGGCAGCACCATCCCGACAGTGTGTACTTTTTAGGGCCCGCAGGGTAGATTTTCCAGTTTAAATTCCATTTCGTATAGTTTATGTGTCAAAAAGAATGCGCATCATCGCGCATCTCAAAAATCCTGTATTTTCTTCACACGGAACTTGTGGCAAAGTCCTCGAAAAGTGTTAAAGTCATACTCATTCGCCAGTTTTGGACAAAAAATGAAAAAAGTGTGTTTATTCTGTGGACAAACCCGCGCCGAAAATGCTACAATAGGTTCTGTTCTTTTCCCGTCTCACGCACAGACGGGATGTTTTATTCAAATCAGGAGGTTCTTCATGTTAGAAAACATCTTTCACCTGAAAGAAAACCACACCGATGCCAAGACCGAGATCATGGCTGGTATTACCACCTTCATGACCATGGCCTACATCCTTGCGGTCAACCCCAACATCCTGTCCGCTTCCGGCATGGATTCTGAGGCTGTTCTGATCGCCACTGCGCTGGCATCCTTCGTTGGCACCGCGCTCATGGCCCTGCTTGCCAACTACCCGTTTGCACTGGCTCCCGGCATGGGCCTGAACGCCTACTTCTCCTACACGGTCGTTCTCACCATGGGCTACAGCTGGCAGCTGGCCCTGATGGCCGTCTTTGTGGAAGGCATCATCTTCATCGTGCTGTCCCTCACCAATGTGCGCGAGGGCATCTTCAACGCCATCCCCATGACCCTGAAAAGCGCTGTGAGCGTGGGCATCGGCCTGTTCGTTGCTTTCGTCGGCCTGCAAAATGCAAAGCTGATCGTCAACAGCGACTCCACGCTCGTCACCTACCAGCACTTCAAGGGCGACACCTTCTCCAGCGTGGGCGTGGGTGCCATTCTGGCCCTGATCGGTGTGGTCATCACCGCCGTTCTGCTGGTAAAGAAGGTCAAGGGCGGCATCCTGTACGGCATCCTGATCACTTGGGTGCTGGGCATCCTCTGCGAGATCGCCGGCATCTATGTGCCGAACGCCGATGCAGGCATGTACTCCGTCATTCCCACCGCATTCGTCAGCTTCGACTTCTCCGCGCTGGGCAAGACCTTTGGTCAGGTGTTCAAGACCGATTTCTCCGGCGTTGGCCTTTTGAACTTCTTTGCCGTCATGTTCTCCTTCCTGTTCGTTGACCTGTTCGATACGCTGGGCACCCTGATCGGTGTTGCTTCCAAGGCCGACATGCTGGATGAGGACGGCAAGCTGCCCCACATCAAGGGTGCACTGATGGCAGACTCCATCGCCACCTGCGCAGGCGCTGTGCTGGGCACTTCCACCACCACCACCTTCGTGGAGAGCGCTTCCGGCGTCACCGAGGGCGGCCGCACCGGTCTGACCGCTATGACCACCGGCATCCTGTTCCTGCTGGCCACCATCTTCAGCCCGCTGTTCCTCACCATCCCGTCCTTTGCAACGGCTCCCGCCCTGATCATCGTGGGCTTCTACATGATGGGCTCTGCCGTCAAGATCGACTTCAACGACCCCAGCGAGGGCATCCCCGCCTTCCTCACCATTCTGGCCATGCCCACTGCCTACAGCATCTCTGAGGGCATCGCCATCGGCGTCATTTCCTGGACCATCATCAATGTCGCCACCGGCAAGGCCAAGGAAAAGAAGATCAGCCCGCTGATGTACGTGCTGACCGTGCTGTTCATCCTCAAGTACGTGTTCCTCTAAGCCGCCGATCTTACCGCAAGCAAAAAAGCTCCCGTCCTGATGATGGACGGGAGCTTTTCTGCTTCCTGTGATCCGGAACAGCCTGTGCATTTGCTCCGGGCTGTCCGGCGTGGAACTATTCTTTTTTATTTGTATTTGTCGCGGCCTGCGGGCCGCGACAAACGCCTTTTCACGCTAGGAGTTATTTGCGTCTCGGGTGGATATGCACTTCCGGGATAGCTACGTTATCGTAGTGGATCGGCTTATCTGCCGCCGGAGTGCCGTCTGCATCCGTATGATGTGCCACCTTGCCGGTATGGATCTCCGGCACGGCCACGGTTTCTTCCTCATGGGGATGCTCCTGCTTTTTTCCGAGCCACGTTTTCAGATGGTGATAAAGCGACATTTCACGTCTCCTTTCCCGGTGCGGCTCTCCGCCCGGACCGCCAGATACACTCTCAGATAAAATTGATGAACACCGTAATGACCAGACTGTTCAGGAAGTCCGCAAACAGACTGCCCACCAGCGGGATCAGCAGATACGCCTTGACCGAGGGCGAATATTTATCGCAGATGGCCTGCATGTTGGCCATGGCGTTGGGCGTTGCACCCATGCCAAAGCCGCAGGTGCCGGATACGATGACCGCCGCATCGTAGTCGCGGCCCATGATGTTGAACACCACCAGCACCACATACAAAATCATGAACAGGGTCTGCCCGGCCAGCAGCACGATCAGCGGCAGGGCCAGCTCTGCCAGCTGCCATAGCTTCAGGGTGATCATCGCCATGCCCAGGAACAGCGAAAGGCAGATGCCGCCAATATCGTTGATCTCGCCCATATACACGGTGTACTGGCCGCTGTATTCGCCCACATTGCGGATGATCGCCGCCGCGATCATGGCACCGATATAGATGGGGAAGGTCATACCCGTCAGGCTCAGAAGTCTGGACAGCACCGTGCCGATGCCCATGGCGACGATCAGCTGAAAGCTTGCCGCCGGGTACATGGTAGTGTGGCGCTCGTGCTTCATTTCTTCTTCCACCAGCAGACTGTCATCCTCCGGCACCACCGTGGCCAGCAGGTTGTGCCGCTCAATGAGCATCTTGCCGATGGGGCCGCCCATCATGCTGCCCGCGATCAGGCCATAGGTGGCCGCTGCCGTACACAGGGTGGTGGCACCCTGAATGCCAAAGTCCTCCAGCACCGGGCCAAAGGCACCGGCGGTGCCGTGGCCGCCCACCATGGGGATGGAGCCGGTGCAAAGGCCCACCAGCGCATCCACGCCCAGCAGCTTTGCCAGCCCCACGGCCACAAAGTTCTGGCTGACGATCAGCACGATGACCACGCCCAGAAACACGATCATCGCTCTTCCGCCGCTTTTCAGCACCTTGAGGTTTGCCTGAAAGCCCACCGAGGTGAAGAACATCACCATGCAGACTTCCTTTAAAATATCATCAAATGCAAACTCGGCAACGCCGGTCACATAGCACACGCAGGTAAAAATGGCGAACAGCACGCCGCCAATGACCGGGGCCGGAATGCAGAAGCGTTCCAGCACCTGCACCCTTGCCCGCAAAAATTTGCCCAGCATCAGCACCAGCACGGCAACGGCCAGTGTCTGATACATATCCAATTCGATCTTCATTGCTCTACTTTCCCTCAGTTCCCAGCCGTTTGATCGACCGTAATTCCTGCCGCCTTATAGTATGCGGCCGCGCCCGCATGGAACGGGATGCCAACGCCCTCTACTGCGTTTTCCTCCGGGTCCAGCGGGATGCCCAGCTGCTCTTCCAGCCCTTCCCGGCTGGAGAACAGAAGCTGCGTCAGCTGCTGCACCTGCTTTGCGGGCAGCGCGTTGCTGGCCAGCAGAACGGCTTTCACGCCCACCGTCTGCACCTCTTCCGTCTGGCCGGGATAGGTGCCTGCCGGCAGCGTGACCGTGTTGTAGGCGCTGTAAGCGCTCATCAGGCGCTGTGCCGCCGCACCGTCCACCTTCAGCAGACGGATATCGCACTCGCCTGCCAGAGCGGTCAGCACCGGGCTGGGCGCGCCCACCGTCATAAAGATGGCATCCACCCTGCCCGCCTTCAGCTGGGCAGCGGCATCCTCATAGTTCAGGTTTACCATGCTCACCATCTTGTCGTTCAGACCATAGGCAGATAAGATCTGCAGCGCGTTCTGCTCCGAGCCGGATTCTTCCGCGCCAATGCTCACCGTCCTGCCATGCAGGTCCTCAATGGACCGGATGTCGGAATCCGCCCGCACCACCACCTGACAGGTCTCGGTGTACAGCGCCGCCACGGCACCAAAGCCGCGGTCCTCCTCCTCGTCGGCAAAGATGCCGGTCTGGTCATAGGCATCCTGCACAAGGTCTGCCTGTGCAATGGCCAGCTGCAGGTATTCGCCGGTCAGCAGGCGCAGGTTCGCTGCGGAACCGGCGGTAGCCTTCAGCTCCACCTGCCCGTTGTCCGTCTCGTTTTCCAATGCTGCGAACCGCTCACCGAACTCCCGGTAGATGCCGCCCTCGCCAGCCACGCCAAAGCGCAGCCGTTTGGCCTTTTCCGTCGATGCGCATCCGCTCAGAACCGCAGCTGCCAGCAGAATGCCTGCCAGTGCCGCCGCGAGCCACTTCTTTTTCAAGGTCACCACTCCTCTTCCTGCCGCCGCATTGCGACAGAGCTTTTACTCCAAATTATACGCATACTGCGGATGAAATGCAATCACTTCCCGCAAATCGGCGGCAAAGAAAAAGCAGCTACAGTCTGCTTCACGAACAAATATATATCCCGAAATAGACCGCCTCGCCGCATCCTGATGTTGACCTTTCCGACCCTTTCAGTGAAAAAGTGCACCAGAAAAATCCGCAGATTTTTCTGGTGCACAGTTAAAATAAAGTTCCTATAATATGTCCAGAGCGTCAGCGGAGGACATTTTCAATCGTCCGGTGAAGCGGGCAGTTTACCCTCCAAACAGCCCAAAGAAGCTGGTATGGGTCACGCCCAGCACAAGGAACAGTACGATCAGTGCAAACAGCACCCCGATGATAATATCCATCTGGTGCACTGTCAGCGGAAACTTATCGTAAATTTTCTCCTTCGGGTTCACAAAATTCTTATCCCCGTTGTTCAGCAGGCTCTTTTTGCCCTCTTCAAAGTCTGCCTTCTGCCCGGCCAGCTCCGCCTGTTCCTGCGCAAGCTGCGCTTCCCGGGCCGCAAGGGCAGCTTCCCGCCGGGCAAGCTCTGCCTCGCGCTCTTCGGGCGTCTGTTTTTCCTGTGCCATAACGTACCTCCTGATGGTGTTTTTCTTATGATACCACACAAATGCAGATAAAAAAAGCGGGCCGCCTGCCCAAAAGCAGACGACCCACAGAAAAAACTCTTACTTCTTTGCCAGATACTTGCGGATATCGATGGCCACAGCCACAATGATGACCAAGCCCTGAACGATGTAGGTGTAGGAAGAGTTCACGTTCATGAACTGCAAAGCAACCTTCATCAGCTCAAAGACCAGAACGCCGACCAGAACGCCGGGCACGGTGCCGACGCCGCCGGTGGTGGAAACACCGCCGATGGTGCAGGCTGCGATGGCGTCCAGCTCATAGCCCATTGCAGTGTTGACGGATGCGCCGCCGGACTTTGCAGCCAGCAGGCAGCCTGCCAGACCGAACATGCAGGAGGCCAGGATGTAGATGCGGATCTTGGTAGCGTGCACGTTGACACCGGCCACCTCAGCAGCAGCTTCGTTGCCGCCGATGGCGTACATGTACTTGCCGTGGCGGGTCTTGTTGTACAGGAACCAGAAGCATGCGGCCACCACCAGTGCGATCCAGATCAGCACAGGCACACCGATGATGGTGTTGGAGGCCAGAGAGGTGAAGTTTTTGTTCAAAGAGCCGATGGGGGTACCGCCGGTGTACACAAGGCAGATACCGTAGACCACCTGCTGCATACCCAAGGTAGCAATGAAGGGCTGCACCTTCAGGTAGCTGACCACCAGACCGTTGCACAGACCCACGATGGCGCAGATGGCAATGACCAGAATGAACACCACGGGGGTGGACAGGGTGGGCATATTGGGGTAGAACTTGCCGGAAGCGCCTTCGGTCTGCGCAAAAATGCAGGCAAGGCAGGCGGCAAAACCAGCCAGACGGCCAGCGGACAGGTCGTTACCGGTGGTGATCAGGCAGCCGGAAATGCCCAGCGCGATGATGTAGCGGATGGACACGTTCTTGAACAGGTTGATCATGTTGGTGCCGGAGAAGAAGTTGGGGTGCATGATGCCAACGATCAGAGTGATGGCCAGCATCATCATAATAATGGCGTTGTTGCTGAGCCACTTGCCCACAGCCTTGCCATTCAATTTTTTGGTAGCTTCCACGATAGACAGCCTCCTTATTTACTGATTTGCCGCAGCGGTGGGTGCGGTCTCGAACTGGGTAGCCAGTGCCATGATGTTTTCCTGCGTAGCGTCCTTGCCGTCGATAAAGCCGGTGATGCGGCCATCGCACATGACCATGACACGGTTGGACATACCAATGATCTCGCTCATTTCGGAGGAGATCATGATAATGCTCTTGCCCTGCTTGGCCAGATCGGCGATGATGCAGTAAATTTCATACTTTGCACCGACGTCGATGCCGCGGGTAGGCTCGTCCAGAATGAGCACATCGGGGTTGTTGGCCAGCCAGCGGGCGATCAGCACCTTCTGCTGGTTGCCGCCGGAAAGGCTCTTGATCTGGGTCTTGGGGCTGGGCACCTTGATGGCCATTTTTTCCTTGTTGGTAGCCACCAGATCCAGGATCTTCTTGTTGTCCAGCATGATGGGGCCCTTGCGCAGGGCATCCAGCGATGCAATGGAGATGTTATCCGCAACACTCAGCACACCCATGATGCCAGTGGCACGGCGGTCCTCGGTCAGCAGAGCCACGCTCTTCTGGATGGCGTCGCGGGGCTGCTTGATGTTCACCTCTTCGCCCTTGATCCACACCTTACCGGAGGTATGGGCACGCAGGCCGAAGATGCCTTCCATCAGCTCGGTGCGCTGTGCGCCCACCAGACCGGCCACGCCCAGGATCTCGCCTTTTTTGACCTCGAAGCTGCAGTGGCGGAAGGAACGCGGATGGATGGAGGTAAAGTCCTCCACCTTCATCATGACCTCGTCCGAGGGATGGTTCTCCAGCGGGGGATACAGGTTCGACAGCTCACGGCCGACCATCTTTGCAATGATCTCTTCCTTGGTCATGTTGGCAACGTCCCACTTACCGATGTACTGGCCATCGCGCATGATGGTGACTTCGTCCGCGATCACCTTGATCTCGTCCATCTTGTGGCTGATATAGACCAGTGCCACGCCCAGAGCCTTCAGCTCGCGCATGATGCGGAACAGCGACTCAACTTCGTTTGCGGTCAGCGAGGAAGTGGGCTCGTCCAGGATCAGCACCTTGCAGTTTGCGGAAACAGCCTTTGCAATTTCCACCATCTGCATCTGTGCGATGCTCAGAGAGCCAAGCTTTGCATGGGGATTGATCTCCAGCTTCAGCTTTTTCAGCAGCTCCTCCGTATCCTTGTACATTTTGGCGTGATCCACCACCGTAACAGGACCGTACTTTTTGGTGGGGTAGCGGCCCAGCCAGATGTTCTCGGCCACAGTACGTGCCGGGATCGGCTGCAGTTCCTGATGCACCATGGCAATGCCGCGGTTCAGTGCATCCAGAGGGGTGGTGATGGTAACTTTTTCGCCCTCGTATTCAATTTCGCCCTCGTCCATCTTGTAAATGCCAAACATGCATTTCATCAGTGTGGACTTACCGGCGCCGTTTTCACCCATCAGCGCCATGACCTTACCGGGGCGAAGCTCCAACTGGGCGTGATCCAGCGCTTTGACGCCGGGGAAGGTCTTGACCACGCCTTTCATTACCAGACGGTATTCTGACATTCCGCAGAGCCTCCTTGTCGTTTATTATCAGGCCGCAGAAAAACCTTATTTTCAAAATAAGGCGCGTGCGCGGAGAGTATTTCTCGCACGCACGCGCTTTATAGCTTTGTTCAAGCCGTCAAGGTCCACTGCGCACCTTGCATTGTTTCAGGGAACTTCGGTCTTACTTCACGTAGCTGGAAGCGTTGTCCTTGGTCACCTTCACATAGTCGACCCAGTAGTACTGCTCCACCTTGGAGCCCTCGACGTACAGCTTGGTAGCCTCAGCAGCTGCGGTAGCCTGACCCACGTCGTCGTTCAGCACGGTACCGGTCATGTTGCCGTCCAGAACGTCCTGAACTGCCTCTGCCAGTGCATCAACGCCAACCAGATAGATGTCCTTGCCCACGGTGCGGCCAGCCTGCTGGATGGACTGCAAAGCACCCAGTGCCATTGCATCGTTGTTGCAGAACACAACTTCGATCTTATCGCCGTACTGAGACAGAGCGTTTGCAACGTCCTGCTGAGCGGTGGTCTGGTCCCAGTTGTCCAGATACTCGTACAGGCACTCCACTTCCTTGCCTGCATCGGTCAGAGCCTTGATGGAGTACTCGGTGCGGTACTGAGCATCGATGTTCTCGGGGTCGCCCTTGCACATAATGTAGGTGATCTTGCCGTCGCCGTTGATATCGCCCTGAGTCTCGGTCTCCAGGATCAGCTCGCCCTGATAAGTACCGGACTGACGTGCGTCAGCACCAACGTAGCAGCACTTGTCTGCATAGGAGTCCAGAACGCTCTTGTCGGGCTCACGGTTGATGAACACGATGGGAGTGCCGGAGGGAGAAACGGTGTCAACGATGGTCTGAGCGGAAGTGGTCTGGACAGGGTTGATGACCAGCACGTCCACGCCCTGCTGCAGGAAGGTGTTGATCTGCTCGGTCTGGGTGTTCTGGTCGTTCTTGCCGTCCATGATGGTGACGGAGTAGCCCATATCCTTCAGGTACTCTTCCAGATCGGTGCGGTACAGGGTCATGAAGTTATCAGCAAACTGATAGATGCACACGCCGATGTTTGCGGAGCCGTTGGTTGCAGCAGCGCTGGAAGCAGCAGCGGAAGATGCGGCCACAGAAGAAGCTGCGGTAGAGGTGCTGGAAGAGCCGCCGCAGGCGGTCATGGCAGCAGTTGCGCCAACAACAGCGGATGCCTTCAGGAAGTCACGGCGAGAAATCATTTTCATAATAGTGTTCTCCTTCATTTCGTATCTCAGCATTTACACAGGAGCAATCTTGCATGCACCTGTAATTCCTGTTCGTATTATACCCTTGCAGAGCCCCCCTGTGCAAGAGAACAAGTTCACAAGATTGATGGATTTGTTTTGTGCTATTTCAACAAATGGTTTTTCTCGCCGACGATTTCTTTTCGCGAAGCATCACAATTTTTCATGCTTTTGCAACCGTTGGATAAATGCAAAAAGGATGTGTCATTTTTCTTTCAAAAAGATTACAAAATGTTGCATGGCCCCGTTTTGCGGTGTTTTTTGTTTCTTGTATATTTTGAAAAATCTTTTCAGAAATAGTTCATTCCCGTCTTTCTGCATTTTTTCGTCTTTTCCCGCAAATTTCCGCAACGGATCTGTCGTTCCCGGTGCCGTTCCGGCGCAAAAACGCCCGGAAGCCGCATAGGGCCTCCGGGCGTTCCGTCCCATTCAATTTTACAGATGCAGCAGCGCCTTTGCCACGTTGAAGTAGATCAGCAGCGTGGTGGTATCCACAATGGTGGTGATCAGGGGCGAAGCCATCACGGCAGGGTCTACGTGCAGCTTTTCTGCCGCCACCGGCAGAATGCCGCCGATGAGCTGCGAAAGCAGCACGGTGCAGATCAGCGTCAGGCACACCACCAGCGCCACCGGGGCCGCAATGCGGTCCAGTAGCAGCATCTTTACAAAGTTGCACACGGCCAGCGTGCCGCCGCACAGCAGGGCCACGCGGCTCTCGCGCCACAGGATGCGGGGCAGATCGCGGGGCCGGATGTCGCCTACCGCCATGCCGCGGATGATGGTGGAGGTGCTCTGGCTGCCCGCGTTGCCGCCTGCGTCGGTCAGCATGGGGATGTAGGCGGTCAGCACGGTCACGGCGGCCAGTGCATCCTCATAGCCCCGGATGACCAGACTGGAGAAGGTTGCGCTGATCATCAAAAACAGCAGCCACGGTGCACGGCTCTTGTACAGGTCCCACATGCTCTGCTTGAAGTAGGGCTTGTCGGAGGGGCCGATGGCGTTCATCTTTGCGATATCCTCGCTGGCCTCATCCTGCAAGATGCTGATGGCATCGTCAATGGTCACGATGCCCACCAGCCGGTTTTCGGCGTCCACCACGGGCACAGCAAGGAAGCCATATTTTTCAAACAGATTGGAAACATCCTCCTGATCGGTGGTGGTGCTCACGCTCACCACATTGGCGTCCATCAGGCTCTGGATGGGCTCTGCGGTGTCCTTGGCCAGCACCAGTGCCCGCAGAGACACCACACCCACCAGTTTGCGGCTGCCGTCGGTCACGTAGCAGTTGTTGATGGTCTCTTTATCAAAGCCGTTTTCCCGGATCGCCTCCATGGCCTGCGCCACAGTCATGTCCGGGCGCAGCTCCATGAACTCGGTGGTCATCACGCCGCCGGCGGAATCCTCCGGGTACTTGAGCAGCTCGTTGATCATCCGGCGGGTAGCAGGATCAGCCTGACTCAGGATGCGCTTGACCACATTCGCAGGCATCTCCTCCACAAGGTCCGTGGCATCGTCCACAAACAGCTCGTCCACCACCGCCTTCAGCTCGGTATCGGTCAGGCCGTCAATGAGCTTTTGCTGGGTCTCGGGCGTCAGCTCTGTAAACACATCCGCCGCAAGGTCTTTGGGGCACAGGCGGAACAGCACCGGGAGTTTCTCGGCGGGCAGGTCCTCGAACACAGCGGCAAGGTCCGGCGCAGGCAGGGTCTCCATCACATCCCGCAGGCTCTGGTATTTTTTGGCATCATCAAGGTTTGCCAACATGGTCTTGAGGGTATCGATCGAAATTTCAGACATAAAAAACTGCCTCCTTTTTGAAGCTGTTTTCATAGCCAGCGTGCGTCGAATGGGCGAGAATTTTTGCCAGCAGAAAAGGCGATTTTCCGCAGCAATCCTGACGGATTGCAAGGGAAAGCAACGCAGTATGCGGGCAAAAAGGCCGCTCAGGCGATGTGAAATGGTTATGAAAGCAGCTTCCAAGGTTGGCAGCTCTCGTTTCTTCTTTTAAAGGAAATGCAAACACAAGCCGTGCGCAGTCACACACAGCAAGGCCCGCACAAAACAGAAACGGCGGCTGCCATCGTATTGAATGATCGGGGAGAAAGGCTGCTGCTACTGCCAGCAGGTTCCATGACAAAACCACCTCGTTTCTGTATTGTGAAAAGCATTTCCGTGTTTTCCGCCCATTACTTTACCACGCCCTGTGCGCCGCGTCAACCCTGCTTTTAAAATTTTTCCGTTTCTTTACAAAAAGCAAAAGTACCCGACGATATTTTTCGTATCATCAGGCACTTTTTATACTTTTGCAGTAGGCAGTTCAGCAGATGCGTCCGGTCAGCGGGCCGGGAGTTTCTCCGAGGACTTCCGGGAGGTGGGGCCCCGGCGCAAAGCGCTGGGGCGAGACTTGGGTCCCGGGCTGTCCGAGGAGAAAGCTACCGGCACACTGGCCCTTCCCTTCATCCTTTACAGCGTCTCCACCGTATCAAACAGGTCTTTTGCGGCTTCCACTGCGTCCTTGCTGCCAAACGCCACGCGCACACCGTTCGCCATGGCGGCGGAAAGCTCTGCGGCCTGTTCTTTCAGCAAAGCGGCGTCCACTGCGCACAGAGCTTTGCGGTCGGCAGCCATCATCTCGTCCGTGATGCCGCAGAAATACCGGCGGTCCAGCTCCCGGGCTTCGGCGCGGGGCTTGCGGGGCGTGTCCAGCTTTGCCACGGTGCCCACAATGAAGTCGTTCAGGTCTTTTTCCGTGTACTCCCGGGCTGCCAGCTCTGCCGGGCCTTTTGCAAAGGTCTCGTAGCTTTCCTTCACATGGGGGTCACGGTAGGTGTACAGGTACTCCACCCCATCCGAGGAGAGCATTCCGGTGCCGTAGGCGCCGCCCACCTCACGGATGTTGTGCCACAGGTATTCGTAGCTCATCACGCGGGCCAGCACCTTGCGGTCGCTGCGGCGCTCCATGGGCCACACCAGCACGTCGTAGCTCACGCCGCCGTCAATGATAAAGGCCTCGTCCACCGGAGGCGTCAGCGGCTCCGCATAAGGCTTTGCTTCGGCGCGGTTTTGGGCCGCAAAGCGGCTGCCCGGCAGCAGGCTGCGCAGCTTTGCAAGGGCGTCTGCACTGCCGTGCAGGCTCACGGTGAGCTGTGCGTGCTGCAAAACCTCGGTGCGCAGGGCGTCCAGCTTTGTGCCCAGTGCGGCCCAGTCGGCCCCTGCCAGCAGGTCACACAGGAATTTATAATAACTCACGCCGCTGCACCGTTCGCTCACCGCACCATCTACCGAGTAATGCGCGCTGGCGCGGGTGGCTGCGTATACGTTGCCCTGCTGGATGAACTGCTGCTCCATGTTCAGCTTTTGCTGGCTCAGCACCCGGGCAAAAGCAGCTTCGGCCACCGGGCCGGTGAGCTTGGTATCATACAGCCACTCGCCGCCCAGCTCCACGGCCTTATCCAGACTGCGCTCCAGCAGGCACAGGCACAGGCTCAGCTTCGCATGGCAGGGCGCGCCCGCCTGACGGCCGGTCCAGATGTCCAGCTGGGTGCGGCTGTCGCCCAGCCATGTGCTGCGCAGAGTGTTCAGCTGCTGAGCGGTGTGTTCGGTGCTGTCCAGCTCGTCCAGCACATCGGTCAGCAGGTCCAGATACGGCATGTCCTCGGGCTTCACATTGCCAAGGTCATAGTAGAAGTTCAGGTACAGGCTGCCTGCCGAAGGGTGATGCACCAGCTGTGCCCCGGCCAGAAGTTCCCGCTCGCCTGGGGCCGTCCCTGCTCCGTCGCCAAGGTCGGCAACGGTCAGCGGGTGCTCCAGCACAAGCTTGCCGTCGGTGCGGATGGGTTCGCCCTCCTCTTTTTTAGGCAGGGTGGGCACCTGCACCACCTGCACCGGAGCCGGTGCAAACAGCTCATGCAGCAGCTCATTGAACCAGCCATCGGCCATCTTTTCCCGCAGGGAAGCAAACAGCCTGTCCGTGTGCAGCAGCAGCGCGGGGTCGCCGGTGTGCAGCCAGCCGGTAGAAGCGTTGATGGCATCCAGCACGCCGTCTGGCAGGGTGCCCGGGCGCTCCAGCGATGCAAACTCTGCTGCGTTCAGCGAAGCCAACAGCAGTTCCTGCGGGATGCCCTCGGTCAGGATGCCGTCCACCGCCTTGCGCACAGCGGCAGCGAACTTGCGGGCGCTCTCCTCGGTGGCACCGCGCAGCACCAGTTCCAGCACCGGCTGCAGGGTGCTGTCGTCAAAGCCAATGTCAATATCTGCACCCAGCTTTTCGGCCAGCAACGCCGCCTTCAGCGGGGAGTGATTGGTGCCAAGCAGGGCATCCAGCAGGATCTCCACGCCCAGCTGCCGCTCCCGGTCTGCAAAGGCACCGGTGTACCATGCCAGAGCACACTGCACCTCGTCCGGCTCCGGTTTTTCGGTATAGTAGGGCAGTTCCACGCAGGCACCCGCCTGCTCGTGCTGCACGGTCAGCTGCGGACGGCTGGTGCCCTTGGGCATTCTTGAAAGATAATCCCTGTCCAGCAGTTCCAGCTTTTCAGCCATATCCATTTTGCCATAGAGGGTAATGCAGCAGTTGTCGGCGCTGTAGTGGCGGTGATATACCCGCTTATACTTTTCATAGGTCAGCGCCGGGATGCTGGCCGGGTCGCCGCCGGAAACAAAGCCGTAGGCCGTATCCGGGAACATGGCCCGTTCCAGTGCATTTTCCAACTGAGCATCCGGTGCAGCCAGAGCGCCCTGCATCTCGTTGTACACCACTCCGCTCACGGTGCCGTCGGCACTGCGGTGCCAGCCCTCCTGCTCAAACACGCTCTTGTCCACCATAGCCAGCGGGCAGAACACCGCGTTCAGGTAGACATCCATCAGGTTTTTGAAGTCGGTCTCATTGGGCGTAGCGAACGGGTAGACCGTCTTATCCGGGAAGGTCATCGCATTCAGGAAGGATGCCATGCTACTTTTGAGCAGCTGCAAGAACGGCGAGGTCACCGGGTATTTTTCGCTGCCTGCCAGCACCGAGTGCTCCAGAATGTGGAACACGCCGGTGTCATCGGACGGGAAGGTGCCAAAGCCGATGCCAAACGCCTTGTTGGTATCCTCATTTTCCACCAGCAGCACCGTGGCACCGCTCACATCGTGGGTAAGCACGGTCAGGGT
>CAKSWG010000015.1 GCA_934511465.1 uncultured Faecalibacterium sp. | reverse complement strand
CCCTTCGAGTTCGCTTCCTCCAAGATCCAGGAAGTCACTCTGGGCTGATAAAGTTACCCCAAAGAACACAAAAGGCGGGCCGTCCAATGGGCGGCTCGCCTTTTATATTTAAGGACGCTTCCCGCGCAGAGTGCGGTCGCGTAGGGCAAGTTTTATGGCTTTTATAAAATGCCTTGCCGCCGGATATGTTCTCTTTTGCGTGCCAAAAGAGAACCAGAAAGGACGGCGGTGCCCGCAGGGCATGAAAGCCCCAGTGGGGCTTTTAAGCCGCAGACCGGTTTGCGAAGCAAATGCCGCGTGTTCAGCGCGGCAAGGTCCCCGCTACTTTCGAGGCGCGGGAGGCGACGGGTTGCGGCTCCCTGCGTCCGCTTCGTGCCTTGGGCGGCACTCGCATCCCGCAGGCCGCGGCCCCAACAGCTCCTCCCTGTTTCTGCCGCAGGCAGCGGTCGTCGCCGTTGCAAACTATGGGCTGCACGCCCCTAGTAACCCCAAAGCAGTTGGGCTCCGTACAAAAAATCCAAGTCGCTGCGCTAAAGGATTTTTTGTGATACGCCGATTTATAGGCCCCTCAGTCGCTGCGCGACAGCTCCCCGCAGGGGAGCGAGCGTCAGCAGATGCAGCTACCCGCCACGGCCCCTTCCGTGAAAAGGCAAATCCGGAATGACCGCAGTCATTCCGGATTTGCAATATCAAAAATAATAATTCCGCTATTATGCCCAGAGCGAAGCGGAGGGCATTCCAAATCGTTTTCTAAAAAACACCGCCGCCCCCACAGCCGGAGGATAGGAGACGTCCGGCTTGTGAGGGCAGCGGTGCTGTATCAGGATAGAGAGATCGCTTAGTGGGTTTCGCCCTTCGGCAGCAGGCCGGCACGTTCCAGCGCCGGACGCAGGGCAAGGTACAGGATCACCACGCACACGGTGGAAGCCACACTGTTCACAAAGGTGACGCCGCCTGCAATTTTGGTCAGCGCCTGTGCCACGGTGTATTCCTGACCAAAGATGTACACATTGCGGAAGTAGCCAAGGAAGGGGTCGGTCAGCACATTCAGGAACAGGCCGGAACCGGCAGAGACGATCACCTTGACGAGATAGCCGGAGCTGTGCTTGTCCAGTTCGCGCAGCTTGAACGCCTTGTGGGCCACGGCACCGCAGGTGATGCCGATGATGAACTTGAGCACAAAGGTGGTGACGGCATAACCCGGGTCACCGGCCAGAATATCGGCCAGCGCCAGACCGATGGCACCTGCCAGACCGCCGGAAACGCCGTCCAGCAGCAGAGCCGTCAGGGCCGTAAAGGTGTTGCCCAAGTGGAACGAAGAACCGCCGTAGAACGGCACGCGGAAGAACAGGTAAGCAACCAGACTCAGCGCGGCCATAACGCCGGTGAGTGCAAGCTCCTTGGTGGTGAAGGTGCGCTTGTACAGCACACTGCCAATGACGATGGCGATGACAACGACTGCCAGCAGCAGCCACATTGCAGTAGTAGACATGATTTACTTTCCCTCCAAATTTCCAAAATACCCACAACCCTACTTGACATTTGGGCGTCCAGCGGGTATGTTCCTATTATACGCGGAACTGACACCATGAAAATACCCAGAATAAAGTTTTTTTATGGGGTCAGTTTGGCGCAATACCCAAACAGGAGGGATGTTTTATGGTCCATCTGACCACGGCGCTGGATGCATCTTCTGCGGTGCCGCTGTACGAGCAGCTGTACCACAGCCTTGCCGGAGAAATGCGCAGCGGCACCCTTGCGGCAGGCACCCGGATGCCCGGCAAGCGGCGGCTGGCGGCGGAGCTGTCCGTCTCGGTAAACACGGTGGATGCCGCCTACCAGATGCTGGCAGCGGAAGGCTATCTGGAAGCGCGGGAGCGCAGCGGCTTTTATGTACAGGAATATCTGGCCCTGCCGGTGCGGCCTGCGGGCCTGCCGCAGCCGCCTGCGCCGCCTCAGCCGTCTGCGGCCCCGGTGCGGTATGACCTTTCCACCCGTGGCGTGGACCCGGGGCTGTTCCCGTTCCGCACATGGGCGCGGCTGCAAAAGGAGCTGCTCTATTCGTCGCCCCAGCTGCTTACCCACGGCGACGCGCAGGGCGACCCGGCTTTGCGGCAAGCGCTGGCGGATTATCTTTCGGAGTACCGCGGCGTGCAGTGCGGGCCGCATCAGATCGTGGTGGGCGCAGGTCTGGAGTATCTTTTGGGGCTGCTGGCACCGCTGCTGCCGGGTATAGCCGCAGTGGAAACGCCGGGCTACCCCCGCGCACTGCAAGTGCTGCAAAACAACGGCGTGCACTGCTGCTGCCTGCCGGTGGACGGCGACGGCCTCTCGGTGGAGGCGCTGAACCGGTCGGATGCGGCGGTATGCTATGTGACGCCCAGCCACCAGTTCCCCACGGGCGTCACCATGCCGGCGGGCCGCAGGGCAGAGCTGCTGCACTGGGCAGCCCGCAAACCGGGCGTGCGGTACATCATAGAGGACGACTACGACTCCGAGTTCCGTTTTGATACCCGCCCGCTGCCCAGCTTGCAGGGCATGGCGGGGGCCGATGGACCGGTGGTATATCTTTCCACCTGCTCCCGCAGTCTGGCCCCCAGCATCCGCATCGCCTACATGGTGCTGCCGGAACATCTTCTGCCTGCATGGCGGGAAAAGTACCGGCTCTACTCCGGCACCGTCAGCCGCTTTGAGCAGCAGACGCTGGCCCGGTTCATCACGGAGGGGTACTTTACCCGGCATCTGGCGCGGGAGCGTGTGGCCTACAAGGCTCGGCGGGATGTGCTGGCCGCAGCCCTGACCGCTGCTTTTGCGCCCGGTGAGCTCACCCTTGCGGGCCTGCACACGGGGCTGCACCTGTTGGCAAAACTCAAGGACCCGCCGCCGGACGCCGCTTTGCGCCGCGCCGCCGAGGCCGAAGGCGTGCAGCTGGGCCTTTTGAGCGATTATGACCTCACCGCAGAAGCTCCCTCGGCGGCGGGCACACTGGTGCTGGGCTACGGCTCCTTGAAGGACGAGGCCTGCGCCTCGGTGGGCGAAACGTTGAAAAAGGTCTGCATGGCTGCGCGGGAAGCATCTGTGACCGTGTAAGTGCCGCTGGCCGCATTCCACACGCCGGGCAGGGTCTGGGCTTCCACGCTGGCGGTACGGTTTGCAAGGAACTCCAGCGTGCGCTCCAAGGCATCGTAGTCCAGCGCGGTCAGGTCGGTGAGCAGGGCGGAGCTGTTGGCCCGCAGCGCGTTTGGCAGGGCGGTGGGCAGCAGCTCCAGATTCTGCCGGAAAAAGGCGTCCCACACAGCGGCGCGGGCCGCTGCGGTGCGCTGGGGCGAAAGCGTGGCGTCCGCTTGCAGCTGGCACAAAAAGTTGTGGGCATCCCCGGCGGAAATGCCCTGCACGGCACGGCTGCGGCCATAGCGGGCAAGCTCGTCCTCGGTCAGCGCGCCGGTAAAGCCCACCCGCACAGGCCCGAACCGGCTGGCGATGCGCTCCAGCACCGCAGGCGAGAGGGCCAGATACCGGGTGCCCTCCGGCAGGGCAAGCACCTGCATCAGTGCTTCCCGGCAGCGGGCCGGGCCTGCGGCGGCGTAGCAGCGGGCAAGGGATGCTTCCTCTTCCGCAAAGGGCACCGTGAGGGTGGTGGGCACGCTGAGCAGATGCACGCAGTTCTGGCTGGCGTTCAGATAAGCCAACACAAAGCCGGGCTCTTCGCCCGAGACGCACAGCAGCACCGTGAGCTGGTCGGTGGTCTTGGGCAGCTGGATGGGCACGCCGCTCTCGCTGCGGGCCGCCTGCCGCAGCTGGGTGCGCAGCTGCCGATGGCTGAGCAGCACTGTGCCGCCCACCAGCGGCACCAGCACCAGCAGCGATGCAAACAGCGCCGCCCAAAAGGGCTTCCAACCTCCACTGCGCATGGTGCACACCGCCTTTCCGTTTTTTGCATAAAGTTTTGGCCCGCAGGCAAGACTTTATACAGAAAGGCAGGTGCTTACCGATGAAAAACAAAAAAGAAGCTGCACCGGTAACGGACGAAGAGCGGGAAGATCTCTGGCTGGAGATCGGCCCCGCCAGTGCCTACTACGGCACGGATTCCTACGAGACGGCCAAGCAAAACGGCGACGCCAGTCCGGATGGCAAAGCCCGGGGTTTTGAAGGCGCAGAGCCGAAATAAAGCGGCATATAGCCAGCGTGCCGGTAATTTCTCCTCGGACAGCCCGGGACCCAAGTCCCGCCCCAGCGCTTTGCGCCGGGGCCCCACCTCCCGGAAGTCCTCAGAGAAACTCCCGGCCCACTGGCCCGGCAGATGCAGTTTGCCGTTACGCCTTTTTGGTGAAAATGTGTTTGGAGCGCTCCGCAGAGCGCGACAAACGCGAAAAAAAAATAAAATTTCCGCTATTTATGGCCAGAGCAAAGCGGAGGCCATTTAAAATAGTTTATTCCCCTCAAAAGTAATACAAAAACAAAATTCATCCGTTGACATGACGGATGAAAAAACGGCATATACTGTACAAGATGTCTTGCGCAGAAGGACAAAATATGGTATAGTCTTTCTATCACGTACAAAAATGTGCGCCGGAAGAACTGAAAAAGACGTGCACGGCAAAAGTCCGTGCACTCTGGAGAAGCCCGCGTTTTTAGAGCGGCGGGTGCCGAAGGTGTAAGGCCGCAGGGAAAGCGGCTGTATCTCTCAGGCAAAAGGACAGAGCCATCGTCTTTGCGCAATGGGGCGCAGCCGGGAATGCGGCGTGCCCCGGCTGCGGAAAATGAGAACGCTCCGAATTTTGCGGGCAGAGCCTTTGGCGGGTTCTGTCCGCTTTTGTTTTTGTGTATAGGGGGAAACGAGAGAATGGTCGAGATCATCACACAGGTGAACAGCGCCATCAACGGCGTGGTGTGGGGGCCTTTTGGCTTGGCACTGCTGTTCTGCACCGGCTTCTGGATGAGCGCCCGCACGGGCTTTTTCCAGTTCCGCAAAATGGGCTACTGGCTCCGGCACACCATCGGCGCGATCTTCACCAACAAGGACATCACCGCGCACACCAGCAAGGAGGACATGGCCATCAGCCAGTTCCAGAGCATGTGCACGGCGCTGGCGGGCACCATCGGCACCGGCAACATCGTGGGTGTGGCAACGGCCATCGTCTCCGGCGGGCCGGGCGCCATCTTCTGGATGTGGGTCATGGCATTGCTGGGCATGATGACCAGCTTCTCCGAGAACGTGCTGGGCGTCTACTACCGCCGCAAGAACGAAAAGGGCGAGTGGTCGGGCGGTGCCATGTACTACCTCACCGACGGTCTGGGCGCAAAGAAGGGCTGTAAACAGCTTGGCAAGGTGTTGGCGGTGCTGTTTGCAGGCTTTTGCATCCTTGCATCCTTCGGCATCGGCAACATGAGCCAGATCAATTCCATTGCCGGTAACATGAACGCCGCCTTCGGCGTGCCGACCCTTATCACGGGCCTGTGCCTGATGGTGGTCACGGCCCTCATCGTCATTGGCGGCTTAAAGCGGGTGGCCGCCGTCACAGAAAAGCTGGTGCCGCTCATGGCGCTGTTCTACATTGCTGGCGCGCTCATCATCGTGGTGGTGCATGCGGGCAACATCCCGGCGGCATTTGCCGCCATCTTCAGGGGTGCCTTCAACCTGAACGCCGCAGGCGGCGGTGCGCTGGGCTACGGCATCAGCCAGACCATCACATGGGGCTTCAAGCGCGGTGCCTTCTCCAACGAAGCCGGTCTCGGCTCCGCCGTCATGGTCAACTCGGCCTCCAATGTCAAGGAGCCGGTGCATCAGGGCATGTGGGGCGTGTTTGAGGTGTTTGCCGATACCATCGTGGTGTGCACCCTGACCGCATTGGTCATTCTGACCACCGGCGTGGTGGATCTGGAAAGCGGCGCCGTGCTGGCCGGCGTGCAGGATAACGCGCTGGTGGGGCAGGCGTTCACGGCGGCCTTTGGCAGCTTTGGCCCCAAATTCATTGCCATTTCCATTCTGCTGTTTGCCTATTCCACCACGCTGGGCTGGAGCCACTACGGCACCAAAGCGGTGGAGTACCTCTTCGGCACCACCGGCAGCCGCATCTACAAGGTGGTGTTCGTGTGTATGACCGTGGTGGGTGCCACCATGAAGCTGGGCCTTGCGTGGGATCTGTCCGATACTTTCAACGGCCTGATGATGATCCCGAACCTGATCGGCGTGCTGGCGCTGTCCGGCACGGTGGTGGCCATCACCCGCAACTACTTTGACCGCCGCGTAAAGGGCAAGGACATCGAGCCCATGTGGTCGGCCTTCCCGGAGTACCAGAAGCAGGAGGAGGCGGAAGCCGCCGCCGAAGCCGCTGCGCTGGAAAAGGCTGCAAACGAATAAACCCGAACAAAGCAAGACCCGGCCGGAGATGCGCGCAATGCGTTTCTCCGGCCGGGTCTATTTTATACAAAAGTCAGTGGGTTTGGATGTAAGTGAAGATGTCCTCCGGCACCGCGGCCAGTGCATCGGCACCGGCGGCGGTGAGCTCGGTCCTGCCCCGGAAGCCCCATAGCGCCCCCATGGCGGGCAGGTGGGCGTTGTGTCCGGTGAGGATGTCCACATCGCTGTCGCCCACGAACAGGGTGGCAGCGCGGTCCGCGCCAAGCTCGTCCATCAGGGCATACAGCCCGGCGGGGTCCGGCTTTGTGGGCACGCCGGGCCTGCTGCCGCGCACGGCGGCAAAAAGACCCTCGCCAAAATAGTGGGCAATGATCTTGCCGCACAAGGGGTCTGCCTTGTTGGAGAACACCGCGCACTGGACGCCGTTTGCTTGCAGCTTTGCCAGCAGCTCCGGGATGCCGGGATAGGGGGCTGTTTTATCCTCCTTGTGGGCGTCATAGCGGGCGGTAAACTCGGCCAGTGTTGCCGCCAGCTGTTCCGGCGTGCGGGCATCCTGCGGGGAAAAGCGCTCCACCAGCTTTGGGATGCCGTTGCCTACCATGTGTTTGAACTGCTCCACGGTGAACGTGGGCCAGCCGTGTTGTGTGCACACCCAGTTGCCCGCATCGGCAAGGTCGTCGATGGTGTTCAAAAGGGTGCCGTCCAGATCGAATAATACGGTTTTGATCACAGAAAAGACTCCTTACAGTTCCAAAAACGAGAGTTCGCTGCACTTTACGCTGCGCACCTTGCGCCTTACGCCGCCCGGGAAGGTGAGGGTGAGGTTTGTGCGGTGCACCGCCGCCGCCCAAGGCGATTGCAGCGCCGTCAGGGCGGGTGCCGGGCACAGCACGCAGACATCGTGCAGGTGGAAGCCATGCTGCCAGCGCAGGGTCATGCAGCCGTCTTGCAGCCAGATGCCCTCTTTGCGCCAGCCCACAGATGCGCCCGCCAGCAGGGCCGCAAACACGGCAGTGACCACCAGCAGCGGCACCGTGAGGGCGGGCAGCGTGTAGCGGGAGACTGCCGTCAGCAGCAGGCACAGCCCGCAGGGGATGCCGGCAGGCAGAAAAAACGCCGGAATGCTGCGGCCTGCGGTGTCCACCGGCGTATCCGGCGGCAGGGCAAAGCCGGGCAGAAGTTCCTGCAAAAAAGGGCCGTCCTGCCGCCAGACCAAAAGCGGGATCTCCGGCTGGCAGCTGCCGGCGGTGACGAATACCGGGCAGTAGCCCAGCGCCCATGTGGCAGGCGAGCGGCGCAGGTCCGCGTAGCTCAGGTGTTCCAGCGCAAGGCGCATTTCGTACCGGCGCACAAAGCCGCCTTTGCTGCCAATGTGGCCTGCGGTGCGCCACACGGTGTAGTGGGCCGCATGGGCCGCACTGCGCATAAGGCTGGTGCAGAACAGCACCCCGCCCAGCACCAGCAGCCACGCCGTGCCCATGGGCAGCCAGCGCGCGGCCCACGCAGCCAGCCGGTTCAGGTGGGCAAAGGCGGCGGTCTGTGCGTCCGGCGCGTAGGGCTTGCTCTGCCGGACAGCCAGCGCCAGCAAGGCGAGGGTAGAAAGGCTGTTGGCACCCAGCACCGCAAAGGCCAGCTTTTCGCCGCCGCGCGGGGTGTGGGCCACGGCGTCCGTGGGCGGCATCATGCGGTCGGCCAGAAACTGCGCATCCGGCGCGCGCAAAAGCAGGGTCAGGGTGTGTTTTTGCCCGGCAGGGTACAGCACCACCCGGCTGGCACCGGCCAGACGGTACAGCAGGGGACGCTCAATGGTAAGCGCCGCCAGCTGCCCGGCTTTTAAGCGGCGGTCCAGCCGCACGCCCAGCCGCCAGCGCACCCGCAAAGTGCCGCGTTCATCCACCTGCCAGCGGCTGGCATGCAGCACAGCGGTGCTCACAGCGGTAAGCACCGCCAGCAGTGCCGCACCCTGCACAAGGGCCGTGCGCACTGCCGCCCAGTTGCGGGCAAACAACACCTGCAAAAGCGGCAGCAGGTAAAGCAGGATGGTCTTGCGCAAAAAATGCAGCACCGCAAATGGGTGGAAGCCGCGTTCGGTCATGGCATTTCCTCCAGCAGCACGGCGGCAAGGGCCTGCGCCTGCAATGCGTCCATGCCCGGCAGCACCAGCTGTACGCCCGGGCCGCGCACCACCAGCACGCTGCATCCGGCCAGCCACAAAAGCGGTGTACGCAGCGCCCACACACCGGTCACGGCCCGGCGGGGCAGCTGCCGGGTGATGGGCACGGCAATGCCGGCCCGTACAGCGGTGTTCTGCGCCGTGAGCAGGGCAGCAAAGCTGCACGCCCGTGCCCACACCGCAAACACAAAGCTGGCCCACAAGACGCAGAAAACACACCCGGCAAGCAGGCCTTGCCAGAACACAAAGGGTGCGCAGAACACACCGGGCACAGCCGC
Organism: uncultured Faecalibacterium sp.; assembly: GCA_934511465.1. Lineage (GTDB taxonomy): Bacteria > Bacillota > Clostridia > Oscillospirales > Ruminococcaceae > Faecalibacterium. The sequence continues at coordinate 38,225 of CAKSWG010000015.1, read as the reverse complement.
CCAGATGCACAGCACGGCCCGGCCTTTGGGCGGAATGATCAGCGCGGTGCGCAGCAGGTCATGTTCGGTCATTTGTCGGCAAGGCCCCAAGCGTCCATCAGCAGGTGCAGGGTGTCGTCCTGCGTCAGGCAGAGGATGCGGTCCCATGGCAGCAGGGTGGTGTTGCCGTGGGGGATGATGAACTCCGCATCGCGGGTGATGCACACCAGAATGGCGTTGCCGGGCATGGGGATGTCCTTGACAGCCTGCCCTGCAAACTGGAAGTTCTCCGGCAACAGGATCTCGTTCAGGCTGGCGGTGCCGCCGCCCAGCGAGAGCAGCTGGCGGATGGTGTCGGTCTCGATCTCGCGCTCGAGGATGTGGCTCAGGTTGTCGGTGCCGCACACCACGGTGTCCACGCCCAGCGTGTGCAGCAGCTCGCGGTTTTTGGGGTTGGAGGCCCGGGCCACGGTACGGTTCACGCCAAACTCCCGCTTTGCGATCTGGCAGGCAACAAGGTTGTCCTCGTCCGCACCGGTCACGGCCACAAAGGCGTCGCAGCTGGCAACATCGGCCGTGCGCATGGTGTCAAAGCTGACGGCATCGCCGCAGATCACCGGGACGTCCAGCGAATCCGCCAGTGAGCGGCACAGCATCTCCTGCGGCTCGATGATGGTCACTTTGTGGCGGTGGGCAAGCAAACTCTGGGCCAGATACATGCCCACCTTGCCGCCGCCTGCAATACAAACTTTCATACGCTTCCCTCGCTTTTACTTTGCCAGTGCGCGGAACACCGATTGTTCGGTGAGCACAGTGGGGCAGATGGTGTCGATCTCGTAGGCTTTGTGGTACAGCACTTGCAGGTGCGGGTCGGACACGCGGCAGATCACCTTTTCCCGGCGGAAGAGGCTTTTTGCGATCTGTGCCGCCATCAGGTTCACCGAGTCGTCCTCGCTCACGGCGGCCACGGCATCGCAGTTGTCGATGCCGCCCTGCCGCAGGATGTCCGGGTCGGTGGGGTCGCCCACCAGTGCCGTGCCGCTAAAACGGTAGTCGTCAAAAGCGTCCAGCCGCTTGAGCTGCTCCGGGTCTTTCTCGATCAGCGAGATATCATGGCCGATGCGCTCCAGATCACGGATCAGGGAAGCACCCACCTGATCGCAGCCGATCACCAGAATGTTCATATTCGCTCACCTCGTTGTAAAATAAGTTTGTAAAAATACGCAGAGTGTTCAAGTTCTGCTTTGATTTGCTGTTCTAATGGAAAGCAAAAGGTCTTTGGCATCAGTATATCACATTTTGGGGCGCAGTTACAGCCCGCAGAGCGGCAGAGGGCCTTCCGGTAAAATTTTCGCATTCGGCGTGCGCAGAAAGGCATAGTATGGTATACTGGTACAAAATAAGCGCTGTGCTTTGGCACAAGGAGGGGTTTTTTACGTTTTTTGAGATCATCAAAGCGATCCTGATGGGCATTGTGGAGGGCATTACCGAATGGCTCCCCATCTCGTCCACCGGTCATATGATCCTGCTGGAGCAGGTCATCAAATTCAATGCAAGCGAAGAGTTCATGTCCATGTTCCGGGTGGTCATCCAGCTGGGTGCCATCATGGCGGTGGTGGTGCTGTTCTGGGGTAAGCTGTGGCCCTTTGGCATGAAGCGGGGCCGCGTCATTTCCAAGCCCAGCGTCTGGAGCCTGTGGTTCAAGGTGGTGGCCGCCACCCTGCCGGTGCTTGTCATCAGCCCGCTGGACAACTGGATGGAAGATCACTTTTACAATTACATCACTGTTGCTGCCATGCTGATCCTGTACGGCATCCTGTTCTTCGTGGTGGAGAACCGCCGCATCACGCCCCATGTGACAAAGCTGGAACAGATCACCTACCGCGATGCCCTCATCATTGGCCTGTGGCAGTGTCTGGCCATCATCCCGGGCACCTCCCGCTCCGGTGCCACCATCGTGGGCGGCCTGCTGCTGGGCCTGTCCCGCGCCTGTGTGGCAGAGTTCACCTTCTATCTGGCCATCCCGGTCATGGCGGGCGCATCCCTGCTCAAGGTGGTCAAGTTCGCCGTCGGCGGCTCTGTGATGACCGGCACCGAGGTGGCCGTGCTGGCAGTGGGCTGTGTGGTGGCCTTTGGCGTCAGCCTTGCCGCCATCCGCTTCCTGATGGACTATGTGAAGCGCCACGATTTCAAGTTCTTTGGTGCCTACCGCATCGTGCTGGGCATCATCGTGCTGGCCGTGGCGGCTGTGACGGCAATCTTCTGATCGTTTTATTTGCCAAAAAGGCAAAGTCTGTGTGGGCTTTGCCTTTTTTGTTTTTGCAGCCAAGGCGGGCACGCCCTCTCCGCCCTCGCTTCCGGGTGCCAGTCCATCCAGCGCGGGAAGCCCTCGCACTCCGTGGAACCAGCATCTTTTAAACTGGCAAAGTCTCACACCCTTTGACAGACAATGGCACCGCGTCAGCGCTGCCGGAGAGGGCGCACCTGCCGACTACACTGCACTTTTCCTTTGCAAAAAGATATGCTATACTACAAAATAAGAGAGTATGCGGCAGTGTGCCGTACAAAGCAAAATGGAGGAAACTGCTATGGAAGCATCCAAGGTCTATTATACAGATTTCCGCTGTCCCGTGGGCACCAGCCTGCTGGACAAGCTGCGCCGCGTGTGCATTGCTGCCGGCATCAAGGACATTGATATGGACGGCAAATTCGTTGCCATCAAGATGCACTTTGGCGAGCTGGGCAATCTGGCATTCCTGCGCCCCAACTACGCCAAGGTGGTGGCCGACCTGTGCAAGGAGCAGGGCGGTCTGCCCTTTCTGACCGACTGCAACACCCTGTACCCGGGCAGCCGCAAGAACGCGCTGGAGCACCTCACCTGCGCCCAGCTGAACGGCTTCTGGCCCATGACCACCGGCTGTCAGGTGATCATTGCGGACGGCCTGCGCGGCACCGATGAGGCAGAGGTGCCGGTGCCGAACGGTGAATACTGCAAGACGGCCAAGATCGGCCGCGCCATCATGGATGCCGATGTGTTCATCAGCCTGACCCACTTCAAGGGCCACGAATCCACCGGCTTCGGCGGTGCCCTCAAGAACATCGGCATGGGCTGCGGCTCCCGCGCGGGCAAGATGGAACAGCATGCTTCCGGCCATCCGGACGTGCAGCAGAGCCTTTGCCGCGGCTGCCACCGCTGCGCCAAGGAGTGCGGTTCGGACGCCATCTCCTACGATGCCAACAACAAGGCTGTCATTGACCAGACCAAGTGCAAGGGCTGCGGCCGCTGCATCGGCGCCTGCAACTTTGACGCCATCTATTCCCAGTACGACAGCGCCAATGAAATGCTGGACCGCAAAATGGCCGAGTATGCGGCTGCCGTATGCGCCGGCCGTCCCTGCTTCCATATTTCTCTGGTGCAGGACATCAGCCCCAACTGCGACTGCCACGGCGAGAACGATGCCCCCATCCTGCCGGATATCGGCATCTTTGCGTCCTTTGACCCGGTGGCGTTGGATCAGGCCTGTGCGGACGCCTGCCTGAACGCCCAGCCGCTGCCGAACAGCCAGCTGGGCCAGAACCTTGCAAAGCCCGGCTGGAACTGCCACCACGATCACTTCAAGGATTCCAACCCCAACATCGAGTGGAAGGCCACGCTGGAGCAGGCCGAGAAGATCGGCATGGGCACCCGCCGGTATGTGCTGAAAAAGGTATAAAAATCAGAAACAGAAGGAATGCTAACACAAAAAGAAGCTGACCAGCCCGGTCAGCTTCTTTTTGTGTTGCGGTTACAGCTCCACGTGCGGTACGCAGTCGTCCAGCACGGTCTGCAAAGCCTGCCAGTTTTTCAGGGTGCAGCCGGGCAGGGCGTCCGGGTCGAGGCCGGCGTCCTCAATGCGGCCGGTCATGCTGTCCTTGTCGCTCAGCAGGCTCAGGGCGTCCGGCTCGATCATCGTCCAAGCCTCGGCAAAGCTCTCCTGCTCATCAGCGTCCAGCGTATCGTACCAGTTGTAAAACGCGTCCTGCACGGCTTCCGGTGTGCGGGAGGCAAGGCGGGCGTTTTCTGCCCATTGCAGCAGGGAAGCCGCCGCGATCACCGATTTGAGCGAGCAGCCGGAAACGCCCGGTCCCCAGCCAAGGCAGGGCTCAAAGGCGGCAGAAGTGCCGGTGATGGAGAAGATGGAATTCTCATCAAAATCGCCGGGGTTCAGGCCCGAAGTGTCGGCCCGGGTGGTGGAACTGGGCAGCTCCTCGCCGGAAACGGCGCTGGCTGCACTGGAAGCGGAGCTGGGTGCTTCGGTGCTGCCGGAGCCTGCGCCGCCGCAGCCTGCCAGAAGGCTGCATGCCAGCGCTGCGCACAGCAGCAGCGAGAAGAAGCGGGTATATCTCAATTTCATAGCAGTGTCCTCCTTGAGCGGTGCCACAGCCGGGCCGCAGCACTTCAAAACGATACACCCTAAGTATACGTTCTGCTGCGGCGGTTGTCAATCGGACGGCGCAGGACGAATTTCAAGCGGGAAATAGGCACTCTGCACAAAGAAATACCGCATTTTTGTAAGCTTTGCATTCTTGACATTTTTCGCAAAAATCGGTTGACTACAAGTAGATCGCCTGCCGCGCCGCAGCCGGAAAGGAAGGAAACGCCCGTGAAGCATAAGATCACCGCCGCGCTGGAGCGGTTTTCCCGTGCCATGCTGGCCCCGCTGAGTTATCTTTCGGCGGCAGGATTGCTGCTGGTGGTGGGCGCATTGCTCACCAGTGCACCGCTGGCCGGTGTGCTGCCATTTTTGCGGTGGGGGCCGGTGCAGCTGGTGGGGAAGATCCTCTACCAGTGTCTCACGGCCATCATCTCAAACCTCAGTGTGCTGTTCTGCGTTGGCATTGCGGCGGTACTGGCAACGCGGGAAAAACATCAGGCGGCGCTCATTGCCCTGATGAGCTATTTTGTCTATCTCACGGCAGGCAATGTTACCCTGACGGAGCTTGGCCTGCTGGCCAAGCCGGACGGCCTCACCGGTCTGTACGGTGCGGGGCAGACTGTGGTGCTGGGTGTCCAGACCGTGGATACCGGCGTATTCGGCGGTGTGGTGCTGGGCCTGCTCACGGCCCATGTGTATAACCACACCTGTAAAAAAGCCCACAAAGGGATTTTGGGCGGCGTGTTTTCCGGTGCACGGTGGTCCTTTGCCTGCATGGCGGCGCTGGCGGCGGTGCTGGGCTTTGGGGCCTGCTTTGCGTGGCCGCCGGTGCAAAAGGCCATTGCGGCGCTCACCGGCTTCATTGCGGCGTCCGGCAATATGGGTCTGTTCCTGTATGGGTTTCTGGAGCGGCTGCTCATCCCCACGGGGCTGCATCATCTGGTGTATATGCCGTTCCAGTTTTCGCAGTTGGGCGGGCAGCTCACGGTGGGCAGCGTTACCTATACCGGCGCCTATGTGGTCATGATGACCGAATACAACCTTGGTCTGCCGTTTTCCGATGGCATCGTATGGATGTACACCGGCTTCACCAAGACCTTTGGCTACTTTGGCATTGCAGCGGCGTTTATCTTCTGCGCCCGTAAGGGCCAACGCCGCAAAACTGCAGCCCAGCTGCTGCCGCTGGCCCTCACGGCTTCGCTGGCGTCCATCACCGAACCGCTGGACTTTTTGTTCTGCTTCTCGGCACCGGTGCTGTGGCTGGCCCATGCGGCTATTTCCGGCACGTTTATCGTGCTGCTGCATTTGTGCCACGTCACGGCCTTTACTTCCAATCTGCTGGGGTCAATTGTGATGAACCTCTCTGCCGGCGCGGCCCGCACCCGGTACCCGGTGCTGTATCTGCTGGGCCTTGCCGAGATCGCGGTGTATTTTGTGGCGTTCACGGTGCTCATCAAAGCGCTGGACCTGCCCACGCCGGGCCGACGCCCGGAAGAGCCTGCTAAGCCCGAAACGCCCCTGCCACTGGACGATGTCAGCATCGAAAAGCTCATTGCGGCCCTTGGCGGGCGGCAGAACATCCGCACGGTGGACAACTGCTTCACCCGCCTGCGTGTCACCGTGGCAGACCCCGCCTTTGTGCACGGGCAGGCCCTGCGGGCACTGCCTTGCAGCGGCGTGGTGCAAAACGGCTGCGATGTGCAGATCGTTTACGGCATCCGCGCGCCGCAGGTCCGGCAGGCGGTGGAGCAGCGGCTGGACAGGGTGGTCTGTTGACCTTTGGCGGACGGGCAACTATAATAGGGAACGAGCGGCTTTCTGTGCAGAGCGTTTTCGCGTGGATCAAGTTTCATGCCTTTTGTAAAAAGCATTGCCGCCGGGTATGTTCTCTTTTGCGTGCCAAAAGAGAACCAGAAAGGACGGCGGTGCCCGCAGGGCATGAAAGCCCCAGTGGGGCTTTTAAGCCGCAGACTGGTTTGCGAAGCAAATGCCGCGTGTTCAGCGCGGCAAGGGCTCCGCTACTTTCGAGGCGCGGGAGGCACGAACTAGGGGCTGCTCGCCCCTAGTAACCCCAAAGCAGTTGGGCTCCATACAAAAAATCCAAGTCGCTGCGCTAGAGGATTTTTTGTGTTACGCCGAATTTATAGTCGCTTGCGCGACGAAACGTAAGGGCAACAGCATGTTTTCATGCCGACGCGAATGCTTCCGCAGGGAGCCAGCGCAGGCAAAATGCCGTTTCCCGTTACGACCCTTCCCGTGAAAATGCGTTTGGAGCGGCCCGCAGGCCGCTCCAAACGCAAATATAAAATAATATTTCCGCTGATATTGCCAAAGCGAACGCGTCGGCAATTTTAAATCGTCCGGCGGCTGAAAGGATACACATGCAAGAACAAGCAGCTTTTACGCAAAAAACAGAGCCCATGCCGCCAACCGGCCGCTTTGCGCCCAGCCCCAGCGGGCGGCTGCACTTGGGCAATCTGGCGTGCAGCCTGCTGGCGTGGCTCAGCGCCAGAAGCCGGGGCGGGCGCATCGTGCTGCGCATCGAGGACCTTGACGCCGAGCGCTGCCCGCGCGTCTACGCAGATCTACTGGAGCAAGATTTAGACTGGCTGGGCCTTGCGTGGGACGAGGGCGGCAGCACCGGCGGGCCGAACGGCCCCTATTACCAGAGCGAGTGCGCGGAGATCTACACCGCCAGCTTCCAAAAGCTGGAAGCCATGGGCCTTGTGTACCCGTGCTTTTGCTCCCGCGCCCAGCTGCACGCAGCCAGCGCACCCCATACCTCGGATGGCAATGTGGTCTATCCGGGCACCTGCCGGGGCCTGACTGCCGCCGAAATTGCCGAAAAGCGTAAAAAGAAAGCCCCTGCCTACCGTCTGATGGTGCCGGACGAAGAGATCACGTTCGTGGACGGCTGCATGGGCCCGCACACCGAGAACCTGCTGCGGGACTGCGGCGATTTCTACCTGCGCCGGGCGGACGGCGTGTTCGCCTATCAGCTGGCCGTTGTGGTGGACGATGCCCGCATGGGCGTCACCGAAGTGGTGCGTGGGTCGGACCTGCTTTCGTCCACGGCACGGCAGCTGTACCTGTACCGCCTGCTGGGCCTGCGGGCGCCGGAGTTTGCCCACTGCCCGCTGCTGCTGGCCCCGGACGGACGGCGGCTGTCCAAACGGGACGGCGACCAGAGCCTTGAGAACCTGCGCGCAAAATACACCGCGCCGGAGATCGTGGGCAAGCTGGCCTACGCCTACGGCTTGCAGCCGGAGCCTGCGCCCCGCACGCCGGAAAGCCTGATCGGGGAGTTTTCCTGGGCAAAGGTGCCAAAGCAGGATGTCTGCCTGCCGGAAGGGCTGTTTTGACGATCTTGAATGGCCGCCGCTTGTGCTCTGGCTATGTTCAGCGGAAAAAATAGTATTATAGTTTGTGGCTCAGAAACGCCTGCGGGCGTTTCTAAGCCACTTTTTCACAATTGGGGTCGTAAAGGAAAGGTGTCCGTTTTCCCACTGAACCAGAAAACTCTCCCAAGAGGTCTGTGACGTAAAAATGGGGTTCAGGAAAGTCCGCAGACTTTCCTGAACCCCAAAATTAAAATGAATTTTCCTTGAATTATGCCCAGAGCAGCGCGGAGGGCATTTTTAATCGTCCCGCGCGGCGGGAACGCTGCCAAAAAATGGTTTTATGCTTTGCGCACCTGCGGCAGTTCGCTGCGCTCGGTCATGCGGTTGAACGCGGCGTCCAGTGCCAGCGCCAGCAAGGCGCCCAGTGCCACATCGATGCAGCTGTGCTGCTTGAGCAGCACGGTGGAGCACACGATGGAAAGGCACAGCACCGCAGCAGCCGGGCGCATCCAGCAGCGGCGCGGCTGCTCAAAAATGCGGCAGCGGTAGTAGGCCAGCAGCAGCGTGACCGAGTTGAACACATGGATGGACGGGCACACATTGGTGGGGGTGTCGGTGCGGTACAGCATCCGCACGGCGCGGGCAAAGATGTCATTGCCCGGCACATAATAGGGCCGCAGGGCAAGGCCGGTGGGCACTACCACATAGCAGGCCAGCGCAATGGTCATGCCCGCAAACAGCGGCAGGCACAGCCGCCAGAAGTCCTCCCGCGGGGCACGCCACAGCAGGTAAAACAGCGTGAACGGGATCCACACGAACCATGCATAGTAGGGGACGATGGCATATTTACAGAAGGGGATCAGGTAGTCCAGCCGGCAGTGCACCAGCACCATGTGGGGCATGGAGATCCGCGTCTCCAGAAAGTTGAATGCGGAAAGGTAAAACAATAAATACAGCGCCATGAAACAGATGGGATGGCGCGAAAACCAACTGCGCTTCATTGAAAAAGCCTCCTTTTTGCAGAAGCAGAATCTCTTAGCATTGAGAAATTATACGCCGGGAATGTGACAAAAACAAGAAGGAAAGCGGACAACATTACTGAAAAACAAATGAATTATTTGTGCGTATTGCGTAAAAATTGGGGTAAATCCGCAGTACAGCTTTGTTTGCGGGAATATAAAAGGGACTGCCGCACTAAATAATGTGCAGCAGTCCCTTTATACAGTTTCAGATAAAAAGGGTAGCCCCAAAGCAGAGGGCATACCGATCACCGGGTCCTCAGATCACATTCTGTTCCAGCCACTTGCCGCGCACGAAGCGCACAAAGAAGCACAGGGAGCGGAACGCCCAGTCCAGATACATGCCCATCCAGATGGCCAGCAGGCCGCCGTGGAAGGCCAGCACACACAGGTAGCAGAAGCCCACCCGGAAGGCCCACATGGACACGATGCTCACGGTCATGGTAAAGCGGGCGTCGCCTGCCGCACGCAGGATGTTGGGCATGGTAAAGCTGGAAGGCCAGATGAACAGCGAAACGATGTTGAACCACACCATCACTTCCAGTGCCATGGCGTAGGCCTCGGGGGAGAGGTTGAACAGGCCCAGTGCAAATTTGTTGGCAAACAGGAAGGCCGAAAGGTTCATGACCCATGCGCCGCAGTAGGCAAACAGCATCAGGCGGCGGGAGTAATACACGGCCTGATCCTTTTCGCCTGCGCCAAGGCACTGGCCCACCACGGTCAGTGCGGCCATGCCCACGGCGTTGGCCGGGATGTTCAAAAAGGTGGTGGTGGTGTTTGCCACGGCGTTGGCCGCAATGGCGGCGGTGCCAAGGGTGGAGGTCAGGCTGGAAACGGACAGCTTGCCGATCTGGAACATGCCGTTCTCGATGCCGGCCGGGATGCCCACCCGCAGGATCTGCCGGATGAGCCGCGCTTTGGGGGCCAGTGCATGCAGGCCGTCCACGCGCAGCGGGCAGTCGGGCTTCTGCAGCAGGTACAGCACGGCAAAGCAGGCAATGGCGCGGGACACAAGGCTTGCCAGCGCTGCGCCCATGACGCCCATTTTGAAGCCGTAGATCAGCACGGCGTTGCCGCCGATGTTCACCACGTTCATCACCAGACTGGACAGCATGCTGATCTTGCTGTTGCCCTGCGCCCGGAACAGGGCCGCACCGGCGTTGTACAGGCCGATGAAGGGGTAGCTCAGGGCCGAGAGCAGGAAGTAGGTCTCGGCATAGCGCATCACATCCGCGTCGATGGAGCCGAAGATGCCCCGCAGGATGGCATGGCGGCCCACCACCACAACGGCGGCCACCAGCAGGCTGAAGCTGGACAGGAGAAACAGGATCTGCGCGGCGGCATTCCGGGCGTCACGGGGTTCCTGCCGGCCGATGTACTGGCTGGTGACCACCGCGCCGCCGGTGGCCAGTGCGCTCATGATCTGGATCATCAGGGTGTTGAAGCTGTCCACAAGGCTCACGCCCGAGACGGCGGCTTCTCCCACCGAGGACACCATCAGGGTGTCCGCCAGACCGATGGTCACGCTGAGCGCCTGCTCTGCGATCAGCGGCAGCAGCAGGGCAATGAGCTGCTGCCGGGTGAACAGCGGCGGCTTATGGAACGCGGGCGTTTTGGTTGCTGTCATAGGTTCCTCCGTAACGGTAACGAGATACACTTGGATACATGATTTATATCATACAGCAGAACGTGCAGAATTACAAGAGATGGATACAACAAATCGGAGAAGCTGTTTTTATAGGCATGGAACACCGCCTTGTCCGGAAGCCGAAAGCCGCACCGCAGCGCGTTTGTTCCGCTTTACCCGTGCAGGCAATTGTGCTAAAATAAATCTGAGGTGCACCGCGCTGTGCAGGAGCGGGGAGTGCACCATGGTAAATGAGATCAACATAGAAGGGAAACCAGGACCCAAAGGGGGAACAATATGCCCAAAACAGCCCATAAGGTCGTTGTCATCGGACATCGCAATCCGGACACCGACTCCATCTGCTCGGCCATTGCCTATGCAGAACTGAAAAACAAGACCAGTGATCTGGTCTGCGAACCCCGCCGTGCAGGCAAAATGAATCAGGAGACCGAGTTCGTGCTCAAAAAATTCGGGGTCAGGCCCCCGCGCATGTGCACGGACGTCAACCCCAAGATCCGGGATGTGGACTACCGCGAAATGCCCGGCATCCCCGGCTCCACCAGCCTGCGCAAGGCGTGGGAGATCATGCGAGACCAGCAGATCGATACCCTGCCCGTGACCAGTGCGGACAACGAGCTGGAGGGCGTCATCACCGTGAAGGATATCGCCACGGCCAACATGGACGTGTTCGATACCGGCATCCTTGCCAAGAGCCGCACCAGCTTCCGGAACATTCTGGAAACGCTGGACGGCACCATGGCGGTGGGCAGCGAGGACGATGTCTGCACCACCGGCCACATCCGCATCGGCACCGCCACGCCGGAAATGCTGGAAAGCACGGTGGAAAAGGGTGACATCGTTATCCTGACCAACCGCTACGAGAGCCAGCTGTGCGCCATCGAGAAGGAAGCCTCCCTGCTCATCCTGTGCAACAATGCAAAGGTGGGCCGCACCATCCAGCGCATTGCCGAGGAGACCGGCGTTGCCATCATGACCACCCCGGTGGACACCTACGCCGCCGGCAAGCTCATCAGCCAGTGCGCACCCATTTCCTACTATATGACCCGCAGCGACATCATGAAGTTCACCCTCGTTACGCCGGTGGCCGATGTTACCCGCGTGATGGCCAAGGTGCGCCACCGCTATTTCCCCATTCTGGATGAGGACGGCAAATACTGCGGCATGGTCAGCCGCCGCAACATCATCAACCTGCGCAAGCGCCGCATCATTCTGGTGGACCACAACGAAGCCACGCAGGCCGTGGAGGGTTTCGATCAGGCCGAGATTTTGGAGATCATCGACCACCACCGCATCGGCAGTCTGGAGACCAGCGGCCCGGTGTACTTCCGCAACCAGCCGGTGGGCTGCACCGCCACCATCATCACCCAGATGTACGACGAGAACGGCGTGGAGATCCCGCCGCAGATCGCCGGCCTTCTGCTGGCAGCCATCCTGTCGGATACGCTGGTGTTCCGCAGCCCCACCTGCACGCCGCTGGACGAGGCCAGTGCAAAGCGTCTGGCAAAGATCGCCGGGGTGGAGATCGACGAGTTTGCCAGCGAGATGTTTGAAGCAGGCGAAAAGCTGGACGGCAAGACCGCTGAGGAGGTGTTTTTGCAGGACTTCAAGGTGTTCATGTGCGGCGATATCCGTTTTGGCGTGGCGCAGGGCAGCTACATGACCCGCAAGAATCTGCTGGCCGCCGAGGCGCTGTTGCAGCCCTATCTGGAAGAGGCCCGCAACAAGCAGAACGTGGAGGATATCTACATGCTGCTTACCGACGTGCCCAAGGAGGAGAGCGTGGTCATCAGCAATGGCCGCTATGCCGCCGAGGTGCTGGCCGACGGCTTTGAGACCCAGCCCGCCGAGGACGGCAGCTTTACGCTGCCCGGTGTGGTGAGCCGCAAAAAGCAGTTCATCCCGGCCCTCATGACCGCATATCAGGAGCTGTAAAGGAATGATGCACCGTGCCTGCGGCACGGCATGATATGCTGCGCAATGATGTGCTTCGCAATGATGTTCCGGCTTTGCCGGAAATGATGCAGCCGCCTGCGGCGGCCATTGTGCCGCAAGGCACACATCATTTGCCCACAGGGCAACATCATTTCCCGCAGGGAACATCATGCTGCGCGCAGCGCAGTACATCATTCCCCCAAAGGGGGATCTGAGATGTTCGATTTTTTGACCAGAAAAGCAAAGGACGCCGTTCCGCCCACCCTGCCGGAAGGAACGGTGCGCCGCCGCTATTCCATCGAGGGGCAGGTGCAGGGGGTGGGCTTCCGCTACCGTGCCCGCTATGCAGCCCAGACACTGGAGCTGACCGGCTGGGTGGAAAACGAGGATGACGGCAGTGTGACGCTGGAGGTGCAGGGCGACCCGGATCAATTCATGCAGCTGTTCGCCATGATCCAGAAAAGTGATTACATCCGGATCACCGGCATCCGCCAGAAGGACCTGCCGCCCGACCCGTGGGAGCGCAGCTTCTCGGTAAGGGGATATTGATGCGAGATCCTCTCAGGCAAAGCCTGTCGGCTTTTTGGCATTTTTTTTTGCAAGCACTGCCTCTCGGGAAAAGGATCTTGAATGATTCCCGCTTATAAAGCTCGCCCTTCGGGAGAGCTGTCGAGCAAAGCGAGACTGAGAGGGTTCGTAAAACAAAAAAGCTGACGCAGAAGCGTCAGCTTTTTTGCTTTTCTAATTTTGTCAGCCTGCTGTTTTCAGCGGAGAATTGTCAGTCCAGATGGTGCCGTCCAGCAGCCGGGTCACAGCCAGTGTGCCGTTTGCCGAGACGCGTGCCGGGTCCAGCGCATAGAAATCGCTTTCCTTCAGGTTCGCAGGGTCTGCATCCGCACGGATGCCCACCACGCACACCCAGTGGCCATAGGCGGCGCTGGTGGCGATATGGGGGTAGTTCACCTCGTTCCAGCCGGAGCCGGTCAGGTGGTATTCGTAAGTAGAAGTGCGGTTCGTGTGCTTTTTTACGCCGCTCACCGCAGTGTTTTTCAGGTGTACGATCACCGGCCGCCCGGCGGAAAGCTCGGTGTAGAGCTTTTGCAGGCACTCGGACAGGCTGCCGGAATAGCCATAGTAGCCGCCTGCCGACCAGACCGCCCCGTTGGACCACATGCCGCTGCCGGAGCAGGTTTTTCCGTCCAGAATGGTGCGGGCGTAGCGCAGTGCGTACCAGCTGCATTTGCCGGAGGTCTGGTTGCCGATGGAAAGGATGTGGCCCGTATCAAAGCTCAGCATCCGGATGCCATGGGTCTCCTGCAAGGAGGCGGCGTGGGCATGGGGAATGGCCAAAGCCAGCACAAGGCACAGCGCCAGAACTGCCGCCGCCAGCCGCTGTGCCGCGCGGGCGGGACAGTGTTGCATGTGTTCCACATCCTTTATCGTTCTACGACCTCATTTTACCACGCAAAAATGTTAAAAATGTGTAAACAAGCAAAGTTTTTGGGCGTAATTTTGTAAAATCGAGGGCAGTTGATAAAATTTTGTTGACACAGGCCCCCGGGTATGCTAAAATCAACACGATTTTGGAGAGATGAAGAGCTATCAGGGTCTTTCCAGGAGCATTACACTCGAACCACTCCGTCAGGGAGTCAAGGCCATACGGACAGCCGGGTTCACTGCCGACCGGCGGCGCAAGCTGCCATTATTGATTGAGTTCAAAGCTCAAATTTTATAAGTTGGTTTCTTACAAACCGAACAGCGCCCGCTGCGCTGACTTGTGAAACGGTCAATAAGAGTAGTAAAAGTAGTAAGTGCTATATAGACTCTGACAAAACTTCATCTCGATGTCCTGCCGCAATAGCCTGCTTCTGTTTCCCGCGCAATGCGCCGGGAAATTTGGCGCGCTTTGCGCAGGGGAACATTGGGAACTGCCTTCACGGGTCAGCAGAACGGTCTTTGTGCTGTTCAGCCGGCCCGTGTTTTTTTGTGTGCCGGGTCGTAAAAAAGAGGTGGAATGGATGAACAAAAAACAAAAGCTCAACCAGAACCGCGCCCCCATTTACGAGGCGCTGGAGCGGTTCCGGAAGATGCGGGTGGTGCCCTTTGATGTGCCCGGACACAAGCGGGGCCGCGGCAACCCGGAGCTGACGGCCTTTCTGGGCCAGCAGTGCGTGGGCGTGGACGTGAACAGCATGAAGCCGCTGGATAATCTCTGCCACCCGGTATCGGTCATCCGGGAAGCAGAGGAGCTGGCCGCAGACGCCTTTGGCGCTGCCCACGCCTTCCTCATGGTGGGCGGTACCACCAGCAGCGTGCAGAGCATGGTGCTCACCGCCTGCAAGCGGGGCGATGAGATCATCCTGCCCCGCAACGTGCACCGCAGCGTGCTGAACGCGCTGGTGCTGTGCGGCGCGGTGCCGGTGTATGTGAACCCCGAGGTGGACAAGCGCCTTGGCATTTCGCTGGGCATGAAGCGGGAACAGGTGGAAAAGGCCATCCGGGAGCACCCCAATGCGGTGGCCGTGCTGGTGAACAACCCCACCTACTACGGCATCTGCTCCGACCTGCGCGCCATCGTCAAGATGGCCCACGACGCCGGGATGCTCTGCCTTGCGGACGAAGCCCACGGCACCCACTTCTACTTCGGCGGCGGCCTGCCGGTGTCTGCCATGGCGGCGGGCGCGGATATGGCTTCCGTTTCCATGCACAAGAGCGGCGGCAGCCTGACCCAGTCCAGCCTGCTGCTCATCGGCCCCAACGTGCACCCGGGCTATGTGCGCCAGATCATCAACCTGACCCAGACCACCTCCGGCAGCTACCTGCTCATGTCCAGTCTGGATATCTCCCGCCGCAACCTTGCTTTGCGGGGCCGGCAGGTGTTCCATCAGGTGGCAGACATGGCCGAGTATGCCCGCGAGGAGATCAACGCCGTGGGCGGCTACTACGCCTTTGGCAAGGAGCTGTGCAACGGCAACTCCGTCTTTGACTTTGACACCACCAAGCTCAGCGTCCACACGCTGGACATCGGCCTTGCGGGCATCGAGGTCTACGACATCCTGCGGGACGAGTACGACATCCAGATCGAGTTCGGCGATATCGGCAACATCCTTGCCTATCTTTCCATCGGCGACCGCCCGCAGGAGGTGGAGCGTCTGGTCAGCGCACTGGCCGAGATCAAGCGCCGCTACCAGACCGACGGCTCCGGCCTGCTGAGTCAGGAATACATCGACCCCGTTGTGGCCGCCAGCCCGCAGGAGGCTTTCTACGCCCCCAAAAAGAGCCTGCCCCTCCGGGAGACCGAGGGCATGGTGTGCAGCGAGTTCGTCATGTGCTACCCGCCGGGTATCCCCATTCTGGCCCCCGGCGAGCGCATCACAAAGGAGATCCTGAACTACATCGAGTACGCCAAGGCCAAGGGCTGCAGCATGACCGGCCCCGAGGACCCGGACATCGAGCGGCTGAACGTTCTGGCATAAGGAGGGAACGCAGATGGAATTTTGGTTTTCGGAGTTTCACACCCCGGACGTAAAGCACAGCATCCGGGTGAACAAACAGCTCTATTCCCGGCAGAGCGATTACCAGCGTATCGACATCTTTGAGACCCCGGAGTTTGGCCGGGTGCTCACGCTGGACGGCAACGTGATGCTGACCGAGCGGGACGAGTTCATCTACGATGAAATGATCGTGCACGTGCCCATGGCGGTGCACCGGGAGGCCAAGGATATCCTTGTCATCGGTGCCGGTGACGGCGGCGTGGTGCGGGAGCTGACCCGCTACGACCGGGTGGAGCGCATCGACCTTGTGGAGATGGACCCGCAGGTGGTGGAAGCCTGCCGCGCCTACCTGCCCGGCAATGCCTGCCGCATGGATGACCGCCGGGTGCACATCTACTTTGAGAATGCCCTCAAGTACATCCGCCGCTGCGAGGAGGAGTACGACCTCATCATCGTGGACTCCTCCGACCCCTTCGGCCCCTCCGAGGGCCTGTTCACCCGCGAGTTCTACGGCAGCTGCTTCAACGCCCTGAAAGAGGACGGCATCATGGTCAACCAGCAGGGCAGCCCCTTCTACGCCGAGGACGCCAGCGCCATGCAGCGCAGCCACAAGCGCATTGCCAGCACCTTCCCCATCAGCCGGGTGTATCAGGCCCACATCCCCACCTTTGCCGCGGGCTACTGGCTGTTCGGCTTTGCAAGCAAGAAGTATCATCCCATCGATGATCTGGATGCGGCGGCATGGAAGGCCCTGAATATGCGCACCCGCTACTACACCACCAAGCTGCATGTGGGTGCATTTTACCTGCCGGCATTTCTGGAACAGATGCTGGAAGAAGTGGAGTAAAAACCTCTCAGATTCAAAGCGATCGCGATCAAGAATATCATTCAAGAGAAGAATACTTTTCCCTCAAGAAGTAAAAGCTCCCCCTCTCGGGGGAGCTGGCATCGCGCAGCGATGACTGAGAGGGTCCAAACCAGTAAAGGAGATATCACAATGAGCAAAGTTCTGATCATCGGCTGCGGCGGCGTGGCCTCCGTTGCCATCCACAAGTGCTGTCAGGTGCCCGAGGTGTTCACCGAGATCTGCATCGCCAGCCGTACCAAGTCCAAGTGCGACAAGCTGGCCGCAGAGCTGGCTCCCAAGACTGCCACCAAGATCACCACTGCACAGGTGGACGCCGACAAGGTGGAAGAGGTGATCGCCCTCATCAAGGCGTATCAGCCCGACCTCGTAATGAACATCGCCCTGCCCTATCAGGACCTGACCATCATGGACGCCTGCCTTGCCTGCGGCGTCAACTACATGGATACCGCCAACTACGAGCCGGAGAACACCGATGACCCGGAGTGGCGCGCCATCTACGAGAAGCGCTGCAAGGAGGCCGGTTTCTCTGCCTACTTTGATTACAGCTGGCAGTGGGCCTACGCCAAGAAGTTCGAGGAAGCCGGTCTGACCGCCCTGCTGGGCAGCGGCTTCGACCCGGGCGTGACCCAGGCTTACTGCGCCTACGCCAAGAAGCACGAGTTCGACACCATTGACACCATCGACATTCTGGACTGCAACGGCGGCGACCACGGCTATGCCTTTGCCACCAACTTTAACCCGGAGATCAACCTGCGCGAGGTGTCTGCTCCCGGCAGCTACTGGGAGAACGGCCACTGGGTGGAGATCCCGGCCATGAGCATCAAGCGGGAGTACAACTTCGATCAGGTGGGCGACAAGGATATGTACCTGCTGCACCACGAGGAGATCGAGTCCCTTGCCAAGAACATCCCGGAGGCAAAGCGCATCCGCTTCTTCATGACCTTCGGCCAGAGCTACCTCGACCACATGCGCTGTCTGGAAGATGTGGGCATGCTGTCCACCACCCCGGTCAACTTCAATGGTCAGGAGATCGTGCCCATCCAGTTCCTGAAAGCGCTCCTGCCGGACCCCGCCAGCCTCGGCCCCCGCACCAAGGGCAAGACCAACATCGGCTGCATCTTCACCGGCAAAAAGGACGGCAAGGAAAAGACCTACTACATCTACAACGTCTGCGACCATCAGGAGTGCTACAAAGAAGTGGGCTCTCAGGCCATCAGCTACACCACCGGCGTGCCTGCCATGTGCGGCGCACTGATGCTGCTCACCGGCAAGTGGACCACCAAGGGCGTGCACACCGTGGAAGAGTTTGATCCGGACCCGTATCTGGACGCTCTGGACAAGTACGGCCTGCCCCGTTCCGAGAGCCACAGCCCGGCTCTGGTGGACTGATGCAGGTGCACGACAGCCGCCCGCCCTTTGCGGGCCTTGCAAACCTGACGGACGAAGCGCTGGCCTCTCTGCCCACGCCCTGCTATCTGCTGGACGAAGCACAGCTGCGCCGCAACGGCGAAATTCTGCTGGGGGTGCAGCAGCGCACCGGCTGCCGCATTCTGCTGGCGCAGAAGGCCTTTTCCAACTTTGATCTCTACCCGGTGCTGGCACCCTATCTGGCAGGCACCGAAGCCAGCGGCCTGTACGAAAGCCGCCTTGGCCGGGAGGAGCTGCCGGAGAAGGAGAACCATGTGTTCTGCGCGGCCTACCGGGCAGACGAGTTCCCGGAGCTGCTGCAGTACGCCGACCACATCGTGTTCAACTCGCCCAGCCAGCTGGCAAAGTTCGGCCCGGCGGCAAAGGCGGCAGGCAAAAGCGTGGGCCTGCGCATCAATCCGCAGCACTCCACGCAGGACGGCCATGAGATCTATGACCCCTGCGCCCCGGGCAGCCGCCTTGGCACCACCCGCGCCCAGTGGGATGCCGCTGTGCAGCAGCACCCGGAGCTGCCCACCCTGCTGGACGGCCTGCACTTCCACACCCTGTGCGAACAGAACGCCGATGCGCTGGCCGAGACGCTCCCGGCAGTGGAAGCCGCCTTCGGCGATCTTCTGCCCCGCATGAAGTGGCTCAATTTCGGCGGCGGGCACCACATCACCCGCCCGGACTACGACCTGCCCCTGCTGGAAAAGTGCATCACCGGGGCGCAGGAAAAATACGGCGTGCAGGTGTATCTGGAACCGGGCGAGGCGTGGGCGCTGAACGCGGGCTATCTGGTCACTACCGTGCTGGACACTTTGCAAAACGGCGACACCGGCCTTGCCATTCTGGATCTGTCTGCCGCCTGCCACACGCCGGACGTCATCGAGATGCCCTACCGCCCGCCGCTGCTGGACGCGGGCGAACCGGGGGAGAAGCCCTGCACCGTCCGTCTGGGTGGGCCCACCTGCCTTGCGGGAGATGTGATCGGCGATTACAGCTTTGCCGCCCCCCTCACCGAGGGACAGCGGCTCATCTTTGGCGATATGGCCATCTATTCCACCTGCAAGAACAACACCTTCAACGGGATGCCCCTGCCGGACATCTGGCAGCTGTGCGCGGATGGGACGCTCCGGCGTCTGGCGCACTTTGGCTACGGGGATTTCAAGTACCGTCTGGGGAGCCGCGGCGGCAGTGCCCAGCCCACAACATCCGTCCAAATTTAAGCGGCCTGCCCCTGCCGCAAAAACAGGGCTCCGTCTCCGGCGTCTGGCAGGAAATGTCAGACGGCAAAGATTCTTTGCGAAGTCCGGTACAACAATTACAATACTGCAACAAATAGCACCTGTTTTCGTGCCTTTTTCACGAAGAAGCCTTCCTGTTTTTGGGAAACTTCCCCATTGACAATTCCGACTCCAGTTGGATATAATCAAGGCAAGAGGAGCACCCCGAAAGGGGCGCGGCCTTCTGAACTGCGAAACATATCCACAAAATCATCAGACTGGAGGGATACCCTATGAAGAAGCTTTCCAAGATCGTTGCCCTGCTTCTGGCAGGCGCGCTGACCATGCTCCTGTTCACTGCCTGTGGCGGCGGTGGCGGCGGCAGCTTTGGTCAAAGAATGCCGGAGGATGAAGAGAAAGCCTTTAAGAACTTCATGAGCGAGGCACAGGCAAGCAAGGTGACAGAAAACGATAAAAGCCTGCAGGCTGTTGCGGATGGATATCTGCAGAAGGACCTGAACTCCAGATTTGAGTTCCTTGACGCAAAGCTGGTTTGCAAGGTCCATGTGGATGGTAAGGATCAGGAATACCTGACCATTACGGTGACCGCACTGTATGACTATGGCATTGTTGTGAATAAGATCCTGACGAAGATTCAGGAAGAAGTCGGCAGGGAATTGCCCGGAACAAATGTTGACGTAAAGGGTAATGGCAGCTGGACGAAGCTCGGCGTTGTTGTCCGGTCGGACGGCACTCACAGCTACATCGCAGTAGCATTCCAGATCGATAACCCCAACAAGTAAAAAACTCCTCACCTTTTTCCCCCGGAGCGTGGCTGCAAGGCCGCCCTCCGGGGCTTTTGTGTTGTAATGTTTAGCGGAGTGTGTTAAAATAAAAACGCCGTCCTTCAAAGGCGGCGTTAAGGTGCTGTCTGCAAGCGCAGGTGGTCATGCTCCCTCCGGCTGCGCGTCGGCGGGGACGAAAATCTCTTTTGCTTCCCCTTGACGCGAAAGCGGAAAGGGGGGATGATTCATGACGTTTGAACAGGTCGTATTGCTGCTCTCGCTGATTGGCGGGGCAATTTATGTCACGTTCCAGATTACATGGACAATTTCCAACGGCAAAAAGAAATGACCGCCCCAGACTTCCAACCCTGAGCGGTCATTCTTTTTGATTATCTCAGCCGAAGGAAGCTGACCATGCGGCCAGCACCTTTTCTGTTTGTAGTATAGTGCTTTTTGGTAGGCTTGTCAAGTAAAGTGCACCTTTCATAATCCCCCGTGGAGCACCCCGCTCCCCGGGGCTTTTGTTGTGTTTGGGGACAATTGCCAAAAAGAATTGCGGAATTTGGGCGATATGCCTGTTGACATGCGGGGGGGGGTATGGATAAAATGAATTCAGGCAGGTAAAGCGGTTTGGGGCCGCCCAAACTGCCGGAATAAAAAGTTGGAGGAACATCAATATGAAACTGTTCAAACGTTTTGCAGCCGCCCTTCTGGCCGGCGTGATGGTTCTGGCAATGCTCACCGCGTGCGGTGGCGGCGCTGGTGGAAGCAGCTCGAATGAGATCGAGAGCAAGGTGCTGGAGTTACTGAATACTACCAATGGCACAAGCTACAGCAACAATGCCGAGCTGCAGAGCAAGGTTCGTGAGGCTCTGGCCAAAACGAATGAAAATGGCGTTATCGAAGCAAAAGATGTTCCGTGTGTGCCGCTGGGTGAAGGCGAAAATGCCAAGTACATGCAGTGTGTTTCTGACCTCAAGATGAATGAAAAGGGAGAACCTGTTAGTTTTGTGATGTATTTATTTGACCCGAATAATACGAATGACTGGCTGAAACCGGTTACGAAAGCTGAACTGAAAGATGTAAAGCCGATGGAAGTTACCGAGGAATCCAAGAAAAAACTGGATGATATGCTGGAGAATGCAAAACGCGACCCTTCTGCTGGAAATTCTTCTGCCCTGAAAGCTGTCGGTGTTGCAACCTATACGGTCAATGGCAAGACTTACCTTGGCATTGCCATAAAGTGCGAAGCTAGCTCTAATAGTTAATAAAGTTTTATTGCCCCGTGGAGCACCCCGCTCCCCGGGGCCTTTTTGCTGTTTTGATTGCGGTAAATGCCGCGTGCCTTTACGACCCCTCCCGTGAAAATGCGTTTGGAGCGCTCCGCAGAGCTTGTCAGGGCAAAGCCCTTCCATCTGCTTACGCAGACCGCTCTGCCGCTTAAAAGCCCCACTGGGGCTTTCATTGCTGCGCAAACGCGGTCGCTCCAAACGCAAAATTTAAAATAATTCTTCCGCTGATATTTGCCAAAGTGAACGCGGCGGCAATTCTGAATGGTTTCTCTGTCAAACCGTGTCGTTTTGTGGTACAATAAAGGGGTATCGAACCAAGACAGAAAGGACGTTTCCATGCAGCTGTTTGAACTGGTGTCCCCGCGCTTGTTCCGCCCGCTGGCGGGGCCGAACCGGGCGTTTTATGCCGAGCTGCTGCTTCTGCTCTGGGAGGAATGCCGCCATACGGCGGACTACAGCATCTCCCGGGCAGAGGCGGTGAGCCGTGCCGAAGATTACTTTGCCGCGCTGGCAAAGCCCCTTGCGCTGGACGCGGACGGTGCGGGCGATGAGGACGAGCAGCCCACCCGCGACCCCCACACGCTGGCGGTGGGCTTTCTGCTGCGGCTGCGCCGCACCGGCTGGCTGGAAGAGACCCCCGGCAGCTATGAGGGCGAAGCGTCCCTTGCCTTTGTGCCGGAGGTGGCCCCGCTGCTGGAAGCGCTGGAAGAGATCCTGAACCCCCGCGTGGTCACCTACACCGGCAAGCTGTACAAGGCGTGGCAGCTGCTGGGCGGCATCGGGCAGGAAAAAAGCCCCTACGAGAACGTTCTGCGGGAGGTGGATTCCGACCTTGACGCGCTGAACCGTTCCCTCCGGGCGCTCAACGCCTCCATCGGCCACTACATCGACCGCCTCACCCGCAACCGCACCCCGCAGGAGGTGCTGGAACTGTTCGACCAGTACGAGGAAAAGGTGGTGGCGGCGGCCTACCACCGCTTCAAGACCAGCGACAACCTGTTCAACTACCGCGCCTATCTGGAAGAGGAGCTGGACGACTGCGAGGAAAACCAGCTGCCCCGGCTGGCGCTGGACTACGCCCGGGTGGAGCGCTGCGCTCCAAACGAGGCTGCGCCCCGGGTAAAGGCCCTTCTGCAGAAGCAGCGGGACGCGCTGGAAGAGATGAGCCTGCTCATGCGCCAGATCGACGCCAGCCACATCCGCTACCGCAAGCGGGCCGTGCAGCGGGCACAGTTCCTGCTGCTGAGCGACCGCTCGTCGCAGGGCAGCGTCACCGCCCTGCTGCGCCGCTACGCCGAGGATATCCGCACCCCGGAGCAGCTGTTTGAGCCGGACGACGGCCCGGTGGCAAAGCGGCTGCACCTGTACCCGGCGGCAGTGTTCGGGGAGAAATTCCTCTACCCGCCCGCCGCCCAGCGCACCGCCGAGCCGCTGGCTCCCGTGCGCACCGAAGCCTTTGACCCGGAACAGCTGCGCAGAGAGCAGCAGCTGCTGCTGGATTACGCCCGCCTTGCCGTCACCGAGGAGAACGTGGCCCTGCTGGCCCGGCAGGCCCTTGCCGCCCGCCCGCAGGTGAACGCATCGGCGCTGGCAGAGGAATACCCGGGCGATTTTGCCCGCATCATCGGCCTGCACACCTACTCGCAGTCGCCGCACCGGGACTACGACATTCAGCTCACCGGCAATTGGGTGGAGCGCGGCGGCTTCCGCTTTGAGGACTTTGTCCTCACCCGCCGCAGGGAGGAAGAAAATGGCAACCATTAACATGCTGGAAGAAACCGCAAACTACCTGCTGAACCACTGCTTTCTGCTGGGCAGCGTGGAGGATCAGCGGGCAAAATATCTCTACGTGCAGGACCATCTGGATGAAGTCCGCGCTGTGTTCGCGCCGCTGGGCTATTCGGTGCTGCTGTACCCGGCACCCCTGCAGGCGGCGGCGCTGGTCAACGGCCACGAGGGCAGTCAGGCCCGGCTGCTGAAATACGAGAGCATCCTGCTTTTGGTACTGCGCCTTTTGTACCTGCAAAAGCGCGAGAGCCTTGCCGCCAATGCCGACGAGGTGCTGGTGACGGTGGAAGAGGTGCAGACCGAGCTGCAAAAGATGAACCTGCCCCGCCGTCTGGACCAGAAAACGCTGGAAAACCTCATGCGCACCCTGCGCCGGTACAATCTGGCGCGGCCCGTGGGGCGTCTGACCGGGCTGGACAGCCGCATTGAAGTATTTCCCACCGTGCTGCTGGCCCTGCCGGACGCCGACCTTGCGGACGCCGCCGCCGAGAGCGGGCGCACCCGCACAGAGCTTGGCTTATACGAACGTGCAGACGAAGCAGGGGAGGGTGAAGAATGATCGAACTCAAGCGGCTGAAACTCATCAACTGGCACAACTTTGAAAACGTCACCTTTGACTGCGCCCGCCTGACCTATATGATCGGCGTCAACGCCGTGGGCAAGACCACTATTCTGGACGCCATCCGCTACTGCCTGACCACCAATCGCAATTTCAATGCGCTGGGCAATAAAAAGAGCGGACGCACCCTGCAGGGCTCTGTCCACGCCAAGCAGCGCGGCGAGAACGCCTACCGCCGTCCGGGCCATACCGTGGCCTACATCGGGGCGGAGTTCTGGGACAGCGTCAAACGCGCACCCTTTGTCATCGCGGTGCGGGTGGAGTCCGAAGGCCCCATGCAGGAGCTGCACCCCGGCGACCAGACCTGGTACCTCTCCGAGGACGGCATCACGCTGGAACAGCTGCCCTTTATCGACCCGCGCACCGGCGCACCCAGCGCCAAGGAGGACTTCAAGCCCGAAACCGGACGCCTTTCCTACACCCGCAGCCCCAGCGAAGCGCGGGACCGCATCTGCCGGGCGCTGGGCATCGGGCGGGCAGCAAGCCCGCTGGGCAAAAAGTTCAACGAGGTGTTCCAGATGGGCACCAGCATGGACGAGATCCCAAACTTCCGGGAGTTTTTGTACCAGTACATCCTGCCCCAGCCGGAGCTGGATCTGGACGCTTTGCAGGGCGACCGGCTGGAGCTGGAAAACCTGCACGCCGTACTGGCGGAAGCAAAGACCCGCGCCGACGCGCTGGAAGAGATCGTGAATTTTGGCCGCGAAGCTGCCGAAAAGCAGACCCAGACCCTTGTGAACCGGGGCGCGGCCCTGCTGGCCCGCGCCGCTGCCGACGGCGGCGAGCAGACGGTCTGGCAGGAGCATCTGGATGCGGGCCGCCGCCAGCTGGACGGGCTGAACGCCCGTTATGCGGACGCCAAAAATGCCGAAGCAGAAGCCCGCCGGGCCTATCTTTCCGCCCACGGTGCCGCCAGCGCCAGCGGCGAGGGCCGGGCACTGGATGCCCTGACCGAGGAGCTTTCCCGCCGCAAAACGGCGCTGGACGCAGCCGCACGCAAAGCCGAAAAGGCAGAGAGCGCCCTTGCCCGCACCCAGAGCCTGCTGGCGGTGCTGCGCCGCAGCGGCTTTGCATCCGGCATCAAGGCCGAAGAACTGACGGCGGACAATCTGCCGCAGCTGACGGCATGGCTCTCCGCGCAGGAAAAGCCGCTGGAGGAGGCCTATTTTGCTGCCCGCCAGAACACCGCCGCCCTGCACCGGGAGCAGACCGGCAAGCGTGCCGAGCTGGACGCCGTGTCCGGCGGCAAGTGGGTCTACCCCCACGACGATGCCGCCACCCGGGTGCGGGACGCCGTGAATGCCGAACTCAAGAGCCGGGGCATGCAGCTGGACGCAAAAATTTTCTGCGAACTGCTGAACGTGGAGGACGAGAGCTGGCAGGACTGCGTGGAAGCATGCCTTGGGGACCGCCGCTTTGATATCCTTGTGCCGCCCGCCCACTACGAAGCCGCCAAAAGCGCCTTTGTGGCCCTGAAAGACAAAGTCGGGCCCATCAGCCTGCTGGACACCCCGGGCATCCGCAAGGCCAACCGCCGCACGGATAAATACGGCCCGGACAGCCTTGCCGCGCAGGTGAGCAGCGAAAACCCGCTGGCAGCCCAGTATGCCGGGACCATTCTGGGACGCATCGTCTGCTGCGACACCCCCGATACGCTGGAACAGCATCCCGACAGCGCCACCCGTGACCTGCTGCGCCACCATCCCTTCCGGCTGGAACGGCTGCGCACCCCGCAGCGGTACATCGGTCTGGACGCCCGCCGCGCCCGCGCCGGTGCGCTGGCGGCGGAGCTGGAAGCTCTGGGGGAAAGCGCCCGTGCTGCCGCCCAGACAGAACAGAACCTGAAAGCCGCCTACAACCAGTACCAGACCCTGCTGCGGGGCACCGCGCTGGACGAGCTGGCCGCTTTGTGGGATGCCCGCGCCGCACGGACTGCCGCACAGAATGCTGTGACCCAGCAGGAAGCAAAGCTCACTGAGTGCCGTGAGAACCCGCTATTGCAGCAGCTTTACAAGGAGGAAGAAGCCCGCGAAGCCGCATGGGAGGCTGCCCGCGCCGCCGTGGAGCAGGCGGGCGGCGACATCCGCGTGTGCCAAAAGCAGATCGCCTCCTGCGAAGCGGAGCAGAAAAAGGCAGGGGAAACGGCACAGCAGAGCGCCGATGCTGCCCGGAGCTTCTTTGCGGCGCACCCGCTGGTGGAGCCGCTGGCCCGCACCCGGATGCTGGCGCTGGCCCCGGCAGATAAGCCCCGCGCCGCCGCACAGGCTGCGGAAAAGGCGCAGGCCAAGCTGGACGATGCGCTGGCCGTCTATCTGACCGGCACGCTGGAACCGGCCCAGAAGGCCTACAACGAGCACTATGTGTGCGATTATCCGCTGGGCCTTGCAGGGCTGGACCAGTACCGCGCCCAGCACGAGAGCCTTGTGCGCATCGATCTGGAACGCTACGCCGCCCGTCTGGAACAGGCCCAGCGGGACTGCAAGGACCGCTTCCGCAAGGACATTCTGTTCCGCATGAAGGACGATATCTTCAACGCCCGGCGGCAGTTCCGGGAGCTGAACAAGGTGATGGAACAGCTGACCTACGGCGAGGAGGTCTACCGCTTTGAGCTGGAGCCCAGCCGAGACCCGCAGCTGGCGGCGTTCTATCAGGTGATCGTGGACAAGGGCAACCAGCAGATGACCGAGGGCGACTCGCTGGACAACCTTGCCGCCACCGCCGACCCGGCCTACGAGCGTCAGGTGGACGAGCTGATGGAAAAGATCATGGCGGATGTGGACGAGAACACCCGCGCCCGGCAGGAGGGCCGCACCGGCGGCGTGACCCTCTCGGACTATGTGGATTACCGCACCTATCTGGACTACGACATCAAGGTGACGAACCGCGTCACCGGCCAGCAGGCGTATCTCTCCCGCGTCAGCCGCGATTCCTCCGGCGGCGAGAATCAGGCCCCCTTCTATGTGGCCATCTGCGCATCCCTGCTGCAAATTTACGAAAAGAGCGAAAACAGCATCCGCCTTGTCCTGCTGGACGAAGCTTTCAGCAAAATGACCAGCGACCGCATCCGCCCCATGATGGAGCTGTTCCGCCGCCTGCAATTGCAGGTGCTGCTCATCTCCACCGTGGAAAAGAGCACCGCCATCCAGCCCTACTGCGACATCACCTATTCCATTGTAAGGCACGGGGATGCAAATGCCATTGCGCCGTTTGTTCGCCTTGCGGCGGAGGAATAAAAGAAAGGGTGCGGAATGGAAAAAACAAGACGAGTGGGCGTTCTGACAAAACGTGTGATCGAGCTGCTGGAATTGGAGCTGCCGGAGGGAAAGGATATTCTTCTTGGCGAGTCCAATATCGGGCATATGACAACACGCCATCCTGAGGACTTTGCATTATATGGAGAATACATCCCGGATATTTTAAGAGAACCGGATTATGTGGCACAAAATAAAAAGGATAACTCCATTGAGTATGTCCGGGAAGTGGAAATAGATCATGCGTTTGTCAAAGTTGCGGTGCGAGTCTCTACAAAAGGACAGCTTTTTGCAAGGTCGGTCTACAGATTGAATCCAAACCGTGTCCGCAGCTTTATCGATAAGGGAAATCTGAAAAAATATTGACGTGCTACCGCATATTGACATTTTAAAACCCTATGATATAATAATAGTGGATAGATGAGCAACGGAGGACGGAACAGGCAGCCGTCGCCCAGCGTTAGGAGATGTGGGAATCGTCACCCCACCCTTGCTCAAAAAAGAGAACACCCGCTGCATCCGCAGCGGGTGTTCTCTTTTTTGCTATTATTTACCGCAAAGGCAGCACGTCCTCATCCTCATTGATCTCTTCCATCATCCCGTCCGCAAAGTACCAGCCTTTGCCGTACAGCGTTTCGCTGCCGTCAGCGCACAGGATGTACGAGCCGTCCGGCAAAGCGAGAAAATGCCGCTTTTTGCTGTCGGCAAGGGCAATGTCCTCCACTTTCTGCCCGTCCAGCACATGATCCCGGATGAACTGGTAGTGGGGCAGGATGCGGGTCTCGGTCAGGCCAAGGCCGCTCATCCAGCGGGAGTAGTGGGGGTCAGCGGCTTCGCCCGGCTCCTCGGGTGCAGCGTACACGATGTGGGCGGCGTTCATGCTGCCGGCACTCACGCCCAGCACGATGCCGTGGTAGTTGTGGAACAGCCCCGGCAGGCCCAGCTGAGCAAAAAAGTGGTTCTGGGTGGGCACGTGCCCGCCGCACAGCATCACAAAGCCGCTCTGGGGCAGAAGAGAACCGATCTCCTCGGCATTGCGGGCATCGCAGGGGATGAGCGCCGTCAGGGGCAGGTGGGCGTTCGCAAAGCTCTGGGCAAACACCCGGCACATCTCGTCGTTCTGCTCGTAGGCATCGGGGTCTGCCGCAATGGCAAGGCCCAGCACGGCGTGATCCGGCCAGACGGCCCGCAGGTTCGCCACAAAGTGGTTGCGCGTGTCCAGCACCGGCATATCCGGCCCCGGCTCAAAGGGGCAGCCGCTGGGGCTGCTGGTCAAAAACAATGTCATAATGATCCCTCGTAAAACAGTGAATAAGAAGCTGTGTCCATTCTAACACGATTTGCCCTGCAGCGGCAGAGCCAGAATCACCAAAAAAATCCCCTGCTTTTCGCCGTTTCGCAGAAAGCAGGGGATTTTATCATGCCTTTCGGTAATGGAACACCTTGTCCTTGGTAAGGAGCATGGCGGCGCTCACGGCCAGAGCCGCCAGCTCGGCGGCGGTGACGGCCAGCCAGATGCCGTCGATGCCCAGCAGCATCGGCAGCAGGAGAATGGCAATCACCTGAAACGCCAGCGTGCGCAAAAAGGAGATCAGTGCGCTGGTCACGCCGTCGCCCAGCGCCGTGAAGAAGGAGGACGCGTACACGTTGAAGCCCATGATGAGGAAGCTCAGCGCATACAGCCGGAAGGCCCGGCTGGTCAGGGCCAGCAGCTCGGCATCGTAGCCTACGAAAACGCGTGCTACACAGGGGATGATGAACATGGAAGCCAGCGTCAGGGTCACAGCCACCACGGCGATGAGCCGCAGGCTCTTGCGGTAGAGGTTGTGCACCTCGGCGTGGTTGCGGGCACCGTAGTGGAAGCTGACGATGGGCGCACTGCCCACGGCATAGCCCACGAACACGGCTACAAACAGGAAGGCCGCGTACATGATGACGCCGTAGGCGGCCACGCCATCCTCGCCGGCCAAGCGCAGCAGCTGGTAGTTATACAGGATGTTGACCAGCGACATGGAAAGGTTGGTCATCAGCTCGGAAGAGCCGTTGATGCAGGCGTCCCGCAGTACTTTGCCGTAAAAACTGGTCTTGCACAGGTGCAGGCGGCTGGAGTTGCTGCGGTCGATGAAGTAGAACACCGGCAGCACGCCGCCCACCAGCTGGCTGATAAAGGTGGCAATGGCGGCACCCTCCACGCTCCAGCCCAGCATACCAACCATCAGCACATCCAGCACCATGTTGGTGCAGCCCGCGCCCACGGTGAACCAGAAACCGAGATGCGGCTTTTCGGCGGTGACAAAAAAGCTCTGGAACATATTTTGCAGCGCAAAGGTGGGCAGAGACACCATCAGGATGCGGCCATAGCGCACGGCGTAGTCCAAAAGCTCCCCCTTGGCCCCCAGCAGCACGGCGATGGGCCGCAGGAACACAATGCCCAGCACCGCCAGCACACTGACCGAGACCAGAGCCGCCAGCAGGAACAGGGTGAAATAGCGGTCGGCCTTTTTCTGGTCGCCCTCGCCCAGCGTGATGCCTACGATGGCGCTGCCGCCGGTGCCCAGCATAAAGCCGATGGTGCCCAGCAGCATGGGCAGCGGCATGATGAGGTTGACCGCCGCAAAGGCCGTCTTGCCCACAAAGTTGGAGACACACAGGCCGTCCACGATGCCGTAGATGGAGGTGAACAGCATGGTGCCGATGCAGGGCAGTACGAACCGCAAAAGGCGGGGATAGGTGAAATGATCGGAAAGCTGGATCCGCTGCTTGGACATGGCGTCCTCCTTTCTGCACAAGGTGCAAAAAACGGGCCGGATAAATGTCCGCGAGTGCACGCCCGGCCTCGATCTGCTTCGTCACTACGGCAACGAAACCTCCGGCGGGGCGCTGTCTGCACGGCATCTTATCCGGCCCGTTTCAAATTACGTTGAAAACGGTCCTCCGATGAACCAAAAAAGAGCATATCAGAATTTATTTTTGTTGTCAAGGCAGAAAAATCAAAAAAATCGGCATTCGGGGCCAAAATTCATAAACTGTCTCTTCCCAACGTTTATCAAACCTGTTAGAATGATAAAAGTTTTTTCATAGATCCGGAAAGGAGAACTCCTGTTTTGATGAAACGTTTTTATACCGCCATCGTGCGCCGCCGCAGGCTGGTGCTGGCGGTGTTTGCACTGGCGGCTGTGCTGAGCGTGTTCGCTGTGCGTCAGGTAAAGGTGGATTACGATATCAACGACTATCTGCCGCCGGAATCCCCCTCCACCACCGCCATCGAGGTGATGAACGGTGCTTTCACCGGCGGCATCCCCAACATGCGGGTCATGGTGCGGGATGTGACGGTGCCGCAGGCGCTGGAGTACAAGGAAAAGCTTGCCGCCATTGATGGAGTGTCCTCCGTTGCATGGCTGGACGACAGTCTGGATGTGACGGTGCCTTTGCAGATGCAGGACACCGCCACGGTGGAGAGCTATTATAAGGATGGCTGCGCCCTGTTCACCGTGACAGTGGAGGACGAGAAGCGTCTGGAAGCTGTGGCTGCCGTGCGGGATCTGATCGGGGAGGGCAACGCGCTGGAGGGCGCGGCGGTCTCCACTGCCGTTGCCACCAATTCCACCGTGACCGAGGTGGCAAAGATCGCCGCCATCGCGGTGGTGTATGTGCTGTTCATCCTGATCCTGACCACCGATTCCTGGGCGGAGCCGCTGCTGGTGCTGACGGGTCTGGGGGCGGCCAT
This sequence comes from uncultured Faecalibacterium sp., assembly GCA_934511465.1. Lineage (GTDB taxonomy): Bacteria > Bacillota > Clostridia > Oscillospirales > Ruminococcaceae > Faecalibacterium. Next base: position 7,434 of record CAKSWG010000015.1, on the reverse strand, counting down.
CCTGCTCAACAACGGCACGAACCTCATCTTTGGCACCATCTCCTTTGTCACCAATGCGGCGGGCAGCATCCTGCAGCTGGCGGTGTCGCTGGATTACTCGGTGTTCCTGATCCACCGCTTTGCGGAGTGCCGGGCCGAAAACCCCGGTGCCAGCCCGGAGGAGTGCATGGTGGACGCCTTGTGCAGATCCACCGGCTCCATCCTGTCCAGCGGCCTGACCACCGTCATCGGCTTTCTGGCACTGGTGCTCATGCAGTTCCAGATCGGCCCGGATCTGGGCCTTGCGCTGGCAAAGGGCGTGGTGCTGAGCCTTGTCACCGTGTTCACCTTCATGCCCGCGCTGACGCTGGCGTGCTACAAGTGGATGGATAAGACCCATCACAGGCCTCTGCTGCCCAGCTTTGATAAGTTCGGCCGCTTTGTGGCCCGCATCATGCTGCCCATGGCACTGGTGCTGGTCATCCTGATGGTGCCCAGCTATCTGGCCTCCAACTCGAACCAGTATTACTACGGTGCCGCCCACATGTTTGGCGAGGACACCCGTCTGGGTGCGGACACCGCCGCCATCGAGGAGACCTTTGGCCGCAGCGACACCTACGTTGTACTGGTGCCGGAGGGCGACACCGCCACGCAGCAAAAGCTTTCGGATGCACTGCACGCCATCCCGGAGGTGACCGGCATCCTTTCCTATGTGGACAACGCAGGCGCGTCCATTCCGCCGGAGTTCGTGCCCGGGGATACGCTGGGGCTGCTGGTCTCCGGCGGCTACACCCGCATGGTGCTTACGGTGGATGCCGACACCGAGGGCGATGGGGCCTTTGCGCTGGTGGAGCCGGTGCGCGCCACGGTGCAGCAATATTACCCGGACAATTATTATCTGGCCGGTCAGGGCGTGAGCACCTATGACCTGATGGACACCATCACGGCCGACATGGTCAAGGTGAACCTGCTGGCCATCGGCGCGGTGTTCCTGATCCTGCTCCTCATGAAGCGCCAGCTGCTTTTGCCCATCATTCTGGTGCTCAGCATCGAGACCGCCATCTGGATCAATCTGGCCATCCCGTACTTCCGGGGCCAGTACGTGTTCTACATTGCCTACCTCATCATCAGCTCGGTGCAGCTGGGCGCTACGGTGGATTACGCCATCCTCTTCTCCGACCGCTATCAGGAGTTCCGCGAGACGCTGGGCCGCAAAGAAGCCGTTGCGGCCACGGTGTCCGCCGTGACCACCTCGGTCAGCACCACCGGCAGCGCCATGGCGGTGGTGGGCTTTTTGATGGGGGCCATCTCCACGAACCAATTGCTGGGCCAGCTGGGCAATTTTCTGGGCGTGGGCAGCTTGGTCTCGCTGGCCATCGTGCTGCTGGCCCTGCCGGGATACCTGTATCTGGCCGACCCGCTCATCATCAAACGAAACAGGCAGCCGAAGGAGGCTTGAAGGATATGAAACATCGATTTGTACGCCGGGTGTCGGCGCTGGCGCTGGCGGGCTGCCTGCTGGCAGGCGCGGCCATGCCGGCTTTTGCCGCAGCATCCACCGCCAAAGAAGAAGTGATCTACGCAAACCTGACGGCTTCCGGCGCTGTGACCGGCGTGTACGCCGTGAACAGCTTTGCCGTGCAGGCCGGTGATACCGTCACCGACCACGGCAGCTACACCGCCGTGCGCAACATGACCACCCACGACGCCGTACAGCAAAACGGCGATACCGTCACGGTAAATGTGACCGAGGACGGCAAGCTCTATTATGAGGGCACCATGGACGCCGCCACGGCCCTGCCGTGGGTGGTAAAGCTGACCTACACGCTGGACGGCGCCGAAATTCCGCCCGAGGAGCTGGGCGGCAAAAGCGGCGCGCTTGCCATCCGGCTGCAAGTGGGCCGCAACCCGGACTGCACCGGCGATTTCTTTGAGAACTATGCCTTGCAGGTGACCATGAGTCTGGACACCGGCCTTGCCCGGAACATCAGCGCGCCGGGCGCTACCGTGGCGAATGTGGGCAGCAAAAAGCAGCTCTCCTACATCCTGCTGCCGGGCGCGGACAGCGATGTGACCGTCACCGCCGATGTGACGGACTTTGCCATGGACGCCGTTTCCCTGAACGGCGTGCGGCTGAATTTGGACCTTGACCTCGGGGATGTGGAACTGAGCGGAATGCTGGACCAGCTGCAAAATGGTTCCGTACAGCTGGACGAGGGGGCCAATGTGCTGGCGGACGGCATCGCACAGGTGCAGGCGGGCATCGATGCCCTGAACGGCAATTCCGGTGCCTTGACCGACGGCTCTGCGCAGGTGCGTGGGGCCCTGACCCAGATGCAGACCGCGCTGAACGGCATCTCGGCCTCCACCGACGCGCTGAACACCCTGCTGGACGCCTCCACCCAGATCCGGGACGGCATTGCCCGGCTGGACGAGGGCGCAGCCCAGCTGGAACAGCAGGTGAGCTTTGAAGCCTACAAGGCCATTCTCCGTGAAAACGGCCTTGATCTGGATGTGGTGAAGGAAGGCAACGCCAAGGCCATTGCCCAGCTGCAAAGCATGGCAAAGTGGATGCCCCAGCTCAAGGATGTGATCCTGCTTTTGCAGGGCTCCACCGCCAACATCGACGCCATGCAGACCTATCTGGATACCGTCAACGGCGGCATTGCTCAGCTGCACGAGGGCAGCAGCATCCTGAACGGCAGCTACGGCGAATTTGACGCCGGTGTGCGCCAGCTGGCCGATGTGCTGACCGGGATGCTGGGCAATCTCTCGGTGCTCACCGACGGCGTGAACCAGCTGGCCGCCCAGTATGCACAGCTGGACGACGGCCTGAACGCCTACACCGACGGCGTGGCCCAGCTGAAAGCGGGCGTTGCGCAGCTGGCGGAGGGCGCGGCCCAGCTCACCGGCGGCACCGGCGAGCTGCGGGAGAATGTTTCCGGCATCGACATGGGTGCCCAGCTGGACAGCCTGCTGGCAAGCCTTTCCGGCGGCGGGGAGGTGCAGAGCTTCACCTCGGCGGAGAACACCGAGGTGAGCGCGGTGCAGTTTGCGTTGCAGACCACTGCCATCACCGCCCCGGAACCGGCCCCGGAGCCGGAACCGGCGGCTGTGACCCTGACCTTCTGGCAGAAGCTGCTCAAGCTGTTTGGGCTGTATAAAGGCTGACAGATTTAAAATTGTCTCCGCTTCGCTCTGACAATATCAGAGGAAAAATTATTTTTTATAGAAAGAAAGCCAGAAAATCTGCGGATTTTCTGGCTTTCACTTTTCACGGGGAAGGTCGTGGAGATGAACGGCATCTTGCCGCTGTCGGCCTGCGGCCGTCGCGCAGCGGAAAAGATGCATTTGACCGGTACGGCCCGATCGGTGAAAAAGCAGTTCCGAAACGACCGCAGTCGTTTCGGAACTGCAAATTATAAAAATAATCGTTCCGCTAAAGATGCCCAGAGCGAAGCGGAGGGCATTTTAAATCGTTCGCTTCCCGCTGATATCACTCAAAATGATATTCCACCAGTTCGCAGTTTTTGATGCCCGCCGCCGCGTATTCCTCGTTGGTCATATCGTAGAAATAGGACTGCACCACCCGGGCGATGCCGTTATGGGCCACCAGCAGATAGGTCTTGCCGGTGTCGGCCTTCAGCTCGTCCAGCAGGTTGTAGATGCGCTGGGCCAGCTGCATCATGCTCTCGCCGCCGTCGTAGCGGTCGGCAAAGTGGGTCTTGGAAATGCGGAACTCGCCGCCGTTGCGGGGCGTGCCCTCGTATTTGCCAAAGCACTGCTCCCGCAGGCGCGGCTCACACCGGGCGGGCAGGCCGGTGGCCTCGGCAATGGCCATGGCGGTGTCGGCGGCGCGGGACAGGGGAGAGTACAGGATCTCATCGATGTGCACCCCGCTGGCCTTGACGGCTTCGCCCAGCTCCCGGGCCTGCTGTCGGCCCCGCTCGGTGAGGGGGCTGTCGGTCATGCCGCAGATCTTGTTTTCAACGTTCCAGACGGTCTCTCCGTGGCGGGTGAAATAAATTTTATGCATGGGCGCTCCTTATTTGCGGTAGTCCGCTTCGATCTCGCGGATGCGGGTGTAGAAAAAGTCGTTGGCGGGGGTGGGCATCCCGTACTTCTTTGCCCGCTGGCGCACCACACCGGCAAACTCTTCCACCTCGGTGGGGCGCTTGGCCAGCACATCCTGCCGCATACTGGGCATTCCTTCCGGGTTGAAGGTGGGCATCATGGCGTCCAGAAACCTCACGTCATTATCGGGCGGCAGGGGCACGCCCTCAAGGTTTGCCAGCCGGATGACCTCCTGCATGGCTGCGCGCATCATGTCCTGTGCTTCGCCGGGCTGGCGCAGGCCGCCGTAGGGCAGGTTGAAGGCGGCTGCGGCCTGATTCAGGCCATCGTTCACCATCAGCTTGTTCCACTGCTTGTACAGGATGTCGTTGCAGGGCTCGTTGGCAATGCCGCACTCGTCCAGATAGTCGGCCACGGCCTGCACACGGTCGGTCATTTCGCCGCTGCGCTCACCGAACTGAATCTTGCCCTCCTGATTGAACACCAGCGTGCGCCCGGTGCGGGTGGCGTCCATGCCGATGGCGACGCTCCACAGGGTGCGGCCCGGGTAGGCTGCGTCAATATGCTCCTCGCTGGTGATGCCGTTCAGCACGCTGAGAATGACCGTGTCCGGGCCTACGAACTTTGCCATATCCCGGATAGCCTGTTCCAGCACCGTGGCCTTCACGGCCACCAGAAGCAGGTCTACCGGCTTTCCCTCGGCGGGGGTGACGTAACGGAATTTGCATTCTTGGCCGTTGCACACCACCGGCTCGGCGGCGTAGCGGGCAATGCGGTCCTCGTCGGCAATGACCTGCACGCCGGGCATTTTGCGCCCGAACAGGATGCCCAGCGCACCCAGCCCGATGAGGGCGGAAGTTTTGATCTTTTTCATGTGTTCCTCCTGTATTTACGCCTTTTTCAGCGTTCCGTCTGCGGTCAGAACGACCGTGCTGCCCTCGTCGATGCCAAGGCGGGTGAGCTCTTTGTCCGGGTAGGGCAGGGTGCGCAGGGCCCCGGCAGGATCGGCCAGCGTGACATCGCACAGCACCGGCTGACCGGCGGGCAGCTCCTCACAGCCGTACATTTGTTCTTCAATGCGCACAACGCGGTAAAGGGTCTCCATAACAGCAAACTCCCTTTTGGAAATGATGTATTTGCTTTGCAAATATGATGTTGTCCTGCGGACAAATGATGTTTTGCCGCTTCACGGCAAAATGATGTGTGCCTGCGGGCACATGAAGAATTGCGAGGGGCTTGCCCCGAACACATCATGGCCGCCGCAGGCGGCTGCATCATTACCGCGTAAGCGGAAGCATCATGTTTGGCCGAAGGACAAATACATCATTTTTATTATAAAACGCTGCGCGGGGCGCGTCAACCGCATTTGGCTTGACAGCCGGCCGCCCGGCTTGATAAAATAGGAATGATTTTTGGAACAGGGGGCAGTCACATGAATATTACGGAACTGCGTTATCTGGTGGCCATCCGCAAGTGGGGCTCGGTGAGCGCGGCGGCAAAGCAGCTGTATGCGGCCCAGCCCAATGTGAGCAAGGCGCTCAAGAATCTGGAAGAGGAATACGGCATCCGCATCTTTGAGCGCTCGTCCACCGGCATGATCCCCACCGAACAGGGACGGCATTTTATCCGGCAGGCAGAGCGGGTGCTGGACGAGGTGGACCGGCTGGATCTGGACGCCCGCAGCCGGCAGAGCAGCTGTGCGGAGCTGCGGGTGGTGCTGCCCCACGCCACCTATGCTTCCTACGCAACGGTGGATTTTTTGCAGCAGATGGCAGACAGCCAGCAGCTGCGGGTGCATATCCGGGAATCCGGCTCCATGGAAGCACTGGACCATGTGCTGCGGCGGGGCTATCATCTGGCCCTGCTGCGCTACGCGGAGGAGGACGAGGATTACTACCACCGCTACTGCGACCGTCACGGCCTGCACCGGGAGCCGGTGATGGAATTTGAATACCGGCTGCTGACCAACCGGGAAGGCCCGCTGGCAAAGTGCGAGGTGACCGATATCACCCAGCTGAACAGCTATATGGAGGTCCTGCACGGTGATTTCCAGCTGCCCGGCGGTGAGGACAGCGGCCTGCGCTGGCATACGAACCCGAACCGCCGCATCCATGTGTACGAGCGGTGCAGCCAGTTCTCCATCCTGCAGAACCTGCCCAATGCCTATATGTGGGCGTCGCCCATGCCCCGGCGGGCGCTAGAGCAGTATCATCTGGTGCTCAGGAAGTGTCCGGCCCAGCGCCAGCGCATGAAGGATGTTCTGGTCTATCCGGACAGGGGAACCCTGCGCCCGGAGGAGCAGACCTTTGTGCAGCTGCTGCACAAGCAGGCGGCGCTGACCGTGAAATGACCGCCGAAACCGGTTAAGAACTGGCAAAACATCGGAATGCAGAAAAACCGGAAAGCAAAGGAATTTGGCCGACAGCCGCGGCGCTTTATGCGCTGCGGCTGTCTTTTTGTTGATAAACCGCACGAAAAAGAAACGAAGCATCGGCTAAAAATCTTTGCTGGTATATGGCCTTTGATATGCCCCTATACCAGAAGCATATTATCACTTTTATGAAAAATATGTTAACATAGACCCAGAAAGCTGGCCGGGATGGATGGAAAATATGGAAAATACTTCCATCCTTCCGGCACAAAGAAAAAGGAGGTTTCTGGTATGATCAGTTTCTTACTCTGTCTGGCGATCCTGATCGTGGGCTACTTTGTCTATGGTAAGATCGTGGACAACACCTTCGGCCCGGACGACCGTGAAACGCCTGCTGTGCGCATCAATGACGGCGTGGACTACGTTGTGATGCCCCAGTGGAAGCTGTTCCTCGTTCAGCTGCTGAACATCGCCGGCCTTGGCCCCATTTTTGGTGCCATGCAGGGCGCATTGTGGGGCCCGGTGGTCTTTTTGTGGATCACCTTCGGCACCATCTTTGCGGGCGGTGTGCACGACTACTTCTCCGGCATGATGAGTGAGCGCAACGACGGCGCTTCCATCGCCGAGATCACCGGCAAATACTTAGGCCCCGTGATGCAGAACGTGATGCGTGTGTTCTCCGTTGTGCTGCTGATCATGGTGGGCACCGTGTTCGCGGTGGGCCCCGCCGGCCTGATCGTGGAGCTGTGCCATCAGAGCGGTGCTTCCGGCGTGTTCACCTCGCTGCTGTTCTGGCTCATCATCATCCTGATCTACTACTTCATCGCGACCTTTATCTCCATCGACGCGGTCATCGGCAAAATTTACCCCATCTTTGGCATCTGCCTGATCATCATGGCCATCGGCGTCATCTTTGGCATCTTTACCAATCCCGCCTACACCATCCCGGAGATCTGGGATCACTTCGGCAGCATGCATCCGTCGGGCACCCCCATCTGGAGCTTCATGTT
>CAKSWG010000014.1 GCA_934511465.1 uncultured Faecalibacterium sp. | reverse complement strand
TTCATCGACTGGATGAACAATGCAAACACCTTCTGCTCCACTCTGGTGGACCGCATCGTTCCGGGCCGCATCCGCGACCCGCAGGAGCTGGCCGCTCTGGAAGAGGTCAACGGCTACCACGATACCGTTCTGGATGTGGGCGAAGTGTTCGGCGTGTGGGTCATTGAAGGCCCCGCAGAGCTGGAGGACAAGCTGCCGTTCAAGAAGGCCGGCGTCAACGTCATGGTCGTGCCCGACGTCACCCCCTACAAGAAGCGCAAGGTCCGCATCCTGAACGGTGCACACACCGGCTTCGTTCTGGGCGCATATCTGGCCGGCTTCGACATCGTGCGTGACTGCATGCACAACGACACCATCCGCGGCTTCATGAACAAGATGCTGCACGAGGAGATCATCCCCACCCTGCCGCTGGACAAGAAGGATCTGGAAGAGTTTGCCTCCGCTGTTGAGGACCGCTTCAACAACCCCTTCGTCAACCACGAGCTGATGAGCATCTCCCTGAACTCCACCTCCAAGTGGAAGGCCCGCAACATGCCTTCCTTCCTGGCTTACATCGAGGAGCAGAAGCAGCTGCCCAAGTGCCTGACCATGTCTCTGGCAGCCTACATTGCCTTCTACTCCAACGACATTCAGGAGCGTACCGCTGACGGCCTGATCTGCAAGCGCCCCGCCGGCAACACCTACAAGATCCAGGATGACGCATGGGCTCTGGACTTCTACTATGCACACAAGGACGACACCGCAGCCCAGCTGGTGCACGCTGTGCTGACCAACACCCAGATGTGGGATCAGGATCTGACCAAGATCGAGGGTCTGGAGGCCGCTGTGCTGGCAGATCTGGAAATGATCCGCACCCAGGGTGCCGAGGCTGCTTACAAGAGCTGCCTGTAAGCTGAAAAATCAACCTACCCGCACAACAAAGGGCTGCTGCTTTGGGCAGCAGCCCTTTTGTGCTTTTAATTGTCAATAAGGAGAACAACTATGCCGCAGGCAATTCATATCAGCCCCATCGACAACGTGGTCGTTGCTCTGCACCCCATTGCCAAGGGCACGCTGGTGGAAGTGGACGGCCTTGCCGTGACTGCTCTGGAGGACATCCCGCAGGGCCACAAGATGGCAGTCAAGCCCATCAAGAACGGCGAGAACGTGATCAAGTACGGCTTCCCCATCGGCCACGCCACCGCTGACGCCGCTCCCGGCAGCTGGATGCACACCCACAATGTGCACACCAATCTGTCCGGCGAAGTGGAGTACAGCTACAATCCTTCGCCCGATCTGGCTCCGCTGCCCAAAGTGCAGCCCGAGACCTTTATGGGCTTCCGCCGCAAGGATGGCCGTGCCGCCATCCGCAATGAGATCTGGATCATCCCCACCGTGGGCTGCGTCAACGACATTGCCAAGAAGATCGTTGCCGACAATCAGGATCTGGTCACCGGCTCCATCGAGGGCCTGTACACCTTCACCCATCCCTTCGGCTGCAGCCAGACCGGCCACGACCATGCACAGACCCGCAAGCTGCTGGCTGCGCTGGTGCGCCACCCCAATGCTGCCGCCGTTCTGGTGCTGCATCTGGGCTGCGAGAACCTGCAGCACGATCAGTTCGTGGAAGAGCTGGGCGAGTACGACCACGACCGCGTCAAGTTCCTGACCTGTCAGGACGTGGACGACGAGTTTGCCGCCGCCCGCGATATCCTGAAACAGCTGGCTGCCTATGCTGGGCAGTTCAAGCGCCAGCCCATCCCCGTGTCCGAGCTGGTGGTGGGCATGAAGTGCGGCGGCTCGGACGGCCTGTCCGGCATCACCGCCAACCCCACCATCGGCCGCTTCTCCGACATGATGGGCCAGCGCGGCGGTTCCACCGTGCTGACCGAGGTGCCCGAGATGTTCGGTGCCGAGGGCTTCCTGATGGATCGCTGCATCAACCATGACGTCTTTGTCAAAGCCGAGCACATGATCAACGGCTTCAAGGATTACTTCATCAGCCACAACGAGGTGGTCTACGATAACCCCTCTCCGGGCAACAAGCAGGGCGGCATCACCACGCTGGAGGACAAGAGCTGCGGCTGCGTCCAGAAGGGCGGCACCGCCCCCATCATGGATGTCATCGGCTACGGTGATCCCGTTGTCACCAAGGGTCTGAACATGCTGTACGGCCCCGGCAACGATCTGGTCTCCGCCACCGCCATGACCGCCGCAGGCGCACACCTGATCCTGTTCTCCACCGGCCGTGGCACTCCGTTCTCGGCCCCGGCTCCCACCCTGAAGATCTCCACCAACACTCCGCTGGCCCAGAAGAAATCCGGCTGGATCGACTTCAACACCGGCGTGATCGCAGATGGTGAAAAGACCATCGACGAGGCCGCAAAGGACCTGCTGGATCTGGTCATCCGCGTTGCAAGCGGTGAGCAGACCAAGGCCGAGAAGCACGGCTTCCGCGAGATCTCCATCTTCAAGGACGGCGTCGTTCTGTAACAAAATAAAGGCTGCTGAGCGGTTCACGCCGCCCGGCGGCCTTTTTGTGCATCTGTGAGCCACAGAAAGGATGTGTTTTTATGGCTATGACCACCCGTATGATGATCTATGCGTTCCTGCTTTACGGCGGCATTTTTGCCGCCATCGTGGCGGTTGTCGCAAGGGTCATAAAATATCTCATCCGTTATGGCATCGACTATTATTTTGAAAAACTGGCACAGAACCAGAAACATAAGGAGGACTGAACTATGAATCAGATCACCACCCGTTACGTCACCGAAAACGGTGCCTGCTACGAGCAGTATGTCATCACCGACGCCGAGGCAAAGACCGAGTTGGTCATCACCCCGGAGCGCGGCGGCATGATCACCGGCTTCTCGCTGAACGGCGAGGAGTATATCTGGACCCGTCACCCCAATTTTTCCGAGTGCAACCGTCCCCGCTTCGGCGTGCCGGTGCTGTTCCCCAACTGCGGCCTGCCCGATAACGGCGTGCATATCTTCGACGGCAAAGCATACCCCATGGAGAACCACGGCTTTGCCGACCTGTGCGCATGGGATGTGGAAAGCGTCGGCCCGGACGGCGTGACCCTGATCCTGGAGTCCACCCCGCTGACCAAGTTCCTCTATCCCTTTGATTTCACCGTGCTGATGAACTACAACCTTGAGGGCAATACTGCCGCCATCAACATGACCGTGATCAACGAGGGCGATACCAACATGCCCTTCAGCTTCGGCTTCCACCCCTACTTCAAGGCTTCCAAGCTGGAAAATGTGGACTTTGACATCCATTGCGCCACCTGCTCCGAGAGCGCCAAGGGCGAGCAGCCCGCTGCCCCGGAAAAGATCACCCTCACCCGCAAGGAAGGTGCCGACAACAGCGTGCGCCTGCTGACCGGCGTGCAGTTCCCCATGACCCTCACCGACAGCGGTAACGGCCACAAGGTGACTGTGGATGCCGACGACAGCTTCGACCACGCCGTGCTGTGGCAGCAGGATGCCGAGAGCTTTGTGTGCATGGAGCCGTGGAACGGCTGGGCCAACAGCGTCAACGAGGAAGGCAAGCACGAAGTGCTGGAGCCGGACGAAGCCATGACCGCCGATTGGAGCATCACCATCGAGAAGGTCTAAGTTTTATAACAAAAAGGACACACCGTTGTGGTGTGTCCTTTTTGTTATAGTTCAGTTCTTTGCCTGGACCATAAAGCTCTTATTTTCCGCCGGGTCCCAGTAGAGCAGTTCCACTCTGCCGCCCTGCTCCAGCAGTTTTTCCTTCGGCTCCTGCTTTTGCCAGCAGTGCTCCAACAGTTTCTCCGGGTCGGCATCCGCTGCCGCCCTCTCCGGGCAGAGCGTACTGCCCTGCCACTTGCCGTCGGCGTACAGGCTCAGTACACCGGCATTGCCCGCCAGAATCGCGGCAATGTCCTTCTTCATGCGGTCGTAGTCCTGTTCCTCGGCCTTGTACTGCCCGTGCCACAGCCCAAAGAACACCGAGAACTCGCCGCCCAGTTCAATGAGCAGATCCTCGTCGTTGTGCGGGTTCTTGACCACAAAAGCCACGTCCTCGTTTTCCATGTAGTCGAAGTCCGGTTCCTCATTCGTGTGCACCGTGACATGCTGGCTGCTCAGCGCCGCAAGCAGGTCCTCCTGCACGACAGAAGTATCCGGGATCTCATCGTAGTTGATGTGTGCGTTCATTTGCGGGTGCTCCTTTTCTTTGCGTTATTTGTGTTGTTGCTTTTCACCAGACTGCACACGACCTCAATATGCTCACTGTGGGGGAACATATCCACCGGCGTGCTGCTCTCCACTTTGTATCCCTTCCGGGTCAGCAGCTCAAGATCACGGGCCAGTGTGACCGGGTTGCAGCTGACGTACACCACACGCTTCGGGGCCATGCGGGCCACGCTTTCGATAAACTGCGGCGTAGAGCCCTCCCGCGGCGGATCCATAAAGATCACGTCGGCCCGCTCGCCTGCGGCGGCAGCCTCGCCGATCCACTGGGTGGCATCGGCGGCAAAGAAGTGGGCATTCTTCACGCCATTATGCTTTGCATTGCCAATGGCATCGTGCACGGCGTCGCGGTTCAGCTCCACACCCACCACCTGCTTTGCGTGGTCGGCGGCGGTCAGGCCGATGGTGCCAATGCCGCAGTAGGCATCCAGCACCACCTCTTTGCCAGTCAGCTTTGCGGCATCCACCGCAAGGCCGTACAGCACTTCGGTCTGAGCGTGGTTGATCTGGTAAAAGCTGCGGGGGCTGATGGCATAGGTCTTGCCGCAGAGGGTATCCAGAATGAAGCCCTTGCCGTACAGTACCTTTTCCGCTTCACCCAGCACCACACTGGTTTTGCGGGAGTTCACATTCTGTACGATGGTGGTGATGATCACGCCCTGCTTTCCGGCTTCGGTCAGCAGTGCTTTGACAAAGTTTTTGGCTCCCGGCAGCACCGGCTGGGCCGTTACCAGCACCACCATCACCTGCCCGGTCATGACGCCCCGCCGCAGCAGGCAGTGACGCAGAAGGCCGGTGCCCTTATCCTCATTGAAGGGCTGGTAATGGCAGACGCCCGCCGCAGCGCGCACGGCCAGCATGGTCTTGTCCAGCACTTCGTCCTGCAAAAGGCAGCTTTCCACCGGCAGCACCTTGTGGCTGTTTGCCGCGTAAATGCCGGAGGTAAGTTTTCCACCCCAGCCGGTGGTGAAGGTGGAAATCACCTTGTTCCGATAGTGGTATGGCGTTTCCATGCCCCGGATGGGCTGCACCGGGCCGAATCTGCCCAGCAGCTTTTTCACGGTCTCTTCTTTCTGTTTCAGCTGTGCGGCGTAGTCCATGCCCAGCATCGGGCAGCCGCCGCAGTTTTTGGCACGCAGTTTGCAATCCATAATATCCTCCCAGCCCTTGACAAGGCAAGAAAAAATCACTATACTACAAATAGAAAAGGCACTGCGACAAGCGGTTGGCCCTTTTGGGATTAGGTTTTTATCAGAAAACCGTCACCGTGCAGGGTGGCGGTTTTCGCTTTTTACCTTGATCGTAAACACAAGTCCAAACAAGTGGAACGTCAATGTAATCGGCATGGCTCTCACCTCCTTTCGGAAGTGCGGGCCGACCGCCTGCCGTTATGTGCAGCGCCTTTTCTTTGACATTTTATCATAAAATTTGACACAATGCAACGCAAAAGCTCCCACCATGGGAGCTTTTGTTTTTACGGCGCAGCACTTACCCATAAGGGTCATACAAATCGTATTCTTCCGCTTCCAGATGCTTTTCTTCCAGCACCTTCATGGCCTGTTCCAGCTCGCTCTGGCCGCAGCCGCTCTCGCTCACCAGCGCGTGCACCGCCGCCGCAAGGTCGCCGCCAAAGAGGGTGTCCAGCCGTTCGCGCATGCTCCACACATTATAGGCGCGCCGGGTGATGGCCGGGGTATAGGTGTTGTGGTTGCCGTCCTTGCCGCTTTTCACCCAGCCTTTCTCCTCCAGCCGGTAAAGAAAGTTGAGCACGGTCGCCGGGGCCCAGCCCTTTGCGCGCAGCTTTTCGTCGATGTCCCGCCGGGTCGCGGGCGCACGGCAGGCCCACACCGCCAGCATCACCTGCTCCTCTGCCGCCGAAAGCGGCTTTACACTGTCCGGGATGCCATACATCCTGCTGTTCTCCCTCCTTTCCGCATCTTTTTTGTTTTTACATTTGTCTTTGTTTCTTCATTATACCTGTTTTTCCGCAAAAGTGCAAGAGCCGGAAATGCCGATGGAATCAGGCTTTTCCGGCTATATTTTACACTTGTCTTTGTTTTTGTCTTTCTGTTAAGGACATTTGTGTGCTTTGTGCCCGTACAGGGGCTTTTGCGCCGTATCTTTGTGCAAAGATGCTCTTGTTTTCGCCCCTGCAAAACCGGTATACTACGGCTACGGCAATCAACAGAACGCACCGCAGAAAACCGCGGTGCTGTGCGATACAGGAAAGGGAGAGTTCATTATGGCACGAGTTTACAACTTCAGCGCAGGCCCCAGCATGCTGCCCGAGAAGGTGCTCAAGCAGGCACAGGCAGAGCTGCTCGAGTACGGCGACAGCGGTCAGAGCGTGATGGAGATGAGCCACCGCAGCAAGTGGTTCGATGCCATCATCAAAGACACCGAGGCCACCCTGCGCCGGGTAATGAACATTCCCGACAACTACAAGGTCGGTTTCTTCCAGGGCGGTGCCACCCAGCAGTTCGCCATGGTCCCGCTGAATTTCATGACCACCGGCAAGGCAGATTACCTTGTCACCGGCAATTTCTCGAACCTTGCCGCCAAGGAAGCCGCCAAGTTCGGCGAGGTGAACATCGTTGCTTCCAGCAAGGACAAAAACTTCACCTACATCCCGGACGTGAACGCCATCAACTATGATAAGGACGCCAGCTACATCCACATCTGCCAGAACAACACCATCTTCGGCACTCAGTTCGTGGAGGTGCCGCAGGTGGAGGGTGTGCCTCTGGTGGCAGACCTGAGCTCCATGATCCTCTCTAAGCCCGTGGACGTGACCAAGTACGGCTGCATCTACTTCGGCGTGCAGAAGAATGTGGCCCCCGCCGGTATGGCCATTGCCATCGTCCGCGACGACCTGCTGGGCCACGCTGCCGACAACGTGCCCACCATGATGAACTACACCACCCTGCTGGGCAAGGACAGCATGTACAACACGCCGCCGTGCTGGTGCATCTATATGACCGGTCTGGTGCTCAAGTATCTGGAAAACGACATCGGCGGCCTTGCCAACATGCAGAAGATCAACGAAGCCAAGGCCAAGGTGCTGTACGACTATCTGGACGGTCAGGACTTCTTCACGAATCCCGTGGAGCACCGCTACCGCAGCACCATGAACGTCACCTTCACAAGCCCCAACGCCGACCTCGACAAGAAGTTCTGCGCCGAAGCGGCAGACGCCGGTTTTGTGAACCTGAAAGGCCATCGTCTGGTGGGCGGCATGCGCGCTTCCATCTACAACGCCATGCCTGCCGAGGGCGTGGATAAGCTGGTGGACTTCATGGAGAAGTTCCGCAAGGCAAATGCTTAATGTGTATAGAGGGGACTTAATATATGTATACCATCAAAACTCTGAACGCCATCAGCCCGGTGGGTCTGGCAAAGCTGAACAACAAGCAGTTTGACGTGGCTGTGGACACCGATGCCCCGGACGGCATCCTCGTGCGCAGCGCCGACATGCTGAATACCGCCTTCAACGACAATCTTCTGGCCATCGCCCGCGCCGGTGCCGGCGTGAACAACATCCCGCTGGAGCGCTGCAGCGAGCAGGGCATCGTGGTGTTCAACACCCCCGGTGCCAACGCCAACGCTGTGGCCGAGCTGGTGATTGGTATGCTGATCGCCGGCAGCCGCAATGTGGCTGCTGCCGCCCAGTGGTGTCAGGGCCTGACCGGCGACCCCGCCATGGCAAAGACCGTGGAAAAGGGCAAGAAGCAGTTCGTGGGCAACGAGATCAAGGGCAAGACGCTGGGCGTCATCGGTCTGGGTGCCATCGGCTCCCGCGTGGCCAACTGCGCCATTGAGCTGGGCATGGAGGTCTACGGCTACGACCCCTACATCTCCATTGACGCCGCATGGAACCTGAGCAGTCAGGTACACCACTGCGTGAACCTGAACGACATGCTGCCGCTGTGCGACTACATCACCATCCATGTGCCCTACCTGCCCACCACCAAGGACACCATCAACACCCAGACCCTTGCCCTGTGCAAGGACGGCGTGAAGATCCTGAACTACGCCCGCGGCGAACTGGTCAACACCGAAGCCCTGCTGGAAGCCATGGAGACCGGCAAGGTGTCCGGCTACATGACCGACTTCCCGTCTGAGGCCATCCTCGGCAAGCCCGGCATCGTGTGCACCCCGCATCTGGGCGCTTCCACCCCGGAAGCTGAGGACAACTGCGCCGTGATGGCCGCAAAGGAGCTGAGCGACTACCTGAAAAACGGCAACATCGCTCACTCGGTGAACATGCCGGAGGTCAACCAGCCCCGCGCCGGCGGCAAGCGCATCTGCATCATCCACAAAAACGAGCCCGGCATGATCAGCCAGATCACCGCCCTGACCACCGAAGCCGGCCTGAACATCGAAAACATGGTGAACAAGAGCAAGAAGAACATGGCCTACACCATGCTGGATGCTACCGGTGCTGTGGACAAGAAGCTGGCCGAAAAGCTGGCTGCCATCCCCGCCGTGATCCGGGTGCGCATCCTGTAAAGCAAGCGGAAAACGATTTTTATTTTAGCAGCCCGGAAAAATCTGCGGATTTTTCCGGGCTGCTTTTTTACAGAGAAGGGCCGTGGCGGCAAACTGCATTTCCAAACCAGGATTTTTTACAAACCGGAAATTCTTTCTCGTCCCATCTGCCGGTTAGTTTCCATTTACAAACTGTAGTTTGTCTCAAAAAACGCGTTAAAGATAGCTTTTTCTAACTACACATCGTAAAAAGTTTACATGTATTAACATTCAAGAAAAAGCTTGAAAATGGTAAATTCTGTGCTACAATAGGCTCGACAGAAGGGAAATGTCCACCCTGTTCTCCGGCTTTTGGGCCGGCATATTCATCTTACAGGTCCTGCGGATGCAGGGTCTCTGACAGGAAATAGAAAAGGTAGGGAAGTTACTATGGATATCAAGAAGATCGCACTGTTCGCCGCCGGCACTCTGTTCGGTTCTGCCGGTTTCAAGCTGCTGTCCAGCAAGGACGCCAAGAAGGTCTACACCCAGACCACCGCTGCCGTGCTGCGCATGAAGGACTCCACCATGGAGACCGTCAGCAAGGTGCAGGAGCAGGCTGGTGACATTCTGGCCGATGCAAAGGCCATCAACGAGGCTCGTGCTGTTGAAGCCGAGGCTGCTGTGATCGAGGATGCCGCCGAGGAGACCACCGAAGAGACCGCTGAGTGACCCTTTGTTCTCAGGGCGTATCTGAAAGTATGGAAAGCCCCTGTGTGGCTTTCGAGCCGCCTTCGGGCGGCTCTTTTTTGTGAACGATAGAGAAATGTCACTGCAAGTGACAAAGTGGGGAATAAGGCGGCAAGCCTGTAGACCGGATGCAGGCGCACCCCGCCGTTTTACTGCATAAGAAAGGTCTTTGCGCAATATGAAATGTACCATTCTGCATGAAGGCAAGGGCCGGATGCGCGTGCATGTGGAAAAAGTCCGCATGACCCTGCACCGTGCCGATGTGCTGGAAGCTTATCTGAACCACCATGACGCCATTGTCCATGCCACCGTTTACGAGCGCACCGGCGATGTGGTCATCACCTATACCGGCAGACGTTCCGCTGCCATCGCTGTTCTGGCGGGCTACAAGTTCGATGTGGCCGAGTATGACGCTCTGGTCACCTCCACTGACAGCCGCAGGTTGAACCGGGAATATCAGGATAAAATGTTCGATCTGGTGGCAGGCCGCTGCCTGCGCAAGCTGTTCCTGCCCGCACCCCTTGACGCTGTCTACACCGCCTTCCGCTCCATCCACTTTCTCTGGAAGGGTGTGCGCTGCGTGCTGAGCCGCAGGCTGGAAGTGGAGGTGCTGGACGCTTTGTCCATCGGCGTCTCGCTGCTGCGCGGCGACTTTGGCACCGCCGGTTCTGTCATGTTCCTGCTGAATCTGGGTTCTCTGCTGGAAGAGTGGACCCGCAAGAAGAGTCTGGACGATCTGGCCCGCAGCATGGCCCTGAACGTGGACAAGGTATGGGTGCGCAGTCAGGGCACCGAAGTGCTGGTGCCTCTGACCAAAGTACGCTCCGGCGATGAGGTGGTCGTGCGCAGCGGCAACATGATCCCTCTGGACGGCACCGTGCTGGAAGGCGAAGCCATGGTGAATCAGGCTGCCCTGACCGGCGAAGCCATGCCGGTGCGCAAGGCAGAGGGCTCCACCCTCTATGCCGGCACCGTTGTGGAGGAGGGCGAGTGCGTCTTTATCGCCAAGGCCGAGGGCGGTTCCAACCGCTACGACAAGATCGTGGCCATGATCGAGGAATCCGAAAAGCTCAAGTCCAGCACCGAGAACCGTGCGCTGGTGCTGGCCGACAAGCTGGTGCCCTGGTGTCTGGGCGCAACGGTGGTCACCTATCTGCTCACCCGCAACGCCACCCGCGCCATCTCCTGCCTGATGGTGGACTTCTCCTGTGCGCTCAAGCTCTCCATGCCGCTGGCCGTGCTTTCTGCCATGCGTGAGTGCGGCAGCTACCACATCACCGTCAAGGGCGGCAAGTATCTGGAAGCCCTGTCCAAGGCAGACACCATCGTGTTCGACAAGACCGGCACCCTCACCCGTGCCACCCCGCAGGTGGTGGAGGTCGTGCCCTTCTCCGGCTGCGGCGAGCGCGAAGTATTGCAGCTGGCCGCCTGTCTGGAAGAGCACTTCCCCCACTCCATGGCCAACGCCGTGGTGCGTGCCGCCAAGGAGCGCGGCATCTCTCATGAGGAGATGCACTCCGAGGTGGAGTACATCGTAGCCCACGGCATCGCAAGCCGTGTGGGCGGCGAGCGCGTGGTCATTGGCAGCCACCACTTTGTGTTCGAGGATGAAAAGTGCATCGTCCCCGCAGATGAGCAGGCAAAGTTCGATGCCCTCAAGCCGGAGTATTCGCACCTGTACATGGCGGCCAGCGGCCAGCTGGTGGGTGTGATCTGCATTTCCGACCCGCTGCGCCCGGAAGCCGCTGCCGTGCTGAACGGTCTGCGCGCACTGGGCATCCGGAACACCGTTATGATGACCGGCGACAGCGAGCGCACCGCCGCCGCCATTGCAAAGCAGGTGGGCGTGGACCGCTTCTTTTCCGAGGTGCTGCCCGAGGATAAGGCAAACTTTGTGCAGCAGGCCAAGGCCGAGGGCCACACCGTGGTGATGATCGGTGACGGTATCAATGACTCGCCTGCCTTGTCCGCTGCCGATATCGGCATTGCCATCAACTCCGGCGCTGCCATCGCCCGCGAGATCGCAGATGTGACCATCAAGGCCGACAGTCTGGAGGAGCTGGTGGCCCTCAAGGCCATTGCCGACTCCCTGCAAAAGCGCGTGCATGCGAACTACCGCTTTGTGCTCACCTTCAACTCGGCGCTCATCGCGCTGGGTGCGCTGGGCATTTTGCAGCCGGCTGCTTCTGCCATGCTGCACAATCTTTCCACCATTGGCATCAGCCTGAAGAGCATGACCAACCTCCTGCCGGAGAACAAGGCCCCGCAGCTGAAGGCTTAATTTAAAATATCCGCCGCAAGGCATAACAAAAGGCGCTGTCCGTTGCGGGCAGCGCCTTTTCCTGTTCAGTTGTTCCAGTACCTCAGCGGCCAACGATCAGGTCGCGGCGGCTGCGCAGGCCCACGTTCAGGAAGGCACTGCTGCCCATGTGGCGCAGCGTCACCTTGGTGCCGGCCTTCTGGCCCTCACACAGCAGAGTCAGGTTCAGGGTGGTAGAAGTCTTGTTGGTGGTGAGCACCAGCGTGCTCACGCCCTCATTCAGAAGGGTCTGCATATCCTGAATGGTGGTGCGGAAGGTAGCCACATCCTCGGGCAGGTCCAGCGTGAGCACGCCGCCATTCTTGCGGGCGGTGTACAGCACGCCCTTGCCAAAGATACCCTTGACGGTATAGCGGGCCTCGCTCTTTTCCACCGACGTATCCGAGGGCTGCGCGGTGGTCAGGTCCGAGGAAATGAGCATGATGTTGCCCTGAATAGGGTCGCCCATCGGCGCGCCGTAGCCGCCGTAGGTGGGGTCTTTTTCGCCCACGGCCACGTCACCGCTGTGCAGGGCAATGTCGTCCTGCACCATCTGTTCCTGCGGGGGCAGATAACCGGCAATGGTGGGGTCGTTGATGTCCGCCTCGGCGGCAAAGGCACCCACGCTGAGCATGGCAGCTGCGCCCACCACCACGGCGGCACAGGTGAGAGTACGGACAAACTTGTTGTTCAGCTTCATAAGTAAAACCTCCATTGCAAGCGGCCTTGTTCGGCCGCGCATTCTGTGTACTGTTTGCGGCGGCTTTTTTGCCGCTTCTGCCTTATATACGGCTG
Organism: uncultured Faecalibacterium sp.; assembly: GCA_934511465.1. GTDB lineage: Bacteria > Bacillota > Clostridia > Oscillospirales > Ruminococcaceae > Faecalibacterium. The sequence goes on along the minus strand of CAKSWG010000014.1, from coordinate 38,170 downwards.
CGGTGCCCGGATTATTGCGGGAATTTTATTTTTTTTAGCCGATCGAAAGTCCTGCTGCTTCGGCGGCAATGGCGTCGGCCTGCTGCTGGGTGAGCACGCGGCACTTCACCATGCGCTTGAGCACTGTCCGGGTGCGTTTGAGGGCCAGCTCCGGGCTGCTGGCGTAGGCGGAGGGAGCGTTCGGCAGTCCTGCCAGCAGCACGGCTTCGGCTTCGGTCAGCTGGGCAGGCGTTTTGTCAAAATAGCCTGCGGCGGCTTCGGCAATGCCGTAATAGCCGCTGCCAAAATAGATGGTGTTGGCATACATTTCAAAGATCTGCTGTTTGGAATAGCATTTTTCAATGTCGAACGCCGCCAGCATTTCCGCCGCCTTGCGGGCCAGATGTTTTTCCTGCGTGAAAAGCTCGTTTTTGGCAAGCTGCTGGGTGAGGGTGCTGCCACCCTCGGCCATGGAGCGGGTGTGCAGGTCCGCCAGCAGGGCCCGGGCAATGGCACCGGGGTCAATGCCCTTGTGGGTCATAAAGTGCTCGTCCTCGGTGCAGATGACCGCCTGAATGTAGATCTGCGGCAGCTCATCGTAGGCGGCGTAGTGGGTGCGGGCACGGATGGTGTCGTACATGGTGCTGACCGGATACCGTGCGGCTGCGCTCTGGTACAGCTGTCTGCCCTGATAGTAGAACCAGCCGCAGGCAAGCAGACCTGCCAGCAGCACAAGACACAGCACCGTGAGCAGCAGCTGCCGGACACGGCGCAGAAAACGGTGGATCATAAAATCTCCTTTTCGGGTGGAAATTACGGATACGCCCTTATTATACGGAATATTTTTTAAGGTTTTGTGTCCGCGCGCAAACATTTTTGTTTTGCGGCGCAAAAAAAGCAGGCAGCCTTTGCTCTTTTGCAAAGAACTGCCCGCCTTGTGCGCTTTGGGATATTCCGATTATTTGGTGCCGTAGATACGGTCGCCTGCATCGCCCAGACCGGGCACGATGTAGCCATTCTCGTTCAGGTGGTCGTCCTGTGCGCCGAGGTAGATGTCCACATCAGGGTGTGCCTCGTGCAGAGCCTTGATGCCTTCCGGAGCTGCGATCAGGCCAATGAACTTGATGCGCTTTGCGCCGTGCTTCTTGATCTGAGTAATGGCATCAATGGCGCTGCCGCCGGTAGCCAGCATGGGGTCCAGCACCAGCACATCACGCTCTGCGATGTCCTGCGGCAGCTTGCAGAAGTACTCCACGGGCTGCAGGGTCTCTTCGTCGCGGTACAGGCCGATGAAGCCCACCTTTGCAGCGGGCAGCAGGGTCAGCATACCGTCCAGCATACCCATGCCTGCGCGCAGGATGGGCACCAGAGCCAGCTTGCGGCCAGCCAGCACCTTGGTCTTTGCCATGGTGATGGGCGTCTCGATCTCCACCTCTTCCAGAGGCAGGTCACGGGTCGCTTCGTAGCACAGCAGGGTCGCGATCTCGCCAACGAGGTCACGGAACTCCTTGGTACCGGTCTGCTTGTTGCGCAGAATGCTCAGCTTGTGCTGCAGCAGCGGATGCTCAACGATCATCGGGGTCATAAAAACACGCTCCTTATTTTAAATAGATAACTCTATCGGGTACGGGATCACGCTCTGAAACGGCTCTGCGTGCGCTTCGCCATGAGCAGAAGGGTCGTAACGAAAAACGGCATCTGCACTGCAGTATTTCTATGCAGCTGCCCATTACGGCCCCTTTTGTGAAAATACGTTTGGAGCGGCCCTGCGGTTGCGCAGCAATGAAAGCCCCAGTGGGTCTTTCAAGCAGGCGAGCGATCTGCGATAGCAGATGGAAGGGCTTTGCCCTGACAAGCGTCGGGGCCGCGACAAACGCGAACTCAAAAAAATTTTTTTCTTGATTCATGGCCAGAGTGAAACAGAGGCCATTCCAATCGTCAAACCTGAGAATCAGCGGTTCTCCAGTGCGGTCAGCTTGTCGATGCGGCGCTGATGGCGGCCGCCCTCAAACTCGGTATTCAGGAAGATATCCACCAGCTGGCAGGCCAGACCTGCACCCACCACGCGGCCGCCCATGCACAGGGCGTTGGCGTCGTTGTGGCGGCGGGTATACTCGCAGCTGAAGCTGTCGGAGCAGCAGCAGGCGCGGATGCCCTTGATCTTGTTTGCCGCCATGCTGATGCCCACGCCGGTGCCGCAGAACAGCAGTGCCTTTTCGCACTGGCCGCTCACCACCGCGTCGCAGGCGGGCACAGCCATATCGGGGTAGTCCACGCTGTCGGTGCTGTGGGTGCCAAAGTCGATATACTCAAGGCCCAGTTCTTTCAGGTGTGCCTTAACGGCTTCCTTCAGTTCAAATCCGCCGTGGTCAGCGGCCAGTGCAATAGGTTTTGCCATGGAAAACGTCCTTTCTCTTGTAACATAAAACACGAGCTTAAACCGTTTCTTTGTTTGCCGCAGCTTCGGCAGCAAGGCGCTCGGCCCGCTCCCGCTCGGCCTGACTCAGGCGGTGGTAGTCCGGCAGCAGCGCTTCCGGCAGAACAGCCTGCCCGGCCTCGGCCATCTGCTTTGCCACAAGGGCCACCGCAGCGGCACGCCCGCCGCAAAGGGCCCGCGGCGTATGCAGCACGCCCGGCACACTGCCATATTTATTATAGCACAGAGATGCGCCATCACCAACAAAAAACAGGGGCTTTTTGCAATTTTCCACAAAATCGGCCAGATCTGCCACCGCGCGGGCGTCGTCCTCCAGCAGGCGGCTGTGGTCCGCCAGATCAAACGCGGCGCTGTACACCTGCGCACGGCGGGCATCCAGTGCGCACAGCACGGTGCCCTCGCCGGTGTGTGCCGCCGCCAATGCTTCCAGCGTGGAAACCGGTGCGCACAGCGTCTCCCGCGGGAAAGCCAGCCCCTTGACGGCCGCCAGACCGATGCGCAGGCCGGTAAAGCTGCCGGGCCCGGCGTTGACGCCGTACAGGTCGATGTCCGCACAGGTCATGCCGCACATCTTCAAACAGGTGTCGATCATGGGCATCAAGGTCTCGCTGTGGGTCATGCCCGCGTCCAGATAGCACTCGTACAGCAGGCGGTCATCCTGCAAAAGAGCCACACCGGCGGTCTTGCCCGCCGTATCCACAGCCAGAATGTTCATACCTGCACCCCCTCGATGGTGATCCTGCGCGTATTCTCGTCCACCCGCCGGATATCCACCCGGATGGGGTTTTCCGGGGCCAGCAGGTCGGCAAAATTTTCGCTCCATTCTGCCGCCACGATGGCGCCCTCGTCCAGATAATCGTAAAAGCCTGCCGCGCACAGGTCGTTCTCGGTGGAGATGCGGTACAGGTCAAAGTGGGCCAGCGGACGCGGGCCGCGGTAGTAGTTCACGATGGCAAAGGTGGGGCTGGACACCGGGTCGGTGCAGCCAAGGCCCTCGGCAAGGCCCTCGGTGAAGGCGGTCTTGCCCGCACCAAGCCCGCCGGTAAAGGCGATCAGCGCGCCCGGCGCCAGCACAGCGGCCATGCGTTTGCCCAGCGCCACCGTCTCGGCGCGGGAATGGGTGATGTATTCTGACATGAAGCTTACCTCATTTTATAAAGCAAAAGGGACGGCAGAGCTCTGCCATCCCTTAGTATAATATACTTCGCACAAAAGCGCAATGCCATTTGCTCAGGCCGCAGCGGCCTCTTCGGCTGTATAGGGGTTTGGCAGCATGGCACTGCGGCTGCCGCTGAGCACGGCATACGCCGCTGCCGCATGGGGGCGCCTGCCGCCCTGCTGGTTGTACCAGATGATATCGTCGCTGCCGTAGATGCTTTTGGCGTAGTCCACCGCCTGCTCCAGCGTTTCGCCTTCGATCATCCGGTTCACGGTCGCCCACAGCATACTGCGGGAGTAGACAGAATAGACATTGTTCACGTAGCCCATCACGGCCTTGGCACCGCCGGCCAGTAAACCGTCTGCCACCGAGTTGCTCCAGTGTCCGTTTTTGCCGTAGAACTCGCAGGTCTCGCTGAGCACGATGCCGTTGCCCCGGTACGCACTGCGGAAGAAACTGCCGTTCACCGCATACATGCCGTTCACCTTGATCACGCGGTGGGTCAAAAGGTCGAACCCGTAGCGGAAGTCGCTCCAGAAATCCGATCTCTCCGTGAGCAGCAGCAGCGGCTCGGTGGCCGTCTTTTTGAACAGCCAGCCGTATTCATAGGTGTAGTATGCGCCATGGGTGCTGAGGATGCACACATCGTACCGGCCCATCTTGCGCAGGTCGGACACCGTGACGGTGGTGTCCAACTCGGTCTGCAGGCCCACCGAGTCCCAGTAGGTCTGCATGTAGGCATAATAGGGGTAGCGGGTGCTGTTGACGGTGTTGTCAAAAGCGTAATAGATAGCCGCGCTGCCCACACGCTTGTTTTCTTCGGCAAGGCTTGCGGTAAGCTGCGGCAGGTCCATTTCCGGTGCCGCCGTTTCCTCCTCCGGGTCCGTGAGCAGGATGCCGCCCAGCGCGCCGCAGCTGTAACTGAAGCTGACCATGCCGTTTTCTGCATCCACATACACCGAGCCGTTTTTCACAAGGCCCTGTGCCGTCAGTGCGTCCAGCTGCTGCAAAGCGGCTGCGGTGCGCTCGTCCTCGCTCATCTGTGCATAATCGGCACTTTCTGTCAGGTCTGTGACGGCGGTATCGGCCTGCTGCATCTCGCGCACATCCGCAGCGGTCAGGCTCTGGGCCGCAGCCTGTGGTACAGCCGGTTCCTCGGCAAACGCCGCCGTGGGCAACAGGGCCGTCAGGACCAGTGCCAGCGCACACAGGGCACACACAAAGCGGTGCGATCTCTTATATTCCATTCCCATTTCCTCCGGGCGCACTCTTTCCGCCTTTGCGGCGCTGCGCCTTTTCCAGCCGGCAGAACCCTGCGGCTCCGCCTTGCACCCATTGTAGATGGCCGCCCGGGCTTTGTCAAGCTTCCGGCGGGATTTTGCAAAGCTGTCACATCCCGCCGATTGCAAACGCCGCACCATCTGTGTATAATAAGGTAAACTGGGTTGGTGTTGCCCGCTGCTGCGGCTAAACCCGGCAGGCATCTGTTCACGAAAGGTGGTGCTTTCTTGCAAAGCATTCGACAATATTTCAAGCGCACCGATAAGATCTATCTGCTGCTGTGCATCTTCAGCAGCGCTATGGCGGTGGTGGCTCTGGCCTCATGGGCTGCAAAGCAGGGCAATGGCTTTGCCACCGACGAGATCACCGGTGCCATTACCGGCATCGGCGATTACCGCCGGGCACTGGTGCAGGCAGCCGCTGCCGGCATCGGCATCGTGATCGCACTGCTGCTCTCCTGCATCGATTACCGCAGCCTTGTCAAGGTGTGGCCGGTGCATGTGGCCCTTACGTGGGGCCTTGTGCTGCCCACGCTGTTCATCCGCAACGTGGCCATTGGCCCGCTGACCATCGGCTACAACGCCGGTGATACCGACAACTACTCATGGTACAAGCTGGGCGGCTTCACCTTCCAGCCAACGGAGCTGGCCAAGATCAGCTTTATCCTTACCTTTGCCATGCACCTGAACAATGTACGCAGCCGCATCAATGAGCCCAAGGAGCTGGGCAAGCTGCTGCTGCATCTGGCCGTGCCCATTCTGATCATCCACATTCAGGGTGACGACGGCACCGCCATCATCTACGCCATCATTGGCTGCTGCATGATGTTTGCGGCGGGCCTGAGCTGGAAGTATATCATCGGCGCCATTTCCGCCGCAGCCATGGCGGTGGCCGCAGCCTTCGCCTTTTTCAGCGATAAGATCGGCAAGGGCTACCAGTGGTACCGCATTCTGGCCGTGATCGACCCGGAGAACACCACCGGCTGGGCCCCCAACGAGGCCACTTGGAAAAACATCATCTACCAGCAGCAGCGCGGCGAGATCGCCATCGGCTCCGGCGGCATCTTTGGCAACGGGCTGTTCAGCGGCCGGTACTACAGCGTGCCCAATGCCCACAACGATTTCATCCTCAGCTGGATAGGCAACGCCATGGGCTTTGTGGGCCTGTGCATCGTGCTGGGCGCACTGCTGGCGCTGGTGATCAAGACCTTTGCCACCGGCGCGCGCAGCGAGGATCTGCTGGGCAGCTACATCTGTGCCGGCATTGGCGGTGCGCTGATGGCACAGATCGCGGTGAACGTGGGCATGAATCTGCGGGTGCTGCCGGTGATCGGTGTCACCCTGCCCTTCTACTCCGCAGGCGGCAGTTCGGTGCTGATGCTGTATATCTGTGTCGGGTTAGTACTATCCGTATATATGCATAATACAAAAAGCCTGTTTGGATAACGGGATGTTCTGTACGCTGCGTCCGGGCCTTTCCGGCGCAGCGTTTTGCTTTACCCGGGTGCGCATCGCCAGCAGAATCCATTGCTTTTTTGTCTGCTGCATGTTAAAATAAGTTTAGAATTTGCAGCATCCTGACGAAATATGTCGGTTTTGCTGCGGCATTGGGAGTGGAGCATCATGGCGGACACAAGCGTTCTTGACAATGCGGAAAAGCGCACGCTGCCGCATCCCGCCATGCCCGGCAGCCCGCTTACGGCACGGCAGCGCGCCTACCTTGCGGGCCGGCGCGCACAGGACATCGTGCTCTCACTGCTGGCGCTGGTGGTGCTTGCACCGCTGATGCTGCTCATCGCGCTTGCCATTGTGTTGGACAGCCCCGGCGCCAGCCCCATTTTTGCGCAGCAGCGCGTGGGCAAGGGCGGCAGGCTGTTCCGGCTGCTCAAGTTCCGCACCATGTGCCCGAAAGCAGAAGAACGGCTGGAAGAACTGCTACCCCAGAACCAGATGGACGGCCCGGTGTTCAAGATCAAAGGCGACCCCCGTATCACGCGGGTGGGGCGCTTTTTGCGCAAGACCAGTCTGGACGAGCTGCCGCAGCTGGTGAACGTGCTGAAAGGCGATATGAGCATCATCGGCCCGCGGCCCGCCCTGCCGCGCGAAGTGGCGCAGTACACCGATCACCAATGGCAGCGCCTGAGCGTGACGCCGGGGCTCTCCTGCTACTGGCAGGTAACGCCCCACCGCAATGACCTGAGTTTTGACGAGTGGGTAGAGCTGGACCTCAAGTACATCCGGGAGCGCAGCTTCCTTGTGGATTGGAAGATCATTTTTTTGACCGTAAAAGCCATGTTTATGGAATACGGCGAGTAACAAAAAAGCTATCGTGCAGCTGCACGATAGCTTTTTTGTTTAACCCATCATTTCAGCACGGCGCCCAGATTTGCACTGGTGACCATGCGTGCGTAGCGGCTCAGCCAGCCCGTTTTGATGTTGGGCTCCGGTGCCACATACTTTGCCTTGCGCTGGGCCAGAACGTCGTCGCTGACTTCCAGCGTGATCTTAGCGTTCGGGATATCGATGTTGATGGTATCGCCCTCCTCGATCAGGCCGATGGGGCCGCCGGAAGCAGCTTCCGGGCTCACATGACCGATGGCAGCGCCGCGGGAAGCGCCGGAGAAGCGGCCGTCGGTGATCAGGGCCACCGTCTTGTCCAGCTTCATGCCGGCCAGTGCGGAGGTGGGGTTCAGCATTTCGCGCATGCCGGGGCCGCCCTTGGGGCCTTCGTAGCGGATGACCACCACATCGCCCGGGACGATCTTGCCTGCGTAGATGGCGGCAATGGCCTCGTCCTCGCTGTTGAATACGCGGGCCGGGCCGGAATGCTGCTGCATTTCGGGTGCCACGGCGCTGCGCTTGACCACACAGCCGTCCGGTGCAATGTTGCCCCACAGGATCTGCAAGCCGCCGGTCTGGGAATAGGGATCGTCGATGGGACGGATGGCCTTGTCGTTCAGGATGTGGGCGCCCTTGATGTTCTCACCCAAGGTCTTACCGGTGACGGTGGGCACATCCAGATCCAGCAGGCCCTTCTTGGCCAGCTCAGCCTGCACGGCGGGGATGCCGCCGGCAGCGTACAGATCCGGCATGTGGGTGGGGCCGGCCGGTGCCAGATGGCACAGGTTGGGGGTCTTGGCGCTGATCTCGTTGAACAGCTTCAGGTCGATGGGCACACCGGCCTCATAAGCGATGGCCAGCAGGTGCAGCACGGTGTTGGTGGAGCAGCCCAGCGCCATATCACAGGTCAGGGCGTTGCGGATGGAGCGCTCGTTGATGATCTGGCGTGCGGTGATGCCCTTGCGCACCATCTCCATGATGGCCATACCGGCGTGCTTTGCCAGCTGCAAACGCTTGGAGTACACGGCAGGGATGGTGCCGTTGCCGGGCAGCGCAATGCCGATGGCCTCGCACAGGCAGTTCATGCTGTTGGCGGTGTACATGCCGGAGCAGCTGCCGCAGCTGGGGCAGCAGTTGCAGGTGCAGTCCTCCAGCTGGTCCTCAGTGATCATACCGGCCTTGTAGGCACCCACGGCCTCGAACATCTTGGAAAGGCTCACTTCCTCGCCGCCGTAGGTACCGGCCAGCATGGGGCCGCCGGAGCAGACCACGGCAGGCACATCCATGCGCACAGCAGCCATCACCATGCCGGGCACGATCTTATCGCAGTTGGGCACCAGCACCAGACCGTCCAGCTGGTGGGCCATGAGCATGGTCTCCACGCTGTCGCAGATCAGCTCGCGGGATGCAAGGCTGTACTTCATGCCCACATGGCCCATGGCGATGCCGTCGCACACGCCGATGGCGGGGATCAGGATCGGAGTACCGCCTGCCATCTCAACACCGGCCTTGACGGCATCGGCGATCTTATCCAGATTCATATGGCCGGGCACGATCTCGCTGTGTGCGCTCACCACGCCGATCAGCGGGCGCTCCAGCTCTTCCTTGGTGTAGCCCAGTGCGTAAAACAGGCTTCGGTTCGGGGCACGCTCCGAGCCCTTGGTCACATTGTCACTTCTCATTTTCAAATCCTCCACGGCTGCCGCTGACGCGGCAGATGATGTCCCGGCTTTGCCGGGAACGATGCACTCCTGCGGAGCATGATGTTTTTGCAAATGCAAAAATGATGTTTGCCGCATGGCGGCAAATGGAACAGACGGCAGTCAGGCTGCTTTCTGCTCATGCGCCGCGGCGCACTTCATTTGCCAGCGGCAAACATCATTGCAATGCTACATCATGTGCCCGCGGCACACATCATTTTATCTTACTTCTTCAGCCAGCTCATCATGCTGCGCAGCTCTGCGCCCACCTTCTCGATGGGCAGTTCTGCTTCCATGCGGCGCTTTGCCAGGAAGTGCACCTTGCGGCCGCCCTTGGGGCTCATCTCGGTCAGGAACTCGGAAGCAAAGGTGCCGTCCTGGATCTCGGTCAGCACCTTCTTCATCTCCTTGCGGGTCTCTTCGGTGATCAGGCGCTTGCCGGTGCGGTAGTCGCCGTACTCTGCGGTGTTGGAGATGGAGTAACGCATCTTGGAGAAGCCGCCCTCGTTGATCAGGTCAACGATCAGCTTCATCTCGTGGCAGGTCTCAAAGTATGCCATCTCGGGCTCGTAGCCAGCTTCCACCAGCGTATCGAAACCGGCGTGGATCAGCTCGGAAACGCCGCCGCACAGCACTGCCTGCTCGCCGAACAGGTCGGTCTCGGTCTCCTCACGGAAGGTGGTCTGCAAAATGCCTGCACGGCCTGCGCCGATGCCGGAAGCGTATGCCAGAGCGATGTCCTTAGCCTTGCCGGTGTAGTCCTGCTCCACGCAGATCAGAGAGGGGCAGCCCTCGCCCTCGGTGTACAGGCGGCGGACGATGTGGCCGGGGCCCTTGGGAGCGATCATGATCACGTCCACGTTCTTGGGTGCGGTGATGGTCTTGAAGTGGATGTTGAAGCCGTGTGCAAAGGCCAGAGCCTTGCCCTCGGTCATGTAGGGAGCCACCTGCTTGTTGTAGATGTCGGCGCACAGCTCATCGGGCACCAGCATCATGACAACGTCACCGGCTTTGGCAGCTTCTTCCACTTCCATGACCTTGAAATTGGGGTGATCTGCTGCGAACTCGGAAGCCTTCTCCCAGTGAGCGGAACCCTTGCGCAGGCCCACGACAACGTTGACGCCGCTCTCGGCCAGATTCTCGGAATGTGCATGGCCCTGGCTGCCGAAGCCGATGATGGCGACGGTCTTGCCGTCCAGCACGCCGAGGTTGCAGTCGGAATCGTAGTATTTCTTGATAGCCATGGTAGTTGTTCTCCTTTTAATTTTTCTTGTTGTGGCTAATTATAAACGTTCTTTTATTTTTTCGCTCACTGGGGAGCGGAAAAGCGAAGTTTCAACCCTCTCAGTCATCTCACTTTGCTCGATGCCAGCTCCCCCGAGGGGGGAGCTTTTATCATACCTTCTCTTTTGATGATGCATAAAACCTCGCCCTTCGGGAGAGGTGGCACGGCGCAGCCGTGACGGAGAGGGTTCGTTCTTACTTTCTTTCCGGGCAATGGGTCCCCGGCAGAGGCAGCTGCGCTGCACGCACTTCCTGCGGCGGCTTTTGCATGTGCTGGTGCATCCCGCCGCGCTCCAGTGCGGTGACGCCGGTGCGGCACTGCTCCAGAATTTTGTAATCCGCAAACATCTTCAGGAAGGCATCGATCTTATCCGGTTTGCCGATCAGCTCAAACACCATGCTGTCCGGCGAAAGGTCGATGATCTTGGCCTTGTAGATGCTGGCGATCTCCCGCAGCTCGCTGCGGTTGTGCACATCGGACGCCACCTTGAGCAGCAGCAGCTCCCGCTCCAGCGATTTTTCGCCGTCCAGCACGAACACCTGACGGGTCACTTCCAGCCGCTCGGTCTGCAAAATGAGCTGCTGAAGGGCTTTCTCGTCGCTGGTGATGGTAACGGTGATGCGGCTGACCGCCGGGTCGTTGGTGGCCGAAACGGTCAGGCTGTCAATGTTGAAGCCGCGGCGGCAGAACAGGTTGGACACACGGGCCAGAACACCGCTCTGGTTGTCCACCAGCAGGCTGATGACCCTGCGCTTGTTGGATTCCATCATACTGTGCCCTCCTTATTCCATAATGATGTCGTTGATGTCGCCGCCGCCGGGGATCATGGGCAGCACCTTTTCGTCCTTATCGATGATGCACTCGATCCAAGTAGGGCCCTTCTGCTTGAGGGCGTCTGCAAAAGCCGCCTGAAACTCCGGCAGGTTTTTGCAGCGGTAGCCTTTCAGGCCAAAGCCGTCCGCCAGTTTGACGAAATCGGTCTTGCGGTGGGGGTCGGTCTGGCTGTAGCGCTTGCCGTAGAAGGTGGTCTGCCACTGGCGCACCATGCCCAGCACCGAGTTGTTGAAGATCACGGTGATGATGGGCAGCTCGTAGCTCACAGCGGTGCAGGCCTCGTTCAGGTTCATGTGGAAGGAGCCGTCACCGGTGAACATGACCACCCGCTGATCCCGGCCAAGGGCCATCTGTGCACCGATGGCAGCACCGTAGCCAAAGCCCATGGTGCCCAGACCGCCGCTGGTGATGAAGCCGCGGCTCTTGGCGTGGCGCAGATACTGCGCTGCCCACATCTGGTGCTGGCCCACATCGGTCACATACACGGCCTCCGGGCCGCACTGGTTGCACACCTCGCCGATGACCTGATGAGGCATCAGGCGGGTGGGGTCTGACACCGGGTGGTAATCCTGTGCCTGCCACTCGCGGATCATGGCCATCCACTCCGGATGCTTCTTTTCCTCGATCTGGGGCAGCATAGCGTTCAGCACATAGGCGGCATCGCCCACGATGGAAAGGTCCACTTCCACATTCTTGCCCAGCTCGCTGGGGTCGATGTCGATCTGGATGATGGTGGCATTCTTTGCAAAGGTCTTGGGGTTCAGGGCCACACGGTCCGAGAAGCGGGTGCCCACTGCAATGAGCACATCGCAGTCGGCCACGGCGCGGTTGGAGGTGTAGCAGCCGTGCATGCCCACCATCCCGATGTTCATCGGGTCGCCGTAGGGCACGACGCCTGCGGCCATCAGGGTATAGGTCGCAGGGATCTCGGCCTTCTTCAGCAGATCGCGCAGGGGCTGGCAGGAAGCTGCGCTGCGCACGCCGCCGCCAAAGTAGACCAGCGGGCGCTGTGCCGCATTGATGAGGTCTGCCGCCCACTTCACCCGCTCTGCGTTGAAGGTGGTCACGGTGCGGATGGGCTCCGGCTTTTGGGGGGTGAACTCGCACACCGCCGCCGTCACGTCCTTGGGGATATCCACCAGCACCGGGCCTTTGCGCCCGCTCTGTGCGATGCGGAAGGCAGAGCGCATGGTGTCGGCCAGATCTTCGACCCGGCGCACCGTGAAATTGTGCTTGGTGATAGGCATCGTGATGCCCTCAATGTAGGCTTCCTGAAAGCTGTCCCTCCCGATCCCGGCCGTGGTCACGTTGCCGGTAAAGGCTACCATGGGCACCGAGTCCATATAGGCTGTGGCAATGCCGGTGACCAGATTGGTGGCACCCGGGCCGCTGGTGGCAAGCACCACACCGGTGCGCCCGGTGGCGCGGGCATAGCCGTCTGCCGCGTGGGAAGCACCCTGCTCATGGGCGGTGAGCACATGGGTGATGCGGTCCGAATTCTTGTACAGCTCATCATAAAGGTTCAGCACTGCGCCGCCGGGATAACCAAAAAGGGTGTCCACGCCCTGCTCGCAGAGCACCTCCACAAAAATCTGAGAACCATTCAACTGCATGGTGCATTACTCCTGTTTTTCCTGTTCCTTCTATCCTGACACACTTTTCCGCAGAGAAATGGGTATAAAAAAAGCCCTTGTCCCCTGCGAACCAAGAGACAAAGACCTTGTGATCATCAAGCTCTCTGCGGTACCACTCTCGTTGACGTGCCCTGCACGCCCACTCACGGACTTCCAGCAAAGTCCCGCACTGTAACGGCTGCAACCGGCGCTGCTTACAGGGATGTTTTGGCATCCGTTCAACAGGCTGCTCCGGGACGACTTCCCCTCCAAAGCACTCTCTGCCTTGCACCAACCGGCAGTTCTCTGAACAGTGGGCTTTGGATGGTACTTTTTCCCATCCGCGCATTTGTTGATGTAAATTATACTATAAATCGGGCTTTTGTCAATCGATGATTTGTAACCTGAAGCATCCCAAACATGAAGTTAATTGAACACCTCTTGCGCCATGGCACAATGCGCTGTATACTTCTGATAAGCGCGCCTGCGCGTGATATTATAGGTTTAAAACCAGAGGACAGGAATATATATGGAACTGAGAGAATGGAACGCCCGCCTGCACGGGCTTGTTGTTTTCCGCAGCCTGCTGGACGATGCTGTGGTTGCAAGGCTTGTGGACCTGACCGACCGCATGGAAGCCGGCACGCCCCGCTTCGGCACGGTATGCGATGCGGTGGCGCAGTTTGAGGCAGCACTGTTTGAGCACACCACCAACTGGAGCGATTACCTCAGCGCCGCCGTTCTGGAAGCCGAGACCATCTGCGTGCGCAATGCCGCTGCGGGCACGCTGGCGCCTGCTTTGCAGGCAGCGCTGGACAGCGAACTCGACTTTTTGCAGGCTTTATGCGGTCTGACGCTGGACGTACTGCTGGCTTCCGTCCAGCTGACCGTTGACAGCCCGGCGTACGCCTTTCTGCCCCGGTGGGAGACTTCTGCCATCGATCTGCCCGCCGCCTACGCCCAGCGCATGAGCGAGGTGGGCAAAAAGGGCTACGGCATGTTTGCCAAGCACCATGTATTCACGGTGGAGAACGGCCATCTGGTGCCGGTGAAGTACCCGGACCCCCAGCGCCTTTCCGAGCTGCCCGGCTACGAGAAGGAGCGCGAGAAGGTGATCGCCAACACCAAGGCCCTGCTGGCCGGGATGCCCGCCAACAATGTGCTTCTGTACGGTGATGCCGGTACCGGCAAATCCAGCGCGGTGAAAGCCATTGCCAACGAGTTTGCGCCCGAGGGCCTGCGGCTGGTGGAGGTGAAAAAGAACCAGCTGTACCAGATCCCGGACCTGATGGACAAGCTGGCCGCGAACCCGCTCAAGTTCATCCTGTTCATCGACGACCTGAGCTTTACCGCCAACGACGACAACTTTGCCGCGCTCAAGGCCATTCTGGAAGGCAGCGTGGGCGGCCGCGCCAAGAACATTGCGGTGTATGCCACCTCCAACCGCCGCCATCTGATCAAGGAAACGCTCACCGACCGCACCGGCGACGACATCCACGAAGCCGACACCCGGCAGGAGCTGATGAGCCTTTCGGCCCGGTTCGGCCTGACCGTCACCTTCCAGCGGCCGGAGAAAGCCCGGTTCGAGACCATTCTGGCAGAGCTGGCAAAGCAGCACGGCATCGACATGCCCATGGACCAGCTGCTGGTCAAAGCCGAAGCCTTTGCTATCCGCGCCGGAGGCCGCAGCCCCCGCGTGGCAAAGCAGTTCATTGAACAGTGTGAAGCCGGGGTACAAAAATAACTTCGGTCTGCGTGCCGGCAGTTCACACTTCACACATTGATAAAGAGCCTGTTCTGCAAGCAATTAGTTTGTTGTTATTTTAACGACAAAGCATCTGCCGAATCTTTCACAAAATGCCGCGAAATCGTGAATTTTTTCACTTTCGCGGCATTGTTTGTCTATTTTTTATTTATCGTTAAAAAGCCTTGCATTCTGCAAAAACTTGGGCTATAATATGGCCAAAGCAAGCCGATTGATATATCAGTTGACAATCTTCTGGAGGGTAACTATGGGCTTTTTATCGGGTAAGACCGCGATCATCACCGGCGCGGGCCGCGCCGTACTGACCGATGGCAGCTGCGGCTCCATCGGCTATGGCATCGCCACCGCCTTTGCCAAAGAGGGCGCCAATCTGGTTATCACCGGCCGCAATGTCAAAAAGCTGGAAGAAGCCAAGGCCGAGCTGGAAGCAAACTACGGCATCCGCGTGCTGCCGGTGCAGGCAGACGTGTGCGCGGGCGGCGATAACGAAGCCACCGTGCAGAATGTCGTCAAGCAGGCCGTGGATGTCTTTGGCAGCATTCAGGTGCTGGTGAACAATGCACAGGCATCCGCTTCCGGCGTGCCGCTGGCCGACCACACCACCGAGCAGTTCGACTTGGCCGTTTACTCCGGCCTGTACGCAGCCTTTTACTACATGAAGGCCTGCTACCCCTATCTGGCCGAGTCCAAGGGCAGCGTGATCAACTTTGCATCAGGCGCAGGCCTGTTTGGCAACTTTGGCCAGTGCGCTTATGCAGCCGCCAAGGAGGGCATCCGCGGCCTGTCCCGCGTGGCTGCCACCGAGTGGGGCAAGGACGGCATCAACGTCAATGTGATCTGCCCGCTGGCATGGACGGCCAAGCTGGAGCAGTTCCAGCAGGCATACCCCGATGCCTTCAAGGCCAACGTCAAGATGCCGCCCATGGGCCACTACGGAGACCCCGAGACCGAGATCGGCCGGGTATGCGTACAGCTGGCCATGCCGGACTTCAAATATCTGTCCGGCGAGACCCTCACGCTGGAAGGCGGCATGGGTCTGCGTCCGTAAACAACACCATCCCCCATTCTTCCTCAACCATGCAAAAGAGGCTGTGCCAATGGCACAGCCTCTTTTGTGTTTCGGCTTTCCCCCGAGGGGGAAAGGCTTATACAACGTTTTACCCGCGCACAGCGATGCACTCGATCTCCAGCTTGGCCCCCTTGGGGATGGCAGCCACCTGCACGCAGCTGCGGGCGGGGAACGGCTCGGCAAAGGCCTTGGCGTATACGGCGTTCACCGCAGCAAAATCGTTGATATCGGCCAGAAAAATGACCGTCTTGACCACATTTGCCATGGAAAGACCGGCCTCCGCCAGAATGGCCTTGAGGTTTGCCAGACTCTGTGCAGCCTGTTCTTCCACGGTATCGGCCATGGTGCCGGTGGCAGGGTCTACCGGAATCTGGCCGGAGACGAACACCATATTGCCCAGATCGATGGCCTGACTGTAAGGGCCGATGGCGGCGGGTGCATGGGAAGTAGAAACGACTTTCATAGCAGATTCTCCTTTATTGTAAGATCACGATCTAAAATGGCCGACGCGTTCGCTTTGGCCATGAATAGCGGAAAATCATTCTTTGTATTTTGCGTTTGTCGTGCCCTGCGGGGCACTCCAAACGCATTTTTCACCAAAGGGGTCGGTACACGAAACGGCATCTTGATCGATGCTGTTCCGGCTGCGGCCTTTCTCGTGAAAAGGCAATCCAGAAAAGCCCGCAGGCTTTTCTGGATTGCAAATATAAAAATAAAATTTCCGCTGAATATAGCCAGAGCGAACGCGTCGGCTATTCCAAATCGTCCAATTATCCTTTATTATACTCTTTCGCTCACCAGCTGGAAACCCTCTTTTGCAAGTTCTGCGCGGATCTGTTCGATCTGCGCTGCATCGCGGGTCTCAAGGGTCAGCTTGAGGAAGCAGCTGGAAATGGGCATATTGGGGTCGGAGCCATCGTGCTGCACCGACACCACATTGCTGCCGCAGCGGGAAACGATCTCGGCCACACGCTTCAGCTGGCCGGGCTTGTCCTCCAGCGCGATGGTCATGTTGGCCTTGCGGCCGCTCATCACCAAGCCGCGGGTGATCACACGGTTCAGGATATTCACATCGATGTTGCCGCCGGAGACGACACAGGCCACCTTTTTGCCCTCGATGGGCAGTTTGTGGAACAGCACTGCTGCCACCGGCACCGCACCGGCGCCTTCGGCCACCAGCTTCTGGTTCTCCATCAGGGAGAGGATGGCGGCAGCGGTCTCGTCCTCGGTCACGGTGACGATATCATCCACATACTGCTCGCAGATCTGGTAGGTCAGCTCGCCGGGGGTCTTGACCTGAATGCCGTCCGCAAAGGTGGAGGCCGCTTTCAGGGTCTGATACTTGTGCTCATGCAGGCTGCGGTACATGCTGGGGGCACCCTCGGCCTGCACGCCGTACACCTTTACCTCCGGGCGCAGGCTCTTGATGGCAAAGGCCACGCCGGAGATCAGGCCGCCGCCGCCCACCGGCACAACGACCGCATCCACATCCGGCAGCTGATCCAGAATTTCCAGACCGATGGTTCCCTGCCCCGCGATAACCTGCTCATCATCGTAGGGGTGGATGAAAGTCATGCCGGTCTGTTCCTGCAACTCTACAGCCTTGTCGTGGGCGTCATCGTAGGTGCCGGGCACCAGACACACCTCTGCGCCCAGATTCTTGGTGTTCTCCACCTTCATGATGGGCGCACCGTCCGGCATGCAGACGATGCTCTTGATGCCGCGCCGGGTAGCGGCCAGCGCCACGCCCTGCGCATGGTTGCCTGCCGAGCAGGCGATCACACCCTTGGCGCTCTCCTCGGCGGAGAGCTGGCTGATCTTATAGTAAGCGCCGCGCACCTTGAAGCTGCCGGTGGCCTGCAAATTCTCGGTTTTCAGGTACAGCTGGCAGTCCTTGGAGAGCTTGGGTGCCTCAATGAGGTCGGTCTTGCGGGCAACATCCTTGAGCACAAAGGCGGCATGGTAGATCTTATCCAGAGTCAGCATGGTGATTCTCCCTCTATATGACACATTTTTACTGTAATTGCATGGTTTTCAGTATAGATTAGCAAAGTTGTTTTGTCAAATGAATTTCCTTCACGATAAAAGGCGCAAAAAAGAGAGCGGCAATGTTTTCCAGCACGACCGGCACAGCAGCTGCTGCTTGCCGTCCAAACCTCTTCCCGTGAAAATGCAATGCCGGGCGGTCCGCAGACCGCCCGGCATTGCTCTATTGAAATAATTTTTCCGCTGAAACTGCCCAAAGCAACGCGGAGGGCATTTTAAATCGTCCGTCCCCCGCCATTGCCGCGCAGCGGCACATCATTGCGCAGGCACATCATTTTGCGCTATAGCGCAAACATCATTGCGTCAGCACATCATTGCCGCACAGCGGCATTACCGTCCGCGGCCACCGCCGCCGCCATGGCTTCCGCCGCCGCCCATTCCGCCAAAGGAGCCGCCGCCAAAGCTTCCGCCGCCGAAGGAACCGCCCCCAAAGCTGCCACCGCCGCGGGAACCGCCGAAGGAACCGCCGCCAAAGCCGCCGCCCGTGGGAGGACGGGGCGGACGCCGGTTATTGTTCCGGGGCGGACGAGGCCGGTCGTTGCGGGGACCGGGGCCATAGCCCGGGCCGTATCCGGGGCCAAAGCCGGGGCCCGGAGGCGGCGGCGGGCCGGGACGATAGCGCCGACGGGCCGAGCCTGCCATGTAGCCCCATGCGAAGGGGCCCCAGTTCCAGCCCACTGCATGGCCGATGGGTGCAATGAACACCCGGAACACGAACAGCACGATGATCAGCATTACCAGCAGGGACATGAACAGGATCACAATGCCCAGCACCACATCCTCAAAGGTAGTGGGGCCGTCGTCCGGCTCCGTATAGCCGCCATTGTTGTAGCTGCCGCCGGAAAGGCTGACACCGTAGATCTCTGCAATGGTGCTGGCCACATTCTGCGCACAGGTGGTCACAGCGCCGTCGTAGTCATAGGCGGCAAAGTCATTTTCCATGGTCTGAGCAATGGCGCTGGCCTGACTTTCCAGCGTGGTATTGCGGAAACCGTCGCCGTAGGTCACGTAGTAGTCGCCGTCCTCATAGATGGGCGACTCCATCACCAGCAGGATCAGCACGCCGTTGTTCTGGGACGCCGAGCCGATGCCCCATGCATTGAAGGCCTGCGCGGCGTAATCCTCGGTGGAATAGTTGCCGGTGTAATCCACCGTCAGCACACCGATCTGTGCGCCGTCGCAGCTGGACTGCAACTGGTTGTTCAGGTCAACGATGGTCTGGGTGGTGCTGGCGCTCAGGATGTTGGCGTCGTCCACCACACACTGATCTTTGGGCAGGTCCGGCAGACTGGCGGCGGCAAAAGCTGCCGGGCACAGCACCGCTGCGCTTACCACAAGGGCCAGCACCAAGGCGCTTACGCGCTTTGCAAAATTTTTCATGCGAAGGGTTCAACCTCCTTTACACCGGCGATGCCGCCCAGCACACTGGCCGGGAAGCCGCCGGTCTCTTTCTGGTAATCGTAGACGGCATTGTTGTATTGCAGGGTGCCAATGATGGTGGCCGCGCTGTTGAACTGGCCATACTGGCCCTGCACTGCGCCCATCTTCATGGGGTCTGCGGCCTGCTCCTGCAATTTTGCGTAGAGCTGGTCGATTCGCGAACCCAGCACCTCGTTGGCCTGATACAGTGCGTGCATCGTGCTGCCCTGATAATAGGGCAGCGAGGTCAGTGCCTGCGCTTTGCCGCCGCTTTTCACCGCTTCCAGACAGGCCGAGAAGTCGTTCAGCGCGGTCTGCGCAGCCTGCACCTCAGCGCTGTCAGTTCCCAGCGTGTTGCCGGCGGTGGTGATGATGTTCGCTGCCGTGTTCATGCGGGTGGTCAGCTCCTCGCTGAGGTTGTAACCGTTGTCTGCCGCCACGCCCACCGTGTACCATTTGCGGGCTTCGTTGTACCGGCTGCGCAGCTTGGCGCTGCCAAAGCCCAAAAAGGCCGCCAGCATCACCACCACGCTCAGGGCCAGCGCCGCCGCCCGGGTGGAAAGGGCGGCAGGCAGCTTTGCTTCCAGCCCTGCCAGCTTCTGCTGCAAAGGGGTCAGCGGCACAGCCTGCTCCGGCTGCTTTTGTTCGCGGTAGCTGCCCGCGTCAAAGCCGCCGGGAGTGCTGTTCTGTTTTTGCGAAAAATCTGCGTTTGCCATTTCAGCTCCGGATCTCCATCATTTTTGCTTTCAGTTCGTCCTCGATGCGGTTCAGCTCCTGCTCGGCGGCGGCACGCTTTGCGCGGCCCTCGCTCTGGATCTTGTTCAGCTCGTCCAGCGTCTCGATCAGGCTCTTGTTGGTCTGCTGCAAGGTCTCGATGTCCACTACGCCGCGCTGGCTTTCCTTGGCGGTCTCGATGGTGCCCATCTTCAGGGCCTCGGCGTTCTTCTTGAGCAGGTCGTTGGTCATATCGGTGACGGCACGCTCGGCCTGCATGGCCTGCTGGCTGTGGGCCAGACCCAGTGCCAGCACCATCTGGTTCTTCCACAGCGGGATGGTGTTGACGATGGTGGACTGGATCTTTTCTGCCATCATGGTGTCGTTGTTCTGCAACAGGCGGATCTGCGGGCCCATTTGCAGGCTGATGTTGCGGGTAAGCTCCAGATCGTAGAGCTTTTTCTCAAACCGCTCGCACTGGTCGGCCAGATCACGGGCAGCCTGTGCATCCTCCGGCAGGCCGGAAGCCTTGGCCTTGTCCATGGCCTGCTGCAATTCGTTTGCGCGCACATCGGCCAGCTTCTTTTTGCCGGCCAGAATATACATGCTCAGCTCTTTGAAGTAAGCCATGTTCAACTCGTACATCTTATCCAGCATGGCGATGTCCTTGAGCAGCTGCACCTGATGGCCCTCCAGCATGGACTGGATCTTTTCCACGTTGGTCTCGGCCTTGTTGTACTTCATCTTCATGGCGTCCAGCTGGTCGCCCTTCTTCTTGAAGAAGCCAAGGATGCCCTTTTTCTCTTCCTCGCCGGCGTCAAAGCTCTTCAGCTCGCCGATCAGGCTGGTGATCATGTCACCCACTTCGCCCAGATCCTTCGTTGCCACCTTGGAGAGCGCGGCTTCCGAAAAGTCACCGATCTTCTTCTGGCAGGCAGAGCCGTATTGCAGCACCTGCTGGCTGTTGGTGATATCGATCTTCTCTGCAAACTGGTCCACCATGGCCTGCTCCTCCGGGGTCAGGTTCACCTGTGCCTCCGGAGCGGGAGCTTCCTGCTGGACAGGCGCGGCCTTTTCTTCCGCTGCCGGAGCGGGGTCCAGCGTCAGGGTGGGCACAGCGGGGGCATCGAGGTCAAAGTTGAACGTATTATCTGCCATAAGAGATTCCTTCCTTTCCAAATACCAATTACAATCCCTGCCCTTTGAGCATGTTTTGCAGCACCGCAATGTCTGCGGACAGGTCCATGCTTTCGGCGGCGTACAGGGCATCCAGCTGGTTTTCAAACGCAGTGGCGATGGAAGCTGCATTGTGCTCCACCTCGGTGCGGATGGCGGCGGCGTTCTCGCCGCGCACGCCCTGCTTTGCAAGCTTTGCGTACTGCTGCAAAACATTTACCGCATCCGGCAGGTAATAGTTTGCAAACCGGCGCACCTGCTTTGCCTTTTCCGGGTTTGCCTCCACCGCTTCCACAATGGAGCGGCCCGCCTTTTCCATACGGGTCATGGCGGCGGAGAGCTGCGGCTCCGGCAGCGCTTCGTTCAGCGCGTGCAGGGTGTCCAGCTGCTTCTGGATGTCGGCCAGCATCTGGTCCACATCCTCCACGCCGGTGTGGAAGGGCACCTCGTGCTCCACCACCCGGGGCGGGCAGACCTTCTGCGCCGCACCAAAGGCCACAAGGGCACCGCCCAGCGCCGCCAGCAGCGCCCACAGCTTATACACCGGCAGCACTGCGCACAATACCAGAAAGACCAGTGCCATGGCATAAAACGGCAGAACACTGGGCTTTTTGGTGCGGATGATCTTGCTCATGTTTCTTCTCCTTGTCCGGGGAGTTTCCCCTTCTGCTTTCCATGATACCGCACCCGGCAAAAAACGCAAGGGCTTCACGGATAATTTACAACCTTGCAATCAATTGGAAATCCACGGCCCCAGCGCTTCGCCCCAGACTGCGCGCAGTTTTTCCGGCCGGCAGGCCGCGTTTGCCGGGCTGGTGCTGGGCAGCTTGACAGCTTCAATGCCGGACACCGGCAGCAGATACTTTGTATAGATACGGTATGCTGTGGCACCGTTGCAGAACACCGCCTCAATGGGTGCCTTTGCCAGCAGCGCAGCGATATCATTGGGCACCACATCCTTGATGGAAGCATCTGATGCACCGGTGATGGTACAGCTTGCCAGCGTATCCCACAAAGCCAGCCCGTGGCGCAGGATGATCTGCTTTTTGGCCGCGATATCCTCCCGCGCGGGCGTCTGCTCCCCGGTCAGTGCGGCTAGCATGGGCCAGAAGCGGTTCTGCGGATGGCCGTAGTAAAAGGCCATCTCACGGCTTTTGGGGCTGGGCCATGTGCCTAAGATCAGCGCCCGGCTGTGTTCATTATACACCGGCTCAAAGCTCATTTTCCGCCTGCACTTTCAATGTTGCCCCATGCAGAGCCAAGCTCCCGGCCCGAGGGCACCGCTGCGGGGCCCTCGAACCACAGCTCTTCGATCAGCTCCGCAAGGCCGTCCTCCCGCACATCACCAATGATGCGGTCGGCAGCGGCTTTTGCGTCCGGTGTGCCGTTGGCCATGCAGCAGCCAAGGCCGGCTGCTTTCAGCATGCCCACATCGTTGGCAGAATCGCCTGCGGCAGCAGCGTCGGCCAGTGTCAGGCCCATCTGCGCACACAGGTCCGCAAGGCCGATGCCCTTATCAATGCCGCCGCGCACGATGTCGTAGTAGCAGTAGCCGTCGGCGTTGGGTGCGCCCACCATCATCCAGTGCAGGCCCAAGTGGCCGTACTTGGCGTTAAAGTCCGCCACCCGCTCCGGCGGCAGGACCGCAAAGGCGGCGTGGGGCATATCGATGAGGTGGCGGTCCTGATCTTCGCCGTCCACACAGTCCAGCCCGACGCTGTTCATCTGCCGGTAGCCCTTGTGCAGGTACTCGTACTCGCAGTAGGCGTAGCAGGCGTCTTTGAAGTTGAACTGCAAGGGGTAATTGTAGTCCTCGCAGAAATCCACCAGCGCATACATCTCCTCGGCGGTGAGCGGGTGCTCCGCCACGATGCGGCCCTCGCGGTCCACCACGCAGGCGCCGTTGCAGGTGATGGCGTAGTCGAACCGGATGCCGCCCAGCTGGCTCTTAAGGCTGATACACGGATAGGCCCGGCCGGTGCTGAGCACGAACTTGCCGCCTGCGGCCTGCATCTTTTTGACGGCCTTTACCACCTTCTGCCGCGGCCTGCCCTCGCCAAAGGGCACCAGCGTATTATCGTAATCACTTGCCAGAATCTTATATTGCATTCTTTTCTCCCCTATGGAACCGGTTTTGTACCAGTATACCATACTTTTTTTAAATTGGGGTGCATTTGGGCATAAAAATAAGGCTATCGCACAGAATTCTATGCAATAACCTTGTTTTGTTTTACGATGCCGCTTTTCTTTGCGGCCCCTTTTCGTGAAAATGCGAATATAATAAATAGTATTTCCTCTGAATACAGCCAAAGCGAACGCGGCGGCTATTCAAATCGTTCTGCGCGTTACGCAAACACGGCCACGACCACCTGCATCGCCACGCCAAGGAACGCGCCCGCGCCCCAAGTCAGGCCGGTGATGAACAGGTTCTGTTTCCACGAAGGATTGGTGCGCCACAGCACCGCAAGGCCCACGCCTGCACCGGTGCACAGGCCTGCCACCAGACTGGAAAAGCGCAGGGCGCCTTCCACGTACAGCTGGGTCAGCAGCACACTGGCGGCACAGTTGGGGATCAGGCCTACCAGTGCGGCCACCACCGGCTGGAAGAAGCCCATGCGGCCCAGCAGGTCCGCAAACACATCCTCGCCCACACCTTCCACGATGAGACCAAACACCAGACTGAATGCAAAGATGAACACGAAGATTTCCAGCGTGTGGCGCAATGCCGCTTTCCAGATGGGGGCGGGCTTGCCCTCTTCGTCGCTGTGCTCCTCGTGGCAGTCCACCTCGTCGGCGTGGCCGGTGTAGCCGCCGCGCAGGCTTTTGGGCAGCACGCCGCGCAGCACAAAATCCAGCACAAAGCCCACCGCAATGGCGTATACCACTTTAATGACCATCAGCACGGCCAGCTTATCCCAGTAGGCCGGCATGGATACCAGCAGAGGGATCGCCTCGTCACTGGTGGCAAGGTAGACCGCTATCAGGGTGCCCAGCGTGATCACGCGGGAGGAATAGAAGTTGGACGCAATGGCCGAGAAGCCGCACTGCGGCACACAGCCCAGCACCGCGCCCGGTACAGCGCCCCAGCGCCCGCCGCCCGCCAGCAGCACTTCGATGCGCTCGCCGTGACGGGTCTCGATGTATTCGATCAGCAGGTAGGCCAGAAACAAAAAGGGCAGCATCTTGGCGGTATCCACCAGCGTTTCGCCCAAAACATCCAAAAACAGTTCCATATACGCTCCAAAAACGACTGTTTGCCGCTTCATTTTAGTAAATTGCAATCAATTTGCATTTTCGAACAGGGATGATTATACACGATATCTTCCCCAATTGCAATACCAAAATGCAAATTGGTTGCAAATTTATTTAGGGCGCAAAAAAGACCCGCTGTCCGCAGGTCTTTCTTTCCTTATTTATGCAGGCATATTGTTACTGCGCTCACTCCGAATGATTCCCATAAAGGGAGGCACCACCGAACGCTGCAGGCCCTTTTCGTGTGCCCTTTTCAGCTGATACTCATGCGTCGCAACTGCATCTATAAATGCACGCTGCTTCGGGCTGGCGTGGTAATAATCCGTATTGAATCGTTTGCACACGCC
Organism: uncultured Faecalibacterium sp.; assembly: GCA_934511465.1. Lineage (GTDB taxonomy): Bacteria > Bacillota > Clostridia > Oscillospirales > Ruminococcaceae > Faecalibacterium. The sequence continues at coordinate 13,755 of CAKSWG010000014.1, read as the reverse complement.
AAACAAAACATTCAGATATTCCATTGTCTCTTCGTCCATCCGTGCTACCTGCAATTCCTGCTTCTGTTCAGACATTCTTCTCCCTCCCGTCATTCAGAATAAATAGGTGCTGAAGATATCCTGTGCGCCTTCATCTGCCAGCATCAGCAGCTTCGGCCCACCGGAAAACGGCTGAAAGATCGGCACTGCATGAAAATCATTGACATAATGCTCATACAGTTCATCCGTTTTTGCCGCAAAAGTTACAACGCCGCCGTGCCCACTGTCAATAGAAAGCTGGATGCCATAGGCGATCATCATTCTGCCCACACCCGTATAGCGGCGCTTCTCCGTCAATGTCGGGTTGCTCTCCGGCTGTGCTTCAATATCAGCGACAAAAATAGATATCCCGTGATCATCTTCCCGGTAAGCGCCCAACGCAACGATCTCGCCGGTTTCGGTTTTGGCCACATACTTTTCAAGCCTTGGGTCCGAGATAAAGTCGCTGGTCCAGTCTGACTGCCAGCCGTTTTGGGTAGCTTCCAGATCGCTCTGCGTTGCCGGTTCCATTTCGATCAGAACACGCTTTTCTGCGTCTGCCTGCGTCACAAAATACTGGAGTTGCATCCTTTATCCCCCTTTTTATTATTTTAGCACGTTCTCAAAAAATGCGCAAGAACGGTTCTTTTACCCCTTCATCGGCACAAAGCCCACAAGGTCTTTTACCACTTCGCCGCCGATGATCAAGCCCGCCACGGACGGCACAAAGGCATTGGAGCCGGGCACCGAGCGGCGCTGGGTGCACTTGCGCTGGGTGCCCGGCGGGCAGATGCAGTGGTACTTGCAGCTGATGGCATCGTCCTCGATGGGGGTCATGGCAGGCTCCTTGGAGTAGACCACCTTCAGGTGCTTGATCCTGCGCTTGCGGCACTCGGTGCGCATCACCTTGGCCAGCGGGCAGACCGAGGTCTTGTAGATATCGGTCACTTCAAAGCGGGTCGGGTCCATCTTGTTGCCTGCGCCCATGGAGCAGATGATGGGAGTGCCCGCCTCCTTGCACTTCATCACCAGCGCCAGCTTGCCGGTGACGGTGTCGATGGCGTCCACCACATAGTCGTACTGGGTAAAGTCGAACTGGTCCTGTGTTTCCGGGCCAAAGAAGCACCGGTGGGTGGTCACTTTGATGTCCGGGTCAATGTCGTGGATGCGCTGCGCAGCCACATCTACCTTATATTGCCCTACCGTGCTGCGGGTGGCGATGATCTGGCGGTTGAGGTTGGTCAGGCAGACCTTATCGTCATCGATCAGATCCAGTGCCCCCACACCGCTGCGCGCCAGCGCTTCCACCGTGTAGCCGCCCACGCCGCCGATGCCGAACACCGCTACGCGGGAATTGTGCAGTTTTTCCATGGCTTCCGCGCCCAGCAGCAGCTGCGTGCGGGAATACTGATTTTGCATTTCGTTCTCCTTACTTTTCTACGCGGGTGATGGTGCCGCCGCCCAGCACCGTGTCGCCCTGATACAGCACCACGGCCTGACCGGGCGTAGGGGCGCGCTGGGGCTGGTCAAATTCCAGCCGGAAGCCGCACTCCGCCGGGTAGACGGTGGCGGCCTGCTCCACCTGATGGTACCGGGTGCGGGCTGTGACCCGCAGCGGCCCGGTCAGCTCCGGAATGGCGATCCAGTTCACCTCGTCCGCGTACACGATGCGGTCGAACAGCATCTCCTCCGGCCCTACCGTGACGGTGTTTGCCTGCATGTCCTTGCCGCAGACGTACACAGGTGCCCCCATGGCAAGGCCCAGCCCCTTGCGCTGGCCGATGGTGTACCGCACCGCGCCGTTGTGGGTGCCCACCACCCTGCCGTTTTCGTCCAGAAAATCACCTGCCGGGTAGCGTTTGCCGGTGAAGTCCTCCATAAAGCGGGCATAGTCGCCATCCGGCACAAAGCAGATGTCCTGACTGTCGTGCTTGCGGGCATTGACGAACCTGTGCTGCTCCGCGATCTCGCGCACCTCGGTCTTGTGCAGGCCGCCCAGCGGCAGGCGGATGTGCGCCAGCTGCTCCTGCGTGAGGTTGTAGAGCACGTAGCTCTGGTCCTTGCCCTCGTCCAGCCCCTTTTTGAGCAGGAAACGGCCGGTGGTCCCGTCCTGCTCCACCCGGGCATAATGGCCGGTGACAACATACTCCATGCCGTGGGCCTCGGCCCAGTCCAGCAGGTGGCGGAACTTCATATATTTATTGCAGTCGATGCAGGGGTTCGGCGTGCCGCCCGCCTCGTACACGCGGACGAACTTTTCAATGATCTGCTCCCGGAAGTCGGCGGTAAAATCCACCACCTCGTAGGGGATATCCAGTGCAAAGGCCACTTCGGCGGCATCCTCGATATCCTTTTCCGAGCAGCAGGTATGGAAGCCGGACTGGCCCAGCGTTTCGTTGCGGGTGAGCCGCATGGTAACGCCGGCGCATTCAAAGCCCGCCTGCTGCATCAGCCATGCCGCCACCGAGCTGTCCACGCCGCCGCTCATGGCAATGAGGGCACGCGGCTTTGAATCAGGGGTCTGTGTGGTCATAAATTCTCCTTTGGTGCATTCAACACACTAAAACAGTAGTATAATAGTAACTCTGGAAAAACCGCTTGTCAAGACGCAGCAAGCTGCTGCACTGCGGCCAGCAGGGCTTCCCGTTCGTTGGGGTATTCTTCGCGGATCACGCCGTCCAGCAGCATTTCCAGTGCCGCACGGATGCCCGGCCCTGCCGGGATGCCTGCCGCCATCAGGTCGCGGCCGTTCACGGCCAGCTGGCCGACGCGGCAGCATACGCCGTCGGCGTCCAGCTGCGCGGCCAATTGGGAAAGTGCAACAAAATCAGCCGCGTGTTCCGGCTGCATGGCTGTGCCCAGCGCCGCCAGCCGCTGCACCGTTTTCAGGCCATATTGGCCCAGCAATTTGCGGGTGCAGATATTCAGGGATACCGGAGGGCGGGCCGGGAGTTTTTCCGAGGACCGTCCGCTGGGGTGGGACCCTGTTGCCGCAGGCAATAGGGCGGGCGATGGAATGGCCCGATTCGTGTCCGAGGAAAAAGCTACCGGCACACCCGACACGACTTCCCGCACCAAAACCGCCGTCTCCTCAATGCAGGCATTGGAGCAGCGCAGGTGCCTGAGGGTGCGGCGGGTGCCGTCCTCGCCAAGGCTATGCAGCAGCGCCGCCAGCCGGACGGGCAGGTTCTCGCTGCCCGCCGGGCAGGCATCCACCACCGGCTTTGCCGCCGCCAGCGCCTCCGGTGAAAGCTCCGGCAAAACAACGCCGAGTATTTTTTCGTCAAGATATGCCGCAGGGGCGGGTGCTGCCAGCAGCTTTGCCAGCTCTTCCTCGATGCGTTCCACCGATACGCAGTCCAAGTGGGCGCACAGCTCCTGTGCCGCCTGCGCCGTGGCCGGGTCGATGCCAAAGCCGAACCGCGCTGCGAACCGGTACAGCCGCAGGATGCGCAGAGCGTCCTCGGTGAACCGCTGGTGCGGCACGCCCACCGCCCGCAGGATGCCGCTTTGCAGGTCGGCCCGCCCGCCAAAGGGGTCCACAAGGCCCTCTTTTTCATTGTAGGCCATGGCGTTGATGGTAAAATCCCGCCGGGCAAGATCCTCCCGCACATCCGGCACAAAGTGCACCTCGTCCGGGTGGCGGCCATCGGTGTAGGTGCCCTCGGTACGGAAGGTGGTGATCTCGTAAAGGGCACCGCCGTACTTCACGGTCACAGTGCCATGCTGCAAGCCGGTGGGGATGCACTGCTGCGCACCGAACAGCTCCATCACCTGCCGGGGCAGGGCGCTGGTGCACAGGTCCCAGTCGTGGGGCGCAAGGCCCAGCAGGCTGTCCCGCACACAGCCGCCCACCGCGTAGGCCGCATGGCCCGCTGTGTGCAGGGCGTCCAGCAGCGCTGCCGCGCCCGGGTCCATTAGTAGGGTCATGGCTGCGCCTCCTCGTATTGCAGGGTGATGCATTTGCCGTCAAACCCGCATTCTGCCGCCGGGAAGATGCCCTGCGCCTGCGCCGCATATTCTTCCGGGTCGGTGATCATGGGGGAATAATGGGTCAGCCAGAGCCGCCTTGCACCGGCCTGTGCAGCCAGCGCCGCACTCTGTCCAAAGGTACTGTGGCCCCACTGCCGGGCCTGCGCTTCCTGCTCCGGCAAGGCATAGGTGGCGTCGCAGAGCAAAAGGTCTGCGCCCTGTGCCGCCTGCAAAAGCCCTTGGCAGGGAGCCGTATCGCCGGAAAATACCACGCTCAGGCCCTTGCGCGGTGCACCCAGCACCTCCGCAGGGCGGATGGTATTCCCGTTTACCTCAACAGTCTGGCCTTTTTGCAGCAGTTTCCACTGCTGCACCGGCACACCCAGCGTGCGGGCACGTTCCGGCAAGAATTTGCCCGCGCGGGGCAGCTCCAGCCGGTAGCCGATGCTCTTTACCCGGTGCTTGGTGGCAAAAGGCACGAGCTGCGCACCCGCAGGCCAGCCCTCGCCCGTCCCGATGGCCTCCAGCGCCAATGGCCGGCCCGGCTGCATCACCTGCGGCTTTACCGCGTAGGGCAGCGGGCCGGTGAGGGCCCGTACTGCTGCCCAGATATCCGGCAGGCCCTCCGGCCCCAGCAGGGCAAGCGGCCTTGTGCGGCCCTGCGCCCCCAGCGTTTGCAGCAGGCCCGGCAGGCCAAAAATGTGGTCGCCGTGGTAGTGGGTCAGGCAGACGGCATCCGCGCGCATCAGGTTGACACCCGCTTTGTGCGCCGCCGCCTGCGTGCCCTCGCCGCAGTCCCACAGCAGGCCGTGGCCCCCACAGGCCGCAAATGCCGCCGAAAGCGCCCGGTCCGGCAGCGGCATGGTAGCCGCAGTACCCAGCAGTGTGATGGTAAGCATAAAGATCGTTCTCCCTGCACAGTGTATTTCAATATTTTATTGTACCACACCGCCGCCCGCTGCACAATTGCCGCCTTTTGGGCATAGGATGGGCAAAACACAAAAGGAGGGCGGGCCCATGCGGCACAGAAAGGGCAGTTCTTTTGCCGGCAGACGCAGGCACAGCAGGCATTTGCTGCGCGCGCTTTTGCTGGCAGCGTTGGTGCTGCTGGTGCTGGCGGGGGCTTACGGGTGCGCAGTGCAAAGGCTCGTGTACTCTGCGCGCGGAACGGTGATCTTTCTGCCCAGCAGCACACTGCCGTTTCATTAGAAATGCCCTTCGCCGCCGGGCATTTTCAACGGGAAGACGGCGTCAAAAGGGGCCGTTGCACATGCAACAGCCCCTTTTTGCGCAAGGTTTTATTTTCCGTCTGCGTACGGCAGCTGGCCGGAGATGGTCAGTACCTCGGTAAGCTCTTCCTCCGAGCGGTAGCGCCACGCCGCTGCACCCACGGCCACATAGCAGGCATCGGCGCGGCCTTCCGGCGAGACGGCAAGGATCATCGTTTCGCCGTCGCCCACGGCGGTCACGGTGCCGTCAGCACTCACGGTGGCTACATCCGGATTGCTGCTGACCCATGTCATGACGGCGTTTTTCGCCCCTGCCGCCTGCGCGGTCAGCTTCTGGCTGGCACCTACGGCCTGCAACAGCATGGCGTTTTTGCTCATTTGCACCCGGCCAATTTCCGATGTGACCATCACGGTGCAGCGCAGCACCTGCCCGGCTGTGGTCAGCGCGCTGACCACAGCCTTGCCAGAGCTTTGCGCTGTTACGGTGCCGTTTGCGCTCACCGCCGCCACCGCCGGGTTGCTGCTGACCCACTGGCGCACGTAGATAAAGCCGCCGCCATTCTGTTCCAGCTTCAGCTGCTGGGTGGGGGCAGGGGCCTTATCCGTAATGGTCAGGGCAAGTTCGCTGGCGTTCAGCACCGGACGGCCGGCCTTGCTTTTCTGCACCGTTACGGTGCAGGCGGTCTTTTCGCCGCGCTCATTGCGGGCGGTGATCACAGCCGTACCCTCGGCATGGCCGGTCACTTTGCCGGTGCCGTCCACCGATGCCACTGCCGGGGCGCTGGAAGTCCAGATGAGAAAAAAGTAATCGTTGGGTGCCTGCACGTTCAGATAGGCCACCGGGGCAGGGTCGTCCTCGGTCAGGTCCAGCACAAGCTCTGCCGTGTCCAGCGTCATGCCGCTGTCCGGCACCGGGTGTTCCTGCGCCGCACGCACCGGCAATGCACCGGCCAAAAACAGTGCCGCACACAGCACCACCGCGCTGATGCCGGCCTTGAAGCGTTGTTTCATGGGCACTGCCCTCCCTGCCTGTTCTCACAAACGGTCCAATTGCTCTTATCTTCGTATTATTTTACACGCAGCGCAAAACCGGGTCAAGTTTTTTGTGTGCTCTGCGGCGCGCAGGAGCCTTATTTTGTGGGGAGTGCCAAAATCTCTTTTTCAATTTTGTACAAAACGCCGCCGCATCCGTTCCCGGACGCAGCGGCGCTGGTCTGCCTTTGTGTTTTAAAGCTTAGTAGTTGATCTTTTTCAGTTCAAAGTAGCTCTGGGGATGTGCGCACACTGGGCACTTGAGCGGTGCGGACTTGCCGATATAGGTATAGCCGCAGTTCCGGCACTGCCACACCTGCTGCTCCTCACGTGCAAAGACCTTGCTGTTTTTCAGGTTGTCGGCCAGAGCACGGTAACGTTCCTCGTGCTCCTTCTCGATCTGTGCCACCATGGTGAACAGAGCCGCGATCTGGGGGAAGCCTTCTTCCTTGGCCTCTTTGGCCATGCGGGGGTACATCTCGGTCCACTCGTCGTGCTCGCCGCCTGCCGCCATATCCAGACAGGTCAGGGTATCGGGGATGGCGCCGCCGCACAACAGCTTGAACCAGATCTTTGCATGTTCCTTCTCGTTGCCGGCAGTCTCCTCAAAGATAGCGGCCAGCTGCTCGTAGCCCTCTTTCCTGGCCATACTGGCAAAGAAGGTATACTTGTTGCGTGCCTGACTCTCGCCTGCAAATGCTTCCATCAGGTTTTTCTCCGTCTTGGTGCCCTTCAGTTCCATGGTGCTCTCCTTTCAAAAATACAAGCTCTTACCAAGGATCGACCGATCCCGGCTGTATCATTCAAAGGCAGCAGCTTTTCTGTTGCCCTTTGCTCAGGTTCTGAACAGAGTATACCACATTTGCTTCTTTAAATCAAGAATAATTCCTATTTATTTTAAGAGCTCTTCTCAGTTATGCTGCTTCAGCGCGCACACTGCAATGCTCAAAGCGCTCCATGCCGCCTGATACATCAGCACCGTTGCCACCGAAAGTTCCCAGATGCTTCCGGCGCTGGTAAGCAGCACCGCGATCAGGATGGAGAACCACACCGATGCCATCTGCACCGAAGTTGCGGTGTTCTCGGCGTTCTGGGCCTGATCCGCCGCCTGCAAGCCGCCGGTCAGGCTGGCAAAGCCCTTGAGATGGATCATGCAGCAGGTGTCCTCCGGGTCCATGTGCACAGCCTTGAGGGCGCCGCACTGCTCCTGATCCAGCACCGTGATCATGCCTTCCGGCAGGCGGTACGCCTCGGTGATGTGGCGGGCCGTCAGGCTGGGGTCCTGACAAGTGACCAGCAGGCGGATATTCTCCTTTTGCAGCACCGCAAGGCCGCGCGCCACGTTGCGCCCGCCCACATATTTGAGCACGAACATGGCGTGCAGATTGCCGGACACGGCCAGATACAAAATTTGCAGCTCTCCGTTTTTGGAGTGCTGGGCCTCGTACTCTTCGTCCGGCAGCGAGACGCCCTCCTGCTCCAGATAGCGGCGGGTGCCGATGAGGATGCGGTTGTTGTCGCACCATGCAGAGAAGCCCAGCCCATGGTGCAGCTCCAGATCCTTGACCGGGAACAGGATGTCGGTGCGGTCCTCGATGATCTGGCGGAACAGGCCCTTCAAGGTGCCGTGGCTCTCGTTCAGGATGCTGGCCGCGTACAGGATGGCGCGGTCGATGCGGCCGCCCTTGAAGATGCGGATATCCTCCAGCTGTGCGCTGTCGGCGGTGAACAGGTCGTCTGCATCGATCTGCAGCGTGTCGATGCCGCCCAGCTGCTCAATGGCCTGCCAGCCGGGCACCACAGCACCCACCGCAGCGGCGGCACGCTGAAGCCGCAGCGACGCAATGCCCGCGATCAGGGTCGAGGAAAGCGGCGCACCCATGCACAGCACAGCGGCCATTGCCGCCGTGGCCTTGTTCCACCCGGCACCTGCCAGCAGGAACAGCACGCCGCTGAGCAGGGCAGCGCCCAGCAGGATGTACGAATTTTTGCGGGCACGGCGCTCGCTGGCACGCTCGCTCAGGCTTTGCTCCACAAAACCGTCGGCGTTTTGCAGCGGGCGGCTCAGCAGCACCCACGGGTCCTTCTGCTCCAGATCCCGGGCCAGCGCACGCAGCAGGTCCTTGTCCTTGGCGCGGTAGGCCCCCTGATGCTCCACACCATTGGTCACAAGTTCGTAACCGCCCTTGATGGCCGCCAGCATCACGCGGCTGCCAAGCAGGGCCAGAAACAGCCCCAGTGCCGCCATGCCGCTGAGCAGCGAAATGCCGGTGGTGCCGCGGTAGACATTGGCGTTCAGCATGGCCGTAACGGCCTGCACCAGTGCGGCCGCCGCCGCCAGCGCCGGCATTGTCTCCGCCGAAGGCCGGCCCTTGATGCCGGCCAGACCGTCCCGCAGCACCGGGAAGCCCACGCACAGGCTTGCGGCCAGCAGCAGCAGGTTTGCGCCGTAGAACGCTGCCGGTGCAGCATCCGGGTCCAGCGCAGCTATCGCGGGCAGCAGCCCATCCGACACCAGCCCGAAGTGCAGCAGCACCACGGCCAGTATGCCGCCCAGCACACAGCGCAGCGTCAGCTCAGCGCTCATGCGGCGCAGCTTTTCCGCTGTGGCTTCCGGCTCCGGCAGGCCGGTTTCGGCCTGTTCTTCCGGCTGCGATGCAGCGCCCTCCGCCTCGTTTTTCCGTTCCGGCTGCGGCACGGCGGGCTCCGGCTGCGGTGCCTGTGGTCCTTCGCCGTCCAGTGGGATCAGCGGCAGGCTCATGGTGTCCTCTCTGTCGGGCTGCGCATCCGCCGAGGGGGCCAGCGGCTTCTCCTCGTCCTCCGCGCTGCCAAAGAAATCGAATCCAGCCTTTTTGACCGGCGGTTCCGGCTCCTCCTCAGACGCAGGCGGCTGCGGCGCGGCAGTGGTCTCTTTGACCGACGCAAACACGGCAGGCGGCAGCGGTGCGCTCTCCGGTTCAGGCGCAGACTGCGGCGCAGCGGGCACCGGCTGTTCGGGAGCAGGTGCGGCTCCCTCTGCCTGCGGAGCAGGCTCCATGCCGCTCAGGCCGTTGATCATGGCCTTGAGCTGAGCCATCTTTTCCTGCTCCTGCTCTTCCTGCGGCAGCAGAACATCCGGCGCATTTTTCGGATTCCTCTTTTTTTGTTTCTGCGGTTTCGGTTTTTCCGGCTGCTTTTCCGCCGGTGCAGTGCTCTGTTCGGGCTGCTCCGGCTTCGGTTCGGGCGCGGGCGGTTCCGGCTGCGGTGCAGCAGGCACCGGTTCCGGCTTTTTCTCCTGCGTTTTCCCGCCCGCTTCCGTCTGCGGCTCTTCCCGGAAGGGCAAAAGTTCCGGGTCTGCCGTTGGTTTCAGCACCAGTTCCAGATCTGCTTCCGGTTCCGGCTCGGCGGCACCGCCCAGCAGCACTTCACCGGTGGGCATCTCCAGCGGCAGGTCTGCGGGCTGCCCGGCCTGCTGCTTTGCCTTGCTTCGGCCAAACAGGCCAAGCCGCTTCTGCGGCTTTTCCTCCGGCTCCTCTTCATCCCTCCGGGTCATGGCTTCCGGGATATCCACCGCCGTGGTGCTGAAAAAGGAGCGAAATTTTTCATCCGGGGTCATTTCCCGGTTGTTGTTTTTATCCTTCGGCATTCTTGTCCCTCCTGTCGATCTCATTGAGGTTCCGGCCTGTGTACCGGTTTATGCCTGCTGTGCTGCGCGCTGGGACTGGATCTCGTACAAGATAATGCCCGCAGCCACCGACACATTGTAGCTGTCCACGCCGGTGCCCGGCGCTGCCATATCCAGCCGTACTACGCCGTCGCACAGCTTTTTTACCAGCTGCGAAACGCCGCTGCCTTCGCTGCCCAGCACCAGCGCAATGGGGCCGGTGAGGTTGTTCTTCCGCAGCGAAACGCCGTCCATATCCGCGCAGTAGACGAACACGCCCTGCTCCTTCAGGCGGCGGATGGTCTCGCCGATATTGGCCACGCGGGCCACCGGCAGACGCTCGGCGGCGCCTGCACTGGACTTGATCACGGTAGGCGTCACCGATGCACCACCGCGCTTGGGGATCACGATGCCGTGGGCACCGCACAGCAGTGCGCTGCGCATCACCGCGCCCAGATTGTGCGGGTCCTCAATGCCGTCGCTCAGCACCAGAAAAGGTGCTTCGCCTTTGGCCTTGGCTGCGGCCATCAGATCGTCCACGGTCACGTACTCGATCTCACTGGCAAACGCAGCCACACCCTGATGGCTCTCGGTGCCGGTCATCAGGCGCAGCTTGTTGGGATGCACCCGCTTTACAGTGGCACCCGCCTCTTTGGCCAGTGCGGTATAATAAGCCGCCACAGCCGGGGCCATGCCCTCAGCGATCAGCACCGTATCCACACCGGAACCGCTCTTGAGCAGCTCTGTCACCGGATTTTTGCCGTAGACAAGGCTCTCGTTTTTCTGCTGGTTTTCTTCCGGGCTGCGGCGCGGACGGCGCGGCTGATTCTTTTCTTCCATGATGCTATCTCCTTCCGTTGTATCACCGGAAAGCGCTGCACGCACTCTCCCAAAGGCGCGCCGCTCTTTCGGCCGCACGCCGCTATGATCCATTGTATGGTTACTCATCTTGAAGTATAGCATAAGCCGACTTTGTTTGCCAGCAAATTGCCGTTTTTTATCCGCGCCGTGCAAAAGTTTTTGCGCCCGGTCCTGCCGGCAGGCCTCCGGCATCTTTTGCAGAAATGTTCTGCCGCCCTGTATCAGTTTTGCCTGCCCGCCGGGCAGATATCCCTCTGTTTTGCCCATTGCAGAAAGTTTTCCACAAAAAAGCGCTATACGCTTTGTAGAAGGCGCTTTATTTTTCAACATGTTGAAAACCCTGTGGAGAACGTTCAAAAGTTCAGCTGCAAAGCCCGTTTTGGCGGTGGAATTAAACATTTTCCACCGGGTTTTCCACTTTCCGGTTCGACTTGTTTGCTTCTTCTGCGTACAATTTGTAGAATACAAGTCGGAAATATGACAATTTTTTGAACAGCTTCCTGTCCGCTTTTGCCATATCTACCAATATCATTTTGACGAATGTGGATTCGTGTTGAAAACCTGCGCATCCGTTTTCTTTCTGTCGTCCTACCGGTTGTTGTGCATTTTATGGAATTTTGTTGTTTTTTGTATTTTAAGGTCGAGCAGCCTCCGTTTTGCGACCTGTGCGGCAGCGGCAGGTTTTCCGCATTGTTGCAGGAAAAACGCCGGTTTGGATTGATTTTGCCTGCTGTTTGGGGTATACTAACTCTGTAAGTTCGTTAAGCCGTGCGCAATGTGGGCATGGCACGAGCAGGACCCCAATGATTTTGTGGAGGTAATGAATAATGTTGGTAAATGCAACCGAAATGCTGATCAAAGCACGCGACGGCCATTATGGTGTGCCGCAGTTCAACATCAATAATCTGGAGTGGACCAAATCCGTTCTGACTGCTTGCGAGGAAATGAAGAGCCCCGTCATTCTGGGTGTTTCCGAGGGTGCCGGCAAGTACATGACCGGCTTCAAGACCGTTGCAGCCATGGTCAGCGCTATGGTCGATTCCATGGGCATCACCGTTCCCGTTGCCCTGCATCTGGATCACGGCACCTATGAGGGCTGCAAGGCCTGCATCGAGGCCGGCTTCTCTTCCATCATGTTCGATGGCAGCCACTACTCCATCGAGGAGAATGTGGAAAAGACCAAGGAGCTGGTGGCTCTGGCACACGCTAAGGGCCTGAGCATCGAGGCCGAGGTCGGTTCCATCGGCGGCGTCGAGGACGGCGTTGTGGGTTCCGGCGAGATCGCAGACCCCGAGGAGTGCGCAAAGATCACCGCTCTGGGCATCGACTTCCTCGCTGCCGGCATCGGCAACATCCACGGCGTGTATCCCGCAAACTGGAAGGGTCTGGACTTCGAGGCTCTGGACCGCATCCACAAGGCCACCAATAACATTCCTCTGGTTCTGCACGGCGGCACCGGCATTCCCGATGAGATGATCGCAAAGGCCATCAGCTTGGGTGTTTCCAAAATCAACATCAACACCGAGTGCCAGCTGGTATTTGCTGAGGCTACCCGCAAATATATCGAAGAGGGCAAGGATCAGCAGGGCAAGGGCTTTGATCCCCGCAAGCTGCTGGCTCCCGGCGCAAAGGCCATCGAGGCCAAGTGCAAGGAGAAGATCGAGCTGTTTGGCTGCGCAGGCAAGGGCTAAGCAGAAGCTCGTATCGTAACCGGTACACCACCCAATAAAGTATGCGACCCCGCCGCACTGTTATGCACAGTGCAGCGGGGCCGCTTTTTATTTTATATGCGAGCACTCAGACGTTGGTCTTTTCCATATCGCCAGAAATGGATTGCATACAGTCCCACACCCAGAAGCAGACAAAAAATCGAATAGCTAAGAATCGGAAGCCGCAGCAGTACAATCTTCCCCGCAATCTGGGTAAAGAACCAGCCCGTCCCATACAAAATTACGATATAAAACACCAGCCATGCAGCATATTTCAGCCAATGCTCTCGCGGTGGAAAGCCTACCTGCTCCATCATCCTGCGGAACAGTATGCAAAACGCGGTCAAAGCAACAACAAGCTGCATCAGATAGCCTACCGAAAGCTCAAAGACCCAATTTCCAATTACCGGATAGAGCAACAAGCCTTCCACGCCCCACCCAAAAAAGAAATACAGCGGTGCAACATACCAGAAGTAATCTCCAGCTCTCAGTGTTTTCAAGCTGGGCTTGACCTCATCCACAAAGGTCTTTGCGTCAGAGATCGAATGAAACAGTTCCTGATTTTCAGTGTTGGCTTGGATGGCAATATCAAGCAAATCACTGCGTATAAGTTCGATGCCACAGAAGTCCCAGCTGAACCGGCGAAGATAGCCAATCACTTCTTTAAGCTGTGCCTGACTTTCCTCAGTCAGCAGCTTAGTACGCATCCGGTTTGTTTTTCGCAATGCAAAATACTTATTCATCTGGCTCCTCCTTAAAAATTTTTTCCACCAGCTGGCAGAGCTGGCTCCAATCCTGCCGGAAGTCAAGAAGCGCCTGCCTTCCTTCTTCCGTTACGACGTAATATTTTCGGCTTGGTCCCTTGGGCGAAGGTCTGCGCTCTACCGTGACCTTTCCCTGCTGTTCCAAGCGCAATAGCAGTGGGTAGAGTGTGCTTTCACTCAAGTCAGAAAAGCCAACCTGCTTTAGATGCATCACGATCTCATAGCCATAGGTCGGCTCTTGTGCAATCAATTTCAGGACACAATATTCCAGAACACCCTTTAAAAGCTGTGCATTGTTTTCCATAAGTCCTCCTTCCCACTAGTATGCAATGCGTAGTAGCTTATCTACATTGTATTACATAGTAGTATTTCTGTCAAGTCCTGACCTATTAGCATTACAACCAAAAATCGTGCCATATTTTTATGCAACAAAAAAGCCCTGAGACTTTCATCTCAGAGCTTTCTGTTCAAGTCGGCGACTACCTATTTTCACGCGCCGTTTCCAGCGAACTATCTTCGGCACAAGT
>CAKSWG010000013.1 GCA_934511465.1 uncultured Faecalibacterium sp. | reverse complement strand
GGTTTACTGAGAGAGAAAAGCCCGAAAACCCGCATAAATACTGGACTTTTTGGACCAAGGATAGGTGAGTACGGTCTGAAGGCTGCTCGTCGCGCACCTCAGTTCAGCAAGCGCTGATTTTACCCGTATTGCAAACTTTGCAGCTCTGCCTTGGCAGAGCTGCTTTTTTATTGCGGTTTTCTGCTGAACTGGGGTGCGCGACTGCACACATCAAGCGGTTGCCCCGCATTTTTTTGATTCCTATACATCCTGCCTAAAAAGTGGAGAATTATTTTTCACAATGCACGCGAAAGGGGTTGAAACCTGCGTGAATGCAGTTTGACCCGGGGGGGGGGGGGATGTATTACAATAAAAAAAGAAAAGGGGGTAAACCCCGACTGTAAAGAATGGAATCAGAAAGGATGTGTTTTACCGTGAGGAAAATCTCAAGACGGGCAGTTTTGCTTTTAGGCGGCGCATTGACACTGACAGTACTGACAGGCTGCTGGCCCAGCGGCGGCAGCAGCAGTTCGGAGCAGGCAAAAAATGCAGTAAAGACTGCACTGAAAGCGGCAGCTGCGCAAAACGAGGATTCTTATAATCTGGTCGAAAACAAAGCGCTGAGCGTAAAAGCACGGGCCATTCTGGAGGCATATCTTCAGGATGAATACGCAGCTGTCTATGATCCTCTGAATGTAACCGAGGTTTATCAGACAGAAGTGACCGCTGGTGGCGACGAATTCGGAACGGCTGTCTTTTCCATGCCGAAGAATGCTGTTGATCCGCAGGCGTGGACAAAAGCTGCGAATGCAGTGGTGAAGGATTTGCTGTGTTATTATCAATACGATGGCAATCATGTTGAATTCTGCGTTGAAATTGTAAAGAAGGAGGCCGCAGATGGACAAGGTGAAGCGGCGGACTATCTGGTGATTTTTGCCAAAAGGCATTATGGGGAGAGCGGTGGTGATATCTATACGCCGCCGATGCTCTGATATTTTTTGATGCCAGCATCCCCGTATAAACCCGGAGAAAAAGATTTGACGAAGCTTTCCCGGTCAAACAAAAGAGCCCCTTCGGAGCAGCTGCTCCGAAGGGGCTTTGTGTGTTTGGGGATTCGGATGATCGTGACAGCTTTTTATAAGGCGTGACTCCGTCCTGCGAGGAGCCTGTGTCAGCGCTTTGCCTTCTTGCCGGTCAGGCTGGCAAAGGCACCGGTGGCCATCAGGGTCATGCCACTGAGAGCCAGACCAATGGCGGTGAGCCAGTTCACGCCGGTCTGCGGCAGGGCATGTGCGTCCTGCACAGCGGGCAGAGCAGGCTCGGCAGGCAGCACCGGGGCGTCCGGCGTTGCGTCGGGCCGTGCGTCCTGCACTGGCGGCAGTTCGGGGGTGCTGGGCAGAACGGGCGCGTCGAGGCCGTTCTCCTCTTCACCGCCGCCACCGGGGGTGGTTACTGTGGTGGTCTCGGTGATGGGGTCCAGCTCTTCGTGCTCCACGTAGGAGTAGTGGTACTTCACCGAGGACTTGGTGCGCACATGAGTCTCCTTGGTGGCCTTGGCTACCTTGGCGTCCTTTGTGGAGGTGTAGCTGAACTTGAAGGAACCGGTGATCGTTTCAAGAACGTCGCTCCGGTGGGCGGTGGTGTCCTCCCAAGTTTTGTAGGTGGTGTATTCGGCGGTGGAGTCGGCGCTGATCACGTGATAGTCGTTGTCAGGAGAGGTGTAGTCGTGCTCCTCGGTCATGTGGCGGTCGTAGCTGCCAAACAGGCCGCTGCCAGTGCCGGTCACCTGATCCTCATAGATCGTGACGGTCTTGTGGGTGGGGGTCAGGCCCAGATCGTTGCTGATATCATCCAGTTTTTTGGTGAGACGGCTCAGGGTGCCGGTGCAGTAGTAATCGCTCTTGCCGTGGGCGGTCACGTGCTCTTCGTTGATCTGGGTCAGGTCATCGATGCGCAGATCGTAGCCGCCTACATAGTCGTTCGGGTCCTGTGCGTTGTAGTGTGCGTTGCCGCAGACGTTGCTGTAGTCGGACAGGTAGCCGTAAGCCGTAAGAGAAGAGGTGTACAGGTAAATTTTATAGGAGCGCTCGCCGTAGGGGGTCTGGTCGGAGCAGATCTCTACCACCTGTGCATTCTTCAGGTCGTCGAGGTTGCCCGTATAGTTTTCTTTGTACTTTTTCAGTGCATTTTCGGCGGCTTCCCGGGCAGAGGCATAGTCATACTCGTTGCTCAGCCATTTCTTCTGGGCGGTGTAGGTGTCGCCCACCTGACCATAAGCCACGGTGCCGGTCAGCTTGTAGTATACGCTGCGGTCGGGGTTGTTGTCTTTGGCGTCAGGGTCGCGGTACTGCGGGCCATACTGGTTATCCCAAGTGGCACGGGCAAACTCGTAGTGGCCGGTCGTGGGGTCTTTGTCGTTCTCGTCGTCGTAGGTGATGCGCTTGCCCAGACCGACGATGGTGTTGCCGTCGCCCTGGATGAGCTTGCCGGCGTCCTCGTTCCACTCCAGCTTTTTGTTGATCAGGACGCAGCCGGTGGTTTTGGAGCTGCCGTCTTGGTTCTTCTCGGCAAGGGTCAGGTTGGAATCGGTAGCAAGGTCCAGATGCTCGATATAGTCGTCCTCAGTCTGGACTAGGGTGACAAGTTCAAAATTATAGCGGTCTTTCCAGCCGCCGCCATGGCCGGGCCCATAGCCGGGATAATCGGGCCGCCAATCCTCTTTTTCGGTGAGGTAATAAACGTTGCCGTTCCCGTCCCACCAAAGGTGGCCGTCGTACTTATCGACCTTGGTGCCATCGGACTTTTTGTAGTAATAGTCCGCGTGCGTGCCGGTGTAAGACTTGCCCGCAGCGTCGGCTTCGGCTTTCTGCTCTTCCAGCATCTTTTGCAGGGCCTTGGGGTCCAGCTTGTCAAAATCGACAGCGCAGTTGACGACCTTGGAGATGATCTCCTTGATCTCGGATTCACTGGTCCCTTTGGTGAACTCGTATTTGCCATCGAACAGCAGGCTTTCGCCATCGCCCAGCTCGGCAAGCTCTTTTTGAATTTTGGTAAAAAGGTCCTTCTTGGCTTCTTCCTTGCTGGAACCGTTGCCGGTGAGCGGTTCGTCCATCTTTTTGTACTTCTTGAGCGTGATGTCCTCGGCGGAAGCACTGTAGGTGCCCTTGTACTGCACGCCGTCCTTATCCTTGTAGGAAACGGTGCCGTCGTCCTTCACAATGACGTCTGTATAGCCCTTGCCTTCCAGCGCGGTTTTCATGTCGGGTGCAGTCTTGGAAGGCGTGACGGTGATGATGAGGGTGGTGCCGTCCTCGGTCGTCTTGGAGTAGGTGCCGTCCTCGTTTTTGGTCAGGCCGGTGTATGGTTCACCTTTGATGGTAAAGTCGTAGGTACCATCGGCGTTTTTGGTGTAAGACTTGTCGGAGATGGAAATGGTGCCAACGTCAACGGCTTCCTCCTTTTCCACTTCCTTGGTCTTTTCAGTTACAGACCACTCGACCTTCCTGAACTGCTCGCCGGAAATAGTGCCAAGACCATCGGGGGCAGACCCTTCCGAGTATTTGAAGGTATAGGTCTTTCCGTCTTCGGTAATAAGCTTCGTCAGCCGGCCGTCTTTGTTGTACTCGGCGCTGCCCTTGAGCGCGAGCTTATCCTCGGTCTCCTTGGTAAAGTCGTAGCCATCGCCAAAGGTCTCCTTGACAGTGGTATCGGTATAGGTCTTGCCTTCCGCGGTCCAGATCACGGTAGAGCCGGACACTTCGGCGGAGCCGGTCTCGGTGTTCTTCTCGGCAGAAGAAGCGTTCGGGTCAACAGTGGTGGGGTCGTTGATCTTTTCAGAGCCGCTGACGGTGCCCTTTTCCGTATAGCGGAAGGTGTACGTTTTGCCGGTGGTGGTATCCGTCCACTCAAACTTGCCGTCTCGCACTTTGGGCAGGGTGATGTCATTTTCCGTCAGGGTCTTGCCGGTCTCCTGATGGATGGCTTCGGCCAGAGCCTTTTTCAACGCTTCATCCTGTGCCCGCTTTTCGGCGTCGGCCTTGGCTTCTTCCACGCTGTCAAAGCCGTCGGCCTTGCTGCCGGACTCTTTGCCGTGATGGTCGGTGATGCTGACATCCAGACTAAGGCTGTTGCGCAGCAGGGCGTTCTGCGCGTCGCTCACGCGGCACTTTTCGCCCTTATCGGTGATATAGCAAAGGTTGCCTTCGTTGTCCAGAGTGTATTTTTCACTGCCGGCGTGATCGTTCAGCAGCTTTTTCAGTTCCAGATCGGTCAGGCCGCTCAGGTCCTCGGAGCCTTCCTTGCGGGTGATGGTATAGGTCAGGTTGTTGTCCTTGTCCTCATAGATGAAGGTGCCGTCCTTGTTGGCTTTGGCCTTATCCAGAATGTCCTTCAGGTCGAAGGTGTGGTCCTTGCCGTTGTTATCCTTCACAGTGATGTCGGTGGAAGGATAGGGGTAGTCCGTGTTCTCTTTGCTGCCAAAGTCCTCGCCGCCGTCCTGCTTCTGGCTTTCCATCCGGATGGTCAGGGTGGTGCTGGTGGTCTTGGTGGCGCTGCTGGAATCCACCGTGATGGTGGTGGTCTGCTTCTGGCCCTTGGAGTCGGTGTAGTCCCGGGTCAGGGTGTAGGTGCCCTTGCCGTTGTCCTTGTAGCCGGCCTCGATCAGCTTGGCAATGTCCTCACCGGTCATCTCACCGGTCTTTTCCTGATCTTTTTTGGTCAGGGTAAAGGTTTTGCTGCCGTCGTCTGTGTTCTCTTTGGTGCCGGACACCGTGTAATCGCCAAATTTTGTGCCTTCGGCAGTATCCCAGCTCAGGTCGCCCTTTTTGCCGCCCAGCTCGCTGTCCAGCGAATCCGCTACGTTCTCGGTGGTGGTCTCGTCGGTTTTGGCGCTTGCTTCACCGGTGACGGTGGTGGTGGTCTCAAGGGTGGCGTCGGTGGTGGTGGTCGTGGTCTCGGTGGTGGAGCCATCCGGGTTGGTGGTGGTTTCGATCTTGGTGGTGGTTTCACCCAGCACAACATCGGTCTCCTTCTTCACCGTCTCGGACTTGTTGGCGCTGCCGATGGGCTTTTTCTCGGTGTCGTTCTGGCCATCGTCCTGTTCGTTGTCCTGCTTGGGCGCGGTGGCACCGCCCTCAGTGCTGCCGGTCTGCTGGCCGTCATTGGCATTGCCGCCCTCGGAGCTGCCCTGCTGGCCGTCCCCGGCGGGCTGCTGCGCGTTGGGCTCGCTCTCTTTGGGCACATCGCGGTTCACGGTGCCGGTGCTGTCGGTGGTGGTACCGCTCGGGCCTTCCGTGACGGTATCCTTTTCGTGTTCGTAATCCACGGTCACATCCTTGCCGCCAATGGTGCTCACGGCGTCTTCGGACTCGTCATTCTTGACGGGCTCCTGCTCGGCCTCGCTCTGCACAGTGCCGCCGGTCTCGGCAGTGGGAGAAACGTTCTCAGCAGCCTGCTCGGGAGCGCCGTTGGAGGAGGTGGTATCAGTTTCATCAGCAGCGTTTGCCAGCAAGGGCTGGGCCGCAACGCATGCGGTAAGTGCCATAGACATTGCTGCAATTTTAAACTTTTTGTTCGTCATGATCCCAAGACTCCTTTCATATCGTCCACACTGTATAAAAGCCCTATAAAAAGGACTGCTGTAGCAAGAGGAACCATCCACTTACTTTATACCATGCTATCATAGCAACCGTCAATAAAAAATGTTGTCGAAGCGTAAAATTCTAAGAATCATCCATATTGAAACGTTTGAGATTTGGCACGAATCACAGCCGCTTGTTGCGGTTTTGCATCGCTTTGTTGCAACGGCGTGCGAATGTGTGATATTCGTGTTGCAGATGCTCTGAATTACCATGAGAATTACTCCTTTTGCTTCTGGCCTGAGTATACAAAATTTCGTCTCAGAATGCATCCATTTCTGCGTGAAATGCCCCGAAACCTGCGTGAAAGCACCGCCAGAACCCAAAAACAGCCCCGAAAGGCTGCCTGCGCAGGGCCTTTCAGGGCTGTGTTCAAATGGAACAAAAAGTCATACTTTTGTGCTGGGTCACTTGCTCTGCTGCTTCAGGCGGGCGTATTCGGCATCGGCCTGAATGGCGGCGGAGGTAAAACTGTTGTTTTTCCACCATGCGATCAGGGCCGCAGCGGTGGTGATGCCGGCGGTCACAAGCTGCTCCACGGTCTGGCTCTCGATGGGCAGCACGGGCTTGCCGCAGGCGGAAAGCATCTGATTGGTCAGCGCCAGCAGCAGCACAGCGGTGCGTGCAAGGGTAGCGGCGGAAATTTTGTTAAAGTTCATAATGGTTCCTCACTTTCTCATTGTGTTCAAGGTCTGCGATGCGGTGGTTGGCCACCTTCATCTGTTCTTCCAGAATGGGTACGCGGCGGGCAAAATTGTTATGCTCACGCACCTCACGGGTAAGCTCTTCCAGCTTTGTGTCTGTGACGGCCTGACTGCGGCTGTTGGCGATCAGCACGCCGATCAGGGTCACGGCCCCGGCGATGATGGCGGAAAGGATCGTTTCCATTGCGCGCACCGCCTTCAGCCGGTCCAGCGGCTCCGGGCCGCACGGACATCCAGATGGACAAAGCCTTTGGCGGGGTAGCGGCCAATGCCGCCGGTGCCGGGCAGCAGCGTTTCGGCATAGGCGGCAACGGCTTCCACCGGAACACCGGCCAGCCGGATATCTGCCGCGCGGCCATACAGGTGCTGGCTGTCGGCCTTGCCGCCCGTCTTTTTGTTGTGGGACGGTGTGCGGTAGCCGCTGGTAATAACCACCGGTGTGCCAAAATGGTCCCGGACAGTCTGCAAAATGCGCACGAGCTCGGTATCCACGAACACCGGGTCGGTGCCGTCCTTGCAGGCGAACTCCCGCACCTTGAAATTGCGGCTCAGCGCGGTCTGGCCGTCCCGGGCAAGCGAGTAGGCGTTAAGCATGGCGCGCCTCCTCCAGCAGGGCCTGCACGGCGCTGCGCAGCCGGGCGGGCACTTCGTCCAGCGTCTTGAGCCCTTTTTGGATGAGGGCTGCATAGACTTTTGCCATCAGGATTCACCTCCTTCGTACAGTTCGCACAATGCCAGCTGCAAGTCGGTCAGCTGGCGGGCAAGCTCAGCCACCGTACCGGGCAGTTTTGCCTGCGCTTCATGCTCTTTGCGGGCCTGCTCCCGCGCGTCCAGCTCTGCGGCGGTGTAGCGCACGTACCTTTTAATAGGCACCTGCTCGGTCCACGCGGCTTTTGCCGCTGCGCCCGGTACATCCACGACCTTCCGCACGTCCCTGCCGCCGCTGGGGTACTCCGCCACGGTCT
This sequence comes from uncultured Faecalibacterium sp., assembly GCA_934511465.1. Classification (GTDB taxonomy): domain Bacteria; phylum Bacillota; class Clostridia; order Oscillospirales; family Ruminococcaceae; genus Faecalibacterium. The sequence continues at coordinate 44,061 of CAKSWG010000013.1, read as the reverse complement.
CATAGTGGGCGATCTCGGACACAGCTTCCTGTGCCGGGTGCGCCAGCGGTTCGGTGTCGCCCACCAGATACCCAAGGGTCAGGTCGGGGGTTTCCATAGCGGCGCCGGTCTCGTCAAGAATTTTCATACGTCAAAACCTCCTTTCTCAGGCCACACGGTGCCAGATGTACACATAGTAGGCGGCAGGCTGTACGGTGCTGCTTGCGCCGTAAATGGCGTTGGAGCGCGAAGCGTCAAAATCCAGCGCACCGGCGTAGGCGTTGTCCACGTAGGCGGTTTTGGAGCTGGGGCCCTTGGCGGCAAACACGCCGGAGGCTGCCGTCATGGTCCAGTTGCCGATGCCGCTGTTGCCCGTAAGGTTCGGCAGGCCCGCGTTGACGGTGGTACCGGCCGCGTGGGTGCTGGACGCGCCCATCAGCACGCGCTCGGATGCGATCTGCTCCCATGTGCCGCCAAACAGCGCAGCCGGGCTGGTGGGGTCGGTACTCTGGTAGATGCTGCCCACCGGGTACGCGCCGGAGGCAGGGGCCGAGAGCAGGGCGTCGATATCCTCCTTTGTATAATAGGAAGAAAAATCGGCACCAAGGGTGCGCAGGGCAGCAGCTTTGTCGTCTGCGGTCCATTCCCCGGCGGCAGCAGCGGCGGTCAGCGCTCGTTTTACGCCATAGGGCAGCAGTGCCGCCGTCAGCGGCAGAGCGGCGTCGGTCATGCTGTCCAGCTGGGTGCGGGCGGCGGGGGCCGTGGTCAGGGTGCCGTCGCTGCGCACGCTGATGCCGCAGGCCGGGTCCACCCGCACCGCCCCGGGGACCGATGCGGTGGGCACGGTGCTGCTGCGCACATAGGGGCTCAGGTCCGGCGCAGCGGCGGTGTCGGTGAGCAGCGTGCCGGTGTTGGGGTCTACGCTCAGCACCCGCAGCAGCTGACCGGCCACCGGCTGTGCCGGGCAGGGCAGAGCGCCCACATCCTGCGCAGCCAGTTTTACAATGCCGCTTTTGCCGTTCACGCTGACCACCTGCCCGTCCGTGGGCACAAGCTCTTCGGCGCGGGCCGCAGCGGCCTCTGCACGGGCAGCGCACTGGGATGCGTTGGCGCTGTCTGTGCTGGTGCGCTGGGCGGCAGACTGGGCCTGCGCTGCATTGGCGGCTGTGGCAGCTGCGCTGGCTGCTGCACGCTGTGCCGCTGTGGAAGCGGTGCTTGCGCTTTCCAGCACGCGGGCCACGAACTGCTCGTACTGCGAGGGCGGCAGCTCCTCCGCGCCGCCGTCCGTGGGCAGGATGGCGTAGGCGTCGTAGCTGCCGGGCCGCGTGTAGGCCGCGTAGCCATCGGCACCTGTGGCGGCCAGCATCCACTGCCCGCCGGTGCTTCCGGTCAGGCGGCGGTCCACCGTAACACGGTGGGCACCGTCCAGCGGCACCGGTGCCAGCAGGGTGCCGTCGCTGCGGCGCAGATAGAGCGCCGCGCTGCACCCGGCCCAAGCTTCCGGCAGCTGGAATTGCAGCTCGTCCACACCCACGGCGTTCTGTGCACCAAGGTGCAGCCGGTGCGGCTGGGCACAGAACTCGGTGCCGCCGCACTGCTTTTGAATGATCTGGATCTTCACTTGAAAACCTTCCTTTCTGTTTTTTGTTTGATTGTACAGCGGGCGGTGCACAGCGGCCAGTGTGTACTTTTTTTCTCCGGATTTCTTGGGTTCGGCATTTTGCCGGAGCGCATTTTTGCGGGGTAATTCCGTCCGTTTTTTGTGGGTGAAAAAACGGACACAAAAGAGGCGGTTTTAAACGCAAAACCTACGATTTTCAGCATCCGGACGCAGTGCCGCTACGGCCCGAAAGTGCAGTTTCCGGTGCGAAAGATCCAAAATAAATGTTAAAAATTCGTGAACAAAACACCCCACGAAATCGGGGAAAAATCGGAAGGAAATAACCGAAAAAACAATATTTTGGAGAAAACACTGTTAAAATTGCACAAAGAATATCGTCAAAAAACAAACAAAGTGCGAACCGGTGATTTGACAAACGGCCCATGGACTGGTAAAATAAGACCCGCGCAACGGAGCCAACAGACGTTGCAGCGTTTAAAATTTATCTGGATGAAGTGAAAAGCCGTTCTATAAACGGCGCGGCGCGGGCAGATGGAGCCACGGCCGGGAGGGTAACAAATTCCCTCCGCAGCGGATTCCGAATTGGGATACGATGCTCGATTTTACCAAAAAGAGGGCATCGTATTTGATTGTGGAGCCAGATGCGTTCTGCCCGCTCCGCAGTCCGGGCGGCCGGGACATTTTTTGCAGTGTCCGCGGCCGCAGCAAAAATACGAAAAGAGAGGAGTTGTCTCGTATCGCTTCCGTAAAAGTAAAGAAAGCTCTGACCGCCTGCAAGCAGGCTGTCTCTCCCCGTGTGCTGGCGTTCTGTGTCATGGTCGTGTGCCTTGTGGCTGCACTCAGTGTGACCGCTGCGAATCTGCGGCTGACCTACGTCACAGACTCCAATGGTGCCCGGCAGGTGATCCTTACCTCCGAGACCGACCCCGCACAGGTCATGAGCCTTTCCGGCATCCAGTCCGAAGAAGGCGACAAGGTCTACTACACGGCCTACAGCGGCAATCTGGCCGCCCTGAACATTGAGCGTGCATTCTCCGTCAGCATCACTGCCGATGGTCAGGAGTACCCTGTCAAGATGGTGTTCGGCACCGTGGCTGACGCTTTGCAGCGCGCAGGCATCACGCTGGAGGGTGACGATTACACCGAGCCCGCTCTGGGTCAGCTGGTGGCAGCCGGCACCCAGATCACCGTGCACCGTGTGGACTACACCGACCGCGTGGAGACGCAGGCCATCCCCTACGATACCAAATACGTCTACACCAGCCTGTATTTCCGCAACACCGGCCGCACCACAACGGTGCAGCATGGCTCGGAGGGCCAGCAGACCGTCACCACCCGTGACCGCTATGTGGACGGCGAGCTGGAAAACAGCATCGTGGTGGATTCCACCACTACGGTGGAACCCACCAGCCACGTGATCAAGACCTATGGCGCAGGTGCGCCGGTCTCCCCGCTGACCGGCCCGGACGGCACTACCAACGCCCCCGCCTCCTATAGCAAGGTGCTCACCGGCAAGGCCACCGGCTACTATTCCAAAACCGGCAAGGGCTCCTCCGGTCTCGGCCTCGGCTACGGCACCGTGGCCGTGGACCCGGATGTGATCCCTTACGGCACCAAGCTGTATATCACCTCCACAGACGGCAAGTTCGTGTACGGCTACGCAGTGGCCACCGACACCGGCATTGCGGTGCAGAAGGGTGAGATCTTGGTGGATCTGTTCTACGAGACCTACGCCGAGAGCGTGATCAACGGCGCCGTTCAGGTGAATGTCTACGTGGTGGATTGACCGATCGCCGGAAAAACCGAGAACGAAAATTTTCAACCAGAGCAGAGAGCTTCTGTGTACCTTCCCTTCGGGCAGGTGCACAGGGGCTCTTTTTTGTTGTCGGATTGGCAGGATTCACCATAAAATTTGTAAAAAATTAGCGGGTATGTATATAAGGGAAAAATATCGACGAAAAGATTATGGTAAATTTTACAGTAAAATGCGGCGAAACCCTTGAAAAACAGCCCGAAATTCTTTAATATAAAAGAGTAAAAGCTACAGGTGCGCGCTTTGCACATCCTGTACGGGGAGGAGCAGTTTATGAGACCGACCGAGGAGAAGATCCAGAGCAATGCATCGGACCTGCCGGTGTATCTGTTCAAGCAGGGCAACAACTGTGAAGCATACCGCTACTTTGGCGCACACGTGGAAACGCGTGCCGGTGAGGCGGGCGTGGTGTTCCGCGTGTGGGCACCGCACGCCGTGGCCATCAGTGTGGTGGGCGACTTCAACAGCTGGAAGCCGGGCAGCCACCCGATGCGCAAGGTGGATGGCGATTCCGTGTGGGAGTTGTTCATTCCCGGCATGAAGGAATATGACGTTTACAAATACTGTGTGACAACCCGCGCAGGGGATCTGGTCTACAAGGCCGATCCCTACGCATTCCACGCCGAGACCCGTCCGTCCAATGGCAGCAAGGTGTACGATATCACCGGCTTTGCATGGCACGACGATGCGTGGCAGGCCGCACAGAAAAAGGCCGATGTGATCAACGGCCCCGTGAATATCTACGAGATGCACGCCGGCAGCTGGAAGATGAAGGAGGACGACAAGCCCTACAACTATTCCGAGCTGGCGGACGAGCTGATCCCCTACATCAAAGAAATGGGCTACACCCATGTGGAGCTGCTGCCGGTGATGGAGTATCCCTTTGACGGCAGCTGGGGCTATCAGGTCACCGGCTACTTTGCACCCACCAGCCGCTACGGCACCCCCAAGGACTTTATGGCCTTTGTGGATAAGCTGCACACCGCCGGTATCGGCGTGATCATGGACTGGGTGCCCGCCCACTTCCCCAAGGATCAGTTCGGCCTGTACAGCTTTGACGGTGAGCCCTGCTATGAGGACCCGAACCCCAAGCGCGGCGAACATAAAGAGTGGGGCACCATGGTGTTCGACTTTGGCCGTAACGAGGTGCAGAGCTTCCTCATTTCCAGCGCGCTGTACTGGCTGGAGCAGTATCATATCGACGGCCTGCGCGTGGACGCCGTGGCATCCATGCTGTATCTGGACTACAACCGCAAACAGGGTGAGTGGGAGCCCAACAAGGACGGCGGCAAGGAGAATCTGGAAGCCGTTGCCTTCCTGCGCAAGCTGAACGACACCGTGCTGGGCCGTCATCCCCACAAATACATGATCGCAGAGGAGTCCACCGCGTGGCCCATGGTCACAAAGCCTGCATCGGACGGCGGCCTTGGCTTCAACTTCAAGTGGAACATGGGCTGGATGAACGATATGCTCAGCTACATGAAGACCGACCCGCTGTTCCGCGCCGGCAACCACAACAAGGTCACCTTCAGTTTCTTCTACGCCTTCAGCGAGAACTTTGTGCTGCCCATCAGCCACGATGAGGTGGTGCACGGCAAGGGCAGCCTGATCAACAAGATGCCCGGTGAGTACGAGGCCAAGTTTGCCAACCTGCGTACCTTCTTTGGCTACATGATGGCCCACCCGGGCAAGAAGCTGCTGTTCATGGGGCAGGAGTTCGGCCAGTTTGCAGAGTGGAACGAGACAAAGCCGCTGGACTGGATGCTGCTGGGCTACGATAAGCACACCGAGCTGCAAACCTACGTCAAGACCTTGAACGCCTTCTATAAGGAGCATCCCGCCTTCTGGCAGGTGGATTACAGCTGGGAGGGCTTCCAGTGGATCGTGCCGGACGACTCGCAGCAGAGCGTGATCGCCTTCCTGCGCAAGGATGCTTCCGGCAAGCAGATCCTGGTGGTGTGCAACTTCAACCCTGTCCTGCGCGAGGGCTATACGCTGGGCGCACCGGTAGCAGGCTCCTACAAGGAGATCCTGAACAGCGACGATGAGGAATTTGGCGGTTCCGGTACCGTGCACAACAAGACCGTGCGCACCCACAAAAAACCGCTGCATGGCTTTGAGCAGAGCATCACCATCACCCTGCCGCCTATGAGCACCCTGTATTTTGAGGTGCCCGCCAAGCGCACCCGCAAGGCCGCAGGCGAGAAAGCCGAAAAGGCCGAGAAAAAGACCGCCGCCCAAAAGGCAAAGACTGCTGCCGAGGAGAAGCCGGTAAAGAAAACCGTCCGCAAAGTAAAAGCTGCGCCGGAACCGGCAGCCGAGGCGCCCAAAAAGCGTGGCCGCAAGCCCAAGGCTAAAACCGCTGCTGCCGAGGAGAAGCCGGTAAAAAAGACCGCCCGCAAGGCAAAGACCGAGCCGGAAGCGGCAGCCGAACCGCCCAAAAAGCGCGGCCGTAAGCCCAAGGCGGAGGCCGAGCCAAAGGCAGAAAAGGCACCTGCAAAACGCACCCGCAAACCCAAGGAGCCCAAGGAATAAACCGGCTTTTGGGGCCGACCCATACCGCACACGTTGACGATCATTTCCGAACAACGGAAATGTTAATGTTAAAGGGGAGAATAAAGCTATGGCAAAAGAAATTGTGGCAATGATCCTTGCCGGTGGACGTGGCTCGCGCTTGTATGCGCTGACACAGAAAACGGCAAAACCCGCAGTGTCCTTCGGCGGCAAGTACCGCATCGTGGACTTCCCGCTGTCCAACTGCGTGAACTCCAACATCGACACCGTTGGCATCGCGACCCAGTATCAGCCCCAGAAGCTGAACGAGTACATCGGCAACGGCCAGCCCTGGGATCTGGACCGTCTGCACGGCGGCGTGCACACCCTGCCGCCCTACGAGCAGGCAAAGGGCACCGACTGGTACAAGGGCACTGCAAACGCCATCTACCAGAACATCGGCTTCATCGACAGCTACGATCCCGAGTATGTGATCATCCTGTCCGGCGACCAGATCTGCAAGCAGGATTACGCCGATTTCCTGCGCTTCCACAAAGAGAAGGGCGCAGAGTTCTCTGTGGCCGTCATGGAAGTGGACTGGAAGGAAGCTTCCCGCTTCGGCCTGATGGTGGCGGATGAGAACGACCGCATCACCGAGTTTCAGGAGAAGCCCCCGGTACCCAAGTCCAATCTAGCTTCCATGGGCATCTACATCTTCAACTGGGATGTGCTGAAAAAGTATCTGGAAGAGGACGAGGCAGACCCCAATTCCAAGAACGACTTTGGCATGAACATCATCCCGGCGCTGCTGCGCGATGGCCGCAAGATGTATGCTTACCGCTTTGCCGGCTACTGGCGTGACGTGGGCACCATCGACAGCCTGTGGGAAGCCAACATGGAAGTGCTGGACCCCGAGAACTCCGGCATCGATATCTTCGACGAGAAGTGGAAGATCTACAGCCGCAACCCCGTTCTGCCCCCGCAGAAGATCGGTCCCCGCGCAGTCGTGCAGGATTCCCTCGTCACCGAGGGCTGCAAGATCTACGGCAATGTGCATCACTCTGTGCTGAGCGCCGGTGTTGTTGTGGAAGAGGGCGCTACCGTTGAGGACGCAGTCCTGATGGACGGCGTGGTCGTCAAGGCTGGTGCTGTTGTCAAGCGCTGCATCCTGGCGGAGGATGTTGTGATCGGTGCAGGTGCACGCGTGGGCGGCGATGGCCCCATTGCCCATGTGGGCACCGGCCTGACCGTGGGCGCAGGCGCAACCGTCAAGGAAGGCGCCAAAGTCTTTGAATCCGTCAAGGAGGGTATGGAAGTATGCTGAGCCAGAACACCAATGCGTTGGGTATTATTTTCCCCAACAGTTATGATAATACCGTCCCCGAGCTGGTGACCGAGCGCGCAATGGCTTCGATCCCCTTCGCGGGCCGCTACCGTATGGTGGACTTTGTTCTGTCCAGCATGGCAAACTGCGGTATCTCCAATGTTTCCATCGTGGTGCGCAAGAACTACCACTCCCTGATGGATCATCTGGGCACCGGCCGTGAGTGGGATATGGCCCGCCGCCACGGCGGTTTGAACATCGTACCTCCCTTTGCAGAAAAGGGCGTGCGCATCTATTCCGGCCGTGTGGAAGCCTTGGGCTCCATTATGAACTTTCTGGAGAACCAGAAGGAAAAGTACGTGGTCATGAGCGACGCCAACGTTGCCCTGAACTACGACTTCAACGCTCTGCTGGCTGCCCATCAGGCAAGCGGTGCCGATGTGACCATCGCTTACCAGAAAACCGAGATCCCCGAGGGCCGCAAGAACGACAACTACACACTGACCGTGGATGCCGACGGCCGTGTGACCGAGCTGCTGTTCAACGATTACCGCCCCGGCGTGCAGAACCTTGACCTGAACATCTATGTTCTGGAACGCGAGACCCTGCTCAAGCTGGTCCGGGATGCCACTGCCCGCGGCCTGATCTACTTCGAGCGCGATATTCTGGCCCACAATGTCAACATCCTCAACATCCATGCTCTGGAGTACACCGGCTATGTGGCACATGTCTGTGACATGAAGAGCTACTTCGATGAGAACCTCAAGCTGACCGATGACGAGAATCTGGAAAAGCTGTTCCCCAAGAAGAGCCCGGTCTACACCAAGATCCGCGACGACAACCCCACCCGCTATGTGCCGGGCTGCAAGGTGACCGACTCCATTCTGGCCGACGGCTGCGTGATCGAGGGCACGGTGGAGAACTGCGTGCTGTTCCGCGGCGTCAAGGTCAAGAAGGGTGCCGTCGTCAAGAACTGCGTGCTGATGCAGGATACGGTGGTGGAAGCCAATGCCGAGCTGGACTGCGTTGTTACCGATAAGAACGTGAAGATCACTGCCGGCAAGAAGCTGTCCGGCACCGAGAGCTTCCCGGTGTACGTGCAGAAGAACCACACCGTCTGATCTGTTGCATTATCCATAGGGGCGGCTTCCTCCCCGGTAGCCCCTCTTGAGAGGGGCGGGGGCACCTGTGTGCCCCCGCCTGCTCTTTTGTAAAAATGGTTCGTGCCGTCCAAACGGCGGCGGGGAGAACGAAATATCCCACTATATGGAAGGAGCGATCCTATGAGAATCCTGTATGCTGCTTCGGAAGCTGCCCCCTTTGCAAAGTCCGGCGGTCTGGCCGATGTTGCGGGTGCGCTGCCCAAGGCTCTGGTCAAGGACGGCGTGGATGCCCGCGTCATTATGCCCCTGTACGGCGACCTCAAGTTCCGCGATACGCTGGAGTATGTCACCAATTATTCCGTCCCCGTGGGCTGGCGCAGCCAGTACTGCGGCCTGTTCAAGGCCGAGCGGGACGGCGTGACCTACTACTTCCTCGATAACGAGTATTACTTCAAGCGCCGCGGCCTGTACGGCTTCTACGATGACGGCGAGCGCTTCGCCTTCTTCTCCCGCGCCGTTTTAGAGACCCTGTTCTACATCGATTTCACCCCCGATATCATCAACTGCAACGACTGGCAGACCGCACTGGTGCCGGTGTACCTGAACCTGTACTACCGTCATCTGGATAAGTTCAACCGCATCAAGACCATTTTCACCATCCACAACATCGCCTATCAGGGCAAGTACGGCACCGACATTCTGGAGGACACCTGCGGCATCGGCCGCCGGGATCAGCACATCGTGGAGTACGATGGATGCGCAAACTTTATGAAGGGCGCCTTCGAGACCGCCGACAAGATCACCACCGTCAGCCCCTCCTATGCCATGGAGATCCTCGACCCGTGGTTCAGCTATGGTCTGGACGCTCTGCTGCGGGAGAAGCAGTACAAGCTGTGCGGCATCCTGAACGGCATCGATACCGATTCCAACGATCCCGCTACGGATAAGAACATCCCCTTCAACTACGACATCACCAACTTTGAAGAGGGTAAGGCAAAGTGCAAAGAAGCCCTGCAGGATAAGTTCGGCCTGAACAAGGATGGCAGCCCCGTCTTTGCCATGGTCAGCCGCATGGTCGGCATGAAGGGCTTTGATCTGGTGCAGAGCATCGCCGATGGTCTGGTGGACCGCGGCATCGAGCTGGTCATTCTGGGCAGCGGCGAGAGCCAGTACGAGAACTTCTTCTCCGACCTGTGCGCACGCCATCCGGGCCGCGTAGGCACCTACATCGGCTTTGAGCCGGCCCTGTCGCAGGAGATCTACGCAGGCGCAGATGCCTTCATCATGCCTTCCAAGAGCGAGCCCTGCGGTCTGGCACAGATGGTGGCCTGCCGCTACGGCACGCCTCCCATCGTCCGCGAGACCGGCGGTCTGCGCGACTCCATCCACGACAGCACCATGGGCGAGGGCAACGGCTTCACCTTTGCGGGCTACAATGCCCATGAGCTGTACGTGGCCTGCTGCAACGCACAGAATGCCTACAACGACAAGGAGAACTGGAAGAACCTCGTGCACCACTGCATGGAGTGCGATTTCAGCTGGGATGTCTCCGCCAAGAGCTACGAGGGCCTGTACAACGAGACCGCAAACCTCTGGTAATGTCCTGAAAACTGCATAACAGCTGCCGCCCGGTTCAAAAAGAGCCGGGCGGCTATTTGTATAAAAACTCCCTCAGGCTGCTTCGCAGCCAGCTCCCTCAAGGAGGGAGCCTTGCCGCACGGAAAAGCCTCCCTCGTTGAGGGAGGTGGCATCGCGCAGCGATGACGGAAGGAGTTTTACTTTTTTGCATTCTGCACAACAGATCCATCAAACTTTTGGTATTGATGTGCCCCCAGACGCACAAACTCCATACAGGACGTACAGTTATGACGTTAGTGTGAACAAACTATGAAATTTTACCAGAAATCGGTGGAAAATTGATTGAAAAAACGGCCGGTTTGAATTATACTAGCCATATAAGATTTTTTGCTGATTGCAAATCCTTGGCATCACATCCAGAATCTGGCTTTTGCAAAGGCACACGACACAGGGAGGAAACGCAGATTGAAGGGCTGGTATAAGGCGCTGGAAGATCTTGTCTGGCTGACCCAGCTGGGCCTGAATATGCTGCTGCCGCTGGTGCTGTGCCTTGGCGGCGCATGGTGGGCCGTGAACAACTGGAGCTGGCCGGAATGGGTGTTCCTTCCGGCCATCCTGCTGGGCCTTGCCGCGGGGGCGCAGAACTTCTGGTATTTTGCCAAAGAGCACATGGACCGCACCAAAAAGGAAAAACCAAAGCGTGTGGGGTTCAATTCGCATCAGTAAACGTAACAGGAGGTTTCCCTTATGAAACTGCAACCGGAATCCAAAAAGGAGCTCACGCGCATCGCCTGCGGCACGGCCATCTGTACTGCGGTGATGTGGGTGATCTTTGCAGCACTGCATCTGGTTGGCTGGGTAAAATTTGACTATACCGTGGTGCTTGCCAGCCTCATTGGCGCCGCCGTTGCCATTGGCAACTTTGCGGGCATCTGCCTTGTGGTGCAGAAGGTGATCGACGAGCAGGACGAAAAACGCCGCAAGGCCACCTTACAAGCTTCCTACAACGTCAGAATGCTCCTTCAGGCGGTGTGGATCATCGTTGCCATTGCGGCACCGGTGTTCCAGCCGTTTGCCGGCGTTCTGCCCTTGCTTTTCCCGCGCGTTACAATTTATTACCTGCAAATAACCGGCAAGTACAAGCCTCTTGCCCCGGCAGGGCCCTCGGTGGATGTCTCTGTGGAGGACGACCCCGAACCCGCACCGGAGCCGGAAGCCGAACCCCGTGACGAAGGGGGTGAAACGTAACAAATGGAACTGAACGGCGCAAAGATCCTGTATACCATCCATACCGACATCCCTCTTCTGGGCGATTTCAAGATCACGCAGACTCTGGTCAGTACGTGGATCGTCATGGCGCTGCTTTCGGGCCTTGCCATCTGGCTGGGCAGCAACCTCAAGCTGGAGAATGTCTCCAAGCGGCAGGCGGCGGCCGAGTTCATCGTAGAACGGCTGGACCAGTTCGTGCACGACAACATGGGCTATCACTTCGATAAGTATATCCCGCTCATCGGCTCGATCTTTGCTCTCAGCATCGGCTGCAACCTCATCAGCGTCATTGGCCTGTGGAGCCCCACAGCCGACCTCAACACCGAAGCGGCGTGGGCCATCGTGGTGTTCGTGCTGATCATGTACTACAAGATCAAGACCAACGGCATCCTTTCCTACCTGAAAGGTCTTTTGGACCCCATCTTCATCATGGCACCCATCAATGTGCTGTCGGAGGTTTCCACCCCCGTCAGTATGGCGTTCCGTCACTTTGGCAACATCTTGTCCGGTACGGTCATCTCCACACTGCTGTACTGGGCGCTGGCAAGCCTGAGCCATGTCATTTTCGGCTGGCTGCCCGGTGCCTTGAGCCAGATCCAGCTGTTCCAGATCGGCATCCCGGCCTTTACGGGCCTGTATTTCGACTGGTTCGGCGGCTGCATTCAGGCGTTCATCTTCTGTACCCTGACCGCAATTTTCATCAAGCGTGCTGCCGGTGAGGAATAAGCCCTCACAACGGCATCTCCCAAAACAAAAAAATTTTTTGGAGGACAAATCTTATGACTGACTTTCAGTACCTCGCTCGTGGTATCGCTCTGGCAGGCTGCGGCATCGGCGCAGGCTGCGCACTGATCGCAGGTATCGGCCCCGGTATCGGCGAAGGCAACGCAGCAGCTGCTGCCTGTGAAGCTGTGGGCCGTCAGCCCGAGTGCAAGAGCGACGTTACCAGTACCCTGATCCTGGGCGTTGCACTTTCCGAGACCACCGGTATTTACGGCTTCGTCACCGGCCTGCTGCTGATCTTCCTGGCACCCGGTATGTTCATGAAGTTCCTGGCATAAGCGGAACCTTTTACAAAATAACGAAAGGAGACGCTTATGGAACTGTACCAGGCGTTGATCACGCTGGACGGCTGGACCTTTCTGGCCCAGATCTGCAACCTGATGATCCAGCTGTTCATCTTCAAAAAGTTCCTGCTGAATCCGGTCAAAAACGTGATCGCAGAGCGCAAGGCGAAGGCAGACAGCCAGATCGCCGATGCCACCAAGCTGCGCACCGAAGCCGAAGCCATGAAGGCAGAGTACGAGCAGAACCTGCAGAATGCCCGCGCCGAGGCCAACGAGATCGTTTCCAATGCGCAGAAGACGGCCACCGCCCGCGGCGAAGAGATCGTGGGCGAGGCCCGCGCGCAGGCTGCTGCCCTCAAGCAGAAGGCCGAAGCCGACATTGCGCAGGAGCGCAAGAAGGCCGTGAATGAGGTCAAGGACGAGATCGGCGGCATCGCCATGGAGATCGCCTCCAAGGTGGTGGAGCGTGAGATCAGCGAGAAGGACCACAAGGATCTGATCGACGAATTTATCAAAAATGTGGGTGAAGCATCATGACCGAGACTGCAAGGATGTACGGCGGAAGCCTGTACGATCTGGCGGCGGAGGAAGGGCTGGAGGCCCGCATTCTGGGTGAGCTGGACGAAGCTGTGGCGCTTTTTAAGGCGAACCCGGACTACCTGCATCTGCTCAGCACCCCCAGCATCCCCAAAAAGGAGCGCTGCGGCCTGCTGGATGAAGCACTGCGGGATCAGGTCCACCTCTATGTGCTGAACTTTTTGAAGATCCTGTGCGAGAAGGGCACCCTGCGGGAGCTGTCCGGCTGCGCACGGGCTTACCGTGTGCGCTACAATCAGGCGCACGGCATTCTGGAAGCAACGGCGACCACTGCAGTGGCAATGACGGAGCAGCAGGCAAAGAGCCTGCACGAAAAGCTGGAAAAGCTCACCGGCAAGACCATCGACCTGAAAACAAAGGTCGATCCGGCAGTGCTGGGCGGCATCCGGCTGGATATCGAAGGCACCGAGCTGGACGGCACGGTGCAGAACCGTCTGTCCGCCCTGCGCAGGGATATTGCTTCCGTGACACTGTGATCGAATTTCCACCCGAAAGATTTTTAAGAATTGAGTGGTGAACAAACAAAGATGCAACTGAAACCTGAAGAGATCTCCAAGATCATCCGTGCGCAGATCAAGCATTACGAAAATGCCATCGAGCAGAGCGAGACCGGCACGGTCATTATGGTGGGCGACGGCATCGCCCGCGCCAGTGGTCTGGAAAAGTGCATGGCAGGTGAGCTGCTTCAGTTTGATAACGGCGAATACGGCATGGCCCAGAATCTGGAGGAGAATACCGTCTCCATCGTTCTGCTGGGCTCCGACGTCGGCATCAAGGAAGGCAGCACTGTCAAGCGCACCGGCAAGGTGGTGTCCGTGCCGGTGGGCGAAGCCATGATCGGCCGCGTGGTCAACGCGCTGGGCCAGCCCATCGACGGCGCAGGCCCCATCGAGACCACCGAGTTCCGCGCCATTGAAAGCCGCGCTCCCGGCATCATCGACCGTCAGCCGGTCAAGGAGCCGCTGCAGACCGGCATCAAGGCCATCGACTCCATGATCCCCATTGGCCGCGGTCAGCGCGAGCTGATCATCGGCGACCGCCAGACCGGCAAGACCACCATCGCCTCCGATACCATCATCAACCAGAAGGGCAAGGACGTCATCTGCATTTACGTTGCCATCGGTCAGAAGCGCTCTACCGTGGCAAACCTTGTGCAGAGCCTGACCGAGGCCGGTGCTATGGGCTACACCATCGTGGTGTCCGCAACGGCATCCGAGCTTTCGCCCCTGCAGTATATCGCACCCTACTCCGGCTGTGCCATGGGCGAATATTTCATGCATCAGGGCAAGCATGTCCTCATCATCTACGACGACTTGTCCAAGCACGCCGTGGCCTACCGTGCACTGTCGCTGCTGATCCGCCGTCCCCCGGGACGTGAGGCTTACCCCGGCGACGTGTTCTATCTGCACTCCCGTCTGCTGGAGCGTGCGGCCAAGCTCTCCAATGAGCTGGGCGGCGGCAGCCTGACGGCTCTGCCCATCATCGAGACGCAGGCGGGCGATGTTTCCGCCTACATCCCCACGAATGTCATTTCCATCACCGATGGTCAGATCTTCCTGGAGACGGAGCTGTTCCACTCCGGCGTCATGCCGGCAGTCAACCCCGGCATCTCGGTGTCCCGCGTGGGCGGCAACGCCCAGATCAAGGCCATGAAGAAGGTTGCCGGCACCCTGAAGCTGATCTACTCCCAGTACCGCGAGCTGCAAAGCTTTGCACAGTTCGGCTCTGATCTGGACGCCGACACCAAGGCCCGCCTTGCTCAGGGCGAGCGCATCGTGGAAGTGCTCAAGCAGAACCGTTCCGCTCCCGTGCCTGTGGAAAAACAGGTGGCTGTCCTGTACGCGACCATCCACGATTACCTTGTGAAGGTCAAGGTGCCGGATGTGGCCGAGTATGAAAAGGGCCTGTACGAGCATCTGGACAATGATGCCGCCGGTGCCGCCGTCATGGAGACCATCCGTACCACCGGCAATCTGGATAAGGACACCGAAGAGCAGCTCAAGGGCGTACTCACGGCCTATACCGACAGCTTCGTCAAGGCACACTAAGGAAGGAGGCGTAACGCATGGCTGGTTCCATGAAGGACATCAAGCTGCGCATCAAAAGCGTAGAGAGCACCATGCAGATCACCAAGGCAATGGAACTGGTGGCTTCCTCCAAAATGCGCCGCGCCAAGGAACGGGTGGAGCACAGCCGCCCCTACTTTGAAACGCTGCATGAGACCCTGACCAAGATCGCTGCGGCAGACCCCCGTGCCCGCAACCCCTACCTGCGCCGTGACGAAGTGAAGCGCACGCTGCTCATTGTCATTGCAGGCGACCGCGGCCTTGCCGGTGGATACAATTCCAACGTGCTCAAGCAGGCCGCAGCCGAAGAGGGCGAGGTGCTGGTGCTGCCCATCGGCAAGCGCTCGGCAGAGTATTTCGTCCATCACGAAGTGCCCCTGTTCACGCAGGAGGTGCTGCTGGCGGCAGATGTCTCGGTAGGCGAGTGCTTCCAGCTGTCCCGCCAGATCACCGAGGGCTACCTTAAGGGCGAGTACGATGCGGTGAAGATCTGCTACACCCGGTTCGATTCCATGATGACCCAGACCGCAGCCACCATGGAGGTGCTGCCGCTGTCCATCGAACCCACCGAGCAGCAGAAGGCAGAAGCCCGCCGCAGCCAGATCCTGTACAAGCCCAGCAGCGAGGAAGTATTCAGCGCGATCATCCCGGAGTATGTGGCCGGCATCGTCTACGGTGCCGTGTGCGAGAGCGTGGCCAGTGAGCTTGCCGCTCGCCGCACCGCTATGGATGCCGCCACCAAGAACGCCGGTGAGATGATCGACCATTTGAACCTGTATTATAACCGTGCCCGTCAGGCCGCCATCACGCAGGAGATCACCGAGATCGTGGCCGGCGCGGAGATTTAACAACCTATCAAGAAGGAGTTGTAGCCTATGTCCGAAAAACATATCGGCAAGGTGCTCCAGGTCATCGGCCCGGTGCTGGACATCCAGTTTGAGGATGGCCAGCTGCCGGAGCTGCTCAACGCCATCGAGATCGACAACCACGGCGAAAAGCTGGTGGTCGAGGTGGCACAGCACACCGGCGATAACGTGGTGCGCTGCATTGCAATGAACAGCACCGATGGTCTGGTGCGCGGCACCGAAGCCGTGGATACCGGCGAACCCATCAAAGTGCCCGTGGGCGACCAGTGTCTGGGCCGCGTGTTCAACCTGCTGGGTGAGCCCGTGGACAACAAGCCCGCCCCGGCCCCGGAGGCCTACTGGCCCATCCATCGCCCTGCTCCCAGCTACGAGGAGCAGCAGTCCACCACCGAAATTCTGGAGACCGGCATCAAGGTCGTGGACCTGATCTGCCCCTATGCAAAGGGCGGCAAGATCGGTCTGTTCGGCGGTGCAGGCGTCGGCAAGACCGTCCTGATCCAGGAGCTGATCTATAACATTGCCACCGAGCACAACGGCTACTCGGTGTTCACCGGCGTTGGCGAGCGCACCCGTGAGGGCAACGACCTGTATGGTGAAATGACCGAGAGCGGCGTTATCAACAAGACTGCGCTGGTCTACGGCCAGATGAACGAGCCTCCCGGAGCACGTATGCGCGTGGCACTGTCCGGCCTGACCATGGCGGAGTATTTCCGCGATGTGAAGAATCAGGACGTGCTGCTGTTCATCGATAATATCTTCCGCTTCACGCAGGCCGGTTCTGAGGTGTCGGCTCTGCTGGGCCGTATGCCCTCCGCCGTCGGCTACCAGCCCACGCTGGCCACCGAGATGGGTGCTTTGCAGGAGCGCATCACCTCCACCCGCAAGGGTTCCATCACCTCGGTGCAGGCCGTCTACGTGCCCGCCGACGACCTGACCGACCCGGCCCCCGCCACCACCTTCACCCATCTGGATGCCACCACGGTTTTGAGCCGTGACATCGCTTCGCAGGGCATCTACCCCGCTGTGGACCCGCTGGATTCCACCAGCCGCATCCTCAGCCCGGAGGTCGTGGGGCAGGAGCACTACGAGATCGCCCGCGCCGTCCAGAAGGTGCTGCAGCGCTACAAGGAGCTGCAGGACATCATTGCCATCATGGGCATGGACGAGCTGAGCGAGGAAGACAAGCGCACGGTCAGCCGCGCCCGCAAGGTGCAGCGCTTCCTGAGCCAGAGCTTCCACGTGGCAGAGCAGTTCACCGGTATGCCCGGCCAGTATGTGCCGCTCAAGGAGACCCTGCGCGGCTTCAAGATGATCCTGAACGGCGAGTGCGACGAGCTGCCCGAGAGCGCATTCCTGTTCGCGGGCACCATCGATGACGTGTTCGCAAAAGCGAAGAAAGGGTAAACCATGACGACCTTTCATCTGACGGTGGTCACGCCGGACGGCTGCGCCTTTGACGGGCAGGCCGAGCGCATCGTCTGCCGCGCCATCGACGGCGATATCGCCATCCTTGCCAAGCACGGGGATTACTGCACCGCGCTGGGCATGGGCGAAGCGCACATCGTGGACGCGGACGGCCAGCGCCGCCGCGCCGCCTGTATGGGCGGCCTGCTGAGCGTGCTGGACGGCGAAGTGCGTCTGGTTGCCACCACATGGGAGTGGGCCGAGGAGATCGATCAGGCCCGCGCCGAGGCTTCTAAGAAGCGTGCGGAAGAAATTCTGGCGCAGAAGAACCTCGACAAGCGGGACTACGAGCTGGCGCAGGCGCGTCTCAAGCGCGCGCTGGTGCGCACCTCCATCCACTGAACCCTGTATGCAAAAAGAGACACCCGCAGCTATCCGGCTGTGGGTGCCTTTTGTTTTGCATGGGATGATTTTAAATGCGCGCCGCGGGCAGCAGCCTCGCCCTCTCAGTCTCGCTACGCTCGCCAGCTCTCCCAAAGGGAGAGCCCTTGGCATGGCGGTACAGTTTCAGGCTAAAGCCTTCACCCGCCGGGGGGAAGGTGGCGCGTAGCGCCGGATGAGGGGTAGACTGTCAGTGATTTCCTGCAGCGCCACGCTTTCGCAGAAAGCGGCGCTACAACTGCCGTTTTCCGCCACGACCCCACCTGTAAAAATGGGGTACAGAAACGCCCGCAGGCGTTTCTGTACCCCGAAATATAAAATAATTTTTCCGCTGAACATGGTTAGAGCGCAGCGGAAGCCATTTCCAATCGTCTCACAGCCGGTTTGCCTTCTCGATCAGGTTGCGGATGTGATGGGCCAGCATCTCCACCGCAGCGGTATTCTCGCCGCCGTTGGGCACAATGATGTCCGCATTGCGCTTGCTGGGCTCCACAAAGGCTTCGTGCATGGGCTTGACGGTGGTCAGGTACTGCTCGATGACGCTGTCCAGACTGCGGCCCCGCTCCTTCACGTCCCGCACCAGACGGCGCAGGATGCGCTCGTCGGCATCGGTGTCCACAAAAATTTTGTAGTCGAACATGGCGCACAGCTCCGGCTCCACAAAGGGCAGGATGCCTTCCACGATCAGCACCGGTGCGGGCTCGATGTGCTGGGTCTTGTCGCTGCGGTTGTGGTTGGCGTAGTCGTAGACAGGGCAGTCGATGGCACGGCCTGCCTTGAGCTCCTGCAAGTGGTAGATCAGCAGGGCGTTGTCAAAGGCGTCCGGATGGTCGTAGTTCAGCTTGCAGCGCTCCTCAAAGGGCAGTTCGTCGTGGCGCTTGTAGTAGCTGTCGTGGGAGATCAGGCGCACCTCGTCCTCGCCAAAGCGCTCCTTCAGCCGCAGCGCAAGGGTGGTCTTGCCGCTGCCGGAGCCGCCTGCAATGCCAATGATCAGATTATTCATAGGGGGTCCCTCCTGCATCATCTGCCGCTTTGGGTGGAAAAACGGGCAGAAATGGATTATAATAGGTGCAAAGCTGTCTGTCCGGGCCGCTGTGCCCGGCGGGCTTGTTCCTGTACATCATAACACAAACCAACACATTTTTACAGCCCCAGCGCTGCAAATGCGGGAGATAAGGGAAAATGCCATGCAGAAAGAACAGTTTCAGCAGAACATGAAAGAGAAAGTGCGCACCTTTGAGGATGGCGGCATCCGTCTGCTCAAAAAAGGGCAGAAGGGCGTGGTACACGCCATTTTCAGCCGCTTTGGCCTTGTGCTGGTTCTGCTGCTTTTGCAGGCGCTCGCACTGTTCAGCCTGCTGCGGTGGTTCGGCGGGCTGCTGCCGCATTATTTTGGCGGCACCCTGCTGGTAACAGGGGCCATGATGGTCTATCTGCTCAATCAGGATATGGACAACAGTGTGCGCATCACATGGCTGGTGGTAACAGCGCTGATGCCGGTGCTGGGCGTGCCGCTGTTCTGGTACACCAAAAGCGATGTGGGCCACAATGCCCTGAAGCGCCGCCTGCTGGATCTGGAGGGCCGGACCCGCGCCCAGCTGCCGCAGGATGCACAGGCCATGCAGCGCCTGCAAACCGAAGCACCCGAAGCGGTGCCGCTGGCACGGTATCTGCGCGGCAAGGGCGGCGGCTTCCCGGTGTATGCTGACACGGCGGCCACCTACTTCAACGGCGGCGAAGCAATGTTCGATGAAATGCTGCGCCAGCTGGAAACGGCGAAAAAGTACATCTTTCTGGAATATTTCATTGTGGACGAGGGCCTGATGTGGGGCCGCATTCTGGAAGTGCTGGCCCGCAAGGCGGCGCAGGGCGTGGATGTGCGTGTGATGTACGACGGCACCTGTGAGTTCTCCACCCTGCCGCGGGATTACCCCAAGCGGCTGGAAGCGCTGGGCATCCAGTGCAAGGTGTTCTCACCGGTCACGCCCTTTGTTTCCACCCACTATAACTACCGCGACCACCGCAAGATTCTGGTCATCGATGGCCGGGTAGGCTTTACCGGCGGCGTGAATCTGGCGGATGAATACATCAACCACATAGAAAAGTATGGCCGCTGGAAGGATTCTGCCCTGATGCTGGAAGGCGAAGGTGTGCGCTCCATGACGGCGCTGTTTTTGCAGATGTGGAGCATTTTGCGCCAGCCGGAATTCGAGCAGTTTTTGGCTGCGCCCATCCCGGCGGCAGCCCATGCAAAGGGCTTTGTGGTGCCCTATGGCGACTGTCCGCTGGATGGCGAGCGTGTGGGCGAGATGGTGTACATGGACATGCTCAACCGTGCCCGGAAGTATGTGCACATCATCACGCCGTACCTGATCTTGGACGGCGAAATGGAGACGGCCCTGCGCTTTGCGGCCGAGCGCGGTGTGGACGTGCACCTGATCCTGCCCGGCAAGCCGGACAAGCGGTTCGTCTATGCACTGGCAAAGACCCATTACAAGGCGCTGCTCTCCTCGGGCGTGAAGATCAGCGAGTGGACGCCCGGCTTTACCCATGCCAAGGTAGTCATTGCGGACGGTGTGGAAGCCGTGGCAGGCACCATCAATCTGGACTACCGCAGCCTGTACCATCACTTTGAAAACGCAGTCTGGATGCGCGGCACCGACTGCATTGCCAACATGGAAGCGGATTTTCAGGATACGCTCACCCGGTGCCGCAGGGTGGAGCAGACGAGAGAAAGTATCTGGCAGGGCAAAAAGCTGCTGCATCTGGCGGGCATCCTGCTCAAGTTCATTGCGCCGCTGGTGTGAAAGACTTCCTTCCGTCATAGCTGCGTAAGCAGACAGGAGAAGCCCTGAATACAAAAAGGCCCGCTGCCTTTCGACAGCGGGCCTTTTGTTACCGATTTAAATGAAAATCAGCGCTTAGTTCTGCTTCATACGAGCAAAGCAGTCAGAGCAGTAGACCGGACGGTCCTCACGGGGCTGGAAGGGAACCTTGCAGGTCTTGCCGCAAGCTGCGCAGACAGCGTCGAACATCTGACGCTCGCCGCTGTTGCTGCGTGCGCCGCCGTTCTTGCGGGCGTCACGGCAGGGCTTGCAGCGCTGGGGCTGGTTCTCGAAGCCGCGAGATGCGTAGAACTCCTGCTCACCAGCAGTCCAAACAAATTCCTTACCGCAGTCCTTGCAGACCAGAGTCTTGTCTTCAAACATAGTAGTATCTCCTCTTTAGTTAGTTCTTGCCCACGGAAGGATTGTAACCATACCTTTGGTTTTGGGACCATCGCGCTGATCAGTAAGCTTACCAGGGGCTTGAATAATACGTGTCCTCTAGCTGAGGACTTTACTATTGTACCGTTCTTTTTGAAATTTGTCAACCAAAAAACAACTATTCGCCTTGCTATTTGTATAGATGGCACAATCCGACAGGGCTGATTTGGGTAAAATAACTGCTGGAAGATGAAAAAGGGGCTGCCGCACATTCCGTGCAGCAGCCCCTGCAAAGCCCTTTGGGAAACGATTACTTCTCAATGACTTCCTTGGTGTCGCGGGCGATCATCAGCTCCTCATCGGTAGCAATGACCAGCGTGCGCACCTTTGCGCCCCAAGCGGTGATCTCGCACACATCGCCCACGGGGTGCTTGTTCTTCTCGGTATCGATGCGGATGCCCAGCCAATCCATGTGGTGGCAGACCTTTGCACGGGCAATTGCGTCGTGCTCGCCGATGCCGCCGGTGAAGACGATGGCATCCACGCCGCCCATTGCAGCGATGTAAGCGCCAACGGTCTTCTTGATCTGGTAGTTCAGCATGTCGGAAGCCAGCTGTGCGCGCTTGTTGCCGGCAGCAGCTGCCTCTTCCACGTCACGCTTGTCGCTGGAAACACCGGAGATGCCCAGCAGGCCGGACTTCTTGTTCAGGATCTCGTCCAGCTCGTGGCCGGTGATGTTCAGGGTGTACTTCAGGTAGTTGACCACAGAGGGGTCCAGGTCGCCGCAGCGGGTGCCCATCATCAGGCCGGCCAGCGGGGTCATGCCCATGGAGGTGTCCACGACCTTGCCCTGATCCACAGCGGCAATGGAGGAACCGTTGCCCAGATGGCAGGTGATCAGCTTCAGGCGCTCAATGGGCTCTTCCAGATACTCGGCAGCCTTGTGCGCAACGTACTTGTGGCTGGTGCCGTGGAAGCCGTAGCGGCGCACGCCGTACTTCTCGTAGTACTCATACGGAATGGCGTACATATAAGCCTTCGGAGGCATGGTGCTGTGGAAAGCGGTATCGAACACAGCCACCATCGGAACGTTGCCGAACACCTTGCGTGCGGCCTCGATGCCCAGAATGCCGGCGGGGTTGTGCAGGGGAGCCAGAGGGCTCAGCTCGCGGATGGTCTCGATGACCTCGTCGGTGATCAGGCAGCTTTCCTTGAACTTCTCGCCGCCGTGCACGACGCGGTGGCCGATGGCGTTGATCTCGCTCACATCATCGATGCACTTGCCCTCGCCGGTGGTCATCTTCTTCACGACCTCGGCAAAAGCCTCGGTGTGGGTGGGGAAGATGGCGGGCGTGGTGGCCTTGTGGCCGTTGGCCTCGTGGGTGATCATGCTGCTTTCCATGCCAATGCGCTCGCACAGGCCCTTGCACAGCACCTTCTCGCCGTCCATATCGATCAGCTGATACTTCAGGGAAGAAGAGCCGCAGTTAATAACCAGAACTTTCATCTGTGTTGCCTCCTGTATGTTTTTGGTCTGCCCGGTTTTGAACCTGAGGACAGAATTTTACAGATTCCTGTGTTTATTATATAATAGGGTGGGCGGCTTTTCAAGCCGCAACCCGGGCAAAGCGGTAAAACTTGTGTACAAGGTTTTTGTACATCCTGCCTACAATTGCGGAATAGCCGGACTTTTTTCTGTGAATGCGATATAAATTTAACAATCTTTTCGGGGCACAGCAGCCCTTTTAAGGAGAACTCTATGAAGTTTGCAGGCATCATTGCGGAATACGACCCCTTTCACAACGGCCATGCATGGCAGCTGGCGCAGGCAAAGGTGCTGGGCGCAGAGCATGTGGCGGTGGCCATGAGCTGCGGGCTGACTCAGCGCGGCGCGCTGCCGCTGCTGTCGGAAGCGGTGCGGGTGCAGGCCGCGCTGCAGTGCGGGGCGGATCTGGTATTTGCCCTGCCTGCTCCCTGTGCCTGTGCGGGGGCAGAGGCTTTTGCCCGGGCGGGGGTGCGCATTCTTGCCGCCGCCGGGTGCGATGCGCTGGTGTTCGGGGCAGAGACGCCGGACGCGGCCCTGCTGATGGAAGCCGCCCGGGTGCTGTGCAGCGCAGCCTACCGCACCGAGCTGAAACAGCAGCTGGCCGCCGGTGCCCGCAGCTTTGCCGCCGCGCGGCAGGCAGCGGTGGAAGCACTTTGCCCGGGCACGGCATTGGCCGCGCTGCTGGATAAGCCCAACAACAATCTGGCAGTGGAATACTGCAAGGCCATTCTGGAACAGGAGGCACCCATGACCCCGGTGCCGCTGCCCCGCGTGGGGGCGGGCCACGGGCAGGCTCTTGCCGAAAGCGGCCACGCACAGTTTGCCAGCGCCAGCGCTCTGCGCGCCCTCTGGGCAGAGCAGGGGGCGGATGCATTGGCCCCTTATGTGCCGGAAAAAGCACTGGAACTGTATAAAAAAGCGGAAATTGACGGAGCGTATACGGATTATGCCGCTGCGAGCCGGTGTGAGCTGGCTCTGCTGCGTGCGGCCTGTGCCCGGCCGGAACCTTTTGCCACAGTGCGCGGCGTCTCCGAGGGGCTGGACCACCGGCTGGAAAACGCCGTGCGCAGCTGCACCGGCCTGCCCCAGCTGCTGGACGCACTGACCACTGTGCGTTACCCCCGCGCCCGGATGCGCCGCCTTGCCATGGACGCCGCACTGGGCTATACGGCGGATGCGGTGCCCGCTCTGCCGCCGTATCTGCACCTGCTGGGGGCCCGGCGGGAAGCTTTGCCGATGCTCAAAAATACGGCCCTGCCGGTGAGCCACTCGCTGGCAAAGCTGGAAAAAGAAAGTGCGGAATGTGCCCGCATGGCGGCAGCACAGGCCCGAGCCAGCGATTTTGGCGCACTGTGCCGCCGAGTACCCGGGCCGATGGGAGGAGTATATCGTCAAAAAATTATCTTTTTGACGAATTGACAAAAAATAATCGAAAAAATTTTATGCAGAAACACTTGTATCTGGCGGGCTGGTGGTGTATGATTAAAGCAATGCAATGTTGGATACAACAAATGGGAACGGAATCAGAAAAACGCACGCAATAAGGAGGAACTTCATGGCACTTCACGTTCTGGACGAAGCCAACCGCTGTCTGGGCTGCAAAAAGCCGCTGTGCCAGCAGGGCTGCCCCATCCACACCAATATCCCGGAGGTCATCCGTCTGCTCAAGGCAAACCAGATGGACGAAGCCGGCAGGATGCTGTTCGAGAATAACCCGCTGACCACCGTTTGTGCGCTGGTGTGCAACCACGAGAACCAGTGCGAAGGCCACTGTGTGCGCAACCGGATGCCCAGCCACGACCCGGTGCACTTCTCCATTATTGAAGACTACATTTCCACGACCTACGCCAACAAAATGACCGCCGGCCCTGCCCCCAAAAACGGCATGAAGGCGGCAGTTGTTGGCTCCGGCCCGGCGGGCCTGACCATTGCGGTGCTGCTGGCACGCTGGGGCTACGATGTGACCATCTTTGATGCCCGCGATAAGATCGGCGGCGTCATGCGCTACGGCATTCCCAACTACCGCCTGCCGGACAGCGTGCTGGACGATTTCCAGTACCGCCATCTGGAGCTGAAGGGCATCAAGGTGCGGCCCAACACCACCATCGGCAAGACCATCACCATCGATGATCTGTTCCGCGACGGCTACAAGAGCGTGTTCATCGGTGCCGGTCTGTGGAAGGCAAACGCCATGCATATCAAGGGCGAGACGCTGGGCAATGTAGCCTTTGGCATCGACTATCTGGCAAACTCCAAGGCGTTCCGTCTGGGCGATGATATTGCCGTGATCGGCGTGGGCAACTCTGCCATGGACTGCGCCCGCACCGCCATCCGCAACGGTGCCCGCCACGTCACCTGCTATGCCCGCCGTGACGAGAGCTGCATCAGCGCCTCCGAGTACGAGGTGAGCTATGCAAAGCTGGAGGGCGTGGGCTTCCGCTTCTGCAAGGCACCGGTGGAGATCCGGGAGAACGGCCTGATCTGCCGCGATACCGTCAAGGGCGAGGACGGTAAATTTACGCAGGTGGAGGGCAGCGAGACCTTCTACCCCCACACCGGCGTCATCGTCTCGGTGAGTCAGGGCTCTGAGAGCAACCTCGTCAAGACCACCACCGGCATCGAAACCAACCAGAAGGGCCTGCTCACCGTCAGCGAGGACGGCAGCACCACCCGCGAGGGCGTGTTTGCCGGCGGCGACGCCGTGATGGGCGCCCGCACCGTGGTGGAGGCGGTGGCTGTGGCCAAGAAGGTGGCCGAATCCATGGACGCCTACATGAAGAGCCTGCCCGCAGAAGAAGCGGCTGATCCCTATGCCGATATCCCGGTGTTCCAGACCCCCACCTCGGACGTGCTGGCAAAGCAGGAGATCTGACGAAATAAAGACAAAGTTGGAAGAAACTGTAAAGCTTCTGCGTCTTTGCCGATCTTTGCCGCTCCGTTTGTTGACGGGGCGGCTTTTGCCTTGTATACTATTCATATACTTGTTTTCAATTTGTACAAACTGGAAACAAAGAACAGCGAAAGGCGGTGGACGCTATTCTGAAAGCATCCCTCCCGAAACTGCGGGAAAAACTATTGGAAGCGCTGCAGGCAGTGCTGCCCATTGCAGCCATCGTGCTGGTGCTCTGCTTTACCATTGCGCCGGTGTCGCCCAGCATCCTGCTGTGCTTTCTGCTGGGCGCAGCCATGATCGTGCTGGGCATCATGTTCTTCACACTGGGCGCGGAGATGAGCATGACCCCCATGGGCGAGCGCGTGGGCGCGGTGATCACCAAAAGCCGGAAGCTGCCGGTGATTTTGGGCATCGGCTTCCTGCTGGGCTTTCTCATCACGATCTCGGAGCCGGACCTGCAGGTGCTGGCCAATCAGGTACCCGCGATCCCCAACACGACCCTTATCCTGTCGGTGGCGGCAGGCGTGGGCCTGTTTCTGGTGTTTGCCTTCCTGCGAATGCTCATCGGCATCTCGCTGCCCCGGCTGCTGGTGCTGTTTTACAGCATCATCTTTCTTCTGGCGGTCTTTGTGCCCAGGGAGTTCCTTGCTGTGGCCTTTGATTCCGGCGGCGTGACCACCGGCCCCATGACGGTGCCCTTCATCATGGCACTGGGTGTGGGCGTGTCGGCGATCCGCGGCGACCGCCACGCGGCGGACGACAGCTTTGGTCTGGTGGCAATGTGCTCCATTGGCCCCATTCTGGCTGTGCTCATTCTGGGCATCGCGTTCCGCGCCTCGGACAGCACCTATATCCCGCCGGTGCTGCCGGAGGTGAGCGACTCGGTGGAGCTGTGGCAGCTGTTCCATGTCAGCCTGCCTACTTATTTAAAGGAGATCGCCGGTTCTCTGCTGCCCATCATCGTGATGTTCGGCATTTTTCAATTTGTGGCCCTGCACATGGACGGCCGCTCTCTGGGCCGCATTGCGGTGGGCCTTGCCTACACCTATGTGGGTCTGGTGCTGTTCCTCACCGGCGCAAACGTCGGCTTTATGCCTGCCGGTAATTATCTGGGTCAGGTGCTGGCCGGGCAGAGCTTCCGCTGGATCATCATTCCCATCGGAATGCTCATCGGTTACTTCATCGTCAAGGCCGAGCCGGCCGTCTATGTGCTGAACAAGCAGGTGGAAGAGGTGACCGACGGTGCCATCTCGGCGCAGGCCATGGGCACAGCCCTTTCGGCAGGCGTGTCCATTTCGGTGGGCCTTGCCATGGTGCGGGTGCTCACCGGCATTTCCATCCTGTGGTTCCTCGTGCCGGGCTATGTGTTTGCCATCGGCATCTCCTTTGTGGTGCCAAAGCTGTTCACCGCCATTGCATTTGACGCGGGCGGCGTGGCATCCGGCCCCATGACGGCCACCTTCCTGCTGCCGCTGGCACAGGGCGCCTGCGTGGCTGTGGGCGGCAATATCGTCACCGATGCCTTTGGCGTGGTGGCGATGGTCGCCATGACGCCGCTCATCACGGTGCAGCTGATGGGCCTTGTGGCACAGCTCAAGACCCGCAAGGCACGGCAGGCGCAGCATGCCGCCGCACAGGCCTTTGCCTTTGCCGGTCTGGCGGACGATGATATCATTGAACTGTAAGGAGGGCGCGGCATGAGTTCGTTGTTTTTGATGGTGACCATCACCGACCGCCGCTCCACCGATGCCTTTTTGCAGCTGTATGAGCAGCACGGCGTGGATGTGAGCCTGCGCACGGTGGGCAGCGGCACAGCGGTGCGGGAGACTCTGGCCACGCTGGGTCTGGAAAAGACCGAGAAGGCGGTGCTGCTGGCGGTGGTGACAGAGGATACATGGAAGGCCGTCCGGACAGACCTGCGCCGCAAAATGCGCATCGACGTGCCGGGCACCGGCATTGCATTCACGGTGCCGCTGAGCAGCATCGGCGGCAGAAGGGCGCTGATGTTCCTCACCCAGCACCAGCCGCTGACATTGAAGGAGGAGAGCACCTTGAAGGATACCCGTTACGAACTGCTGCTGGTGATCGCCAATCAGGGCCACACCGGCGCCATTATGGATGCCGCCCGCGCAGCGGGTGCCGGCGGCGGCACGGTGATCCATGCCAAGGGCACCGGCATGGAGGGCGCAGCCCAGTTCCTTGGCGTGGAGCTGGTGAACGAAAAAGAGCTGGTGCTCATCGTGGCCCGCACACCGGAAAAGAACCGCATCATGAAAGCCATCATGGACGGTGCCGGGCCCAAGGCGGGTGCAATCGTGTTCTCACTGCCGGTAACGGATACCGCCGGTCTGCGTCTGCTGGAGGACGAGGAACCGGTGCAGGAGACCTCTGCGCAGTAAACAACAAAATGTAATTTATTCCGGGATTATTCCGCATTTATGGGCGAAACGCTTGATAAATGCGGGATTTTTCGTTATCATAGAAGAAAGAAATTCAAGAATGAGGGACAAAAGATGATAAAGCTTTCATATGAGCAGCAGATCGCATTCAATTCGCTGTCCATCATCGTGGGCAATGCACTGTATGCGCTGACGGTGGTGCTGTTTCTTGTGCCGTCAGGCCTGATCACCGGCGGTGCCACCGGCATCGCACTGGGCATCAACCGTGCATTGGGACTGCCGGTGTCCGGTGTGCTGTTCGTCATCAACATGACCATGCTTGCGGTGGGCTGGGCCGTGCTGGGCAGACGCTTTGCGGTCACCACCGTTGCCAGCACCATTCTGAGCCCCCTGTTTCTGGCCCTGTGGGAGCGGGTGTTCGCGGACTTTGTGCTCACCGATGATCTGGTGCTCAACACCATCTTTGCAGGCTTTGGTGTGGGCATTTCGCTGGGCATCACCATCCGGGCAGGCGCATCCACCGGCGGCATGGACATCCCTCCGCTGGTGCTGAACAAATATTTCCACATCCCGGTGTCGGCCAGTATGCTGGTGTTCGATATGCTCATCCTCTGCCTGCAGGCGGCGTTCAGCCCGCTGCAGCAGTGTCTGTACGGCATCGTGATGGTGATCGTGTATACGGTGGTGCTGGACAAGGTGCTCCTCTTCGGCACCACCCGCACCGAGGTAAAGATCATCAGCCAGCACGCCGATGACATCCGGGAAGCGATCTTCACCCAGCTGGACCGGGGCGTGACCGTGCTGCACGGCGAGGGCGGCTACAGCCACGAGCCGGAGCAGGTGCTGCTGAGCATCGTGAGCAACCGCCAGCTGCCGAAGCTGGAAAAGCTGGCCCATGCCATCGACCCCACCTGCTTTATGATCGTGAGCCATGTAACGGAGGTGAGCGGGCGCGGCTTCTCGCTGGAAAAGGACTATCAGGCGGAAGAGTAAATTGCTCTCCCACGGGCTCGCCGTCAGGCGTGACGGAGATGGTTTTAAGGAAAGCGGATTTTCCGCAAGGCTCTTGCAAAATAGTGCCCAGTTGGGGTATATTATAGAGGAACAGCAGGGTTTGCTGTCAATGCCCCCAAACAGAAAGGAAAAAACATCATGTTTGATATTTTCAATATGCTCAAAAAGGAAGAACACAAGGACGCAAAGCAGGTGACCCGCGATACCATCATCGGCGACATTCTGGATATGGACCAGACCACCGCTCCCTACTTCATGGAGATCGGCATGCACTGTCTGGGCTGCCCTGCGTCCCGCGGCGAGAGCATCGAGGAGGCCTGCGCGGTGCACGGCGTGGACTGCGATGAGCTGATCGAGAAGCTGAACGAGCATCTGGCAGCAAAGAAGGCATAAGTTGCTGCCCACACTGGATGCGCGTCTGGCTGCCGCCGCAGAGCTTGTGCGGCCGGGAGAGCCGGTGGCGGACATCGGCTGCGACCACGGCAAGCTGACGGCGGTGCTGGCAGCTTCGGGCCGGTACCCGAAGGTGATCGGTGCCGACCTGCGGCCCGGCCCGCTGGCAAAGGCAGCACAGACGCTGGAACATGCAGGCTGTAAAGACCGCGCTGAGCTTCGGCTTGGCGACGGTCTTTCTGTGCTTGCGGAGAACGAGGTGGGCAGCATCGTGCTGGCGGGCGTTTCCGCCCAGACCACTTGGGAAATTCTGGAGAAAGCCCCGTGGGTGTTCACCGTGGGCGGGCCGCGCATCGTCATGATCCCGGCCACCCGCCACGATGCACTGCGCCGCTGGCTGTGGGAGCACGGCTTCCGCTTTGCGGCGGATCGTCCGGTGCAGGCGGCGGGCCGCTGGTATGCGGTGATGGCGGCAGAGTACACCGGCAAGGTGTACGCGCCCACCTTCGCCGAGTGCCTGTTCGGCGGCACCGGTGCATGGCCCGAGGGGAAAGGCTACGCCGACTGGCAGAAGGCAAAGCTGCCGCGCATGCGCCTTGGTGTGCCGGATGGCAGCGAACTTGCCGCCGAGATCGATGCAATTTTAAAAGAGGGGAAAGAGCGATGATAACAGTACGGCAGGTATACGAAGCAATGCAGGCCATCGCGCCGCTGGAACTGGCTGAAAGCTGGGACAATCCCGGCCTGCTGGTGGACTGCGGCGGCGCGGTGCACCGGGTGCTGACGGCAC
The DNA here is from genome assembly GCA_934511465.1 of uncultured Faecalibacterium sp. GTDB lineage: Bacteria > Bacillota > Clostridia > Oscillospirales > Ruminococcaceae > Faecalibacterium. The sequence continues at coordinate 14,199 of CAKSWG010000013.1, read as the reverse complement.
TGGACATCACCCCCGAGGTGGTGCGGGAAGCCGCCGCAAAGCAGTGTGAGATGATCGTTTCCCATCACCCGGTCATTTTTGATCCGCTCAAGAAGATCGGCCCGCAGGATGTGCCGTTCCAGCTGGTGCGGGCGGGCATTTCTGCCGTCTGCATGCACACCAATCTGGACGCCGCAGAGGGCGGCGTGAACGAGGTGCTGGCGGGCATCTTCGGCATGAAGGACATGGAAACCTTTGCCGAGGGCTGCGGCCGCGTGGGCACGGTGGAAGAGATCACCGTGCCGGAACTTGCCCGCAAGGCACAGCAGGAGCTTGGCAAGCGGTGCAATGCACCTGCGGACGGCCCGGCGGTGCAGGTGAAGTTTGCGGATACAGGCCGACCGGTAAAGCGGCTGGCCGTGATCAGCGGCGCGGGCGGCAGCCTGTTTGCCGATGCCCTCGCCATGGGGGCCGACTGCCTGCTGACCGGCGAAGCCAACCATCATCATGCCATCGACGCAAAGCGGTTGGGCCTTTCACTCATTGCTGCGGGCCACTACGCCACCGAGTTCCCGGCCACAGCCGCTGTGGCGGCAAAGCTGCGCACTGCCCTGCCGCAGCTGGAGGTGCTGGTGAGCACTGAAAACCGGGACCCGTATACTTATTTATAAAGAAAGAACCCTCTCCGTCATTGCTGCGCAATGCCACCTCCCCCGAAAGGGGGAGGTTTTATGGCGCGCCCGGGCAGAAAAGCTCCCCCCTCGGGGGAGCTGTCGCCGCAGGCGACTGAGAGGGTTATAGATAAAACGAGGTAACATTTATGGCATTGGATGCCGCGACACTGGCCCTTACGGCAGCAGAACTCAAAGCAACGCTGACCGACGCCAAAATCGCAAAATTGTTTGAACCTACCCGCGATGAGCTGGTGATCACCCTGCGCACCCGCACGGATACTTATGCGCTGCTGCTTTCGGCCCGCAGCGGTTCCGCCCGCGTGTGCCTGACCGAGGAAAGCTTTGAAAACCCGGAGACGCCGCCCTCCTTCTGCATGCTGATGCGCAAGCACCTGACCGGCGGCAGGCTGCTGGATGTGCACATGGAGCCGGGCGACCGCATCGTCTACTTTGATTTTCAGTGCACCAACGAGATGGGCGACCTTGTGCGCAACACCCTGTGTGCCGAGCTGATGGGCCGTTACTCCAATCTGGTGCTGGTGCAGGATGGCAAGATCATCGATGCACTCAAGCGGGTGGATTTTGAGGACAGCGATGTGCGCCAGCTGCTGCCGGGCCTGCCCTACACTACGCCCCCCAAGCCCGCAAGGCCGGATTTTCTGCTGGTGAGCAGTGCGTCCATCGTGGCCGCTGCCTGCCAGCGCGATCTGCCCGTGGCCGATGCCCTGAACAAGACCGTGGCCGGTGTTGGCCCGGTGGTCTGCCGGGAAGCCGCATGGCGCGCTTTCGACGGGGAGCACCTGATCGCCAACGAGCTGACCGGGGAACAGAAGCGCCGCCTGATGGCCGCCATCGACGAGCTGAAGGAAGAGCACGCCGGCGGCGGCACGCCTTGCAGCGTTACCGACCCCAGCGGCAAGCCCATCGAGTATACCTTCTTCCGTCCGCAGCAGTACGGCGAGAAATATGCCGTAAAGCAATGGCCGTCCTTCAACGCCATGCTGGAAGGCTACTATGCCGAGAAGGACCGCGCGGAGCGCCTGCGCACCAAGAGCAAGGAACTGCACAAGGCCGTGCACAACATGTACGACCGCGCGGTGCGCAAGCAGGCAGCCCGGCAGGAAGAGCTTGCCGCCAGCGGCAAGAGCGAAAAGCTGCGCCTGTATGGCGAGCTGCTTTCCGCCAACCTTTATCTGGCCCAAAAGGGCATGAAGAGCATCACGGTGCCCAACTGGTACGATGAGGGCAAAGAGGTGACCATCCCGCTGGACCTGCGTTTCACCCCCAGCCAGAACGCGCAGAACTTCTTTAAAAACTACAAGAAAAAGCAGACCGCTGCCCGGATGCTGGTGGACCTGCTGGCCGAGGGCGAAAAAGAGATCGCCTATCTGGAAACGGTGCTCTACGAGGTGGAGTCCGCCTCCGGCGAAGCGGCCCTGAACGAGATCCGCATGGAACTGAAAAATCAGGGCTACCTGAAATATTATAAGCAACGGGACAAGCGCCAGAAGCCTGCGGATTTTCTGCGCTTTACCTCCACCGATGGCTTTGAGATACTGGTGGGCCGCAACAACGCCCAGAACGACAAGCTCACCCTCCACACCGCCCGGGGCAAAGACCTGTGGTTCCATGTGCAGAAGGCCCCCGGCAGCCACGTGGTGGTCATGAGCCGGGGCGAGGATATCCCCGATACCACAAAGCAGGAAGCCGCGGAGCTGGCCGTCATTTATTCCAGCGCCTACAAGGCGGGTGCCGGTGCCAAGGTGGCCGTGGACACCACCGAGGTGAAAAACATCTGGAAAGCCAGCGGCGCCAAGCCCGGCATGGTGTTGTACGAGGTGTACACCACCGTCTACGTCACCCCCCGCGACGGCCTTGCCGACCAGCTGAAAAAGAAGTAGACCCGTTACGGCTACGCCCCGGTTTGCAGCCAAGCGCTGCGAGCCGGGGTGTTTTTTTTGCACCGGACCCAAAACCGGCACTTGTTCCGCACCGGCAAAGCGGCTATAATAAACACAGTATAAACTAAGAAACTTTGCTGACAGGTCAGGGGGGAAGGGCAGATGAAAACGTTGCGGCAGATCGGAAAGGGCTTGTTGCTGCTGCTGACGGCGGCGCTGGCGGCACTGGCACTGCAAGGCTGGTTCGTCAGCAGGGTGCGCCTGCCCGGCGGGGCACGGATGATCGGCGCCACTTACACCACCCTCAGCGACCCGTTTTATGAGACCATCAACGATGAGATCAAGATGCAGGTGCGCAGCAGCGGCGACCTGCTGCTGGTGCGCGACCCGGGGCAGGACCAGCAGCGCCAGAATCAGGAAATTGAAGATATGCTGGAGCAGGGCATCCAGCTGCTTATCGTGAACCCGGTGGATTACGAGGGGGTCAAGCCTGCCCTGCGCAAGGCGAAGGAAAAGGACGTGCCGGTCATTTTGATCGACTCCAAAATGGACGAGGATGAGCAGGCGCTCGTCACCTGCACCATCACCTCCAACAACTACGGCGCGGGCCTGCTGGATGCCCGCCACCTGATCAGCCAGACCAAAAGTGCCAACATCGTGCTGCTCTCCAACTCGGATTCCTTTTCCAGCTGGGACCGGCTGTCCGGCTTCTGCCAGACCTTGAGCCGCAGCGGCAACGACTACCACATTCTGGAACTGCGGGACTGCGGCGGCCAGCTGGACCGCTCCATGCACGCCATGGAACAGCTGCTGAACACCTTCCCGCAGATCGATGTGGTCATGGCGGTGAACGAGCAGGCCGCGCTGGGCGCCATGGCGGCGCTGGAAGAGTACGGCCAGCTGGAGACCACCCGGGTCTACAGCGTGGACGGCTCGCCGGACGCCAAAGCCCTGATCGCGGAAGGGCTCATGACGGCCACTGCGGCCCAGTCGCCGCTGCGCATCGGGCGGATGGCCGCAAAGGTGGTATATGAAATTCTGGATGGCGAGCCCTACCTCACCAACATCGTCATGCCGGTAACACAGATCACCGAGGAGGATATCCCGCGTTATGGTACGGAGGGCTGGCAATGAAAAGTGAAGGGCTTGCGCCCATCATCCGGGCGCTGTACCATGCCATTGAAATTTTAACGGTGTTCCTGATGCTGTTCATCTTTGTGTTGCAGCTGGTCACGCCCATGTATGCGGTGCAAAGCGGCAGCGCAAGCGCGCTGCTGGCAGCACTGCAATGGGTGCCCTACCGGCCCGGCGTGCTGACGCTGGCGGTGGTGCTGGCCGGTGCGGGCAACTTTTTGAGCAAGTGGTCTCGCCAGCAGCAGGCCGCTGCGTTTTCCCGCAGCAGCTGGCAGTTCTTTTTGCTGGAGGGAGTGCTGTACAGCCTTGCGGCGCTGATGTTCCAGCAGAACTGCGATAAAATTGCGCTGTTTGCCATCGTGGATATGGTGGAGGACCCGCGCTCCCGGCGGCAGCGCAACTTCCTTGCGGCCATGATCGTGGTGTACCTTTTGTGCAACATGGACGCCGCCACCAGCGCTTTGCATGCGGTGACGCTCAAACAATATCTGGCCTTTTACAGCCTGCACACCCGCAGTGTGCTGCAACTGGTGATCGAGAGCCTTTCCGCGCTGGAAATGATCTTGTTCATCCTGTACATGGTGCTGTTCATCAGCCAGCAGACCGGCGAAAAGCTGGAAGTTCTGGAGCTGAACCAGAAATTGGAAGAAGCCAACGAGCAGCTGCGCATCTACGCCGAGGAGAGCGCCCACACCGCGCAGGTGCAGGAGCGCAACCGCCTTGCGCGCGAGATCCACGATACGCTGGGCCACGTGCTCACCGGCATCACCGCCGGTGCGGACGCCTGCATCCAGATGATGGACGACTCGCCCGAGATGGCCCGCCACCAGATGCAGCTCATCGCGGACACGGCCCGCAACGGCATGAACGATGTGCGCCGGTCGGTGAAGGCGCTGCGCCCCGACTCGCTGGAAAACGAGAGCCTGCCCGGCGCGCTGCGCAAGATGTGCACCAGCATGGCCCAGAGCAGCGGTGCGCAGATCCAGCTGGAAGAAAACTTGGAGGGGCTGGCCCTTTCGCAGGACGAAGAGGACGCGGTGTACCGCACTGTGCAGGAAGGCATCACCAACGCCATCCGCCACGGCCATGCGTCCCGGGTACAGGTGCGCTGCCACGTGCAGGACGGCGTGCTGGCGGTGGAAGTGCAGGACAACGGCATTGGCTGCAAGAGCGTGGCGCCCGGCTTTGGCTTGCAGCACATGCGGGAGCGCATGGATATGCTGGGCGGCAGCTTTGCCTATGAGAGCACGGACGGTTTCTGCATCCGGGTAAGCATCCCGCTGCGCAAGAAGAACGGCTAGGCCGGAACAGGAGGAAACGGGTATGATAAAGGTTTTGCTGGCAGACGATCAGGAACTGATCCGCCAAAGCCTGAGCTTTGTGATCGGCAAGCAGGAGGACATTGAAATGGTGGCCACCGCAGCCAATGGCCGCGAAGCACTGGAACTGGTGGAGGAAAAGCAGCCCGACGTGGTGCTGCTGGACATCCGGATGCCGGAAATGGATGGCGTGGAGTGCACCCGCCGCATCAAGCAGGAGTTCCCGCAGATCAAGGTGATCATCCTTACCACCTTTGACGACGACGATTACGTGTTCGACGCGCTGCGCTACGGCGCTTCCGGCTACCTGCTCAAGGGCATCTCGGTGGACGGGCTCACCAACGCCGTGCGCGAAGCCGCACGCGGCGGCTCCATCATTGCGCCGGACGTGGCCTCCAAGGTATTGCAGATGTTCTCCCGCATGGCCCAGAGCGGCGCGCAGGTGCGGGTGAACAAGCGGGAAGCAGGGGAGCTGACCAAGATGGAACGGCAGGTGATCCGCGAGGTGGGCTGCGGCCTTTCCAACAAGGAGATCGCCGGGCGGCTGTTCCTCTCCGAGGGCACGGTGCGCAATTATATCAGCAGCATCCTGCGCAAGCTGGACCTGCGTGACCGCACCCAGCTGGCCATTTGGGCCGTACAGACCCAGAGCGGCAGCGCGGAGGGCGAAGTATGAACATGCGCCGCCTGTGGAAAGGCCTTGTACTGATCGCGGCAGCGGCGGCGCTGCTGGTGTTTGCGGCCGGGCGCAAAACGGTGCTGTACATCGGCTTCCCCTGTGACAGCTACTGGAATGCGCCGGGCGAGGACTACTACACCTTTATGGACACGGCCATTGCCCGGTTTGAGGCAGAGCACCCCAACGTGACGGTGCGGTACACCAGCGGCATTGGCGTGGAGGACTACAGCGAGTGGCTGAGCGGGCGCTTTTTGCTGGGACAGGAGCCGGACGTAATGGTGATCCTGCCGGAAGATTTTGTGCAGTTCAGCGATGCCGGTGCCCTGTACGGACTGGACGGACTGATCGCCGGAGACCCGGAGGTGGATACGGCCGATTTTTACACCGCCGCGCTGGAATCCGGTGCCGACAAGGGCGTGCAGTATGCCCTGCCGCTGGAATGCGTGCCGCAGATGATGTTCATCAATAAGACCCTGCTGCAAAGCGAGGGCATTTCCATCCCGGATGTGGACTGGACATGGGACGAATTTTACAGCCTGTGCGAGCGGCTCACCCGCGATACGGACGGCGACGGCGTGCTGGACCAGTTCGGTGTGTACGATTATGGCTGGCAGGAAGCCGTGCTGGCCAACGGCTGTTCCATCTTCAGCGAGGACGGCGAAAAATGCCTGCTGAGCCAGAGCGATCAGGAACAGGCCGTTCAGTTCGCGCAGAAGCTGGCGGCCCTGACCGCAGGCACCAGTTTGAGCGATAAACTGTTCGACGAGGGCAGGGTGGCCTTCCGGCCCATGCTCTTTTCCGAGTACCGCAGCTACGAGCCGTATCCGTGGCGCATCAAACGCTCCTCGGATTTTGAGTGGGACTGCATCCCCATGCCGCGCGGCACCGGTGACGATGCGGGCAGCTTTTCGCAGCTGAGCACCCTGATGGTGGGCATCGGCAAGCGCACGGCCCACCCGGAGCTTGCTTGGGAGCTGCTCAAGACCATCACCTGTACCCGGGCGATGCAGACTATGGTCTACACCCAGCTGCGCGGCGTTTCGGCTCTGCGCAGCGTGACCGAATCCACCGAGGTGACGGCCATCCTGCGGGACGACTCTATGGGCATCACTTCCATGGGCATGGAGATATTGCCCTTCATCATGGAGAACACCATCGCCACGCCGCGCTTTACCCGTTATCACAGCGCTATGGAGATGGCCGACCGGCTTATTACCGAAGCCATGAGCGCGGATAAGAATCTGGAACTGCAATTGATGCAGATCCAGCAGCAATTGCAGTACACGTTGACAAGCTGATGAAAAATGCACACAAAAAGCCCACTTTTGTGCAGGTTGCTGCATAAAAGTGGGCTTTTTCTCTCTGATTTGACGAAAAATGTGACAAATGTCATATTTATTTGGAAAAATGTCATGTTTTGTTCATGACAAAATGCAGATGTGAACAGGTCGTGAACATGATATCCTGAAATCACAGAAAAACAGCGGGCTCTGTGCGAAAGACCGCTGAGGAGAAAACAAGCTGTTCTTGAGTAACAGGAGGAAAAAACAATGAAAAAGATCACTCGTCGTTCGTTCATCACCGCCTGCGGCGCTATGGCTGCTGCTGCTGCCCTGACCGCCTGCGGCGGCTCTTCCGCTTCCACTTCTACCGCTGCTGCTTCCGGCGCTGCTTCCGGCGCTGCTGCCGGTTCCGCTGCTTCCGGTGAGGTGTTCGAGCTGAAGTTCTCCACCACCCAGACCGATACCTCCATGATCTATCAGGGCCTGCAGGCTGCTGCCGACAAGATCGCCGAGGATACCGATGGCCACGTCAAAGTCACCATCTACCCCTCCAGCCAGCTGGGCGGTGAGGAAGACATGATCGATCAGGCTCTGCAGGGCATGGGCATCGCCGTTCTGACCGATGCAGGCCGTCTGTCCAGCTATGTCAACGACATCGGCATCCTGAACATGGCTTACATCGTGGACAACTACGAGGACGGCATGAAGCTGATGGCTACCGACACCTTCAAGGGCTGGGACGCTGATCTGGCTGCCAACGGCATCTGCGGCCTGTGCTACAACTACTACGACGGCGCTCGTTCCTTCATGGGCCACAAGGCTTACAACACCCCCGCCGACCTGAAGGGCGCTGTCATCCGCACCCCCGGTGCTGATCCGTACGTGGAGTCCATCTCCGCTATGGGTGCTACCCCCTACAACATTGCATGGTCCGAGGTGTACAACGGCATCCAGACCAAGTCCATCGACGGCTGCGAGGTGCAGTACACCTCTGCTGTTTCCAGCAAGATCTACGAGGTCTGCGAGTACGTCAGCAAGACCGAGCACATCAACCTGTTCAACATGGCCATCTGCGGTCAGGCATGGTTCGACAAGCTGCCCGCTGAGTATCAGGAGATCGTGAAGAAGGACTTCAACGACTGCGCATACCAGAACGCACAGGACATCATCGCTGCTCAGGCTGAGATGGAGCAGACCCTGAAGGACAACGGCATGACCATCGTGGAAGTGGACAAGGACATCTTCCGTGAGGCTGTGAAGCCCGCATACGAGAAGCTGGGCTGGACCGAGCTGCGCGAGCAGCTGTACAAGGAAGCCGGCGTTGAGGCCTGATCGCCTGCCGCTCCTTAAAAACTACTGTAAAACTCGTCTCCTGCATGGCAAGGCTGTGCAGGAGGCCTTTTGAGTAAGGACGATTTTCTATGAAGAAATTTTATGAAAAGCTCTGCAAGCTGGAAGAGCTCATTGCTCTGATCTTGGTTGCGGGCATTGCGATCCTCGTCTTTGTCTCGGCAATGATGCGCACCTTCGGCCATCCGCTGAACTGGGCACAGGATGTTGCGCTGATCGCATTTGCGTGGCTGATCTTTCTGGGCAGCGACGTAGCAATGCGCGGCTCCGGCCTGATCGGCGTGGATCTGTTCGTCAAAAAGTTCCCTGCCGGTGTGCAGAAGGTGCTGGACATCGTGTTCAAGGTGATCATTGCCGCCTTCCTGTGCGTGCTGATCTACTACGGCTACGGCATGACCACCACTGGCTGGGTGCGCCAGATCACTTCTCTGCACGTCAGCTACGGCTGGGTGACCATGGCAGTGCCCGTGGGCTCCTTCTTTATGCTGATCTCCACCATCCTGAACATCATTGAGCGTGTCAAGACGCCCGCTGGTCAGGAAGTCAAACACGAAGCAGGGAGGGACATCGGCTAATGTTTATTGCAATCGGTATCTTCTTCGTTTTTCTGCTGCTGGGTATGCCGGTGGCATTCTCCATCGGTCTGTCGGGCTTTTCGTTCTTCCTGATCCGCAACCTGCCCATGACCGTTCTGGTACAGAAATCCATTTCCACCTCGCAGAGCTTCACCATGCTGGCCATCCCCCTGTTCATTCTGGCCGGCAACCTGATGAACAGCTGCGGCATCACCAAGCGCCTGATGCGCTTTGCCAATGCCTGCACCGGCCACATGTACGGCAACATCGGTCAGGTCTCCTGCCTGATGTCCACCCTGATGGGCGGCGTCTCCGGCTCTGCCGTTGCAGACGCTTCCATGGAGTGCCGCATTCTGGGACCTGAGATGAACCGTCTGGGCTACGACCGCGGCTGGTCTGCCGCCATCAACGGCCTGTCCGGCCTGATCGTTGCCACCATTCCCCCCAGCATGGGTCTGATCATCTACGGCACCGTGGGCGAAGTTTCCATCGGCCGTCTGTTCATGGCTGGCTGGGTGCCCGGCATCCTGATGTGCGTCCTGCTGATGCTGGCCGTCACTTGGAGCGCCCGCCGCTTTGGCTATAAGCCCGAGCACGATAAGCCCGCCCCCCTGTCCGAGATCCTGAAAGCTCTGCTGGACAGTATCTGGGCCATCCTGTTCCCTGTGCTGCTGATCGTCCTGATCCGCTTTGGCATCATGAGCCCCACCGAGTCCGGCTCCTTTGCCTGCGCCTACGCTCTGCTGGTCGGCACCGTGTTCTACCACGAGCTGACTTGGGAGAGCCTGATGCAGACCCTGAAGGACAGTGTGAAGGACATCACCGTTATCACCATCATTCTGGCCTTCTCCGGCGTGTTCGGCTACGGCATCGTGTACGATAACATCACCGTCACCATCGCAAACGCTCTGCTGAGCATCACCACCAACAGCGCTCTGCTGCTGCTGCTGGTGGTCGTGTTCCTGCTGATCTGCGGCATGTTCATGGAGACCACCGTGATCGCCCTGATCCTGACCCCCATCCTGCTGCCCGTCATGCGCAGCATCGGCGTCAACGAAGTCGTGTTCGGCATGATCATGATGACCACCGTTACCTTCGGTGTTATGACTCCTCCTGTCGGTACCGCACTGTATGCCGTGTCTGACATTATGGAGTGCCCCATTGAAGAGACCTTCAAGAAAGGCTGGCCGTTCTACTTGGCCGTCGTGGGCGTTATCATCTTCATGATCTTCTTCCCGCAGGCGGTGCTGTTCCTGCCCAACCTCGTCTACGGCGCATAAGCTGCCGCAGAAAAAGGGAAAGGCAGTTCTTCCAAACGCAATTCCCACATCTCCTTTTTCTTCCAATCGATCGCTTGCAGCAAGGCCCGCCTTTCCCACGCCGGAAGGGCGGGCTTTGCACTTTTTACAGGAGGTTTTACCTTATGACGATGCCGACCACGGATTTTCCGTTTTTGCTCGATAACCCTCGCGCATGGCGCACCTATCTGGGCGGTTCCATGCTGGACCGCTTCCACGGTGTGCCCTCGGAAGGGGATGGCCATTTTCCGGAAGAATGGATCCTCTCCGTTGTTGCGGCCCGCAATGCCGGGCGCGAACAGTTCCCGGAAGAGGGCATGAGCCGCCTGCGCGGCGCAGACGTGACCCTGAAGGCCGTGCTGGAGAGCGACCCCGCAGGCTACCTTGGCGCGGACCGTACCGATGCATCCCTTGGCGTGCTGACCAAGCTCATTGACAGCGCAGAGCGCCTGACCGTGCAGGTGCACCCGGATAAGCCCACCGCCATGCGGCTGTTCCACAGCCCCTACGGAAAAACCGAGTGCTGGCACATCCTCGACGGCCACCCGGTGAACGGCGAAGAGCCCTGCATCTACTATGGCTTCAAGGAGGGCGTCACCCGCGAAGCATGGGAAGCACTGTTCCATGCGCAGGACATCCCCGGGATGCTGGATGCTTTGCAGAAATACCCGGTGCACCCGGGGGATACCATCCTCATTGAGGGCGGCATGCCCCACGCCATCGGTGCCGGATGCTTTTTGGTGGAGATCCAGGAACCCACCGATTACACCATCCGTGTGGAGCGCACCACGCCCAGCGGCTTTGCGGTAGCGGACAGCATGTGCCATCAGGGCCTTGGCTTTGAAAAGATGTTCGAGTGCTTCCACTACGAGCCCCACACCCGGGAGGAGATCCGGGAGCGGTGGTTCATCCGGCCCGAGAACATTCTCACCGAGGAGGGCGGCAGCATCACCACACTGGTGGGCTACAAGAACACGCCGCTGTTCCGTCTGGATGAAGTGAAAGTAAGCGACACCCTCACTGTGCCCTGCCCGGCGCAGTTCAGCGGCCTGTATGTGCTGGAGGGTGCTGGAACTCTGACGGCCCACGGCCACAGCCTGCCGGTGCAGAAGGGGGATCAGATCTTTGTGCCGGCGGGCACTGGCAGCTTTGCCTTACAGGCCGATGCTCCGCTGCGGGTGCTGCACTTCTTTGGACCGAAGAAAAACGCCTGAAAAGCCGCAGAACGGCGCGTACAGACGGCGCTTTTTGCACCTTAGCCAAAAATCCGGTGCAAAATTCGGCACAGGATGTGCGGCACGGCTCTTGCAAACGGAGCCGAAAACTGGTATATTCTGGGTGTAAACATCCATCGGCAGACCCGCCGCAAGGCGGGGACGCAAAGTTACAGGGGCTTCCGGAAGGGAGCCAGCCGGCTGCAAGCCGCCGGCCCATTGGACCGGTGCTTCTCAGGGCTGCTTTGCGTTGGAACTGCCAAAGCAAAGGAGAACCGGCTGTGAAAAAGGGCTTGACAACGTGCGCTTTTGCGGACATGCTTAAAGAGCAGAGCAGAGCAGAGCAGAGCAGAGCAGAGCAGAGTAAGTGAAACTCTGCCCGTTTGTGGTGCGTCCATTTCTGGCTGGGTAAATAACTATTGCAAAAAAAGACGCTGTTCCGGCGTGGTGAAAACCATGCCGGGGCAGCGTCTTTTTGCGTTTTGAGCCGGAAATTGGGGCCGGACAAAACGAAAATATTATACAAACAGGAGGATAAAACGATGAAAAAACGAATCGTAGCAATGTTTCTGGCCGTCTGCTTTATCGTGACATTGCTGCCAACGGCTGCGTTTGCAGCAAGCGGGGATGTTGTGGCAACCGGCAATTGCGAAGCATCCGGAAATGAAAGCACGATTGCATGGACGATCACAGAAAATGACGATGAAAATTATACTCTGACAATTTCTGGAAAAGGAGCTATGGCAGATTATGCAAATGCCAATGCTGTGCCATGGAGCCAATATATGCAAAAGATCACAAAAGGTGTTGTGGGGAAAGGCATTACGCATCTGGGCGCAAGAACGTTTGTTCTGGATAAAAGTCTGGCATCGGTCGAACTGCCGGAAGGTCTTGAATCCATTGGTGCGTCCTGTTTTAACCAGAGCAGTCTGACCAGTATTCAGTTTCCGTCTACATTAAAGGAAATTGGAACTTATGCTTTTTATCGCGGAGCTTTGTCCGGAAAAGTTGTGCTCCCTGATTCGGTGACAAAAATCGATGCACATGCTTTTAATGGAACAAAAATAACGGACATCGTTCTGCCCAAAAATCTGGAAACACTTGGAGCAGGCGCACTCAGAGAAACACAGCTTACAAGTGTTCCTGAAATCCCGGAAAAAATTACCAGTCTGGATGGCATGTTTATCCAGTGCCCAATCGTAAATGCAGTGATCCCTGCACATGTAACAAGCATCACGGGAACTTTTTTAAACTGCTATAGTCTTAAGACGGTTGTGATTGAAAGCAATTCTGATAATTTTGATGGGGCAAATACAAGTAACAATTATGGAACATTCAACGGCTGCGCAAATCTTGAAAGCGTAACACTTTCGGATACGATTACCAAAATTGGCGTTGGCACCTTTAAAGGGTGTATTTCTCTGGCGGATACTACATTTTTGGACCAAATCGAGGAAATTGGAAAAGAAGCATTTCAGAATGCCGGCCTGAAAGGAACGATGGTTCTGAATGCGAAAAGCATCGGTGACCGTGCATTTGATAACTGTTCTTTTTTGGGCCCGGATATCGTCCTGAACAAAGTTGCAACGATTGGCGAAAATGCTTTCCGTAATTGCACCTGTCTGGATGGTGTGAAATATATGCAGGAAGGCCAGTATAATCTGATATTTAGAGGCAGTGCAATCGCCTACTTGAACGGCGGCACCTTTGACGCTGACACCGAATTTGAAGAAGGTACTCTTGCCACGCCGAAAAAAGAGCACTTCAAGTTCAACGGCTGGTATAAAACTGCCTATTTCAGCGGTCAACCGGTAGAAACTGTCGAGGCTGGCAATACTTACTACGCAAAATATAGAAAAAAAGCCAGGAACGGCATCACCATTGTGGACGAAGAGGGCGCGAGGATCGGAACACTGCCCAATGCCGATGAAGACAGCACGGTCAAACTGCCCAACACCTTTGACGGCATCCCGGAGGGCAAGATCGTGTCCAGCTGGGAAGTTGTGGAGCCGCAGGGTCTGACCATTGAAAACAACAGCTTTAAGATGCCTGTTCAGAGAGTGACGCTGCGTGCCATTCTGGCCGATAAGCCCGCAGAGGAAGAGCCCGGCCAGACCGTTTCCGGCGGCGACGACGGTGCTGCTACCGCCGCTGTCATTCTGGGCGGTGCGGCCATTGGCGCTGTGACCTATGCAGTGGGCACCCAGATCTGGATGGAGACCCACCTGCCGGATGGCGTCATTCCCACCAGCCGTGAACAGCTGGCCCTGATGCTGTGGAATGCCGCAGGCAGGCCCCAGCCCACCGGAACCGCTTTGTATGCCGACATCAGCGCCGAAGCCGCGGACACCCAGCTGGCTGCACGCTGGTGTGTGGAGCAGGGCCTGATGAAGGACTACGGCGAGAGCTTCAAGCCCGGCAAGTACACCTTCCGCTGGCAGGTCATCAAGGCGTGGAACCGGGTGCAGAAAATGAACTGACCATTTTGAATGGCCGCTGCGTGCGCTTTGGCCATTTTCAGCGGAAATAATATTTTATGATTTGCAACTCCGGAAGATCTGCGGATTTTCCGGAGTTGCTTTTTTTACGGGAAGGGGCGTAGAGGAAAGCACAAAACGTTTTTCTTATTATAATATGTATAATACAGGCCGCAGCCGCCTATACTAAGCCCTGCACAGCGGGCGCGGCGGAGTTTTCCACCCGTAAAAAGCCGACGGATTGTGCATCTTGCACAGAAAATGCGCTCTTTGACAAAACGGAGAAAATAAAAAAGAAAATTCGTTCTTTTTTCTA